>WVYQ01000009.1:260525-292625 GCA_011772865.1 Woeseiaceae bacterium | reverse complement strand
CTCCCCGACCGGCTGCAATCGGCCACAAGCGGCCGGTCAAACAATTGCCTGTGAACGGTAGGTCCAAGTTCATGAGCTGCCATGGGACTGCCAGAATGAACTCGGAGCATCGAGATAGCCAAGAACGATCAGTTAGTCAGGCCTCGGTGGGTAGCGACACCCCGGTCCGTGAATCTGCCCATTAGTGCGTGCACAGTTCATCCGCGTAACTATTTCCATTGGTGCAAGACCACTTATTCGAATGCGCGGAAGGTCCCGGTTTTTTCTATTGTGACGGGGTAACCCTCGACGGTCTGTGGGATCTTTCCCTGTAGNNGCCACGACACTGTCTTTTGCGATCTTGTCGGAATCGGTGCAGGAACTGTCGCTGAGAGCACCAGTTGGCTGCGTCGCGACCATACCCATGGCAACGATGACAATCATTTTGTTCATTGGCAGCCCTACAGCGTACACGTACTTGCTAAAAGAAGGCAACCTGTTCAGGCTCAGTGTCCCACAAAGTAGGCACGGATCAAATCATTGCTCTCTTCAAACCAATGGCGGACGTCGCTGGACACCAGATTTTGAGTCTGGAACCCAAAGCGGCCCATCAATGTTCGTAAGTAAAACGCCAAAAATCCACACCGGAACAAGAAATTTATTCGACCACCAGGATTGACCCTCAGTCATCCTTCCCATTGTCAATACGGAACGGCGGCCGGCAGCAGCCGCTTCCAGGTACGAAAGGGGCAATCTGATTTGAGGCCCGGAGGTGATCCCTCCGGGCCAGTTCGTAGAGCCTCGAGGACTAATTGAAAGTCACAGTCACGTCGACTGAGCAGGTGCTCGTCCCCTGTTCGCAAACCTTGTAGATGTAGCTACCGCCACCTCTTCGGTTGATGTTGTCGGTATAGAAACCGACATTGGCGGTTGTTTCGATCAACCCACCGTCGCGATACACGTCGACATTGGTCGATGTCGCGCCGATCCATTCCAGGTCGGCCTTCTGCAGGCCTTTGACCTTGTAGCCGGTGGCGGACAACGTTATATCGCCAGGCTCAGAGACGCTCACATCCTGAGACGTTTTTTCCGAAGTCGCACCGTCATTATCGGTGACCGTCAGGGTGACGTTATACGTACCGTTTGAGGCATAGGTGTGGCTTGGGTTCTGCGCGGCGGACGTGTTGTTGTCGCCGAAATCCCATGACCAACTAACTACTGAGCAGTTGTCCGTGCTTTGGTCGGTAAAATCAACCGTCAGACCATTTGTCGTATAGGTAAAAGCTGCCGTGGGTGGGGTGCCGAGGCTCACCTGAGACGTTTTTTCCGAAGTCGCACCGTCATTATCGGTGACCGTCAGGGTGACGTTATACGTACCGTTTGAGGCGTAGGTGTGGATTGGGTTCTGCGCAGTGGATATGTTGCTATCGCCGAAATTCCAATCCCAGCTGACTATTGAACCGTCGTCCGTGCTTTCGTCGGTAAAAGAAACCGTCTTACAGTCTATCGCATAGCTGAAACCCGCTATCGGGTCGCTGTTGCTGGTCCCGCCACCGCCACCGCTACCGTCATCGATGGTCACGTTAAACCGGTTAAGAACAGGTTCGATCGGGTTGGCAATCGTGTGTGAGCTACTGCCGGCGAACAACAAGCCGACAAGATTCTTATTGACATCATTGGTGACAATACATGAGCCGGAATCGCCTCCGTCACTGAAAGTACCCGGCGTGATAATGCTTTGGTCTACAAATCGCGCCAGTTTTACGCAATTAAATAGACCCCGAACCTGATAGCAAACATCGACAGTCACGTTAATCGCATCAACCTGTCCTGTTGTCCACCCTGTGGTTCGACCGTGTTTCTGGACCGGTAGTCCAGGGGACGCCACGACTGTTGTCGAATTTGGCGTTCCATAGCCGGGAACGGGTGTTGCAACGCCGAGGTCTGAAGTCGAGGTGAGAGCAATGGCTGCATCCATGGTGTTATTGCCACCGGAAAAATCGATTGGCTCAAAATCATGCAGTGTACCAATGGCGTCTTCCGGGTCTTGGCCTCCGTCATACGAACCGGGCTGTAGGACATTGTCACCCAGCACGGCGTCGTTACTGTCGGCGTAGACGTGGTTGTTGCTCAAGGCATAAACGTTGTTCCCATCTGTTACCCGGCATCCGATGGTGCCCGCGGTGATATCCGGATGACCGGTCGAAACGCCAATCGGTACCGGCCGAGGAAACCGGGCCGTGTTGTCACGGGCCACGAACATACCGGTGACAACGACCTGGACGGGCACTTGTTCAATGGCCTGCGGGATGCCGGGCACGCCCGCTCGGGCGGTATAAACTTTGATGGCCACTTCGCCGTTATCGTCGTAGCCGACGCCCATACCTACGACACCGTCTGTGGCCATCAGGGCGGGAGTGTACCTGTCCTGGACTTCTACTGCGCGCTCCAAGCCCGGCGGGCCGACCCAATCGGGTGTTTGGGCCTGTGTCGTTGAAGCAGCTAGCACTGCCGCAACGAACAATACGTGTACGATATGCTTTACACTCATGACGCGAACCCCCTATTCTGTTCGGATTTCGGCATGGCCTTCAATTAAAATGAATGGAATTGAAATCGTTGCCGTCGACCTTCTGGCCGAGGTTGTAAGATTGTCGGATGCGGCTGCTGTCGTGTTGACTAGCAGGAGCAAGACTTCAGCACGAACGCCTTGATCAATACACATCTGCGACTCCCTTTAGGTTTCCGATAATCATCGAACCGTATCGGCAGCCTGGCGGTCTTGGCCCCCTCGGAACGGTGCCAATAGGTTCGGAAGATGCCAGTACCTCCGGCTGTCCCTCTCCGTCTTTCGACGGGTTCGGCTTTGTCGGTGCTATCTCCTAAGGCTAATACAAGATCGGCTATTTTGCCGCTTATTTAACTTAATATCGGATCGTCGGCACGATGTCCGGTTTGGGTCAATACCAGACAGTGTAGCTCAATCCCGCCGAACGGCTGGAAACGGCCAAAAGCGGCCGCGCCCCTACGGCGAGTTGAGTTCAGAACCACATGCCTAGTTGAACAGCCAGAAAATGGCCAGTAGTACGGCAATCAGTAGAATCGATCCTAATAGCGGACCGCACCCTGATACAGTGCCAAGTCCTCCTGAGGCGCTGACATTGGATAAATCCTCTCCCTCTTCCCCTATTACTCGACCGCCGAGCACTTTAGCCATTTCCTGCGCCGCTTCGAGCGCGGCGTCAGATGGCGAGGTAATGTCCAGGGAGCCGCCCGATAGCACGAAGTACTCTGCTTTGCCGCCACTAATACTCGCAAAGCGTAAAGCACAACATTCGTCGGTGACCTCAACTTTGAATTTTGGCGAGCTACCCGCAAGATCTCGAATCTCTTCCTCTTCGATGGGCGTATCTCGCACGACTGTTACAACGTAGCTCACGGGCGTAGTTCAATAATGCGCGTCAATGTGGAGAAACTTCACGAAAGCTTTGGATCATTACCGGCCGTTGAGTGTATCAAAGGGCAGCCGACCACTTTCGGCCAATAGCAGTCACTCCGGCAGCTTTAAATCCGGCCTCTTTTGCGGTTATTACGAATTGCTTAACGTGCCGGCAAGATGGCACTTTTAACGGTTGCACCAGGAGGGGTGCAAGGTTGTCCATTCTGCCTGTCGAGACGCGGCTTATTCTGAACGACCGGGTTTTCGGTTTTCCGTTCGGCCAGGGCACGCCTGCAGCCGTACTGCAGGCGGCATTTGAACTTGGCAAAAAGTCCGCACCGCTGGGGGTGGATGCAAACCCTTTTTTGCGACGCAAGCGGAGATCCTTTGTACGTCCTGAGCCCTACCGGGGGGCCGAGGCCGCCGCATGGTTACGGGGCCACTATCTTGCACGCGAGGTTACCCAGTTAAAGAAGGCAGCGTGATCCAGCGCGTCGATGTTGTAGTGCGGTATTTGGGTGCAGGCTAAAGAAGGCGAATGTCCGATTCCTCCAAAGGAAGTCTGAAAGATTGCGCCGCAATCTCGAAGGGATGGCGAGTCTCATAGCAAAGCACCTCGGCGTGTGACAGTCCGAGTTACTGGATCCCAAGCTTAACCATCAGCTCCTGGATGCGTGGATCTCTGTGCAGCGGTTCGAATTCCGGCATGCGCAGAAAGACGACATTCGGGTCTGCTTGTTCGTAGGCAATGAGCAACCACCTGATCGCGTTCTCCGTATCGCCGGCGCGCGCATACCGGAACGCAACCCAGGTACCCTGAGCATTGACTGCGGAGGAGTTTGCGGCTGTCAATTCGGAAAGCCAGATCAACGCGGATTCGAATCCTTCTTCCCGGAAAATGCGCAGAAGTTCGTCGCGTTCGTCCACGCGGCCAAAGGCGCTGAGTAACGACGCCTCGGACTTAATCGCGTCCTCGAAACGATTCTGGAACTGATATACGCCGGCGAGCACGAGCCACACGAACGGTAAGTCAGGCGACACTTTTAACGCACGTTCGAGAAGGCGCGCAGCGTCGTCGAGTCGATTCGCCTGGTAGCGAATGACACCGGCGACACCGAGCACCCAGCCATTGAAAGGGTCAAGCTCAATCGAAATCTCGGACTGCTCGAATGCTTCTTCGAACTGCCCTCTCGCCGCAAGAAAATGCGCATAGGAAGTTCGAGCGTCAGAATAATTTGGATTAAGATCAATCGCCTTTATGAATAGCTCATCGGCTTCCTCCCATTTGTAATCGATGCCCGCGCGGATCACCGCAAGCCACTGGTGTGGCGCCGCGAGCGTTGGATCGACCTCCAGTGCTCGTAGCGAGGCTGCCTCGGAATTTGGCGCGGCAATCGACGGCGAGACAAACCCCATCTGTTGCAGTCCTACCCAAGCCGCAGCAATTCCGCTCAACGCCAGAGCGGAGTCCGGGTTCTGTTCTAGCGCACGGTCGAAGTAGTCGATGGCAATCTCAAGATCTTGCGGTGTCAGGCGATAGAACCGCTCCATACCTCTGAGTATGTCATCGTAGCCATCCGTGCTGCTTTCTGCGACGGCAGACAGCTGGGCAAGTTCGTCGGCCGTGACATCCACGCGAATGCGGTCCGCAATTGTCGAAGCAATCTCGCTTTGAAGCTTGAAGACATCTTCAAATTCCCGATCGAATGTCTCGCCCCAGAGCACGATGTCGCTCGACACGTCCACAAGTTGTACGCTGATCTGCAATCTATCGTTGTTGAGTGCAGCGGACCCCGTAAGTATCGCGTCTACATCGAGCTCTGCGGCAATTGCTGGCAGTGATCGGTCACTGTCCTTGAAACGCATGACCGAATTGCGCGACGTGACTCGCAGTGCGCTGATTTTGGACAGGTTGGAAATCAAAGCATCCGTCATTCCGTTTACGAAATACGCTTTGTCGGGACTGCCGGATACGTTTTCCAGAGGCAACACCGCCATAGTCGAAACAGGGGGGGCGACAGACCGGTCCAGAATGTATTGATCGATAACTACCGTGGTTAGCGCGAGGGACAGGATTACGATGATGGCAAGGTCAATTTTTCGGCCAGCCCTTCTCGGAACGACGTAGTCGGCGGGCAGCTCATCGGTGCGCCGGATGCCTTTGGGTGTCAACTCGAATACCCAGGACGCGGGGATGACAACAAACAATCCTGCCGCGAGCACAATTATCAGAACGCGCAGGAACCAGTCCGGTGCTTCGAATGCCGGCAATATTGTGTCAGCAACCTGAATCATGAGCCAGGCCATCGCAATGTATGCAATGGTTACCCTGATTACATTGCGATGCCGCAGCTCGTCGTAAAATGAGGGCATGCCTTCAATTCTAGCCATTTTTTTTCTGAAACGAGGTCGTAACGACTGGTAGCCGGCCGTTAGCGTTTATCGGGCCGGCTCGCCTTCGGTGCAAAGAACCGTAACTCGGACCGGTGCGAGACGACCTTTAGTAGTCCCGTCAATAGTCGTGACGCTGTCCTGCGCAGGTAAGTTCTGCCTCTACCAGACAAAAAAGCCGGCGCCAACAGGACCGGCTTTCATGTCTGGTAGCGGGGGCCTGCTTTGCACTGTTCCGACAACCGTCAACCGGATCCGCTTGAGGTAGTCGAGGCTCGCCGACGCAATCAGATCCCGTCAGGCAGGTTGAGTTTCGTTCCCGCGATCTGCGCCTCGCTCAGGCCAGCACGCTCTCGCAATTCCTCCCAACCGGGCATGCCGTGAAGACCTTCAAATGCCGGGTCCCACAACGTAAACGTGAAGTATATAATGCCCGTCGTGGACTCCGAAAAATTGGCCTGAATGACCTTCAATGCATTCTCGATATCGCCCTCCAGCGCGTAAAGTCTGGCCGATTCGCCAAATTTCTCAAGGTACTCGCTTTTGATCTCCTCGTAAGCTTGCAAGTCGCCAGCTGCGAACAGTGCACGGGCCTGTGATTCGAGGCGCGCACTTTCCCAGGCAATATCACTGAATACCCTGAATGCATTGTCGTAATCACCGCGCGCCATGTAGACCTCACCCAGGACATCCTCGCCATGCGGCGCCATCGCCATGCGTGCACGGGCAATAGCCTCCGCCTCGTCCAGCCTGCCGAACCGCACCAGCACACGTGCGTAATCTGTCATGCAGTGAATGCAGCCAGGATCAAGTTCCACGGCCCGCCGAGCAAGCCTCAGGCGGGATTCGAAATCGCCGATAGACAATGCAAATGCCATCGCTGGCCGCAAAACCAGGCCGTCGCTGGCATCAATTTGCAGGGCCCTTTCCACCATGCGTGCAGCGCGAGGTATGTCCTCCCTGCCAACTCTCAATATGCCGAAAATTACTGCCTGGGCGTTATTCGGGTCGATCGCCAGCGTCCGGTCGACGAGTTCCTGTCTCCTGCGATCGGCCGCCTCAGGCAGATAAACGGCGTTTTCACCAAAATTTCTGGTGTTGTAGCCGATTATCGTTGAGAGATACATCAGGCCCGGCACGTAGTCCGGATCTCTGGCCACGACCTCATCCATGATCCGGACGGCCTCGTGATCGCCGTACAAACCGGTCTCATGCAGTCGCGCTTTGGCCTGCAGGTACAGAGCGTACGTCTCGGGATCGGTCCGGTATGCGTGAGGGGCCTCGCCTGTTAATTCGATCTTCAGCTGATCGATAATCTGTGCCGACACTTCGTCCTGTATCGCGAAGATATCGACCAGGTCGCGGTCGTAGGTCTCGGACCACAGGTGCCTGTCTGTTGCTGCCTCGATGAGCTGCGCTGTGATGCGGATGCGCTCTCCGGCCTTGCGCACGGATCCTTCGAGCACATAGGCGACATTCAATGCGTCGCCCACTTCGGGGATATTGATGTCCTGACCGCGATACGCGAACGACGACGACCGCGAGATCACGCGCAATTGGTGCACCTTGGCAAGCAGGTTAAGAATTTCTTCCGAAATGCCATCGGAGAAATAGTCCTGCTCCGGGTCGGAACTCATGTTGACGAAGGGTAGAACTGCGATTGACCTGTCGATCTCGACCTCTACTCGCGGCTCGATGTAGAACTTGTCGACGGCGAAGTAGGTGACAGCGAGTAACAGCACAACAATGATCGCGCGGTCCATGCGGCGCGCTCGCGACGCAGGAATGACCTGTCCTGTGTCCCGGGTGATTCCCTCGGGTGTCCATTCGAATACCCAGGCGAGAATCGCGGCCGGAATGACGCCGGCGACGACGATACTTATCAGTGTCGCCATCGCCTGTTCCGAGAAACCGTAGGCGGGGAGCACGAGGTCTGCGACCTGCAAAAGCAGCCACGCGGCGGCAATGTAGCCCAGGACTACCCGGATTACACCACGACGCTTTAGCTCATTCAGCAATGACACGAACCCGCCCCCTGCCGGCCACTTCGGGCCAGAGGTCGTAATTGTATCTCAACTGAACCACGCAACCATTTGGGTTTGGCAAGCAGGATTTGGTATAAATTGCCAGCATCGAGCGGGTTTCTGCGGACAAGCGAGGTCAGCCAGGCGATGCGGCAATACCTTCGTTTTTGCGAAGTGCGACTCATCTGTCTATGCGTCGCCGTTATGCCAATTAGTTGGCCCGGCCTTGCTTGCGCCCAGACAAGCACACTTGACGTCGAATCTGACGAGCAACAGATTGAAGAAGTAGTAGTTACCGGCACGCGGATCAAGCGCCGGGACTTCAAGTCGCCCAGCCCGCTCGTGACATTTGATGACGAGGATTTCGACTTCACGGGTCAACCAACGGTAGAAGAATTCCTCAACCAGTTGCCGCAGTTTCAACCGTCCTTGGGCCGTACCACCAACAACCCGGGTGACGGTACGGCTCGCCTGAACCTTCGCGGCCTCGGATCCGGTCGCACGCTGATCCTGCTTAATGGTCGGCGCCTCGCGCCCACCGGCGTTGGCAGTGCGGTGGACGTCAACAATTTACCCGCAGCGCTCGTCGAACGCGTCGAGATCATCACTGGCGGTGCATCAACAGTGTATGGGTCTGACGCGATATCCGGCGTCGTTAACTTTATTACTTTCGATGAATTCGAGGGGTTTGGCGCCGATGCCGGATATACGGTTACCGAAAAAGGCGATGCCGAAGTCTACGACGCCAACCTGGTCTTCGGATACAACAATGCCAATGGTACCGGCAACATTACGATCTACGCGGGCTACTATGACCGCACACCGCTGCTGGCGGGGGAACGCGAATTTACCCGGGTGATGATGAGGGAGAGCCCATTCAATCCGGGCGAGTTGATACCTGTCGGCACTGTGACGAACCCCTCAGGTGTCATTTTCGGTCGGAATTTCATAACCTGGGACCCCGACGGCAACCCGAGAAGCTATACGTTTCCGGGAGATCTTTGGAACCCTCAGCCTTACAACTACCTGCAAACTGACCTGAACCGGAAAACCGCCGGGGTAATGGGGAAGCTCACCGTATTCGAGGACAAGGAAATTTACCTCGAAGCGGCCTTTGCGCGAAACGACTCAGGTCTACAATTCGCACCTGTTCCGGCGCAGGGCATTTTCCTGGTGAACACGGACAACCCAGTGCTCACTCCGGCTACCCGGCAGCTATTCGAAGATCAGTTCCTGGTTGCGCCAAACCTTGCGCTTTTGAATTTTGGTCGGCGGCTGGAGGAACTGGAGCCGAGGATTAGTAATTTCAGACGCGACAACACCCGCATCGTCGCCGGTATCCGTGGCGACGTTTGGGACGATTGGGAGGTCGATGCGTGGGTCGTCTGGACCGACATGAGCGAGTCCGAACAGCTCCTGAATTTCGCCTCGAGATCGCGCATGCAACAAGGTCTGCTTGTGGACCCGGCAACCAACATGTGCGTCGACCCGACCGGCGGCTGCGTTCCACTGGACTTGTTTGGGGCCGGAAGATTGTCCAGCGACGGACCCGACTTTCTGCGCCTGGCGCCGCTTGAGAACATTGCGAGCCGTGAACAGCAGATGGCGAGCGTCGTACTGACCGGGTCACCGTTTGAATGGAGAGCCGGCCCGGTCGATATGTCGTTCGGCGCCGAATGGCGACGAGACACCGGAAAATTCGCTGCGGATCCCCTCCTGTTTTCCGGAGACGTCCTGGGGACCTTCGGTGCATCACCGGTCGACGGCACCGAGCGGGTGTTCGAGCTCTATTCAGAGGCCCTGGTACCGCTTATAGCCAATGGATCGGCCGGGCATTACCTGGACGTGGAATTGGGCGTTCGCTATTCCGATTACAATCATGCCGGTTCAGACGAGACCTGGAAGATAGGACTACAGTGGCAGCCCGCCGATTGGTTGCGATTCAGGGCAATGCGCTCACACAGCGTGCGTGCCCCAAACCTCCAGGAACTGTTTACCGAACCATATACGGTCATGGGCAATCTTGTCGACTCATTTACCGGTGACCCCTGTTCTGCGTCTGAAGATCCCGTCGGCAATGGCGTTGTTGACAAGTGCTTGCTGCAAGGGCTACCCGCAAACCAGATCGGCGTGTTCGAAGCGACACCGTTTTATCCAGTGGACTTCATTGTGGGCGGTAATCCGGACCTGAGGTCCGAAGAATCCGACACAGTAACAATTGGGGCCGTTTTTTCTCCCGCGGCCGTTTCGGGCCTGACTTTTGCTGTCGATTACTTCGAGATAGAAGTGACAGACACGATTGGCGGCATTAGCCCGGAGGCCATTTGCTTCGATCCGGCAAATGCCGGCCACATCTTTTGCGAGAATATCCAACGCGATAACACCGGAAACGTTTTCCAGGTATCCGCGCCGGTAAGCAACCGCGGACTCTTGCGCAGCGACGGCATCGACGCCCAGCTGCAATACGTCACGGACCTGCCTTCTTCGATGGCAATGTTCTCGGACCATGCGCAATTGACCCTGGAAGTTTACTGGAGCCACCTGCTCTCATGGCAGGATCAGGAAAACATTATTACCGAGGTCATAGAGTGCAAAGGCTTTTTCGGTCAGGGCTGCAGCGGCGCGACAGGCGGCGTGTATCCGGAAAACCAGATCTACAGCGACATCACCTACGAATCCGGGCCAGCAACTGTGCGTTTGGCATGGCGCTGGATTGACGGGACACGTAACTCTCTCACCAAAGACCCTTCCAACGTGCTCGCCATCGACAAAATATCATCCGAAAGCTACCTGGACCTGGGCCTGAGTTACGAATTTAGTGACTCGATGCGAGCTCAATTCGGAATCGTAAACCTGCTCGAAAACGAACCGCCACAGATGGCCAATGCGGGCGGTGGGAACAACACCGACACCGGCTACTACGACGTATTCGGACGCTCCTACTACCTGTCCCTGCAGTGGAGATCGGCACGCTAGACGGAGCATAAAAAAGCCCGGCACAAGGCCGGGCTTTTGGTTTCCTGGTAGCGGGGGCAGGATTTGAACCTGCGACCTTCGGGTTATGAGCCCGACGAGCTGCCAGACTGCTCCACCCCGCATCGGCAGGTTGGGGATATTACAGAGGTCGGATACCGGAATTCAAGTCGGATTTACCGAAACTTGGCTAGTTCGGCGGTAGCGGTCTCGAGCCCACAAACCACGCGCAAACGGCCAGAATCGGCGCCTGTACAGCGAGTACCCATACGGGCGCCTGAAATACGATGGAAAGGACGAAAACGGCCGCCATCGAAACGATCGCAGCAGTCTTGGCCGGCCGGCTGATGGCGCCGTGGCGGCGCCAATCCAGGATCATCGGACCGAAAATCTTATGGTTGACCAGCCAGCCATGCAGACGCTCCGACGAATTCATAAAAGCGAACGCCGCCAGGATGACCAGCGGCGTGGTCGGCACCAGTGGCAGCACAACGCCGAGTCCTGCCACAGCAAGGGCGACGAACCCGACGATCAACCAGGCCAGGCGTCGCGTTAGGTGTCCTGGCCGTCGGATGGCCATCAGGAGTCGTTACAGCGCCGCGAAAACGGCCGTGCAGAGCGCCCAGAGCCAGCCCGGGACGATGCCCAGCGCCAGCACGGCCAGGCCGTTGAGGCTCAGGACGAGGCGCGTGTCCGTGCTGGCCTGCAGGACTGCCTGGTCCTCGCCCTTCTCGAAATACATGTACCAGATGACCCGCAGGTAATAGTAGGCGCCCACGACGGACACGAGCACCATCAATACGGCCAGACCCGGGTAGCCGGCGCTCAAAGCCGCGTCAATGACGTTCAGCTTGCCGAAAAACCCAATAAACGGCGGCACGCCAGCCATGCTGAACATCAGGAACATCATCAGCAACGCAAACCACGGGCTGCGAGCATTGAGGCCCTTGAAGTCGCTCAGGAGCTCGGCATCGTAACCACGTCGGCTCAAGAGAATGATGATGCCGAAGGCACCGGCTGCGGCGACAATGTAGGTCACCGTGTAGAACAGGGCCGCCGAATAGCCCTTATCGGTGCCGACAAAGATCGCGAGCAGGATGAAGCCGACGTGCGCGATCGTCGAATAACCGAGCATGCGTTTGATATTGGTCTGCGCTATCGCGACGACGTTGCCCACGAGCAATGAGAGCACCGCGACAACCATGACCATCGCCGCCCAGGTGTCCTGCAGGCCACCGAGGCCATCGACGAGAATCCGGATCGTGAATGCCAGCGCCGCGAGTTTTGGCGCAGTCGCAATGTACAAGGTGACCGGCGTGCGAGCGCCCTGGTAAACGTCCGGAAGCCACATGTGGAAAGGCACGGCGCCGAACTTGAAGGATATGCCAACGATCAGGAACGCGAGGCCGAACCACAGCGACAGGTTGTTCAATGACGGGTCAGCCGCGATAGCAGCCGCGATTTCGTCGAACATCAGCGTACCCGTAACGCCATAGACCCAGGAGATGCCATAAAGCAGCGCGCCGGAGGCGATCGCCCCGAGCACGAAGTACTTCATGGCCGATTCGGCCGCGGTCGCGTTGTTGCGATCGATGGCGACCAGCGCATAGAGCGACAACGCGAGTGTCTCGAGACCGAGGTACATGATCAAAAGGCTGTTGGCCGAGATCATGATCATCATGCCGAGCAGGCCGACGAGACCCAGCACGTAGAACTCGCCCTTGTGGATGTCATTGGCGCGGAGGTAATCCCGCGAATACAGGAATGCCAATGCGACGAATCCCACGGCTGTGATCTTGAGCACTTGTGACAACGCATCACTCACGTAGGCGTTGCTAAAAACCAGTGTTCGCGATTCAGGCGCTGTCGCCAACAGGATCCAGAGCGTGATGCCGAGGGAGGCCATGCTCATCCAGTAAGTGGCCATCCGGCGCTCGTGGTCGACGAACAGGTCGGCAATCAGCACGACGCAGATCAGCACGAGCAGGACGATCTCGGGTGCAGCGAATATGTATGCGGAAATGTCCATGGTTAAAGCTTCGACTGCCCTACTTGTCGTACCAGGTCTTCGATCGTCACGTTCATCATGTCGACAAGCGGCGCAGGCCACAGGCCGACGAGCAACACCGAGATAGCCAGGATGGCGAGAACGATAAATTCGCGCCGGTTGAGATCCTCGAGCTTGGCGACGTTGTCGTTCGCGACTTCGCCATAAACAACGCGCTTGATCATCCAGAGCGTGTAAGCCGCGCCGAGCACCAGCGTCGTCGCTGCCAGCGCCGCATACCAGAAGTTCGCCTTGAAGCTCGCGATGATGACCATGAATTCACCGACAAAGCCGGACGTGCCCGGCAGACCCGCGTTGGCCATCGCGAACAGCACCATGAAGGCTGCGAAGACAGGCATCGTGTTGGCCACGCCGCCGTAGTCGGCGATCTGGCGGCTGTGGACGCGGTCGTAGAGCACGCCGACGCACAGGAACAGGGCGCCCGAGATCAGGCCGTGCGACACCATCTGCACCATGCCGCCGCTGATACCGAGCACCGTGCCCGTTTCAGCCGTGATCGACCACAACAGGAAGAAGCCGAGCGTCACGAAACCCATGTGGGCGATTGACGAATACGCGATCAGCTTCTTCATGTCCTTTTGCATCAGGGCGACGAAACCGATATAGACGACCGCGATCAGCGAGAGCGCGATCACGAAGTTGGCGAAGTAGGCGCTGCCGTCCGGCACGATCGGCAATGACAGGCGCACGAAGCCGTAGCCGCCCATTTTCAACATGATGGCCGCCAGGATTACCGAGCCGCCCGTTGGCGCCTCGACGTGAGCGTCCGGCAACCACGTGTGGACCGGCCACATCGGCACCTTGACCGCGAAGGCCAGCAGGAACGCCAGGAAAATGAGTTGCTGTGCCAACAGGCCGAGCGGCGCGTTCATGAACTTGAACAGGTCGAAGCTGCCGGTCAGGCCGTACAGGTAGATGAATGCGACCAGCATCAGTACGGAGCCAAGGAACGTATAGAGGAAGAACTTGATCGTGGCGTAGATGCGCCGCTCGCCGCCCCAGACGCCGATGATCAGGAACATCGGGATCAGCATCGCCTCCCAGAACACGTAGAACAGCAGGCCGTCGAGCGCACAGAACACGCCGATCATCAGGCCTTCGAGGATCAGGAATGCCGCGAAGTACTGCGCCGGGCGGACCTTGATCGTGTCCCAGCCCGCAATTACGACCAATGGCGTAATAAAGGTCGTTAGCAGGATCAGCGGGACCGAGATGCCGTCGACGCCGAGGTAGTACCAGACGTCGAGCGACGGGATCCAGCTCACGCGCTCGACGAATTGCATCGCGCTCGTACCGTTATCGAAGCCCTGGTACAGGCCAATGCTGATAACGAACGTCAACAACGACGTTCCGAGCGACACGAACCGCATGCCGGACGAACGCGAGGATCCGAGTTCGTCGTCATTGCCGATCGCGAGCGCGACCACGCCACCGGCAATCGGTAGCCAGATCAGGATGCTCAACAGGTATTGGGACAAATTCATAGGCCTACCTGAACCAGATCAGCCAGCTGAGCAGCATCGTGAGCCCGATGATCATCGCGAACGCATACGTATACAGGTAACCGGTCTGGATCTGGCGCAGGACGCCGGCCAGCCTGCCGACCGCATTGGCCGTACCGTTGACGAGCACGCCATCGATGACCAGCTCGTCACCCTTTCGCCACAGGAAGTTGCCGAACGACCGCCCCCAGGAAGCAAATCCTTTGATGTACAGGTCGTCCATGTAGTACTTGTTGACCAGCAGGTTATAGAGCCCGGTCGCTTTCTGCTGGATGGTGTCCGGAATGTCGGGCCGCTTCAGGTACAGGAACCACGCCGTCAGGACACCCGCCGCTGCAAGCCAGAAGATCGGCGTCTGGAATGCATGCGTCACGAGCCCAGCACTGCCGTGCCAGTCGGCGGCCATGCGCGCAATGACGTCGTGCCGCTCGGTCTCGTAGAGCGCATTGTCGAAGAACGGCCCGAAGAGCACGGGTTCGACCGTGTACCAGCCGATAATTGCCGAGGGAATGGCCAGCAATATCAGCGGTACCGTGACGACCCACGGCGTCTCGTGCAGGTGCGACTTCGTCTCGGCATCCATGCGCTCTTCGCCATGGAAGACGAGGAAGAACATGCGGAACGAGTACAGCGCCGTCACGAAGACACCGAGCAAGACGCTCAGGTAGGCGATCCAGTAGACGGCGCCCTGCCCCTCCCAGTGCGACTCGTGAATCGCCTCGATAAGCAGGTCCTTCGAGAAAAACCCGGCACTGCCCGGGAAGCCGATCAGCGCAAGCGAGCCAATGAGCGCCGTCCAGTACGTAATGGGCATGTATTTCCGGACGCCGCCCATCTTGCGGATGTCCTGCTCGTGGTGCATCGCGATGATGACCGAGCCGGCCGCGAGGAACAGCAGCGCCTTGAAGAACGCGTGGGTCATCAGGTGGAAGATCGCCGCGCTGTAGGCCGACGCGCCCAGTGCTACGGTCATGTAACCGAGCTGAGACAACGTCGAATAGGCGACGACCCGCTTGATGTCGTTCTGCACGATGCCGAGCAGGCCCATGAAAAAGGCCGTGATCGCGCCAATGATGAGGACGACGGCCAGCGCCGTTTCCGATAGCTCGAACAGCGGCGACATGCGCGCCACCATGAAGATGCCGGCCGTAACCATCGTCGCAGCGTGGATCAGGGCCGAGATCGGCGTCGGGCCTTCCATCGAGTCGGGCAGCCAGACGTGCAGCGGCGCCTGCGCCGACTTGCCCATCGCGCCGATGAACAGGAGGATGCAGACGACGGTCATCGCGTTCCAGGGCGTGTCGCCAAGAATCACGATCTCCTGCGCGGCGATCTCATTCGACTTACTGAACACCTCGGCATAGTCGAGCGACCCGGCAAACATGACGACGGCAGCGATGCCGAGAATGAAGCCGAAGTCGCCGACGCGGTTGACGATGAACGCCTTGAGATTGGCGAAGATGGCCGACTCGCGCTTGTACCAGAAGCCGATCAGCAGGTACGACACGAGGCCGACCGCTTCCCAGCCGAAAAACAGCTGCAGGAAGTTGTTCGACATCACGAGCATCAGCATCGAGAACGTGAACAGCGAGATGTAGCTGAAGAAACGCTGATAGCCCGGGTCGTCGTGCATGTAGCCGATTGTGTAGATGTGCACCATGAACGATACGAATGTGACCACTGCCATCATCAGCGCCGTCAGCCGGTCGACGAGGAAGCCGACTTCCATTCGCAGGCCGTCGGTCACGGCCCACGTGTAGACGCTGATGTTCTCGGCCTGCATGCCATCGATCACGAACGCCTTGAGCACGATCATGGACAACGCGAACGACAGGCCGACCGCCAGGATCGTGATCCAGTGCGATGCCGCCCTGCCGATCTGCTTGCCGAACAGCCCGGCTACGACGGACGCGGCGAGCGGCGCAAGCACAATCGTGAGGTAGTAGTTCAGCATCCGGCGCTAGCCCTTCATCGTATTGAGTTCTTGCACGTTGATGGAGCGCCGGTTGCGGAACAGCACGACGAGGATGGCGAGACCGATCGCGGCCTCGGCAGCCGCAACCGTCAATATGAAGAACACGAACACCTGGCCCGTGTCATCGCCGAGATGACGTGAGAACGCAATAAAGTTGAAATTCACCGACAGCAGCATCAGCTCGATGCACATCAGCAGCAGGATCAGGTTGCGCCGGTTGATGACGATGCCGGCAATGCTCAGGACAAACAGCATCGCGGACAGCGTCAGATAATGCTGCAGGCCGATCATTGCTTCTTCTCCGCGTCCATCTTGACGACCCGGATGCGGTCCTTGGCCCGCACGGCGACCTGTTTCGCAATGTTCTGCACTTTGAGGCCGGGTCGCTTGCGCATCGTCAGCGTGATGGCCGCGACAATGGCGAGCAGCAAGACAACAGCTGCGATCTCGAAGGCGTACACGTGCTCTGTGTAAAGCACCGAACCCAGCGACTCGGTGTTCGAATAGCCCTCGGGATACGGCGCAAACCCGGTCGCCGACCCCTCGCCCTGGTTGCGCATCCAGATCAGCTGGATGAGTTCGAATGTCATCAGCAACGCTACCGCGATAGCCAGTGGGGCATAACGCGTCAGGCCACGCTGAACCTCCTCGACCTTGATGTCGAGCATCATGACGACGAACAGGAACAGCACCATCACGGCGCCGACGTAGACGAGCACGAGTACGATCGCGAGAAACTCCGCCTCGGCCATGAGCCACAGGCAGGCGCTCTGGAAAAAGGCGAGCACCAGGAACATGACCGCGTGCACCGGGTTCCGCGAAAACACGACGCCCAGCGCCGCCCCAACCAGGACCGCCGCGAACATATAAAAGAGTATCGCCTGGAACATAGCGCCTACCGGTACTTGGCGTCCGCCGCTTCGTCGGCCGAGATCATGGCGTCGTACTTCTCGCCGATCGCCAGCAGCTTGTCTTTGGTCATGATGTTCTCGCCCGGCGCCTCCATGTGGTACTCGTGGATGCGCGTCTCGACGATCGCATCGACCGGGCAGGCCTCTTCACAGAAACCGCAGTAAATGCACTTGAACAGGTCGATGTCGTAACGGCTCGTGCGGCGCGTGCCGTCCTCGCCGACATGCGACTCGATCGTGATCGCAAGCGCGGGGCAAACAGCCTCGCAGAGCTTGCAGGCGATGCAGCGCTCCTCGCCGTTCGGATAGCGGCGCAGCGCATGCAACCCGCGGAAGCGCGGCGACTGCGGCGTCTTCTCTTCCGGGTACTCGAGCGTCACGCTTTTGCGGAAGAAGTTCTTTTGCGTGACCGACAGCCCCTTGAGCAGCTCCCACAGGGCAAATGTCTTGAAGTATGAAACGATTCTGTTCATTAGGTCCGTACCCTGTAGCCTCTACCCTGTCAGCCCGGCCCAGGGACCGACCTCGAACCACGCCATCGCGCCCTCGACCGCGATCCAGACGATCGTGACGGGAATGAAGACCTTCCAGCCGAGGCGCATGATCTGGTCATAGCGATACCGCGGGAACGTCGCGCGCAGCCAGAAGAACGTGTACATGAAAAACGCCATCTTGATGAACAGCCACGGGAAGCCACCGGCAAAAAACCAGCCGAAGAACAGGTTGTCGTGGAAGCGCTCGAACGCGGCGATGCCTTCAAACGGCGAGCCCCAGCCGCCCAGGAAAAAGATCGCCGTCAGTGAGGCGATCAGCACCATGTTGGCGTACTCGGCGAGGAAAAACAGCGCGAATGCCACCCCCGAGTATTCGACGTGGAAACCGGCGACGATCTCTGACTCACCCTCGGCAACGTCAAAGGGCGCACGATTGGTTTCGGCGACCCCGGAAATCCAGTAAACGAGAAACAGCGGCAATAGCGGCCACAGGAACCAGTATTGCAGTCCGCCTTCCTGCGCGCGTACGATCTCGCCGAGATTCAAACTCCCTGCCGCCATCAGGATACCGACGAGCGCGAAGCCCATCGCGATCTCGTAAGCGACGATCTGCGCGGCCGAGCGCATGGCGCCGAGGAACGCGTACTTCGAGTTCGTCGCCCAGCCGGCGAGTATGACGCCGTATACCCCCAGTGAGGTCAGCGCGAGGACATAGAGCAACCCCGCGTTGATGTCCGCAATGACGAACCAGTCGTTGACCGGGATGACGGCCCAGGTTGCCAGCGCCGGGATCAGGGACAGCAACGGTGCAATGACGAATAGAAAGCGGTTCGACTTGGCCGGTACGATGACCTCTTTCACGAGGAGCTTGATCACGTCGGCGAACGGCTGGCCCAGGCCGATGGGCCCGACGCGGTTCGGCCCCACGCGCGCCTGCATACTGCCGATGACCTTGCGCTCGAAGTAGGTCGAGAACGCCACAATCAGAATTACAACGATCGCAACGAGAAGGATCTTGAACAGGACCGTGGCCAGGTATTGCACGAGCGGCGGCAGCAGGTTCCACGCATCCTGCGCAAACGCGGGCACCAGGCTGGCGAACAACTCGGGCATCAGCCGTCGCCCTCCGCCGCTTGCTTCGCAGCTGTCGTCATCTGCAGAGCTGCGGCTCGCCTGACGAGACCATCCACCGAGTAGATGGGCGTGTCGATCTCAGCAGCCGGTGCATCTTCACCATTGGGTTTTGCTGGCTTCGTACTGCCGCTGTAGCTCTGCGGTTGTATTTCGCCAAGCCCGGTTTGCAGCTCGTCGCGAACGTCTTCCGACGTCAGGTAATCGAATTGGGGTGCTTCAATCAGGTTGCCGAGCACGCGCAGTACCTTCCAGGCCGGGCGCGACTGCCCGACCGGGTTGGCGACACCGTCGAAGCTTTGCCAGCGGCCCTCGACATTGATATACGTGCCCGAAGTCTCGGCCCAGGTGCCGATCGGCAGCAACAGGTCGGCGGCTTCTCGAAGCGCGCTGGAGTCGAATGCGGTCAGCGCGACAACAAAGTCCTTTCGCGACAGCTTGTCGACAGCGCCGGCAGTCGAATGGATATCGACGTCTGGCTCGATACCGAGCAGCACAACGGCGTCGAGATCTTGATCGAGCATCGCACCAGCGTGCAAGCCGTCTGCACCGGGCAGAACGCCGGCGAGGCATAAACCTGCGCTGTTTGCTCCTGGCGACAACGTTCCGAGCTTCGCGCCGCTGGACTTCGCAATTTCGGCGGCCAGCGCACGCACGGTACTGAATGCCTCGTGGCGTCCCGCGATATTGCCGAGGAGAACCAGGGCGTTCTCGGCTTTCGTGAGCTTGTCCACGACGCCCTTGGTGCCCGTGCCCGACAGCAACTCGGCGAGTCCGGCGCCGGACAGATACTCGTCGACGTCGAAAAAGTACTCGTGTGGCTCGCTGCTCGCGAAGCTCACGCTCGCGCCGCCAAGCGCGGCCTTGCGGATGCGGTGCGCAATGATCGGTGCTTCGCGGCGTACGTTCGAGCCGATTACGAAGATCGCGTCCTGTTTCTCGATATCCGCGATGTCACAGCCGAGCCAGGGATAAGCCGGATCGGCGTCCTGGTCCGAGAAATCGCGGCGTTCGATGCGATGGTCGATGTTCCGCGTGCCGAGGTGCGATGCGATCCGGGCGAGCAGATGCCCTTCCTCAGCCGTCGAGCTCGGCGACGCAAGGATGCCGGTTTTGCTCCCCGCAGCCTGCAGGCGCCGCGCCGCAAGAGCCAGCGCCTCTTCCCAGTCCAGCTGACGCCACTCGCCGCTTTCCTTGACCATCGGCGACTCGAGCCGCGCGGGACTGTAGATGGCCTCGTAGCTGTAGCGATCGCGGTCAGCAAGCCAGGTTTCATTGATCGCTTCGTTCTCACGCGGAACGATGCGCTTCACCGTGCCGCGCAGTACGTGGGCATAGAGGTTCGAGCCCACACAGTCGTGCGGCGATACGGTCGGCCGTTGCACCATCTCCCAGGCACGGGCGCTGTACCGGTACGGCTTGTTGTTGAGTGCGCCGACCGGGCACAGGTCGATGATATTGGCCGACAGTTCGTGGTCGACATTCTGCTCGATGTAGGTGCCGATCTTCATGTTTTCGCCGCGCTCGGTCGTGCCGAGTTGCGGGCGGCCGGTCACTTCCTCGCCGAAACGCACACAACGTGTGCAGTGAATGCAGCGCGTCATGTCGGTCGATACCAGCGGCCCGATGTCCTTGTCCTTGACGACGCGCTTGCCGTCGTTGTAACGCGAGACGTCACGGCCATAGCCCATCGCGAGGTCCTGCAACTCGCATTCGCCGCCCTGGTCGCAAATCGGGCAGTCGAGCGGGTGATTGATCAGCAGGAATTCCATCGTGGCTTTTTGCGCCGCGATGGCATTGGGCGATTTTGTGAAGACTTTCATGCCTTCGTTCACTGGCGTTGCACACGCCGGCAACGGCTTGGGCGCCTTTTCGACTTCGACGAGGCACATCCGGCAGTTTGCCGCGATGCTCAGTTTCTCGTGGTAGCAAAAGCGCGGGACGTAGGCGCCGACCGCGTCGGTCACCTCGATGACCATCTGGCCCCGTTTTGCTTCGACCGGCTTGCCGTCGACTTCTATGTTGATGACATCGTCACTCATAGCCTAAGCCGCGGCCTCCGAAGGATCGTCGACGATGCTGCGCCCGTGATGGCGCACCATGTACTCGAACTCGTGGCGGAAATGTTTGAGAAAACTCTGCACGGGCCAGGCGGCCGCGTCGCCGAGCGCGCAGATCGTATGGCCTTCGATCTTGTTGGCGACATCGACAAGCTTGTCGAGGTCTTCCTCGGTGCCCTGCCCGTCGATCATTCTCGTCAGCATACGGTACAACCAGCCCGTGCCTTCACGGCACGGTGTGCATTGACCACAGGACTCGGCCATATAGAACCGCGCGATGCGGCGCAGTACGCGAACCATGCAGGTCGTTTCGTCCATTACGATGACGGCGCCCGTACCGAAAGACGAACCCGCCTCTACCAGCGAGTTGTAGTCCATCGTGCAGTTCTCGATGATCTCGGCCGGCAGCACCTTGCAAGACGAACCGCCAGGGATTACGGCCTTCAGCTTGCGGCCCTTCCAGACGCCACCACAGAGTTCGATCAGGTCCTTGAACGGTATACCCATCGGCAACTCGTAGTTGCCGGGATTCTCGACGTGCCCCGACACCGAGAATTGTGCGGTGCCGCCCGATCCTTCGGGACCGAGACCTGCAAACCACGCATGACCGTTACGAATGATCGCCGGTACGCTCGCCAGGCTCTGCGTGTTGTTGATCGTAGTCGGCTTGCCATACAGTCCGTAACCGGCCGGAAACGGCGGCTTGAACCGCGGCTTGCCCTGCTTGCCTTCGAGCGACTCGAGCAGCGCCGTCTCCTCGCCGCAGATATAGGCGCCGGCGCCGACGAACGTGTACAGGTCGAAGTCGATGCCTGAATTCTTGATGTTCTTGCCGAGCAACCCGGCCTCATACGCTTCTTTGACGGCCCCCTCGAAACGCGGGACAGGCTCGTCGATGAACTCACCGCGGATGTAGTTGTAACCGACCGTGGCACCCATCGCGTATCCGGCGATCGCCATGCCTTCTACCAATGCATGAGGGTTGTAGCGCAACACCTCGCGGTCGTGGCAGGTGCCGGGTTCGCTCTCGTCAGAGTTGCACACGAGGTACTTCTGCACGTCGCTGCCTTTTGGCATAAACGACCACTTGAGGCCCGTCGGGAAACCGGCGCCGCCGCGCCCGCGCAGTCCTGACGCTTTTACCTCCTCGACGACTTCCTCGGGCGACATTTTGCCGGCGAGAATCTTTTCCCAGGCCTGGTACCCGGCGTGTTTCTTATAGGTCTCGAGCGTCCACGACTCTTTCTCGCCGAAGGTCGAGAACGCGTTCAGATTCTGTTCGTACGCCATCAGTCGAGCCCGTCCAGAATCTTGTCAACCTGCTCGATCGTCAGGTTCTCGTGGTACTTGTGATCGACCATCATCATCGGTGCGCCACAGCAGGCTGCGAGGCACTCTTCTTCTTTCTTGAGATAGATACGACCGTCTTCGGTACTCTCCCCGAGTTTTATGCCGAGCTTGTTCTCTACGTGCTCAACGATGTCGTCGGCGCCGCGGAGCATGCAAGAAACGTTATTGCAGATAGCGACGTTGTGGCGGCCGACCGGCTTCGTCTGGAACATCGAATAGAACGTTGCGACTTCGTAAACCTGGATTGCCGGTAACTCGAGATACTCCGCAATCGCGTTCATTAGCTCCGGCGTCAGGTAGCCGCCGTTCTCATGCTGTGCGGCATGCAGTGCGCTAATCACGGCCGAGCGCTGACGCTCTTGCGGAAAGCGCGACTTCCAGTGATCGATTTCTTCGAGGACGTGATCGGAAAGCACTTGACTCATCGATCCACCTCCCCGAAAACAATGTCCTGGGTACCGATGACGGCGACAACGTCAGCGAGCATGTGTCCTTCGACCATTTCCGACATCGCAGATAGATGCGCGAAGCCCGGCGCGCGAATCTTGACCCGATAAGGTTTGTTCGCGCCGTCCGAGATCAGATAGATACCGAATTCACCCTTGGGATGTTCAACTGCGGCATATGCCTCGCCTTCGGGAATGCAGTAGCCCTCCGTGAACAGTTTGAAGTGATGAATCAGCGACTCCATGTCGTCTTTCATCTCGACGCGGCTGGGCGCCACAACCTTGTGATCGTCGACCATGACCGGGCCTGGGTTGGCACGCAGCCAGTCGACACACTGCTTGATAATTTGATTGGACTGGCGCAATTCCTCGATGCGCACGAGGTAGCGGTCATAACAGTCGCCATTGACGCCGACCGGGATATCGAAGTCCACCAGGTCGTAAACCTCGTACGGCTGCTTCTTGCGCAGATCCCACTCGACACCGGAACCTCGAATCATCGGTCCCGAGAAACCGAGCTGCATGGCGCGCTCGGGTGTTACGACACCGATGTTCACCGTCCGCTGCTTCCAGATGCGGTTATCGGTGAGCAGTGTTTCATATTCATCGACGCAACCCGGGAACTTGTCCGTGAACGCCTCGATGAAGTCGAGCAATGAACCCTCGCGGCTGGCGTTGAGCCGATTCACTTCCTTCTTGCTGCGGAATTTCGACTCCTGGTACATCGGCATCGATTCGGGCAGGTCGCGATAGACACCGCCCGGTCGGTAGTACGTCGCATGCATGCGTGTGCCTGAAACCGCCTCGTAGGTATCCATCAGGTCTTCGCGCTCACGGAAGCAGTACAGGAACATCGTCATCGCACCAATATCGAGTCCGTGAGCGCCGAGCCACATCAGGTGATTGAGGATCCGGGTGATCTCGTCGAACATGACGCGAATGTATTGCGCCCGGACCGGCACCTCGACGCCGAGCATCTTCTCGATAGCCATGACATAGGCATGCTCGTTGCACATCATGGACACGTAGTCGAGGCGATCCATGTAGCCGATGGTCTGGTTATAGGGTTTCGATTCGGCCAGCTTCTCCGTGGCCCGATGCAGCAAGCCAATGTGCGGGTCCGCTCGCTGGATGACTTCGCCTTCCATCTCGAGCACGAGACGCAGTACGCCGTGTGCAGCGGGATGCTGGGGGCCGAAGTTCATCGTGTAACTCTGGATCTCAGCCATCGGCACGATCCTTGAGATCTTCGGAATAGCGGTTGTCGTCGCGGATGACGCGCGGAACAAGCGTGCGCGGTTCGATGCTGACGGGCTGATAGGCAACACGCCCCTTCTCGGCGTCATAAATCACTTCGACGTTGCCGGACAAGGGGAAGTCCTTGCGGAACGGATGCCCGATGAAGCCGTAATCAGTCAGGATGCGGCGCAGATCCGGATGCCCGAGGAACAGGATGCCGTAAAGATCAAAGACCTCGCGCTCGAACCAGTTGGCGCCATTCCAGATATCTGTCACCGAACGAATAACGGGCGGATTGTCCGTTCCCGTGTATGTGCGCAACCGCAATCGGAAATTGTGTTGCAGCGACAACAGGTGATAAACCACCGCAAATCGCCTGGGATCAAATTCGTCGGCCTCGTCGAGAATGACGGGCTCGCGTTCGACGCCACGGCTGAATCCCGTTCCGGTCGCGCTCGACGTGGTCCATTCGTCGCTGCCATACGTCAGGTAGTCGACGCCGCACACGTCCATGAGCATTTCGAATCCGAACTCGGCCTCATTGCGCAACGCGGTTGCGATGTCGTGCAAATCGTCCTTGTCGACTTCGAACGTCAGTTCGCCGCAATTCGATGCGACGCGAGTCATCTGCTCGCCGAAGCGCTCGTCGATGCGAGCGGCCAGTATCTCGTAACGATTCGTCATTTCCTGTTAGCTATCTGGCAATCGTGCTCGTGCGGCGAATCTTGTTCTGGAGTTGAATAAGCCCGTAGATCAGGGCTTCCGCGGTAGGGGGACAGCCTGGAACATATACGTCGACGGGAACGATGCGGTCGCAGCCACGCACGACCGAATAGGAATAGTGGTAATAACCGCCGCCATTCGCGCAGGAACCCATGGACACGACCCAACGCGGCTCGGGCATCTGGTCGTAAACCTTGCGGAGCGCCGGCGCCATCTTGTTGGTCAGCGTGCCGGCGACGATCATGCAATCCGACTGCCGCGGGCTCGGGCGGAAAATGATGCCGAATCGGTCGAGATCGTAACGCGACGCGCCGGCCTGCATCATCTCGACAGCGCAGCACGCGAGGCCAAACGTCATGGGCCACAGTGAGCCGGTGCGGGCCCAGTTCATGACCGCATCGACGCTCGTCACGACGAAACCTTTTTTCTGCAGGCTCTCGCCCGCTGCTTCAGCCCCGTTCTGAGGTACAGGGGCCGACTCGGAACGCTCCGCTAGTCCCACTCGAGCGCCCCTTTCTTCCATTCATAGATGAAGCCGACGACAAGGATCGCCAGGAACAGGCCCATCGACAACAGGCCGAAGCCGCCAACCGTGTCCAGCGATACGGCCCAGGGAAAGAGAAACGCGATCTCGAGATCGAAAATGATAAAAAGGATAGCGACCAGGTAATAGCGAACGTCGAACTTGGTGCGGGTATCCTCGAAGGCCTCGAAACCGCACTCGTACGGCGAGAGCTTCTCCTCGTCTTTAGCACCCGAACCGATCAGGAACCCGAGGCCGAGAAGCACGACCCCAATGGCAGCAGCCACGCCGAGAAAAACCAGGATGGGAAAATACTCTTGCAGCATTGTTGGTTGCGAACGGGTGCGGTCAGCCCTCTAAAGTGCGCGCATTGTATCAGTGTGGCGCACCCGGAATACACCCTTGACCGGGCCAGAATCGTAACAACTGCATGGGTTGGTGCTCTGGGCGAGACTCGAACTCGCACGGCTTTCGCCACTGCCCCCTCAAGACAGCGTGTCTACCAATTCCACCACCAGAGCATGTGCCATTGAGCAGCCTACTGGCCGCCCTCTTCCGACGGAACGTCGCCCTCCAGGGCAGGCAGGTCCGCCTGGGGAGCATCTTCTGCCGGTTCGAGCGACGGCATATCCGCGTCGGCGGGCTCCTCGTCAACCGTCGGCAATTCCTCGGCAGCCTCCTCGATCGAAGGCGCAGCTTCAAGCAGGCTTTCGGGCGCCTCGGGGCGCTGGCTACTCAGGTAAGCCAGCGTAAGGCTGCTGGCGAAAAACGCCGTTGCCAGCACCGCCGTCGCGCGCGTGAAGAAACTGCCGGAACCGCGCGCGCCGAACACGGTGCCTGAAGCGCCTGCCCCGAAGCCGGCTCCCGCGTCCGCGCCCTTGCCTCGCTGCAACAGGACCAGGGCGATGATCCCCAACGCGATCAGCGTATGAATGATCAGGATGATTTTTTGAATGTTTTCCATCTGTTACTCAACCTTGGGCGGCTGCCTCCGCAATCGCCAGAAAATCCGCCGCCTTGAGCGACGCACCGCCGATCAGGCCACCGTCGATGTCCGTCATTGCCAGCAAACCTGCCGCATTTTCCCCTTTCATGGAGCCGCCGTACAGGATTTGTAGTGATTCTGCGACTACCGGGTCGTGCCCCGCAAGGCGCGCCCGGATATGTGCGTGGACTTCCTGGGCCTGCTCCGGTGTCGCCGTCATGCCGGTTCCGATCGCCCAGACCGGCTCATAAGCAATCACTGCGTTGCCGAAGGCCTCGATGCCGACGGCATCGATGACCGCATCAAGTTGCTCGTCGATCACCGTCTCTGTCTGCTCGCCCTGCCGTTCCTCGAGCGTCTCGCCGACGCAGAGAATGGGCCGCAATCCCGCATCGAGCGCCGAGGCGAATTTGGCCGCCACATCCCGGCTCGACTCGCCGTAGAGCGTCCGTCGCTCGGAATGCCCGACGATCACGTATTCACAGCCCAGGTCGACGAGCATCGAGGCGGCCACCTCGCCCGTAAAAGCGCCTCCGGCGTGTTCGGAGACGTTCTGGGCCCCGACAGCAACCTTGCTGCCCGCCGTGGCCGCCACCATCGCTGCCAGGTACGGAAACGGCGGGCAAATCAGCAACTCGACGTTTTCCGCTGCCGGCGCGCCCGCAATAATGCCCGAGACCAGCTCGTCGTTGGCCGACGTGGCTCCGTTCATCTTCCAGTTTCCGGCAATCAGCGTGTTGCGCATCGATTTGTCCGCAGGCTTAAAAGGCGCGCAAGGATACCGGGGCTAACCCCGCAAATCAACGCGAAAAAACCGCAAAATCAGGGGGTATCGATCAGGTCGCTGCCTGCGCGACGACCTCCGCCAGCTTCCTGGCCAGCGCATTGACCTGGTCCTCGTCCTGACCCTCGACCATGACCCTGATTACGGGCTCCGTACCCGATGCCCTGAGGACCACCCGCCCCGTCTCGCGGAGCTCATCCTCGACCGCGACAACGGCCTCCTGGATGGCCGAAGAATCGCCCGGGTCGAGTTTTGTGTCGGTGCGAACGTTGATCATCGTCTGCGGATACTTCGGCATGCCGTCGGCGAGTTCCGACAGTTTCTTGCCCGTCCGCTTCATGACAGCGAGCACCTGCAGAGCGCTAACCAGCCCATCGCCCGTCGTCGTGCGGTCGAGGACAATCATGTGACCCGATGTTTCACCACCGATCACGCCGCCGGTTTCCCTGAGCGTTTCCAGGACATACCGGTCACCCACGCTCGCTCGCCGGAACTCGATCTTGGCTTTCCCGAGCGCATGCTCCAGCCCCAGGTTGCTCATGACCGTGCCGACGACCGGCCCTTTCAACTCGCCGTCGCGCTGGCGCGCGGTCGCAAGGATGTAGAGCAGCTGATCGCCATCGACGATGTTGCCGAGTTCATCGACCATGACGACACGATCTCCGTCACCGTCCAACGCAACACCCACATCGGCATTAACGGCAGGCACCGTGAGACTCAGCAGCTGAGGATTCGTGGATCCGCAGCCCTTATTGATGTTTCGGCCGTTCGGCGAGCAGCCTATCGGTACGACTTCGGCGCCGAGGTTCGCGAGCGTCCGCGGGCCGACCTTGTACCCGGCGCCGTTCGCCGCGTCGAACACGACCTTGACGCCCTCGAGGTCCAGATCCTCGGGATATGTCGACACGCAGAACTCCTGGTAACGGACCCGCGCAAGATCGATACGCCGTGCCTTGCCGAGCTTGCTCGATTCCAGCGTTATCGGCGGCCCCTGCATCTGGGACTCGATCTGCTGTTCGATCTCGTCGCTGAGCTTGGACCCGGAGCGATCGAAAAACTTGATGCCGTTGTCATCGTATAGATTGTGCGATGCCGAAATAACCACACCAAGATCGGCGTTGTAAGCCTGTGTCAGGTGCGCGATGCCCGGCGTCGGCAGCGGTCCCAGCAGCAGCACGTCCGCACCAGCTGCGACGAAACCGGCCTCCAGGGCCGACTCGAACATATAGCCCGACAAGCGAGTGTCTTTGCCGATGACGACGGTACCGCCCTCGGGCACCAGCACCCGCGCCGCCGCGCTCGCGAGCCGAATAGCAAAATCGACGGTCATCGGATCCTGGCCGACCCGGCCACGGACCCCGTCAGTTCCGAAATGCTGTTTACTCATTCAATTTCGTCCGTTCCAATAACAGCCCGGGCAACCTTCAACGCGTCTAGCGTTTCCGCGACATCGTGCGCCCTGACGATGCTCGCTCCCCGGTCGACTGCCATTACCGCGGCCGCCAGGCTCGCAGGAAGGCGATGATCCAAGTCCTGGCCCGTAATTGCACCGAGTGTGGACTTGCGCGAGACGCCGACCAGTATCGGGAGGCCCATGTCGCTCAATTGTCGCAGATTCGCGAGCAGCTCGATATTGTCAGCGGGCGCCTTGCCGAAACCGAAGCCGGGGTCTATAAGCAACAGACTCTCGTCGAGCCCAGCCTGCACACATTCTGCCACCCGGTCACGCAGGAATTGTGTGACCTCGGCCACAACGTCGCTGTATTCAGGGTGATGCTGCATCGTGCGCGGTTCGCCCTGCATATGCATCAGGCAAACGGGTTTTTGCAGTTCGACCGCGGCCTCGATGGCCCCCTCCTGTTGTAGCGCACGCACGTCGTTGATCATCGCGGCACCGGCGGCCACGGCGGCTCGCATCACGCCGGGCTTGCTCGTATCGACAGACAATGGAATGTCGATTCTGGCACTAACTGCCTCGATAACCGGTATGACGCGGTCGATCTCCTCCTGCTCCCCGACACCCTGCGCGCCGGGACGCGTCGACTCGCCGCCGATATCGATAATCGCAGCGCCAGCGTGCGCCATCGCCTCGGCATGACGAAGCGCAGTCGACGCACTGACGAACTTGCCACCATCGAAAAACGAATCAGGTGTGACATTGAGGATGCCCATCACAGCCGGGCAATCCAGCGAGAAATCGCCCAGGCGCAGGCAGTTCATAGCGAAAAGACGTGCGGCAGACTAGTGCTCGCTGGCCGGACCACCGATCGAACCGGCCGGCTTGGCTTCGGATTCCGGCGAACCGGAGTCCGACTCGGAGTCGACAGCGTCGTCCCAGTCCTCCGGCGGTCGCGGATCGCGGCCTTCCATGATGTCCTTGATCTGCAGCTCGCCGATAGTCTCGTATTTCACGAGCGCCTTGGCCATCATGTGCAGCTTGTCGACATTCTCCTTGAGCAGTTTCTCGGCGCGATCGTAGTTGCCGTCGATGATCTTTCGGACTTCTTCGTCGATCGTATGCGCCGTCTCGTCCGAAACCTGCTTGTGTTGCGTAACGGAACGACCGAGGAACACTTCGCCGTCCTCCTCGCTGTAGGTCAGCGGGCCGAGACGGTCGGACAGACCCCACTTCGTTACCATGTTGCGCGCGATTTCGGTAGCGCGCTCGATATCGTTGGCTGCGCCCGTCGTAACGCCGGACGAGCCGAGAATCATTTCCTCGGCAATGCGCCCGCCAAACAGGCTCGAGATCATACTTTCGAGCCGCTGCTTCGACATGCTGTANNGTGACCTTATACACCGGGTCGTGCTCTGGCACGAGGTAACCCACGATCGCATGACCGGCCTCGTGATAAGCGGTATTGAGCTTCTCCTTCTCACTCATGACCATCGAGCGCCGCTCCGTGCCCATCATGATCTTGTCCTTGGCCTGCTCGAACTGATCCATGCTGACCACCCGCTTGTTCGCACGCGCCGCGAACAGCGCGGCCTCGTTCACGAGATTTGCCAGATCAGCGCCCGAGAAGCCCGGGGTACCGCGAGCGATAACGCTGGGTTTGACATCTTCGTCGAGCGGCACCTTGCGCATGTGAACTTTGAGAATCAGCTCGCGGCCGCGAACATCCGGTAATGGAACAACGACCTGCCGGTCGAATCGGCCGGGCCTCAGCAACGCCGGGTCGAGCACGTCGGGACGGTTGGTTGCCGCAATAACGATGATGCCTTCGGAGCCTTCAAAGCCATCCATTTCGACGAGCATCTGGTTGAGAGTCTGCTCTCGCTCGTCGTGGCCACCGCCGAGTCCTGCGCCGCGGTGACGCCCGACGGCGTCGATTTCGTCGATAAAAATGATGCACGGCGCCTGTTTCTTGGCCTGATCGAACATGTCCCGTACGCGGGATGCACCCACGCCGACGAACATCTCGACAAAATCGGAACCCGAGATCGTGAAAAACGGCACTTTCGCCTCGCCGGCGATCGCCTTGGCGAGCAGCGTCTTGCCGGTTCCCGGCGGACCGACCATGAGCACACCCTTGGGAATCTTGCCACCGAGGCGCTGGAACTTGCTCGGGTCTTTGAGAAACTCGACAACCTCGGCAACCTCGGCCTTCGCCTCCTCGACGCCTGCCACGTCGGCGAAGGTCACGCCGACCTGGTCCTCACCAAGCAGCCTCGCTTTGCTCTTGCCGAAGGACATCGCCCCCCGGCCTCCGCCGCCTCCCTGCATCTGGCGCATGAAATATATCCACACACCAATCAGCAACAGGATCGGGAATGAACTGATCAGGAGCTGCCCGATCAGGCTTTGCGACTGTGGTTCGACGGCAGTGAAACGAACGCCATTGTCGTCGAGCAACCCGATGAGCGTGTTGTTGTCGGTCTCCGGGCTGATCGTATAGTACGTCAGTGTCTGGCCGCTGCCGTAGCGGATCCTTTCGCCATCGATTTCAACGCGCTGCACCTGTCCGGCGCGAACCTGGTCGAGGAACTCCGAATAGTCGCGCAATTGTGGCTGGCTGCCACTGACGCCCGACAGCCCCTGCACGACTGACAGCAGCACGACAATGATGACAACAAAGACGAGTATATTTTTGGTCAGATCATTCACTATGAAATTCCGCGATGGGAAAGCACAAAAACACTGTACATTTAGACAGCCTCTAACCCTTAGACACTACTACAATCGATAGTTTCTCGCTACCAAATAGACCTCACGGCTGCCGGGCCTGGAGGCCTTGGGCTTCAACACTTTAACGCGTTCAAATGCCTTTTTCGCCTCGGCGATATACGCGTCGATGCCTTCGCCCTGGAACAGCTTACAAACGAAGTCACCGCCCTCCTTCAGGACTTCTCTGCAGAGGTCCATTGCGAGTTCGGCGAGATGCATCGAGCGTGGCTGATCGACAGCCCGCTGTCCCGAAATATTGGGGGCCATATCGCTCAATACAAGGTCCACTCGGGCGCCGCCGGTCGCATCGCGGATGGATTCGAGAACATCTTCCTCGGTGAAATCGCCCTGGATGAATTCGACCGACGGCAGCACGTCCATCGGCAGCAGGTCGACCGCAACGATGCGTACGTTGCCGTTGAGCTTCTCGGTGACATACTGGCTCCAGCCGCCAGGAGCCGCACCCAGGTCGACGACGACCATGTCTTTTTTCAACAGCCGCTCGTTCTCGTCGATTTGTAACAGTTTGTATACAGCGCGCGAACGCCAGCCGTCACGGCGGGCCATCTGCACGTACGGATCGCGTTCCTGGCGCTCCTTCCATGAGCGGCTCGTGCCTCTCGGCTTACTCACCGTTATACTCCGCCGCCATGAAGCTCAGTGAAACACAGAAGAAATACCTTCGGGGGCTCGGCCACGCGCTCAAGCCACTGATCATGGTCGGCGAGGCCGGGCTGTCCGGGTCTTTGCTGGCCGAGTTCGAGTCGACGCTTGCACACCACGAACTGATCAAGGTCCGCGTCCGCGTCGGTGACAGGTCGGCGAGGGATTCGATCATTGACGAGCTCTGCAAGACAGGTTCGGCCACTCTGGTTCAGCGCATCGGCAACATCGCGCTGCTGTATCGCGAGAATCCCGAGAAGCGGAAAATCGTC
>WVYQ01000009.1:216673-260482 GCA_011772865.1 Woeseiaceae bacterium | reverse complement strand
TCCCCTTCGCTTTTGCCGATAAGCGCCCGTGCGATCGGCGAGGTATAGGAGATCAGGTTGTGCTTGATGTCCGCCTCGTCCTCGCCCACGATCTTGTACTCGGTCTCGGCGCCGGTTTTCTCTTCGAGCAGCTCGACGGTCGACCCGAAAATCACTTTCCCTTTCGCATCGACGGCGGTCACGTCGATTACCTGCTTGTGCGACAGCTTGCCTTCGAGATCCTTGATGCGCGCTTCAATGAAACCCTGCTGTTCCTTGGCCGCGTGATATTCGGCATTTTCCTTCAGATCGCCGTGTCCCCGTGCCTCCGCTATCGCCTCGACGATTCGCGGCCGCTCTTCATACTTGAGTCTCTTGAGTTCCTCTTCGAGCAATTCGTGCCCGCGGACTGTCATCGGCACTTTGCTCATGCCGCCACTTCCTTGTGCAAGTCCTGAAGTCTGTTCACGTCACTGTCATTCAGATGTTCGATAGCACGACAGGTCGCCATGGCTGCAGCGAGTGTTGTGTAGTAAGTGACGCCCCTGCGCACGGCCTCGGCGCGAATCGACGTCGACTCCTGTATCGCCTGCTTGCCTTCGGTCGTGTTGACGATGAGATCGATTTCCCCGTTTTTGATCATATCGACGATGTGCGGACGGCCTTCGCGTACCTTGTTCGCCCTGCGACAGGATACTCCAGCCGTGGCCAGGTATTGCGCCGTTCCGTGCGTGGCCACGATGTCGAAGCCCTGCTCGACAAGTACCCTGGCAAGTTCCACCGCGCCCTGCTTGTCACGATCCCGCACGCTGAGTAGGGCCGCACCCTGCCGCGGCAGGATAACGCCCGACGCCAGTTGCGCCTTGGCATAGGCCTCGCCGAATGAGCGTCCGACGCCCATCACTTCGCCGGTCGATTTCATTTCAGGACCCAGGATAGGGTCGGCACCCGGGAACTTGATGAACGGGAATACGGATTCCTTGACCGAGTAATAATTCGGAACACGCTGATCGACGAAACCCTGCTTCGCCAGCGTCTCACCAACCATCACCTTTGCCGCGATTTTTGCAAGCGGTATCCCGATCGCTTTGGACACAAACGGAATCGTCCGCGACGCCCGGGGATTGACCTCGAGCAGGTAGATCACGTTGTTCTGTATTGCAAACTGGGTATTCATCAGCCCGACCACCTTGAGTCCTTTCGCAAGCTTTATGACTTGCTCGATGAGCTGCTCCTGCAATTCCGGTGTCAAACTGAATGGCGGCAAAGAGCATCCGGAATCACCCGAATGCACGCCTGCCTGCTCGATGTGCTCCATGATGCCGCCGATCAGGACACGTTCGCCATCGCAAATGCAGTCGACATCGACTTCTGTCGCCAGGTCGAGAAAACGATCAAGGAGAACCGGGCTATCGTTCGATACCGTGATCGCCGCGTCCATGTAAGCGCCGAGGTCTTCGTCACCGTGCACGATTTCCATGGCGCGACCGCCGAGCACATAGGATGGACGGACGACGAGCGGATAGCCGACGTCACCAGCCATTTCCAGCGCCTCTTCCTTGCTGCGCGCAGTGCAATTCGGCGGCTGTTTGAGTTCGAGCGACTCCACGAGTTGCTGAAACCGCTCGCGATCCTCGGCCAGGTCGATCGAGTCCGGCGTCGTGCCGATGATCGGCGCCCCGGCCGCCTCGAGGTCGCGCGCCAGCTTCAGCGGCGTCTGCCCACCGTACTGTACGATGACGCCTCGCGGTTTTTCCTTGTCGATGATCTCCATGACGTCTTCAAACGTCAGTGACTCGAAATAGAGGCGATCCGAGGTGTCGTAGTCGGTCGAAACCGTTTCCGGATTGCAGTTGACCATGATGGTCTCGTAGCCCGACTCCTTCAGCGCCAGTGCCGCGTGCACACAGCAGTAGTCGAATTCGATGCCCTGGCCGATGCGGTTCGGTCCCCCACCAAGGATCATGATCTTGGGGTGATCTGTGGGCTCGGACTCGCACTCTTCCTCGTAGGTCGAGTAGAGGTAAGCCGTTGTGGTCGCGAACTCGGCGGCGCAGGTATCGACGCGCTTGAAGACGGGGCGAATGTCGAGGTCGATGCGCTGCCGGCGCACGGCCCGCTCTTCTACCCCGAGCACCTCGGCAATTCGGGCATCTGAAAACCCCTTGCGCTTGACGGCACGCATGAAACCCTCGTCGAGCCCGGAAAGTCCGGCGTCACGAATTGTCTGCTCCGTCTCGACCAGGTCGGCGATTTGCGCGAGAAACCACGGATCAATCCCCGTGATACTCGCAACGTCGTCGAACGCAAAACCGAGCCGCAAAGCGTCGGCAACGTATCGCAGCCGATCCGCCCCCGGCATACGCAACTCCTGGCGCAGCGCATCACGTTCGGTGTCGCTCGGGAGCGATGTCACTAACTCGTTCAGGCCCGTGATGCCCGTTTCCAGGCCGCGCAGCGCTTTTTGCACTGACTCCTGGAAGGTGCGTCCCATTGACATGACTTCGCCCACGGATTTCATCTGGGTTGTCAGGCGATCGTTGGCGCCGGGAAATTTCTCGAATGTAAACCGCGGAATCTTGGTGACCACATAGTCGATGCTGGGCTCGAACGAGGCCGGCGTCGCCCCGCCAGTAATGTCATTCTTGAGTTCATCCAGCGTATAGCCAACAGCCAGCTTGGCGGCAACTTTGGCGATCGGGAATCCGGTCGCTTTGGACGCGAGCGCCGAAGAGCGGGATACGCGCGGATTCATCTCGATGATGAGTACGCGCCCGTCCACCGGGTTCACCGCAAACTGGACGTTGGATCCACCGGTGTCCACACCGATCTTGCGCAATACGTCGATCGAGGCATCGCGCAGGCGCTGGTATTCCTTGTCGGTCAGCGTCTGCGCCGGGGCGACCGTGATCGAGTCACCCGTGTGCACACCCATCGGATCGAGGTTTTCGATCGAGCAGACGATGATGCAGTTGTCGTTGCGATCGCGAACGACTTCCATCTCGAACTCTTTCCAGCCGATTACCGACTCCTCGAGAAGCACCTCGGTCGTCGGCGACATCTCGAGCCCATGGCTGACGATGCGCTCGAACTCCTCCCGGTTGTAGGCGATGCCACCACCTGTGCCGCCGAGTGTGAACGACGGCCGGATAATGGTAGGAAACCCGATACTCTGCTGTTTCTCGAGAGCCTCCTCGAGTGAATGCGCGATATCGGCAGTGGGCACTTCAAGCCCGATATCGGTCATGGCCTTTCGGAACAGGTCCCGGTCCTCAGCCATGTCGATCGCCTCACGCGACGCAGCTATCATCTCGACCTTGTACTCCTCGAGCACGCCCTCGCGCGCAAGGTCCAACGCACAATTGAGCCCGGTCTGGCCACCCATCGTCGGCAACAGCGCATCCGGTCGCTCCTTCGCAATGATCCTCTCGACCGCCGCCCAGTGCACCGGCTCGATATAAATGGCATCGGCCGTCTCCGGGTCGGTCATGATGGTCGCGGGATTCGAGTTGACGAGGATGACGCGATAGCCCTCTTCCTTGAGCGCTTTGCAAGCCTGCGCACCGGAATAGTCGAACTCGCAGGCCTGCCCGATGACGATGGGCCCTGCTCCTATGATCAGGACACTCTCTATGTCGGTGCGTTTGGGCATTGCGTTATAAAATAATTTACTTTAAGAAAATATTATAAGTCATTGATCTATATCATGATGATATGACTGACTTCATAATCCTGCGCTTCTGCGCTTCCATGTCCGCAATAAATCTTTCGAACAGCGGCAGCAGATCATGCGGGCCGGGGCTTGCTTCCGGGTGCCCCTGGAAACTGAAGGCCGGCTGATCCTCGATTGCAATTCCTTGCAGCGTCCCGTCGAACAGCGACCGGTGGGTTGCCTTGACGTAGTCCGGCAAGCTCTTCTCATCGACTGCGAAGCCATGATTCTGGCTCGTAATCATGACCTGCCCGGTATCGAGGTCCTGCACCGGATGGTTGGCGCCGTGATGGCCGAACTTCATCTTTTCGGTCTTCGCGCCGGCGGCCAGCGCCAGCAATTGGTGACCCAGGCAGATTCCGAATATTGGAATCCCGGCCTCGAGGAATTCCTCGATCGCACGGATCGCGTAGTCGCACGGTTCCGGGTCCCCGGGGCCGTTGGACAAGAAGATTCCATCGGGTGCGAGGGCAAACGCTTCCTCGGCTGTGGTCGTCGCGGGCACCACGGTCATGCGGCATTCGAGATCGGACAGCAGACGCAGAATGTTCCGTTTGATGCCGAAGTCGTAGGCCACCACATGGTAAGGCGCAATGCGGCGGCTCAGGATGCGCGGTCGGCGGCCGAACGTCACGCCATGGCACCACTGATAAGGCGACTTTGTCGTTACGAACTTGGCGAGATCCATGCCGGCAATGCCCGGGAACTTGCGCGCGTGTTCGATGGCGATTTTCTCGCTGGCGTCGCCGGTCATGATGCAGCCGGACTGGGCGCCCTTCTCGCGAATGATGCGCGTCAGTCTGCGGGTATCGATATCGGCGATCGCGACGGTCTCGCCCTCGCGCAGAAAATCTGCGAATCCCCTTTCATTGCGCCAGCTGCTGTTGATGATCGAGCTGTCCCTGATAATCAATCCGGACGCATGGATTTTCCGGGACTCCATGTCCTCACTGGTCGTGCCGGTATTACCGATGTGCGGATACGTCAGCGTAACGATCTGGCGGCAGTAGGAAGGGTCGGTCAGGATTTCCTGGTACCCCGTCATCGCCGTGTTGAAGACAACTTCGCCAATAGTCTGGCCGTCGGCCCCGACTGAAGTGCCCCTGAAGATTGTGCCATCGGCGAGTGCCAGAACAGCAGGTTTAGTCAACAGCGATCCTTGGTCATCTTGATCTGATTCACCGTTTTCAGATGTACAAAAGCGGAAGGAACTTGCCTTCCGCTCATGTTGTTCATCGACCGCGTTGCGATCCGGCGTATATTACTCCAAGACATCGTGCATCGTAAACATTCCCGGTGATTTACCGGCGACCCATCGCGCGGCGCGCAGCGCGCCATCGGCAAAGACCTGCCGCGTCGTTACGCTGTGCCTCAATGTCAGGCTCTCGGTCGGCGACGCGAGCATTACCTCGTGATCGCCCGGCACTTCGCCGCGGCGCTCCGATTCGTACTCAATGTTTGCGGGGTCGGTACCGCGTACCTCCGCCACCGCTTCGCCCAGCTTGAGCGCAGTGCCCGAGGGGGCATCCACCTTGTGCACGTGGTGCGTTTCGTGGATACGCACGGCGAAATCATCGCCGAGCACACGCGCTGCCTCACGCACGAGGTTTTCCAGCACGGCTATGCCAAGGCTCATGTTGCGGTCGTAGACAATGGCAATTGTCCGCGAGGCTTCGTCGAGGGACCTCAACTGTTCGCCGCTCAGGCCACTAACCCCGCAAACCAGGGGTACCCGATGTTCAAGGGCAGCCTGCAATACGGTCTCGGTAGCTTCAGGCAAGCTGAAATCGACGATGACGTCAGCGGAACGAGCCAGCTCCAGCAGATCGTCGCCACGCTTCCAGATTCCGGCCAGCGCCAGGTCATCGGCCGCGGCAATTCCGTCCGCAATGGCTTGCCCCATGCGGCCGGCTCCAGCGATGGCAATACGGTAGTGTCTGATCGGAACCCCCCGGACGCGGTGGCTGCTATGGGCTGATTCTATCGAAGAATCGCTTCACGGTATCGAGCCAGCCATCGGCTCTCGGGCTGTGTTTCTCACCGCCCGACCGGATCGACTCCTCGAATTTTTCCAGCAGTTCTTTTTGCTCGGCGCTGAGGTTGACCGGGGTCTCCACCGCCACGCGCGCAAACAGGTCGCCCTTCCTCGCGTCGCGAACTGTCGTAACGCCTTTGCCACGCAGGCGAAATACTTTTCCCGACTGAGTGCCGCCCGGAATCTTCAGTGACACGTGGCCGTCAAGCGTGGGCAACTCCACTTCGCCACCAAGCGTCGCGGTCGCCATGCTGATCGGCACTTCGCACGCCAGGTCTGCGCCGTCACGGGTAAACAGCTTGTGCGGCCTGACCCTGATCTCGACATACAGATCGCCCGGTGGACCGCCATTGCGCCCCGCTTCGCCCTCGCCAGACAGCCGAATCCTGTCGCCGTCGTCGACGCCGGCCGGAACCTTGACCGAAAGCGTCTTCGTCTTGCGCACGCGTCCCCGTCCGTGGCACTTGTCGCAAGGATCGCCGATCGTCGTACCGACGCCCTTACAGGCCGGACAGGTTTGCTGGATCGAGAAAAAGCCCTGTTGCATGCGGACCTGGCCAGCGCCGCCACACGTCGAGCACTGGACCGGCTCAGTACCTGGCTTGGCGCCACTGCCATTGCATTTGTCACAGGAAACCTGGGTCGGCACGTCGATGGTGACCGTGTCGCCACTCACGGCGTCTTCCAGGTCGAGCTTGAGTTCGTAGCCGAGATCGGCGCCGCGGAAAACCTGGCTGCCGCGCTGCCGGCCGCCGCCGAAGATATCCCCGAACACGTCGCCGAAGATGTCGCCGAAGCCTTCGGCACTGAAGCCGCCGCCAGGACCGCCGCCCGCACCCGCGCGCAGGCCATCGTGACCGAATCGGTCATAGGTCGCGCGCTTGTCCGAGTTGCTCAGGACGTCATAAGCCTCCTTGGCCTCCTTGAACTTGGCTTCGGCCGTTGCGTCGTCCTTGTTGCGGTCCGGGTGGTGCTTCATGGCAAGGCGACGATAGGATTTCTTGATCTCGTCGGCCGAAGCCGTTCTCGAGACCCCGAGCACCTCGTAGTAGTCGCGCTTTGCCATCAGGCGTCCGCCTTATTTAGTTCGACTTCTTCTCGTCGTCGTCGACTTCTTCGAACTCGGCGTCAACGATGTCTTCACCGTCGGCTTTCTGCGCCTCGTCCTCACCGCCCTCCTGGCTGGCCTGCTCGGCATAAAGTTTCTGCGCGAGCGTGCCGGACGCCTCGGCCAGGGCAGCCGTTTTCGCCTGGATCGCCTCGAGATCATCTTTCTCGAGGGCGGATTTCAGGTCGGACACTGCGTTCTCGATCGCGAGCCGCTCTTCACCGCTGGCCTTTTCGCCAAGCTCACTGAGCGTTTTCTCCGACGCGTGAATCAGGCTGTCGGCCTGGTTGCGCGCATCGACGAGTTCGCGGAACTTGCGATCCTCCTCCGCGTGGCTCTCGGCATCCGCGACCATCTTGTCGATCTCGTCGTCCGACAGGCCGCTCGACGCCTTGATGACGATGTTCTGGCTCTTGCCCGTCGCCTTGTCCTTTGCCGACACGTTGAGAATGCCGTTGGCATCGATGTCGAATGTGACTTCGATCTGCGGCACGCCGCGCGGCGCGGGCGGGATGTCGGCCAGGTCGAAACGGCCCAGCGACTTGTTGTCCATCGCACGCTCACGCTCGCCCTGCAGGACGTGAATCGTCACTGCGGTCTGGTTGTCGTCGGCTGTCGAAAACACCTGCTCGGCATTCGCCGGAATCGTCGTGTTCTTGTCGATCAGCTTGGTCATGACACCACCGAGCGTCTCGATACCCAGCGACAGCGGCGTCACGTCGAGCAACAGGACGTCCTTGACATCACCCGCGAGTACGCCACCCTGGATGGCCGCACCGAGAGCAACCGCCTCGTCCGGATTGACGTCCTTGCGCGGCTCCTTACCGAAGAAGTTCTGTACTTCCTCCTGGACCTTCGGCATGCGCGTCTGGCCACCGACGAGGATCACGTCGTCGATCTCGTTCACTTTCAGGCCGGCGTCGTTCAGCGCGATCTTGCAGGGCCCCATCGTGCGCTCGATCAGCTCATTGACGAGCGACTCGAGCTTGGCGCGGGTCAGCTTGATGTTGAGATGCTTCGGACCTGTCGAATCGGCCGTAATGTACGGCAGGTTGACCTCGGTCTGCTGCGACGAACTCAACTCGATCTTGGCTTTCTCAGCGGCCTCCTTGAGGCGCTGCATCGCGAGCGGATCCTGCGTGATATCGACACCGCTCTCGCGCTCGAACTCCGAGGTCAGGTATTGGATGACGCGCAGGTCGAAGTCCTCGCCACCGAGGAACGTGTCGCCATTGGTTGCAAGCACTTCAAACTGGTGTTCGCCGTCGACTTCGGCGATTTCGATGATCGAGACGTCGAACGTACCGCCGCCAAGGTCGAACACGGCAATCTTCTTGTCGCCGCGTTTCTTGTCCATGCCATAGGCCAGCGCGGCCGCCGTCGGCTCGTTGATGATGCGCTTGACGTTGAGGCCCGCGATCTTGCCGGCATCCTTGGTGGCCTGGCGCTGCGAGTCGTTGAAATAGGCAGGTACCGTGACCACGGCGTCGGTGACTTCCTCGCCGAGGTAGTCCTCTGCCGTCTTCTTCATTTTCATCAGGACGCGCGCCGAGATCTCGGGCGGCGCCATCTTCTTGCCATTCGCCTCGACCCAGGCGTCGCCGTTGTCGGCCTTGACGATCTTGTAGGGCACCATCTTGATGTCGCGCTGCACCACGTCGTCCTCGAAACGACGACCAATCAGGCGCTTGACTGCAAACAGCGTGTTTTCCGGGTTCGTAACAGCCTGGCGCTTGGCCGACTGGCCAACCAGCACTTGCTCGTCTTTGCTGAATGCAACGATTGACGGGGTCGTGCGATCGCCCTCGCTGTTCTCGATGACCTTGGGCTTGTCACCTTCCATCACTGCGACGCAGGAATTGGTGGTACCCAGGTCGATACCAATCACTTTACCCATCTTACTGCTCCAAAAATCTTAAAATTAGTCCAAATCTGGATGTTACTTGGGGGCCGGGGCCCGTGGTTTCAAGCGTCCGTGGGCTCGCTCGCGACGATGACCCGGGCAGGTCTGAGCAGCCTGCCGTTCAGCGAGTAGCCTTTTTGAATGACGGTCAGCACCGATCCGGGTTCGACATCGTCCGACGGCTGCATGGTCATCGCTTCATGAAGCTCGGGATCGAACGGCTCGCCCTCAGGGTCAACAACACTGATACCGAAGCGCTCCAGAGTCGTCGCCAGCAGTTTCAGCGTGGCCTCGCTGCCAGCTCGCAGGCTGTCGGCATCCGCCGATTCGGCGGCTGCGAGACCCATCTCGAGCGTGTCGACGACCGCCAGCAGTTCCCGGCCGAAATTTTCGAGTGCATACTTGCGGGCGTTTTCGACGTCCCGGATGGCCCGCTTGCGAACGTTCTCAGCCTCGGCCGCGGCACGCAGGTACAGGTCCCAGTTCTCGTCTGCCTTCGCCTGGAGCGCTTCGATTTCAGCCGCTTCAGCGGCTTCCTGTTTTTCCTGCCCTTCGGCGCCCTCGGCCTCTGCGGTCGGGTCTTCAGAATTCAGGTCTTCAGACTCGATATCCGGTTGATCGGTCTGTGCATTCATTGAGCTTGGCTCCCCGTGAAGATTTCGGGGAGTTTGGGGGCCCGTCCGTAAATATCAAGGCCTGCGGCGAAAAAAACGCTGGATTTTCAGGATTTCAGGGCCGATCTGAGCAGCCGTGCCGTGATGTCGACGATCGGCACCACCCGGTCGTACGCCATTCGGGTCGGTCCGATCACGCCGAGTACGCCCACCGTATCGTCGTCGAGCTGGTATGGCGCCGTCACGACGCTGCAGTCGTCGAGGATCCGGTATCCCGACTCTTCCCCGATGAAAACCTGGACCCCATCGGCGTGGATACTGCGATCGAGCAACTCGAGAATCAGTTGCTTGCGTGAAAATGCCTCGAACAACCGTCGCAGCGTTTCGACGTCGGACAGCTCGGCAAAATCCATCAGGTTCGTCTCACCGGCGAGGACGAAACCGCCGCCGGGTTTCGCGGACCCCTCGATGGCCGACTGCGCGACCGTGATGATGTCCAGCATGGCCTGGTTCATCGAGTCCCGCGTACGATCCAGGTCATCGACGATTTGCCGGCGCACGTCGGGCAGCTCCTTACCCGCATAATTGTCGTTGATGTAGTTCGCAGCCTGCTGCAGCTCGTCGGCCGTGTAATCACGATCGACATGCAAGATACGGTTCTGCACCTCGCGATCATTGATTACGAGAATCGCCAGGATGCGATGCTCGGAAAGCGGCAGAAACTCGATCTGCCGCAAGGCCGCGTGCTGGGCCTGTGGGACGGAAACGATTCCCGCCAGCTTGGTAAACTCGGACAACAGGCTGGAAACCGACGACACGAGTTCGCGAGCATCGTCGGCCTTTCGGGTAATCTGCAAGCGCAGCGCCTTGATGTCCTCGTCTTGTGGCTGCCGGTAACGCACCAGCGTATCGACGAACAGGCGGTACCCTTTTGGTGTAGGCACCCGCCCCGCAGAGGTATGCGGCGCGGACACCATGCCCATGTCTTCGAGATCCGACATCACATTGCGGATCGTTGCGGGACTCAGATCGAGACCCGAATCCTTGGACAGCGTGCGCGAGCCGACGGGCTGCCCATCGCGGATATAGCGCTGGATCAGAACACGCAGGAGGTGTTGCGCGCGGTCCGTTGGTGCAGTACTGATTGCTTCTGCTGACATTCGTAATAAATAAGACGAATTCGCAAGCGGGTCGCTGTGTTAGATTATCTTTCGACACGCTAGCAGGGAACAAAATTCCGCGCAATGGGGGACCCATTCAACAAGATCGCAATACTCGGTCGCCGCGAAGATCCGCGCGTTGCAGGGCCTGTGGATCTGCTGGTTACCCATTTGACAAAAGCCGGCGTCGAAGTCGTCGACGACACCGAAATCGAGGGCGTTGATCTTGTCATCGCCATTGGCGGTGACGGAACGATGCTGTACGCCGGCAGCCGGGTTCGCGACTACGATATTCCACTGCTTGGCATCAACCGTGGCCGGCTCGGGTTTCTTGCCGACGTCACGCCCGCCGAGATGCTCTCGAGCGTCGATCATATCCTCGCTGGCGAGTACACGGTCGAGGCACGGCTGCTGCTCGACGGTCGACTCGATCGTGCGGCAGGCGAGAATATCTCCGGCACCGCCTTCAACGATATCGTGCTGCAGCGGCACGACACGGGGCGCATGGTCGACTTCGAAGCCAGCGTGGCCGGCCAGTTCGTCAACACGCATTCGGGAGACGGCATTATCGTCGCCACGCCGACCGGGTCGACCGCGTACGCGCTCAGTTGCGGCGGACCCATCGTCGAGCCGAAGCTCGATGCGGTGGTGATTGTCCCGATTTGCCCGCACACATTGACGGATCGTCCGCTCGTCATCGATGCCAACCAGGCGATCACCATCCGCTTGCTCGAGCGAGACGAGTCCGGCGCCAGCGTCTCCATCGACGGGCATTCGATCGGGGCAATTGCTCCGGGCGATACGCTCACTGTCACAGCTTCTGAAAAGCGCATCAGGTTGATCCATCCTCCCGGCTACGACTTTTACGGCATCCTTCGTTCCAAGCTGCTCTGGGGCCGGGACAGCCGTATGCGGACATTCGGTCCCGCCGACTGATGCTGACCCGGCTGCAAATTCGCGACTTCGCCATCGTCGACCAGATCGAGGTCGAGTTCGAGCCCGGCATGACCGTTCTCACTGGCGAGACCGGGGCCGGCAAGTCGATTCTCGTCGATGCCGTGGGCCTCGTGCTTGGCGAGCGCGGCGGCAGCCAGCTCGTTCGCAGCGGCGCCAGGCGCGCCGAATTCAGCGCCGAATTCGATATCACGACGCTGCAGGAGGTCCGTGACTGGCTCGAGGACCAGGCCCTGGACCAGGACGACGCCTGCCTGCTGCGTCGAATCATCGCGGCAGACGGGCGCTCCCGCGCATTCATCAACGGCAATGCCGTAACGATGCAGCAGCTCAAATCGCTCGGGGAACGCCTGCTGGACATCCACGGCCAGCATTTTCACCAATCCCTGGGCCGCCGCCCGATCCAGCGGGACCTTCTCGATTATTTTGGCAAGCTGCTTGAACAGCGTCGTTCGACCGAAGCGGCCTTCGACAAGTGGCAGTCCTTAAAACAGCAGTATGAAGATCTGATTGCTGCGGATGCCGACCGGGCGTCGCGGCTCGATCTCGTCGAGTTCCAGCTTGGCGAGCTCGACGCGCTTGCCGTCGAGGAAGGCGAACTCGCTGACCTGCTGGCTGAGCGTCAGAAGCTGCTGCACAGCAGCAAACTCGCGGAAGGGGTATCCACGGCACTCGACAGTCTCGGCCAGAATGAAGCCGGCAATGCGGCCAGCCTCGTTGCCGCGGCGATCCGCAGCATCGAGCCGCTGCTCGAGTACGACCAGGAGCTCAATGCAGTGCGCGAGTTGCTGGAAAGCGCGAGCATCCAGGTGGGCGAGGCAACAGAAACTCTGCAGCGTTACGGTGATGCGATCGACATGGATCCCGCCCGGCGGGACTGGGTCGAAGAGCGGCTCGACGCGCTGCAGAGCATGGCGCGCAAACATCGCACAACAGTCGAGGACATCCCTGCCCTGATAGCGAGATTGCGGCAGGAGTTCGATGACCTCAGTCATGCCGAGGAACGCAGCCAGGAACTCGAATCGCAGGCCGCAGCGGCAAAGGAAGCCTATTACGGTTTCGCGAGCAAGCTTTCATCGGCAAGAAAGAAAGCGGCGAAGGCGTTCTGCGTTGCCGTCACAGACGCAATGGGCGGACTCGGTATGCCCGGCGGCGTGTTCGATATCCGCTTCGCGGCTCTGCCCGAAGACGGCGCCCGGCCGTGGGGCATCGATGACATCGAGTTCCTGATCAGCGCCAATCCCGGCCAGCCGCCGATGCCGTTATCGAAAGTCGCATCCGGCGGTGAACTGTCGCGAATGAGCCTTGCAATCCAGGTGATTGCGAGTGACGGCAGCAAAATACCCACCATGGTCTTTGATGAGGTTGACAGCGGCGTTGGCGGCAGCGTCGCCGAGATGGTCGGTCGACGGCTGCAGGAGCTCGGCGGCATACGCCAGGTGCTTTGCGTGACGCACTTGCCGCAGGTCGCCAGCCTGGCCGCGCATCACCTGCGCATCAGCAAGGTCACCGATGGCAAAGCGACTCGAACTGGTGTTGCTGTACTCGGCAAGGACGAGCGTATCGAGGAACTTGCGCGCATGCTGGGCGGCGTCGAGATCACGCAAAAGACAATCGATCACGCGGCCGAGATGCTGGCCGGCGCGGACCGCAAGCGCGCCTGAACTAGTCGTCGGCGTCCGACCTGGGCCTTACATACAGGACCAGGTTGTGGTCCAGGATCTCATAACCATGCGCTTCGGCGATCTCTTGCTGCAGCCGTTCGATCTCATCGTTTGAGAACTCGATAACCTCACCGGTATCCACGCAGACCATATGATCGTGATGGTCACCGTCGTCCAGCTCGAACACCGAGTGGCCACTCTCGAAGTTGTGCCGCGTGACGAGGCCGGCGGCCTCGAACTGCGTCAGTACACGATAGACGGTGGCAAGCCCGATGTCCTCGCCGGCATCGAGCAATTCCTTATACATGTCTTCCGCGCTAAGGTGTCGCAGCTTGGACTTCTCGAAGATCTCGAGAATCTTGAGCCGGGGCGTGGTGATCTTGAGACCGGCTTTGCGTAATTCCTGGCGTTGCTCCATGAGCAGGACTTCTCCGCGAATCAGCAAACGGGTGTCGTGCCGTTTGGCAAGAAGGTATGATGCGCGCCTATTATGACCCAGTTGACTGCATCGCTCTACAGGAAACCCGTGACGATATGCGCAAGTTGATACCAATTTTGCTGGTACTCGTTACGCTGGCGCTGTCCAGCGCTTGCGTCTATCGCGCAAATATCTCGCAGGGAAACCTGATCAAGCAGGAAGATCTCGACCAGGTCGAGGTTGGCATGACCCGTAACCAGGTACGGTTCCTGCTGGGTACCCCAATGGTCGATGATCCGTTTCACCAGGCTCGCTGGGACTATGTGTATTTCATCCGCATCGGCCGGGACCCTGCGACGTTCAAGCGCTGGGTTACGATCGTTTTCGAGGGCGACATCGTCACCGAAATTCGCGCCGATCAGGAACTTGACCCGAATCTTTGAATCCTGGCCAATGCCCTGCGGGCGTCTCGCGGGTCTCTCGCGAGAGGACGATAGATCTCGATGCGATCCCCCTTCTTGACGATGTGAGATCTTTCAACGGGCCGTCCCCAGATACCGACCGGGCACTCGTCGAGCCGCTCGGCAAATCGAGACTGAATCCCCGACACGCTGATCGCGTCTTCGACCGTAGCGCCTTCATCCAGCTCCACTGACACCAGCACCTGCCGATCGGGCGTTGCAAAAACCACCTCGACCTGGATCGGGTCAGGCATTACGGCTCCCCACGCCGTATACCTGCTCGGCGCGCGCCGTGAAAGCGTCGACCAGCGAATTGCAGGTTTCCTCGAAAAATGCCCCTATCACGAGGTCCAGGGTTCGGCTGTCGAACTCGAACTCGAGATCCAGCGACACCTTGCTGCCGGCATCTCCGAGCTGTGTAAAGGTCCAGCCCCCGGACAGGTGCCGGAAAGGCCCACCGACGAGGGAGAGGTCCATTGACGATTCCGGCTGCATCGTATTGCGCGTCCGGAATCGTTTGCTCAACCCGCCACGGCGCAATTCGAGCGTTGCCTCGACCGCGTTGCCTTCGCGCAAGTGAACTTCGACATCACTGCACCAGGGCAGGAACTCGGGATAGGACTCGACGTCCTCGACCAGCCGGTACATGTCGCTCGCCGAGAACGGCACGAGCGCACTCCGACTCACCTTGCGCATTGCGGTCGCACCGGGTCAGGAAAGGTCGGGCAGCAGTCCAACAGCCTTGAGAAAGACGAACAGGATGCCGATCGGAGCCACGAACCTCGCCAGAACTCGCCAGAGGCGGTAGATCGTGCCGGCGCCCCCCAGCTCGTCCGCCGAAGAATTGCGGCACATCACCCAGCCGGCGAATACGACGATCAGGAGGCCACCCAGCGGCAGCATAATGTTGATCGACAGGTGGTCGAGGTTGTCGAAGATCGTGCCGCGCCAGAACTTGAAGTCGGCGAGCACGTTGAACGACAACACGGTGCCGAAGCCGGCCGCCCAGATCAGCCCACCGATCAGCATAGCGGCCTGCGCCCGGGTATGGTTGAACCGCTCCACGATCCAGGCAACCGCCGGTTCCATCAGGCTGATAGCCGACGTCCACGCTGCGAACGTCAGCAGCACGAAGAACAGCGTCCCAAAGATCACCCCGCCCGTCATCTGCCCGAACGCCATGGGCAGCGTAGCGAATACGAGCCCCGGTCCTTCTCCCGGATTGAGGCCATTGGCAAATACGAGCGGGAAAATGACGAGTCCGGCGAGCGTCGCAATGCTTGTGTCGGCGATCGCAACGGCAGCCGACGAGCCCGAGATCGACGTTTCCTCCGGCAGGTACGCGCCATAGGCCATGACAGCACCCATGCCAATGCTCAGTGTGAAAAATGCCTGCCCCATGGCCGCCAGCACAGTGTCCCAGGTCAACTTGCTCCAGTCGGGCGAGAACATGAATTCCAGTCCCTGGCCGAAGTAACCCGAGTTGATCGAGTAGGCCAGAAGCACAATCATCAGGAACAACAGGGCCGGCACCATGAACCGGACAGCCTGCTCGAGGCCTCGTTCAACACCGCGGGCGACAACGAAGATCGACAGGCCCATGAAAATCGTGTGGTAAAGGCCCAGCGACATCCAGCTCCCCGTGAACCTGTTGCTGATGGCAGCAATTTCTGCTGCGGAGGCGCCTGTGAACGCGCCCGATGCACTCTTGAAGACATAGGCGAGCGTCCAGCCACCGATCACAGCGTAGAATGACAAGATCAAAACGCCGGCCATAACACCCATAGCGCCGACGACTTTCCAGTTTTCCGACTTGCCTTCTTCGGCCCCGAGCAGACCCATCGTTGCGATCGGATTGCGCCGGCCGCGGCGTCCTAACAGGATCTCGGACATCATGACGGGCAGTCCAATGATCGCAACGCAGGCAAGATACACAAGCACGAACGCGCCGCCGCCGTTCTGGCCCGCCACGTAAGGAAATTTCCAGATATTTCCAAGCCCGACCGCGGACCCGGTGACCGCGAGAATGAACGCCATCCTCGACGACCAGTGGCCGTGCAGCGATTTGCGTTTCCCGGGATCAGCTGCCTGATTGCTTAGCATTATTATTCTCGTCAGCGGCGTGAATGCGCGATTTTCATACAAATACCGGGGACTGACAACAACGCTACCCGTATAATCCCGCGCGCACTGGTAAGACCGATGAACGCCAAGAAATCCAAGAAACCGGCGGGCAATGTCATTGCAGTCAATCGCAGGGCCCGGCATGACTACTTTATCGAGGACACGCTCGAGGCAGGTCTTGTGCTCGAAGGCTGGGAGGTTAAGAGCCTCAGGGCCGGCAACGCGCAGCTCAAGGAGGGCTACGTCAACATCAGAAACGGAGAGGCCTGGCTCATCGGCGCCCATTTTTCGCCGCTCAAGACCGTGTCGACCCACATCAAGCCGGATCCGACCCGGAGCCGCAAACTGTTACTGAACCGCGGCGAGCTCGATCGCCTGATCGGCGCCGTCGAACGCAAGGGCTATGCCCTGGTGCCGCTCGACCTGCACTGGAAGACAGGCCGCGCCAAGCTCAATGTCGGCCTCGCGCGGGGCAAGAAACAGCACGACAAGCGCGCCGCCGCCAAGGACCGGGACTGGCAGCGTCAGAAAGAGCGAATACTTAAAGGATAGTTTAATTTTCAATAAGTTAGTAAATATACTTAAACTAATTTATTGAATTTGGTACCTTGTATTTCGGCCGTTCGGCCATACACTGTACCGACACACGGGGGTGATATGGCTTCGACGTGGGTCGCGAAACTCCGAGTGCATGCCGAGGGACAGATTACCTCGTAAATCCAGCTGTAAACCTAATAGTTGCCAACGACGACAACTACGCACTAGCTGCTTAAAAACCAGCCTAGCGCCCTCTGCCCGGATCGTGCCTGTGCGTCCGGATCCCAGGGGTCACCGACACGGGACCGCGGTGACGGCATGTCCAGGGCTGAATCCGTTAAATCCTTACTGGGCTGGCCATGAGTCTTCCCTGCCCGTCGGGTAGCTCATGGTGAGATCAAAGACGGAATAAGCATGTAGACCTTGGGGCGGAGGGCTTGCGGACGTGGGTTCGATTCCCACCACCTCCACCAGACAAAGATGCCGCCCGCTGGGCGGCATTTTCGTCGATGGGGCTCTGTGCTTCGTGCCTTTTGGCTAGTGATCCTTGAGTACTTCCCGCACCACCGGTTCGAGGCGCGTCAAACCGGCGTCCTTGCCGAACTGGATGGCGCTCTCATCGTCTGCCCCGGCAAGACTCTCGCGCAGTGCGAGTACGGCGCCAACCCGGTTGCCGCTGCCGCAATGCAGCAGCACCGGGCCATCGACGCCCCGCAGCAACTCGTCAAGCTGCCTGGCCGTATCGAAATTGATGGCTTCCTTGCCGACGACCGGAAACGCCACGTACTCCATCCCGGTCGCCTCAACCGCACCCTGGAAATCTTCCATGCCGCGATCCTCGTCCGCGCCGCGCATGTCGATCACGACCGCATAGCCGGAGTCGGCAAATACCTTGAGGGCAGCCTCGTTCGGTTGCCCGGCTGACGTGATGCCGTCGACCGGCACTACTTCACCGCTTTCGACAACCTCCCCGATATCGACATGGATATCTCGCCCGACCTCGTCGGCGACAGCCGCAAGGGCGGGCAAGATCAACGCCAGCAATATTGAACGTGTCATCAGTCCTTCAGAGTCTCCGTCATGTTCACTTCGATACCGTTCTCCGTGAACAGAATGTCACCGGACATGCGATCGTACAATTCGGCAACCGACTGCATCATCTCGTTCAATGCCGCCTGCAATTCCGGCGTGGGCGCGTCGTCACCACCGGTTTCGCCGGCTGCGATCGCCTCACCCATGAAACTGTAATACCTGGCGGCGTCCATGCTGAAGCCCAGGAAGGGCGACGGATCCGACGGGTCGGCGGCGAGCATGCTCTGAACCTGGGTCTCCGCATCGCCACCGACTGAAATCGCGAGGGCGCTATCTGTCAATGCGGCAAACGCCTCCATACCCGCGGCCTGCATCTGCGGCAAGTCCAGCGCAACCGGGTTACCGTCCGGCTGAAGATTCAGGGCCGCAAGTTCCGGGGAAAACATGGCGCCCATGTTGACGAGGTTCTGAGCATTGTCCATGGCCAGCAGGAACGTTCCATCGACGGAGGTCGGCGGTGTCTGCGTTGCAACGTCGAGGCCCTCGATCTCGTCGATGACCGCAAAGAAACCCTTGAAATCGTAGATCATCGGCGGCACCGGCTGATTCAGCGCCTGGCGACCGCTCGCAACACCGTTTTGCAGATCCGCAAGATGCTCACACTCAAAGGGATCTTCTTCCATTGCATCGAACCGCGCCTCCATGAATTCCCGTGCGGCTCCGATGTTCAGGCTCAGACCGAATGACATGAGTGCGCCAGAGTCACCACCGAGGCCTGGCACAGGAGCCGTCAACAACTGCAACCCGCTCGCGATGTCTTCACGCAATTCCATGACCAGTTTCGAGTCGAAACGATTGACGCTGATGCCGGTATAACCCGCCACCATGCGCGGCATGATGCCGGCAACTTCACGAATCTCCGCCTTGCAGACGTCGGACAACTCACGGTCGTGGTGATCGAACAGCGCCATCAGGTCGGCATCGACGCCGGTAGGTTCACCGACAAACCGTTCGGCGATGGCCGGCAGGTCGAGATAACCGACGGCATGATTGGTCAGTCCGTAATCCGCTATCAGTTTTTGAATAGTGCCCGTATCGGCCAGACTGCTCTCGGGCTGGGTCAGGCCCAGCACCTGGGCGGTCTGCGCCTCGTCGAACGCCGTCGGCACCAGTGACAAGACCGCATGATTGCCGATCGTGGCAATGACGATCCTGACGTCGTCGGCATCAAAATAGCGATAACCCTGCCCCCCTGCGGATCCGACCGCCATCTTGCTACCGGCCTGCTCCTCGAGCCGCGCAATCGTTCCCTCGAAAAGGTCGCTGTCGGACAGCTCGATCCGGAACACCGGCAACAAGCCATTGCCGTAGAAGGCGCCCATCGAGTCGCGGGCGATTCCGGCACCGCGCATGCCTTCCACCGACAGGATGGTGCTGAGTTCGGCAACGAACGCCTCTGCGCGTTCCTTGTCCTCGGCACTCATCTCGTCCTCGGAAGCCTCTGCCATCTTGGCCGCAACCACTTCCTGCAGAACGGCCTGGTAAGAAAGGAGAACCTTGTCGAGCTTGGGCTCGAGCGCGTCCAGAACGTCATCCGGCAACGGCGTCAGGCTCGCAAAAGCATACGGCGTATCCGCCGGGATATAGCGGAGGAGCTCACCGCCCTTGCCGAGTTCCGCCGACGGGGCTGGTTCGTCATCCTTCCCGCAGCCAGCGAGCACAAAGGCACTGAGAACCAGCACGGAAAAGACTTTGGTGTTAATGGATTTGATCATGAGTGCTTCCTTACTTGCATACAAAATCACAAAGCCCCAACACGGAGCTCCGGTTTCCAAATCAGGCGAGCAAAGTAGCGAGAAACGACGGTCTGCTTGTTATTAATCGACCAGGTCGATTGCCGTCATATGCGCAGTATACGCTTTGCCCCCACGACAACACAAACTTACACTGCGCCGATGGACCCAACTGCGATCATTATCCGCGATGTTCGGGATTCTGACATTGACCCAGTTCTTAGTCTGAATCAGTCGGAGGTCCCCCACGTGGGCAGCGTCGATGCCGCGAAAATGCGCTGGTACGCGGCCAATGCGTCGTATTTTCGCGTGGCCACCTCGGGCGGCGAACTGGCCGCCTACCTCGTCGGCTTTCGTCCCGGTACGGGCTACACGAGCCCGAATTACCTCTGGTTCTGTGAGCATTACGAGGACTTCGCCTATGTCGATCGCGTCGCGGTCGCACCGTTTGCCAGGCGTATGGGTCTTGCATCACGCCTGTACGACGATTTCGCCGCGGCGATGCCTGATTCCGTGGACATCATGACTTGCGAAGTCAACGTGCGGCCTTCCAACGCGTCTTCCATGCACTTCCATCGCCGGCTCGGCTTCGAGCAGGTTGGCTCGCTCGAGTCGGAGGACGGCGAGAAGGAAGTGGCCTTGCTGCTCAGGAGCCTGTAGCCGCCCGTGACGTCCGATTCCGCCGCACTCGCCTACGCCAGCCTCGAACCCGAACATATCCTCGAGGCACTCGGCGATCTGTCACTGCGCTGTGACGGTCGCTTCCTGGCCCTGAACAGCTACGAAAATCGCGTGTACCAGGTCGGCATCGAAGACGACCGGCCGGTCGTCGCCAAGTTTTACCGGCCGGGCCGTTGGTCCGATGATGCGATTCTCGAGGAGCACTCGTTCAACCTCGAACTGGCCGATGCCGAGATACCGGTCGTTGCACCGCTGTTTTTCGGCGGGCGCACCCTGCATCACTCGGGGCCGTTCCGATTCGCCGTTTACCCATGCCACGGCGGCCGCGCGCCCGATCTCGACAACTATCAACTGCTCGAGCAGCTCGGGCGGCTCGTAGCCCGGATTCACGGTGTCGGCGAGACCCGGGCATTCGACTACCGGCCGGCGATCGAGATCAAGACCTACGGCGAGAATTCCGTCGAATTCCTGTTACAGCATGCATTCATTCCGTCCGAGCTGCGGCCAGCCTACGAGAGTGTGGCCGAACTCGTTCTCGAAGGAGTACACACCTGTTACCAGCGCGCCGGCTCGCACCACGAACTGCGAATTCATGCCGACTTTCACCCGGGCAATGTCCTCGTGCAGGGAGAGAAGCTGCACATCGTCGATCTCGACGACACTCGCCGAGGACCGGCCGTGCAGGACCTGTGGATGTTCCTGTCCGGCGACCGCGAGGAACAGGTACCGCAACTCGATGCCTTGCTCTCCGGCTACAGCGAGTTTCGGCACTTCGATGCGCGCGAGCTCAACCTGATCGAGGCCCTCAGAAGCCTCCGTATCATGCACTACGCCGCATGGATAGCGCGCCGTTGGGAAGATCCGGCATTCCATGTCGCGTTTCCGTGGTTCGACTCCCACCGTTACTGGGAGGATCACGTGCTGGCGCTGCGCGAGCAGGTTGCCCTGATGCAGGAAACACCAATCGAGTGGCGTGCTTTCTGAGGCAACGGCAACCGACGCCGGCGGGAAACGAGTAGTTGCGTGCCGAGAGGCTCGTGCATTGATTCTCACTGCCCGCCACACTACAGTGGGGTTGTTGACTTTTTGGTGTCTGGCGGTGGAACTCTAGCGCCTGACACTGCTCTGATATAGGGGCTTGCAACCGAATATTGATGCCGAAGGCGTCAAATTGTATGGAATGAAACGCACAGCGCTACTGGGACTGCTCCTCGCGGGCTTGCTGACGGGCTGTGGGGCCAGCGTAAAAATGGCGGCGCCGACGATCCCGACGCCGCTGCTCGAGCAGATCGAAATGACGGTCGGCGTGCGTATGCCGGCGAACTTCGAGCACTTCGTGCACGAAGAGAGTATCTATGGTCAAAAGGAATGGTCGATCGACCTCGGACGCTCAAATGCCGCGCTGTTCGAACAACTGTTCGCCTATATGTTTTCGACGGTCATCAAGCTCGGTCCGGAAGACGATCCGCAGTTAATGGCCCTCGACGCGGTGATCGAGCCGAGCATCGATGCGTTCGAGTTTTCGACTCCGGAGCAGAGCAACACCGAGGCTTTTGCCGTCTGGATTCGCTACCGGCTCAAGGTCTATGATGCCGAGGGAGACCTCACGTCGAACTGGCCGGTGGCGGCATATGGCAAAAGCCAGACAACGACCCTCGGTGGCTCGGCGGCACTGCAGCGGGCGGCAATCCTAGCGATGCGGGACGCGGCCGCCTTGATGATCATGAAGTTCGATAATGTCACGCGCATCAGCGCCCTTGCCGGGGGCGGCTCCGCACCGAGTGCGCCGATAGTACCGACACAACCTACTGACAGACCCGAGGCGCAAGCAACCGCCCTCGAAGGACAGTCCGATGAGTAAGCTTTTCAATACGGCAAAAATACCCGCAGTGCTGGTGGCTGCCACGCTGGCCAGTGGCTGCATCACGTCGACGGTGATCGACGCGCGCACCAGCGAAACCGGTATTGGCGACAACGAATCGGTTGTCATCATGGCGAAGAGCTACCATCTCGGCAACGAGACCGAGGCAAAGTACATTCGTTGCATCGAGGACAATCTTGCAAGGGGCCGCAGTGGTCTTAACGTGATCCCTCACCAGGAGTTCGTCGACTCGCTGTTTCCCTGGTTCGAGCCCCGCACGGCACCGGCAGAAACCAAGAACCTCGCCAAGCTGATGGACCGCCCGGGTGTGGCTGAAAGAATCGCCGAGCAGGGCGTGCGTTACATCATCTGGCTCGATGGCGATACGGACCGGGTTGCGGGCGGCGGCAGCCTGTCCTGTGCCGCAGGCCCGGGCGGCGGTGGCTGCTTCGGATTTGCCTGGTGGCAAAACGATGCAGATTACGATGCGTCAGTCTGGGACTTGCAGGGGCTGGAGTCGGCCGGGACCGTATCAACCGATGTCAGCGGCACGTCGTTCATGCCGGCACTGGTCATACCGCTGCCGTTTATCGCGCGCACCCAGTCGAAAGCTTGCAAGACGCTGGCTGACCACCTGCACAACTTCATCGTCCAGGAAGAGCCTGCCTGACCCAAATCTACTGTGGGCGCCCTGCCCTGATGAATGCCTTGCTGTAGTAACGCGTGTCGAGTCTTTCGACAGTTACGCGCTTGCCGCTCGATGGGGCGTGTACGAAGCGCCCGTTGCCGATGTACAGCCCAACGTGCGACATCTTCCCATCAATATTGAAGAACAGCAGGTCGCCCGTGCGCATATCGCGATCCGAGACCGGCGTCAGTTGGGCCCATTGCCCGGCCGTCGTCCTCGGAATACTCAGCCCGGCAGATGCGTATGCGTAGTGCACAAGTCCACTGCAGTCGAACCCCGTCGGCGAACGCCCACCATAGCGATACGGAGTACCCACCTGCTGTAGCGCGACCGACGCCGCCTGCTCGCCCACACGGTCGTGGTTGCCCACGGTCGGGGAAGATGAACAGCCCGTCACGCCCACGGCCATAATCAGGAGCAGGAACCGTCCAACTAACTGTGCTGCCTGGGATATCATTGGCCCAGAATACGTATCCGGCGCCCCGAACCCTATGAACTGGATCCCAGGTTTCAATTTTTGCGCACTCGCTCTGTGCGCTGTGCTTGGCAGCGGTTGCGGCACGCAGGTGTCGGATCCACTCGCGCCTGTCGATCCGTCGACGTACCGCGTCGATTACCAGGTCGTTCCCGACAGTGCTGACGCTACGGTCCGGGTCACGATGAGAGTCGCGCAGTCGCGCTTCCTGCTCCGCGAATTGTCGTTCAAGCCTGGCCCTCATATGAGGAATATCAGGGCCGACGGCGAACTGAGTATCGACAGCACGGGTGCGACCTGGCAACCGTCTGAAACGGGTGGAGCGATGAGCTGGGAAGTCGCGGTTGCGCACAGACGTAACGGCGACGGCTACGACGCCTGGCTTGGCCCGGATTTCGGTCTCTTCCGGGCGGAAGACATTATCCCGCGGGCGGCAAGCCGCACCGCGAAAGGCGCGGGTAGCGAAACGTGGCTGAGCTTTCGACTGCCTGCCACCTGGTCCGCTGTCACCGAGTATTACGACGACAACGGCCGGATTCGAATCGACAACCCGGAGCGGCGCTTCGATCAGCCGTCGGGATGGATCGTCATCGGTGACCTCGGCGTCCGACGCGAGCGGATTGCCGGGGTGCGCGTGGCCGTCGCGGGGCCGGTCGGGCATTCGATCCGGCGCCTGGAGACGATCGCCCTGCTGAACTGGACGTTACCGGAGCTGGCGAGAATCCTGCCGGAGCTACCGCCGAGGCTGACCATCGTCAGCGCGGGTTACCCGATGTGGCGCGGCGGTCTTTCCGCACCGCAGTCAATGTTCGTACATGCAGAGCGGCCGTTGATCAGCGAAAACGCGACCAGCACCCTCTTGCACGAGATCATGCACATGTCGCTTGGCTTCAAGGCAGCCGACGACCACGACTGGATCGTCGAAGGAATGGCCGAATACTACAGTCTGCAGCTGCTTCGGCGCAGTGGGACGATCACCCCCGAGCGCTATGCCGATGCCGTCGCAGACCTTGCGGTCTGGGCCGAGGAAGCCGATCACCTGTGTGCCGCTGTATCGACTGGGGCGACGACCGCGCTCGCGGTGGGGATCTTTGATGCCCTTGATGTTGAGATCGCCGAACGCACCGAAGGTGGCGCCAGTATCGACGACCTTGCAAGCGCATTGTGGCAATTCGATAAGGCCGTCGACGTCGGGGTGTTAACCGAAATCACCGAGAACCTGACTGGCGCCAAACCGGACGCACTGCACAGCGACAACCTGCTCGGCTGTCGTACTATCGCCCGGGAATCAACCTGAGATCCCGCATTGATGGACGGACGCCACGACCTCGAAGTAATACTCCGTTCGCGCACGCCGATCATTGTCATCGAAACGCGTGACGAGGCGCGCATTCTGGAGATGCTCAAATCGCTCTCGATTGCGAGTTCTGTCGACGATTACCTGCCGCTGTTTCGCTGGACCGTGACGGACGGCCTGCAACGTATCGACATTGCTCTCGAGCCGCAGGCGCTGAATTCAGAGCCGGGTGATGTCCTCAAGCACATCCGGGCGGTTTCCAAGCCCGGCATTTACGTCCTTCTCGACTTTCATCCGTTTCTCGACGACCCGGTGCACGTGAGACTCATCAAGGACATTTGCATTCGGTATCGGGAAGTTCCGCGCCAGATCATCCTGATCAGCCACACCGTCAAGCTGCCGGCCGAGCTGGACTCATTCAGCGCGCGCTTCGACATGGCCCTGCCGTCCGAAGATGAACGGCGCAAAATCATTCAGCGCGTTGCGGACGACTGGACACAGGAAAATCCCGGTTCCAGGGTCCAGGCCGATTCCCGAGCCTACGAATTGCTGATCCGCAATCTCGGAGGATTGACGTACCGCGACACCGAGCAATTGGCGCGGAACGCGATTTTTCATGATGGGGCAATCACAAAGAGCGACCTGCCAGGCGTCATGCAGGCCAAGTACGAGCTGCTGAACCGTGGCGGCGCGATTCAGTTCGAATACGAGACCGCGAAATTCAGTGACGTCGGGGGATTATTGCGCCTCAAGGAATGGCTGTCGCAGCGAAAGTCGGTGTTCCGCGGCGAGGAGAGTGCTGCCCATCTCGATGTACCGCGGGGCATCCTGCTGATCGGCGTGCAGGGCTGCGGTAAAAGCCTCGCTGCCAAGGCCACGGCCGGCATCTTTGGCGTGCCCCTTTTGCGCCTCGATTTTGGGACGGTCTACGACAAGTACCATGGTGAGACAGAGCGCAAGTTGCGTGAATCGCTCAAGACAGCCGACGTCATGTCCCCGTGTGTGTTATGGATCGACGAAATCGAAAAGGGAATCGCGGGGCGCGGCGGTGAAACCGGCACGACGCAACGCGTACTTGGCACGTACCTGACCTGGATGGCGGAAAAACGGAGCCAGGTATTCGTCGTGGCGACTGCCAACGACATCAGTTCGCTGCCGCCGGAACTCGTGCGCAAGGGCCGTTTTGACGAAATATTTTTTGTCGACCTGCCTTCCAAGAAAGTCCGCGCATCAATTCTTGCAATTCATCTCTCGAATCGTGACCAGAATATCGGCAGGTTCGAGATCGAGTCACTCGCGGATGCGATGGAGGGCTTCTCCGGGGCGGAAATTGAACAGGCTGTCGTCGCGGCGCTTTACACTGCGCATGCGCAAAACGAAGAACTTGGCACGCACCACGTCATGCACGAAGTCGAACAGACAAGACCCTTGTCCGTCGTCATGGACGAACAGATCCACGCGCTCCGATCATGGGCAGATGGACGCACGGTTCCATGCGACTAGCAATTTTACGTAACCCAGAAATGCGCCGGTCGAGCATGTTAAGACTCGTGCTAACATCGCCGGATGACTAATGAGAACAAAAACATCAATGAATTAGTCATGATCGACGACCAGCCGGATCGGACATTGGCTGGACGAGATCTCTTGAATTCCGGCGACCTGGCGAAGCAGGCCGGCAAACTCGCGTGCGCGGAGATCGAGATTGCCGAGCTGCGCGCGCAACTCGAACGCACCGAGGCATATGCCGACAATATCAGGCAGCAGCTGCAGGATCGTTCGAGCGAATCGGACGAGGCGATCGATACGAAGGAATTCCTGCAGGTCAGTTTGCAACGGACCGCGAAATTGGTTGAACAGCTCGAAGGTGAACTCGAAGCAGCCCGTTCAGCAAATACCAGCCTCGCCGATCAGCTCGAGACCATCGAAGACAAGCATGCCGCCGAAATTCGCATGATCCGATTCGAACTTGGCCAGGCGCAGGAGACGCTCGCACAACAGGAACTGTTTACCGAGCAACTTGCTTCGGACCTGGTGGACTCTCGCGGGTCCCGCGACCAGCTCAGGCGGCTGCTCAGCCAGGCCGAACAATTCAGTAAGTCCCGACTCGAGGAACTCGAGCGCGAAATAAGCCGCCTTAAGGACGAACTCAGTCACTCCCATGAGCAACTCCAGGGCAAGAGCGAAGCAATAAACGGTTTGCTTGCCGAACTCGCCAAGAAGTCGCGCAAACTGGACTCGATGGGAACGATCGAAGGTGTTATCGACGAGATAGACGAGCGGGTCTCGGAGCAGAGCGGCGATCGAACGACTCGGGGTCGCGACCGCGACAAGTTGTCTCGTGTCCTGATCGGCTCAGTGGCCGGCCGTGAGCTCCGGTTCCCGTTGTTCAAAGACAGGCTGACGATCGGGCGAACCGCGCAAAACGATATCCAGCTCAAGGCTTCATATATCAGCCGGCGGCACGCCGTAATCGTCGCCGAAGGGGATGCGACGCGCGTTATTGACTGGGGCAGCAAGAACGGCGTGTACGTAAACGCGGAACGTGTCACCGAACACTTCCTGACCAATGGCGATGCGGTGCGCATTGGCACCGCCGAATTTCGGTACGAGGAACGGCAAAAACGAGACGCCTGACCTGGCGAGCCGAAGTGCCGTACTGTGAGAGCAGTCACGGCAATCTGATTTCCACATCGTTACCATGGTGCTGTTATCGCAGGGAGCGCGTGTGGAAATCATGTTCAGTGACGCAGCAGGGAAGTCCGCCCAATTAACGGATACACAGCAAATCACCAGGGATGCGGGGCGCATGATGTCGCGCAAGATCTGGCTGCCCAAGATTATTTACAACGCATTGCCCTACTTCTACATCCTGGCGGGAGCCGGCGCGCTGTTCGCCACGATCTACATCAGTGATTGGGTCTGGCTGCTACCGCATTACCTGATTTTCGCCGTCGCGTGCCTGCATATGGGCGTGCTGGTGTATCGCCGCAGGCACAAGCCCAGGTCTTGAACTTCGCCCTGCCCTGGGCAACGATAGCCTGCATGGCCCAGGGATCTTTCAAACATTCGGTACTCAGGGAGACGGCGCTGTTCGTCGTTCTCCTGTTTGTCGGATTTGTCATCGCACCCATCGCGATTTACTGGATCGGACCCGAGGTCCTGGGCGAGTTCGGCGGCGCTGGCTATGCCGATTTTTTTGGCACGCTGAGCGCACGGGTCCGTACCGGCGACATCGTCGCCTGGTTTTTCATCCTGTCGCCGTACCTTGCCCTGCAGGCCCTGCGTCTGACCTGGTTCGCCTGGCGCATAACAGGTGGCGCCACGAACTAGCCGGCGTCCGTATCCGTGCCTGGCTGGATTGTGATTTGGATCACACTAAATCTATAAACAACAATCCTCTAGACCCTATTAGCTAGAAATTATGTCAACAATGAGGCATGCTCGGTGTGGGCAAGCTCTATAGTGGCTTGACAAGACCGTATATGCACGCGAAGACCGACTATGAAGCGTTTTTTTGATTGGCTGACTGGCAAGATATCGCCAGAGGATTCTTCGTCTGACCCGACGCTGCGCAACGCCGGCGCGTATCAAAAGCGGACTGGCTCTACCGCGCGGAGCGCTGGTGGACACACGGTCGCGCGCACCGCTAAACCCAAGCAAGCTCTGCCCCGACGACAACCGGACGTCGTCAATCTCGATCCGCGTGTCGAAGGCCGCATCGAGAACCGAGGTCCTGGCAAGAATGTGCTGATCCGCAACAAGTACCTTCGAGAGGACACCGGCACCCACGAAACGCTGAAGATCCTCGACGATTCGATCGTCGATACCGAGGAACAGGAAGGTTTCGACCCGTACAATACGGGCCAGTTCGACCGCTCCAGGAACTGGGACCGGCGCCGCAAATAGCATGAGCCTCCGTGTGTCGTTCGAGCTCGACGAGAGCGACCTGGAGCACTTCCGTCTGATCATGCGTGAAGCCCGCAAGGTGGCTGTGCAAATGCCGCCCGAGGACGTTGTGGCATCGGCCGAGCGAATCCTCGCGGAGATTGGCGTGAAGGACACGCCCGGCTTTATTCAGGAACGCATCGGCAAGCTCAGGCTCCTGATTCGCATGCTTTCGGACATCGACTGGCGGCTGCCGCATGAAGAAGCGAAGCGGGTACTGAACGCATTGGCCTATTTCACAGAGCCGGACGACCTTATCCCGGACCACATACCGGGCCTGGGGTATCTGGACGACGCGATCATGGTCGAACTGGTCATGCGTGAGCTCAGACACGAAATAGAGGCCTATGAGGACTTCTGCGATTATCGGGACCGAAATGGCACGACGTCCCGTGAAGACTGGCTCGCTCGGCGACGTGAGAAATTGCAGGCACGCATGCGGCGACGGCGAAAAGCAAGCCGCCGCAAGCTCGATGAGGAAAAAAAACCTGGGCTCTTCGATTAGGGCAGGTAGTACCAGGTCGTCGCTGCGACCCCCGCCCACATCAATAGCTGCCCCCAATATCGAGCGGCGTGATTAACCAGCAGCGAGTAGAAACTCGCGCTGCAAATGATGGTCATACCGAGGAAGATGCTGAGGCTCGCTACGAGGGAACCGAATTCATGCTGGACGCGCGGATAGTCGTCACCGAGGATCACGAATACCACGAGAACCGCGGCAAGGCTGACTGTGATGGCCAGGCTGCTGCCGAGCAGGATCCCTGTGATGACGGTTAGTGGCCGCATTTCATAATTGTCCGCATGGTATATTTTAATTTTTTGACGCCAGTCGTGCAGTTATGCCAAATACGCCCTTGATCGAACCGGCAGCGGCATCTAGCCTAGCCGGTAGGCTCAGAGCGAGTATACGACCCGGATAATGGAGACAGATTTGACAGCACTCAAGACCCATCGTCGCGCCTGGTTTGCAGGCCTGTTGCTTGGATTATTTGCGGCACCGGCCCTGACAAATACGGTCGCACCCGACGCCGGTGAGCCTTTGATGCCCGATACGCGCCACGAGAAGATTGGTGAGCTCGTGACGCAGTTCGTACAGAAGTCGCACTATCTCCATTTCGCTGTCAATGACGATCTATCGACGAATGTCATGGACCGTTACATCGAGTCTCTCGATCGAAATCGCATGTACCTGTTGCAAAGCGACATCGAGTATTTCGAAAAATTCCGTTACCAGATCGATGACATGGTTCGCAATGAGTCACTCACCCCGATATTCGACATGTTCTCGGTGTATCGGACGCGTGTGCGCGAGCGCTTCGAGTACGCGCTAACGCAGCTCGATTCCGAGCCGGACCTGACGATCGACGAGGACTACCAGTTCGACCGTATCGAGATGCCCTGGGTCACAAGCAGTGAAGAACTCGACGAGATCTGGCGCAAGCGTGTCAAGAATGACGTGCTGAACCTGGCGCTGGCGGAAAAGCCATGGGAAGAGACGCGCGATGTACTCCAGAAACGGTACACGCGGTACCTCAAGCGGATGGATCAGATTAACAGCGACGACGTATTCGAAACGTTCATGAACGCGTTTGCCCATACTCTCGATCCGCATTCGAGTTACCTGTCGCCCCGCAATGCCGATGAATACCGCATCCAGATGAGCCTGTCTTACTTCGGCATCGGCGCATCGCTGCAAACCGAAGACGACTATGTCCACATCGTCAGCATTATCCCCGGCGGGCCCGCCTCGATCGACGGGACGCTGCAACCCGAGGACAAGATCATCGGCGTCGCACAGGGTAGCGAGGGTCCCATCGTGGACGTCATCGGATGGCGTCTCGATGAAGTCGTCGACCTGATCCGGGGACCGGCGGATACCGTTGTGCGTCTGCAAATCATTCCTGCCGGCGCCCTGCCGGGCGATAGCGAGAAAGTCATCAGCCTCACGCGTGGTCAGGTGAAACTCGAGGAGCAGGCGGCCAAAAGCGACATCATCAAGGTGCCACGAGACGGGCGCGAGTGGTCCATCGGCATCATCGAAGTGCCGAGCTTTTACCGCGATATTCGCGCCCAGGGAAGTGGCGACAAGGATTTCACCAGTACGACCAAGGACGTGAAACGCCTGATCGCCGAACTCGAGAAACAGGGCATTGACGGCCTGATCATTGACCTGCGCAATAATGGCGGCGGCCACCTGACGGAAGCCACCGCGCTGTCGGGATTATTCATCGACAATGGCCCGGTCGTTCAGCTACGCAATTCGAACGGTCGAATTAGCCGTCTCGACGATCCTGACCCAGTTGCTCGCGTCGCCTACAACGGTCCGCTTGCCGTGCTCGTGAACCGATTCAGCGCATCGGCGTCGGAGATATTTGCGGCCGCGATACAGGATTACGCCCGAGGCGTCATCATTGGCCAGGAGACGTTCGGCAAAGGCACTGTTCAGAATCTGTACTCGCTGGACCAGTATCTGCAGCCCGAGGGCGAAAAGGGCTACGGCCAGCTGACTTTGACGATCGGCAAGTACTACCGCGTGACCGGGGAAAGCACGCAGCACCGCGGGGTCAATCCGGATATCGATCTCCCGTCGGCAATCGATGCCGAGGAGATTGGTGAGAGTGTGCGTGAAACCGCCCTGCCCTGGGACACGATCCAGACGACGCGTTTCCGTGCCGGCGAACCGCTCGACAATACGATCCAGTCACTGACCGTCAATCACTCTGAACGAGCAAAACTCGACCCGAACTTCCGGTACCTCATGCAGTACATCGAAGATGACCGCGAGTCTCGCTCACAGACCAGCGTTTCACTGAATATTGACTTCCGGCGTACCGAGCGCGAGGAAAGCCGGCAAAGGGCCCTGGACCTGGAGAACGAGCGGCGCGGCGCCCTTGGGCTCGAACCCATTGAAAGTCTCGAGGATCTCGAGGACGAGGATCGGCCGGACGTGCAGCTTGACCGGGCCGCCGACATTGTTACAGACTTGGCGGTGTTGCGTGAGATCCGCGGCGCGCCCGCACAAACGGCACAAGTACGCCCCTGATTGAGCGCTTGCACTACCGTATATTGGTGTTATACTCCACTATAACACCTGGTGGTCGTGACCAATCCGGAGGGCCCGTGAAGACACTGCAGGCACCACGAACAAGCATTGGCCGGGGCGCAGCAAGCTTCCCGGCACTCCTCATGCTGGTTGCCCTGAGCAGTTCTGCCCTTGCGGCCACCGAAATTCAGTCACCCTGCCCCGAGGCAGCCAGCTCAAGCGACGTGCTGCACGCCTTCATCGCGCGTGACGCTGCAGAATCAGCAGTCGTGCAGACCGTGGAGGCTACCGAGACCATAAGCTCGCCTGCCGTTGCCGGCGGTCGGGACGAGCAATCTGCCGCGGAATCGGATGATTTAGCCGCAGCTGACGCCGAGCTTAAGGACGCTCCGTTTCGCAAGTTTACGACCCGTTTGCCCGACGTGTCGGTGAATGACCTGCCAGGTTTCCGCAAGCACATGTACCGCACTGACATTTGAGTCAGCAGCAAGCAGTCGCGAACAAATAATAGTCTAGCGTTCCAGGATCAGGTGACCCTGATCAGTAAGGTATTCGAGCCATTTATTGAGAACGACGTTGCGTTTCCATCGCGCATCCAGTTCGGCTCGATGTTCTCTTGCGAGTCGGCGGAGTTCAGTGTGGCGGCCGACACCGTTCAGGCTTACGGCCTCCGTCACCTGCCCGTCGAGATACGCCCGTACGACCATGTCCGGATCCGCGACCTGGCCATCATCGCCGTCAAAGTAGTAAGTCAAGGACATTGTTACGGTGTACCTGCAACGCTCGAGCACGTCCACATGTAATTCGCACTCACCTGCTACACGCGACCGATAGCACCCGTCGATACGTTCCAGTTCAGGGACGAGGTGACGCAGCCGCAGGTAATTGCTCTCATAAAGTGCCATCAAACCGACAAAGCTTTTCGGTTTGACAATCGTCTGTGGAACGATTTGATGATCGAGCAACATGCAGCAAATATAGCACAGCGCTCAGTACACAAAAGACTTGCAATTTGCATTCCAGAACCGCGTCACAAAAGGAAAAATTCAGGGTCGCACTCGACGATCAACGCCGGTACTATCGAGAATTCGGCTCGATATTTCCTCGATAGAAAACTCGGTCGTATCGACGTGCGGGATGCCGAACTTCTTGAAAATCTTCTCCGACTCACGCAGTTCGTAACGCACCTGTTGCGCGGACGAGTACTTGCCCAGTGGCCGCCGCTCCTTGCGAATCTGTCGCAAGCGATCCGGGGCAATGGTCAGCCCATAAAGTTTTTTGACATGTTGCTTCAAGAAGTCCGGCAGCTGCCCGGACTCGAAGTCCTCTTCCGTGAGCGGGTAATTCGCCGCATAAACTCCATACTGTAAGGCCAGGTACAGGCAGGTTGGCGTTTTACCGGATCTCGATACGCCCACGAGAATGACATCTGCCATATCGTAGTTCCTGCTGATGCCACCATCATCATTGGCGAGAGCGAAATTCGTGGCTTCGATACGTTTCATATACGCATTGATGTCGCTCATGCCATGTGCCCGGCCAGATTCGTGCGCGGGCGCCTGTTTGAGCTCGACCTCGAGCGGCTCGAGAAAGACATCGAAAATATCGAGATGCAGCCCTTGCGCCTCCTTGACGATCCTGCGCAATTCCGGATGCACGAGGGTCGAAAAAACAATTGGCCGAAAGCTATCCTCGGCACCTGTTTTGTCGATTTTGCGGACCGCTTCTCTCGCCTTGTCTTCGCTATCTATAAATGGCAAAGTCACCTGCCGATAGTCGTGGCCGTCAAACTGCGTAATCAGGCTGTGGCCCAGCGTCTCCGCGGTGACCCCGGTCTGGTCCGAAAGAAAGAAAACGGTGCGTTCATACATAGGCAGATTCCCCGCGATGGATTGTCCATGTCCTGCCAAGGAAAACAAGGGAGCAAGCATTGGAGCCATATATCGTCAAGCTCGCTGAGCTTGGGATGAATGATGTTGAAATTGTCGGGGGCAAAAATGCTTCCCTCGGCGAGATGATCTCCAACCTGAGCGATCTCGGGGTAACCGTTCCGGGCGGGTTCGCCACGACATCCGAGGCGTACCGGGACTTCCTGGCCACCGATGGTCTCGACCAGCGAATTTCTTCAGTCCTCGATGCGCTGGATGTCGACGATATCGATGCGCTGACCGCTGCCGGCCGGGACATTCGTCAATGGATTCTGGACACGCCCCTGCCGGAGCGACTCAGCAGAGAGATCGAATCCGCGTGGGAAGAAATGTCTGGCGGCAAGGATATCGCTGTCGCCGTGCGGTCATCCGCCACGGCAGAGGACCTGCCCGACGCCTCGTTCGCCGGACAGCAGGAGACATTTCTCAATGTACGTGGCATTGATAACCTGGTCGATGCACTGCATCAGGTGTTTGCGTCTCTTTACAACGACCGTGCGATCGCCTATCGCGAGCATCAGGGTTTCGATCACAAGCACGTGGCGCTGTCCGCGGGCGTGCAGACCATGGTTCGAAGCGACATGGGAGCTTCCGGGGTTGTCTTTACACTCGATACGGAAACCGGATTTCGCAACGCGGTCTTCATTACCGCGTCATACGGACTTGGCGAGACCGTCGTACAAGGTGCTGTTAATCCGGACGAGTTCTACGTCTACAAACCGGCGCTCGAGAACGGACACCACCCGATCCTGCGCAAGAACATCGGCAGCAAAGCGATCAAGATGGTCTACAGTGACGATCCGACGCCCGGCAAGACCGTGTGCACGGTCGACGTTGATGAGGCAGACAGCCACAGGTTCTGCATCAGCGATGACGATGTCATCGAACTTGCGCGAATGGCCGTTACCATCGAGAAGCACTACGACCGCCCGATGGATATCGAGTGGGGTAAGGATGGCACTGACGGCAAGCTGTATATGCTGCAGGCTCGACCCGAGACAGTGCAGAGCCGCAGCGGCCGGACCATCGAACGGTTCACGCTGAAGAGCCGTTCGGACATCATCAGCCGGGGACGAAGTATCGGACACAAGATTGGCGTGGGCACGGCGAAAGTCATCAATGACGTTAGCGAGATGAGCCGCATCCAGCCCGGCGACGTCCTCGTCTCCGATATGACCGACCCGGACTGGGAACCCGTCATGAAACGCGCTGCTGCGATTGTGACGAATCGTGGTGGCCGCACGTGCCATGCGGCCATTATCGCGCGCGAACTCGGTATACCTGCAGTAGTCGGTTGCGGTGACGCAACCGAAAAGATTCCCGACAGTGAGCCGGTTACGGTCAGTTGCGCCGAAGGCGATGAGGGATATGTCTACGAAGGCAAACTCGACTATGACGAGAAACTGATCGAACTCGATTCTCTGCCCGATATACCCGTCAAGCTCATGATGAACGTCGGCAATCCGGATCGCGCGTTCGACTTTGCCAATATTCCCAACTGCGGCGTAGGCCTCGCCAGGCTCGAGTTCATTATCAACCGGATGATTGGCGTTCATCCACAGGCACTGCTCGAGTACGACGCTCTCGACAACGACACGAAAGCGGCAATCGACGAGCAAATGGCAGGCTATAGCGACCCTGTCCAGTTTTTTATCGACAAGCTGGCGGAAGGGGTCGGTTCGATCGCAGCCGCATTTGATCCGGAACCCGTCATCGTCCGTATGTCGGACTTCAAATCCAACGAATATGCCAACCTGATCGGCGGCGAGCAGTACGAGCCGGATGAGGAAAACCCGATGATCGGGTTTCGTGGTGCGGGCCGATATGTCGCCGAAAAATTCCGCCCGTGTTTCGAGCTCGAGTGCACCGCCATTCGCAAGGTTCGTAACGACATGGGACTGCGCAATGTCCAGGTGATGATTCCGTTTGTCCGAACGGTAGCGCAAGCCCGTGCCGTCATCGATTTAATGGCGGAAAACGGACTCGAGCGGGGCAAGGACGATCTGAAAATCATCATGATGTCCGAGTTGCCAACGAACGCGCTACTTGCCGATCAATACCTCGAATTGTTTGATGGCATGTCAATTGGCTCCAATGACATGACGCAACTGACATTGGGACTCGATCGTGATTCGGCCCTGGTTGCCGATGACTTCGACGAACGCGACGATGCGGTCAAGGCGCTTTTGGCGATGACCATCACGGCGTGCAAGAAACACGGGAAATACGTCGGTATCTGCGGACAGGGTCCGTCGGATCATCCGGACCTTGCCCAGTGGTTGCTCGACCAGGGCATCGAGAGTATGTCCCTGAACCCGGACAGCGTTGTGGAAACCTGGCTGTCTCTGGCCGGCGAGTCTGTCTAGAAGCGGTCGTACCGCGATCGCCGTTGCCAGCGAATTCTCGGCAACCAGATTCCCAGGATCATTCCGACGAACAGGACGAGCGCGCCGGTCATGAACCAGTAGCGAGTCGTCTGGCTGGTGAGTTCGCGATTCTGTTGCTCGAGCGTTGCCGCCTGGATTTCCGCATTTGCCAGTTGATCACGTAGCTCTTTGTTCTGATTGTTGATCGCGAGGACATTGGCTGCGGTACGTTTGATTTCGGCAAGCTCGTCCTCGAGCCTGCCCTTTTCGTTCTCGAGCGAGGCTATTTGCCGCTTGGCCGCATCGTATTCACCGGAAACGGCATTGAGTTGTGACGACAGGGAGCTGCCCTCTGCATTGGCGCTGGTCAGCCTTCTCGTCAGAGACGCCAGCTGTTCCCGGGCGCTCGGCTCATCCATCAAATAACGGGTGAGAACCCAACCCTCGGTTCCGGCCGCGGTCCGGACCCGGGCATAACCGGCCTCATCATCACGCTCCAGAATTTCGAGCGCCGTGCCGCTCGGCAACATTCGCTCGATGGCGTTGTTTATGCTCGGTCCCGTGCGTAACGTAACCTCGAACTGATCACTGACCCAGGCCTGCTGTGCCGCAAGCTGCGCGACAGGCAATATCATCAGCGTTGCTGCGAAGAAGATGCGGTTTATCGGTTTCATGGCGATAGTGTAGCAGCTAAAATCTTTTAAATCAGTCGCTTATCGGGGACAGTTTATGAACATTCTGCTCCCAGTTGGCGCCGTCAAAGTCGCTGATCTCTTGAGACTCAACGGATCCCGGGTCGAGACAACGTGCATTCACGCTGATTCCGTCCGGGTGCGATCGCGGCACGTAAAATGACTTGATCCCGCAATGGCGGCAGAAATAATGCTGCGCAGCACCCGTATTGAACGTGTAGGTCTCCAGGTCGTCCTGCCCGGAGGTCAGTCGGAAATCCGATTTCGGAACAATCAGGTGCAGATGGCCGGTCATGCGGCAGACGCTGCAATTGCAGCGGGTTACCTTGATGTCGGCCGGCGCGCTTATCTCGAATCGTACGCGGCCGCAGTGGCAGCCGCCAAAATGAGTCGTCATTGAGTGTCTCCTGCCTTTACCCACACTGCGACATGATTATTGGCGGGCATCGCATAGAGCCGTGTGCGATGCAGCCCGTGCGTGGCCGCGAGTTCATCAAGCCATTCAAGATCGCGAAGTCCCATGCCCGGGTCCCGCCGCCTCAGCGACTCATCAAACACCGCATTGCTCTCGGTATTGTAGCCGCCGCGCCGGCGCACGGGTCCATAGAGCGCAAATACGCCGTTCTCGGGGAGCACGCTTCCAGCCAGTTCGAACATGCACCGCACGGCTTCGACGTGCATGATGTGAGCCGTATTGGACGAGAAGATGCCGTCAAATTCGCCATCAGGGCGGGTTACGAGCCGCACGTCGACTTCCAGAGGCTCGAGGACATTGCGCAGACCCGCTTGAGCTATCCACGCCCTGATTCCCGCAAGATTTTCATTAACGTCGCTCGTTTGCCAAACCAGGTGGGGCAATTCCCGCCCCAGGTACACCGCATGCTGGCCGGTGCCTGACCCGATCTCGAGTATCGAATCGCAATCGGCAAACTCGAATCGCAAAACGTCCGCGATCGGACGGCTGTTCCGGTCAGCCGCTTCGGCGAATGGCTTGGACATCAAACGGGCGCTATCAGTTTGGCCTGATCGAACAAGTGTTCCCTGTACCAGCGAAGCTCTGCAATCGAGTCGCGGATATCAGCAAGGGCACGGTGATCCGACTCCTTGCTGAATCCTGCCGCAACCTCAGGCGCCCACTGCTGAGCCAGGATCTTGATGGTGCTGACGTCGAGATTGCGGTAATGAAAATATCGCTCGAGCTCGGGCATTTCCCTGGCGAGAAAGCGCCGGTCCTGACAGATGCTGTTCCCGGCCATTGGCGATACACCGGCATCGACCCAGCCAGACAGGAAATCCAGTGTGGTGATCTCGGCCTGCCGTGCGGTCACGTTGCTGTCGATGACACGCTCCGTCAGGCCCGACTCGCCGTGCTGCCGCGTATTCCACTCGTCCATCGCTTCCATGACTTCCCTGGGTTGTGCGATCGCCAGCACCGGCCCTTCGGCAAGTTCGTTCAGATTCTTGTCGGTCACAATGGTAGCTATCTCGATGATCGAGTCGTTTCCGGTATCGAGCCCGGTCATCTCGAGGTCGATCCAGATCAGGTTATCAGCGCGGTCAGCAGCGGCCTCCGACGTTGTCATGTTGATTCCTTGCAGGGTTGCGCAGGCCATAGTTTACCCGTCCTTGATGTGCATGGCTCACGCCATGACGGCATACTCCCAGCATGTCAGCAATCCAGGCACAGGTCATCGCCACGTTCAGCCGACGTATGCGGCTACGACTGGCCGATGGTGGAGAAGTAACGGCGCGAATCAAGGGCAAGCGTCTTCGGCCGGTGTGCGGAGACCGGGTCGATGCAGAACCCATCGCCAATGAGTCAGACTGGCTGATAACGCGGGTTCTCGAACGCGATAACGCGCTGACCCGACCCAACCTCCGTGGACAAACCGAGGTCCTGGCAGCAAATATTGACATGCTGATCGCCGTGGCCGCGGCCACTCCGGACCCCGACTGGTTCATTATCGATCGGTATCTCGCGGCCGCCGAAGACCTCGGAGTCGATGCCGTCGTCGTTTTCAATAAAACCGATATTGACGACACTTCCCAGTCGACGACAACGGCGCTCGATGACTACCGGCAGATTGGTTACCAGGCAATTTCGTGCAGCGCCAGGCTCGGCGATGGCATGGACGAAATTCAGAACGCTGTTGCCAACCAAACAGCAATCATCGTCGGCCAGTCCGGCGTCGGCAAATCGAGCATGATCAATTTTCTGATGGGTGGTGAGCAACAGAAAACCGCGGATGTCTCATCCAAGTCCGGGGAAGGCAAGCATACGACTGTGAATTCCGTGATGCTCGAGCTGCCGGGCGGAGGGCGCGTTATCGATTCACCGGGCGTTCGCGACTTTGCACCGGCGCTGGAATCCGCTGCCAGCGTCATAGGCGGATATCGCGAGATCGAAAAAGCGGGCCACGACTGCCGCTTCGCCAATTGCCGCCATCTTCGCGAGCCGGGCTGTGCCGTCAAGGCGGCGGTCGAAACCGGTGCAATCAGCGCGCGGCGCCACGAGTCGTATCGCCGCTTGCTGAACCTGACCGAAAAACTCGAGCAGCCGACCTAACCTGGCGGCCAGGTCAGTCCTCTGCCGCCGAGCACGTGCAGGTGGATATGAAATACGGACTGCCCTGCCCCCGCATTGCAGTTCATGACCGCGCGATAGCCCTCATCGGCCATCCCTTCCATGTGCGCGATCTGTTTCGCCGCAAGATACAGGTCTCCGACGAGCTCCCGGTCACCGGCTTCAAGGTCATTGATCGTTGCGATGTGCCTGCGCGGGATCACGAGTACGTGGGTCGGCGCTTGTGGATTGATGTCGCGAAACGCGATGGCCGAATCCGACTCAAAAACGATATCGGCCGGAATCTCTCCGTCCAGGATCTTGCAGAACAGGCAATCTTCTTGACTCATGATGTTCTCCTAGTCCACGACGCGCCGGCCGTAGAATGCGTGAGACAGCGTCCCGCCATCCACATATTCGAGTTCTCCGCCCAATGGAACGCCATGCGCGATTCGCGACGCCTGGATTTCGTGCCGCGCCGCCATGTCGGCCAGGTAATGCGCCGTAGCATCGCCCTCGACGGTTGGATTTGTGGCAATGATCATCTCGTCGATGCCGCCGGCCGACAGCCGCTCCTCCAGCAGGTTGAGTCCGAGCTCCTCTGGCCCGATACCGTCAAGCGGCGACAGGTGCCCCATCAACACGAAGTACAGACCTCGAAATCCCGTCGCATCCTCGACCGCCATCACGTCGGCCGGCGATTCCACAATGCAAAGCTGTGATTCGTCGCGCCCACCGGCCGAGCAGATCGAGCAAAGCTCGTGCTCCGTAAACATTCGGCAGCGCTTGCAGTGGCCGATTCCCTGGACCGCTTCGGCCAGAGCGGCAGCAAGTGCCGATGCCCCGTCCCGGTCACGCTCGAGCAAATGAAATGCAATGCGCTGCGCGCTCTTTTGCCCCACACCGGGCATGCAGCGCAGTGCATCGATCATTCGAACGAGGAGTGGCGAATAGGACATCAGTTCTAGAAAGGCAGCTTCATCCCGGGCGGCAGCCCCATACCGGAAGCCATGCCCGCAAACTTCTCCTGAACAGTGGCTTCCACTTTGCGCAACGCATCGTTGAACGCCGCAACGATCAGGTCCTCGAGCATTTCCTTGTCATCGCCCACCATCGCGTCGTCGATCTCAACGGACTGCACCTGGTGCTGGCAGGTCATCGTAATTCTGACGGCGCCGGCGCCCGACTCGCCCGTCACCGACAGCGAGGCCATTTCCGCCTGCGCCTTTTTCATATTGGCCTGCATTTCCTGGGCCTGCTTCATCAGCTGCCCGATACCGCCCTTCATTCTTTTCTCCCGACCTGATCGTCGCCTGTCGGCCTGTTCAACTGGATGGATTCGGTATTCAGCTCGGCGCCGAACATGCTTTTCAGCGCCTGCACATTCGGGTCTGCTTCGAGTTTCGCGCGTTCCGCCGCGAACCGCTCGTCTGCCTCCCGGGACGCCGCTCGCATCGGAGACTCGATTGCCGCCGCGCCAATGCTGATATCAACGGCCAGCGGCTCACCGAAATGGTCGGATAGCGTCCGCGCAATAGATTCCTTGCGCGCCCGGGTCAGGTATGACTCCGACCCTGGGTCGAGATTGAAAAAGACCGTGTTGTTCTCCCGTCTGAGCAACGCACAACTGCCGGCCAGCAGGCGCTCGGCCCCGCTCAGACCCAACCGCGGCACCAGCGCCTTCCAGTCCGGATCATCCCAACTCGTCGCCGCAGAGCCGGAAGCCTTGCCCTGCACGGCCTTGATGGGCGAGGCGTCGCTCGCGGCTTCCTGCGCCTTACTGGCTCCCCCCGTCCCGGCAGCAGGGACCGCACCCGCCTCGGCGGGTCGAAACGCGAGCATACGCAGCAATGCCATTTCGGCGCCGCTACGTGGATCTGGAGCCAGGTGCAGATCGCGCCGCCCGATAAGCGCCGTCTGGTAAAACAATTGCACATCTTCCGGCGCAAGCGATCCCGCGAGCTCCGCCAGCTCGGCTTCGCCGATTTCGTCCTCTACGTCAACGTTGCCAACCACCTGGTAAACGGCTATTCGCTGCAGAACGCGTGCGAGATCTTCGAGCAGGCGAGCATAGTCGGGGAATTGCTCGTCGATTTCACGGATCGCCGCGATGACGCCGGGCGCGTCGTTATCTGCCAGCAGCCGGATCAGCTTCGCCACGTGGTCCCGGTCGATTGTGCCAAGCATTGACGCGACCGGCCCTTCCTCGACCTTGCCGCCGCAGAATGCGATGGCCTGGTCAAGCAGGCTCAGCGCATCGCGCAAGCTGCCGTCGGCGGCCCGTGCGATCAGCGAGACCGCTGCCGTATCAAATTCAATCTGCTCGGCCGACAGGATCATCTCGAGACGATCCTGAATCAGGCGCGGGGTCAGTCGCGTCAGGTTGAACTGCAGGCAGCGCGACAATACTGTCACGGGCAGTTTTTGCGGATCCGTTGTTGCCAGCAGGAATTTGACGTGTGGCGGCGGCTCTTCGAGCGTCTTCAACAGCGCATTGAACGAGCTCTTGGAGAGCATGTGAACTTCGTCAATCAGGTAGACCTTGTAGCGGCCGCGAGCCGGCGCGTACTGGACGTTATCGAGCAGATCACGCGTATCGTCGACCTTGGTCTTCGACGCAGCATCCACTTCGATCAGATCGACAAACCGTCCTTCATCAATCTCGACGCAGCTACTGCATTCACCGCACGGCTCCGCGGAGACGCCTTTTTCGCAATTCAGCGCTTTCGCCAGAATCCGCGCGATCGTGGTCTTGCCGACGCCTCGGGTTCCGGCAAACAAATAGGCGTGATGCAGCCGGCCCGACTCGAGCGCATTGACCAGGGCCTGGAGCACATGCTCCTGCCCGACGGTGTCGGCAAACGTTTTCGGCCGCCATTTGCGTGCCAGAACGAGGTAGCTCATGGGAGATCAGTCTATAGCTCGAAAGTGGCCCGCGCCAGCCGCTACCCGGCACCCGGTATCACCGCTACCGTTGCTCCCTTCCGGGCCTGGCGGGGTTCACAGCTGACCGTCGCGGGGAAGCCGACGCGGACCGGCGGCGATTATCCCCAGAGATGGCGGTCTTTTTCAATAACCAGTGACGGAGTGCCGACGATTAGCGGGTCCGGTGCATGGACCACATGCTTGTCCTTGTCCGGGTAGTCAAGGTGCGTCAGGAAGTGCTGCATGCAGTTGAGTCTTGCCCGTTTCTTGTCATCTGCCTTGATGACCGTCCAGGGCGCGTCTGCGGTGTCGGTGTAAAAGAACATCGCCTCCTTGGCCTCGGTGTACTCGTCCCACTTGTCCCTCGACATCGCGTCGATCGGGCTCAGCTTCCATTGCTTGAGTGGGTCACTTTCCCGCGCGTCGAATCTTCGCATCTGCTCCTCGTGCGTCACCGAGAACCAGTATTTGAACAGCTGGATACCCGAGCGCACGAGCATCTTCTCCAGGTCCGGTACCTGGCGCATGAATTCCAGGTAATCAATCGACGTACAGAATCCCATTACGCGCTCAACACCCGCGCGGTTGTACCAGGAGCGGTCAAAGAAGACCATTTCGCCCTCCGTGGGCAGATGCTTGACATAGCGCTGGAAATACCACTGGCCGCGCTCTTTTTCTGTTGGCTTCTCGAGCGCAACGACACGTGCAGCACGAGGGTTCAGGTGCTCCATGTAACGCTTGATCGTGCCTCCCTTGCCGGCCGCGTCGCGGCCTTCGCAGATGACGACGATCTTCTGGCCCGTCTGCTTGACCCAGTTCTGGACCTTGAGCAACTCGACCTGGAGCTCGGCCTTGTGATGATCGTAAACGCTGCGACGAATCTTGTTTTTGTACGGGTACTGGCCGGAGCGGAACAATTCGCGAATCATCTCGGGGTTGTGGCGCATCTCGCCGAACAGGTGTGCGGCCGATTGCTTGCCAGAGCGCGGGCTCTGTCGTGTCTTGACAGAGCGCAGCCTGGCGTCACCTTTTGATCGACTGTCAGTCATCAATAACCCCTTGCCATAACCCGAAACTTTTCCGTATTTTCCATGAATCAAAACTCCAGCGTAATAAGGAGTATTGCCTACTCGACCAGTGGAATAGCAATAGCCAGTTGGGCATCGACCTCAGCGTCTAACTTGTTTTCGAGCTGAACGAATCGCGCAACTTGCTGCACAGACAGCACGTCGCGAAATCGCGGCACGAAATCGAGTTGAATCTTCATCCAGTTGGCCTTGATCGCGAAATTTTCTTCTATCAGCCAGTTCGCAAATTCGTCACTGAAACTTCCGGCTTGATAAGCCTCCAGGAACTGCGTGATCAGCTGAGCCTTGCGATCGCGCAATGGCGCCAGGGCGGCCACGTATTCCTCATAGACGGGCCAGAACGCGTTCAACTCACTCTCGCTCAGTTGCAGGTCATCGCGAATGATCTGATCGCGGCCTGACTGCAATTCGGCTCGTGCCTGGTCGAGCTGCGTGTTCTGTGATGTTGCCGGTCCGGCGCCGAGAAACCCCCAGCACACTGCAATGACCAAAAAAATTCTGCGCGCCATGCGTTACCCCCTCAAAGACGTCGAATAAGGAACCTATGTTGCGGTAGACTGCCAAAGCAGTCAGCCTTTCACTGAATACGCCAGTAGATTCGCCAATACCTAAGGATACGAAGGATGTTGACGTCCATAACCACGACTTGCAAGGGCTCAGCCCTGATAGCGCTATCGTTATTGCTGTTCGGCTGCTCGGCAACCGAGACGCAGAGCTTTCGCGTTAACCAGGAATCCGTCGTGGAATCATCCCAAATCGC
>WVYQ01000009.1:210918-216614 GCA_011772865.1 Woeseiaceae bacterium | reverse complement strand
GACCGGATTCGCGCGATATTTCGCGGTGCATTCCTCGGCGAGCTCGACGACTACGTCATCGTGACCGAGCCCGCTGCTGGCGCTATGACCGTCCAGGCGACGCTGATCGATTTTCGCAATGCGGTACACCAGGACACAATGAGTGTTCGTGCTGAATTGCGGCCTATGGCAGCACCGGGCAAGATTCTTTTTCTGATGGAATTGCGCGACTCACAATCGGGCAAGGTACTGGGACGTGCCGCAGACAGCGCCAAGACGCCATCAATCGCCGACGAGGAAGGTGAAACGACGGACTGGACAAGCGTTGAGGAGGCAGCCGCGCACTGGGCGTCACTCTTCCGGCAGTTCCTCGACGAGAATTTCGGCAAATAGCCGATCCTGTTTCCCGGAGCATCCCAAATGACCGAATCACGTTTCCTGTTGCCTGCGCTGGTTTTGTTCCTGCTTGGAGCCTGTACAGGAACTTCAACGACTACATCACCGGCAAGCACGCCAGAGCAATTTTCGAATGTTCTTGTCATTGGTATCGCGGGTAATTATGAATCCCGTGCCCAGTTCGAGCGCGTCGTCGTTTCGCAGCTGCGCCGCGCAGGCGTCTCGGCCGCTACCTATCATTCGGTGATCGGCGGCAATAAACCGGTCGTCAAAGAAGACGTGATTGGGGCAATCGACGAGCACGGCTTTGATGCGGTGCTCGCGATTCGTCGCCTCGACGGGGACGTCGAGATGAAGGTCAAGCGCAGCCGGACCGAAATCGACGCAACGCCGATCGGCGGAAGAATCGTGAACCTGTTCCGCTCCGATTACACGGACTACACGACGCCCGAATCGGTCAACCTCGCTGCAAGCGCGATCCTTGCTGTCGAGGTATACAGTGCGGCAACCGAAGAAATCGTTTTTGCATTTGACTATGAAACGAAGAGCGAGACGAACCTGGGTCTGCTCATTGATCAGACCGCCGCAGCCATCGTGAAACGCGTCGAGCGGGAGAAATTGTTAGCCGGATAAGACTATCTGCGACGCTCTTCGCAGATACTGGCCTCGGCCGAGAGACGGTCCCACAGTCCCCGCGCAAGTAGCGACAATCCACCCGTTGCGACGGCCGCACCGGTGGTAGCCGCCGAACGGGTCGGATCGAGCGAGATACTCGGCTCGCTCAACGTGCCGCCGATCGCGATAAATGAATTCGCCACGGTACCGAGGCTCACGCCGATACCTTCGCGCGGTTTGGCCCGAAACGTGATATCAATTCGCTCCGAATTGAGTCTAATCCTGCCCGACGCAACCACCGTAATACGGTCAGTCTGCACAGCGAGCCGTTCAATGTTGACGACACCATTCTCGATGGTCGCATCGTAGAAACCGCATTCCACTTCGCGATATCCACGCTCCCGGCGAGGATTCATCGCCCGAAACGCCTGCACAAATATGTCACCAAAAAAGCCTGACCCGAAGACTTCTCGTACCCTACCGGCACCCGTTCGCAATGCCGCCTCTCCGTTCGACGACGCCATGATCTGACGAACCGATTCGCCTTTACCTTCCAGATGCACTGTGCCGCTCAATAAAGGCAGTGTAGAGGCATCCTGGTTCTCACCCGAAACAAGGCCGACGTGTACGTCGTCCACCTCGACCCAGGAACTCATTGTGTATATGCCATCATTGGGCACGAGACTGAAGCTGCCTTCGATGCTGCCTGAGTCCTCGCGTAGATAAAACGGATCGACAAACAGGGCGCCATCGCGAAGGTCGATACCGATGTCTACATTCGTGACCTGCATGGCCCTCGCGACAAACCTGTCGACCCTGATATTGAGATCGATGTCGGCTTTTTGCAGCCAGCTGGTATCTAGCGGCTCATCGGAGAATAGTCGTTTATCGCCCGAAGCCGCTTCCGCGGATTCACCTTCGCTAGCTGGCTCTCCCAGCGCAAGTTGCTCTGTTACGTCCAGGTGCGTCGAGGAAACGTATCCGACAATGTGTGGCTTTCCCTCAAGGTTTACATCGAACTCACCGTAAACATTGTTCTCGCCCAGCTGCGCCGCGAAATTATCCATTTGGAAACCGGTCGGCGTGCCATGAAACTGTCCGGATAGTTCAAACTGCTTGTCTGGCAATCCGGTAAATCCATAGAGACCGCCCACCTCGAGCAGACTCGGGCCAGAAATCGAAAACTCCAGGTCGCTATCGTTCGAGAGCGGTTGGAGGCTCAACTTTCCATTGGCGAAGACGCTGTAGTCGCCGATCGCCAGACGCGCGTCCGAAAATTCGAGGTCGTCCTCCGACTTCGTAAAACTACCGTCCATGGCAACCGCTCCTGCAGGCACGTTTGCGAGTTTCGCGGCCTTGCCGAGCACGGTCGCGTCGGCACCACTTGCGTTGACTGAAACCTCGACGTAGGTGGCCGGACCGACAATACGGCCATTGAGAGTTGCGCCCAGATTGGCAATTCGAACGTCGAATTCACTCAGTGATAGCTCTTCTCCTGCAAGTGCGAGCCCACCCTCCAGTTCAAACGGATCTCCGGCGAAGCTCTCGAGCCAATCCAGCTCGGGGAGCGCAGCGGCATCAACACCTTCGAGCACGACATCCAGGTCAAAATCACCGAGGTTTTCACCTTGTATGACGACAACGCCGTTCGCCGAACCTTCCATCCCGGCGACAGTGGCAGCCGTATTCGCAAGAATCAGTTGGTCAGTCTGCAATTCCAGATCGCCCTCGACCTCGAACGGCCCGGACGGTAAGTAAGGAACGCCCGTCACCAACGCCACGTTGTCGAGTTCGGAACCCCACACCCTGACTGTTCCGCTTGAGCCGCTGAATCCGGAACCCGGAACCAGTACGCCACGAGCCTCGACATGCGTGTCCGCAAACGATGCTTTGCCTTCCGCAATCTCAATACCGGAGGGATGGGATCGCAGTACGACATCAATGTCATAGGGCCGCGCGGGAATCCCCTTCACGCCGATGATGTCCTCGATGATTGATATGTCGGGGCCGGAAGCTTTCAGAGCAATCTCCGCGGCATTGGCGCTACCGGCCTCCAACCGCCCATTGGCGGTCAGGCCATTCTCGCCGACCCTTGCTTGTATATTTTCGGCTTCCCAGATGGCGCCATTTTTTGCCAGGTGGCCCGCGACGGTGAACGGTACCTGCGGGAGCCCCGGTACGCCGGCAAACGGACCGACAATCGAGAAATCAGGGCCCTCTGCGGAGAGAACGATGTCCAGGTTGCCGGCATCGATGTCCACCCTGCCCTCGAACCTGACAGCGTTGTTGCCCACCCGCAGCAACGCGTCGTCGAAACCGAGCAACTTTGCCTCGCGCGAATAATCGCCTGACACCTGGAATGGTTCGGACGGTACACCGTCTATCCCGAACAACTCGGCGACGTGACGGGCATTCGGTCCCCGGATGCTGAAATCATAGCCAACCGAACTCGGCAGCAGCAGGTTGTCGATTGAACCGCTGGCAAACAATTCGATCTGGCCCAGGTTGCCGTCGATCCGCACCTGGTGGCCGCTTTCCATCTGCTGCAGATTGGCGACGACTTCGAATTGCCCCTCGGAGAACGGAGGCAGCAGCAGCCTCTCCAGAACTTGCGAGATATCAGGCCCGCTGAGTACGCCGCTGAGCTCGACACCCTCCAGACTGAGGACGTCCGCAACCTTTCCGTCAATGGCCAGCCCGACCGGTCCGAGGCTGAGGTCCAGATCGGCAAAGATATTCCTGCCGTCTACGAAGTTCTGCCACGGACCGAGTTTTCCATCAGCCCAAAGCGGCAATTCGTTGAGAACGCCACGCAAATCCAGATCGAGGATGTCATTCTTGTCCGGCGAAACGGTCAGGCGCTCGAGCTGGAGGTTGATTGGCCGCGATCGAACAGGATCCTCATAAACCAAATCGACTGTTTCGATGCTGACGTTGCGAAAGGCAATCATATTCAGGTCGAGTGGCGCTGCGCCGGGATCCTTGCGCCTCGGTCTGTTGGTCGCCCAATTGATGCGCCCTTCTTCACTGCGTGCGACAAGTCCCTCAATGTCGATCGCGGTCAATTGCTCGACGAGGAAAGGCCGGCCAAAGATGGACCAGGTGTGAAACGCGACCTCCAGGTAGCCCACGCGAATCAGCCGGGTTTCGCCGGGCCACTCGCTGGAGTTTAGCGAGATTTCCTCGGCAACCAGCGTCGTTGTAGAACCAAACTGCAGTTCGAATCGGCCATCAATGCTCAGCTCGTGCCCGATGCTGTCAGACACAAACGCCTCGACGAACCCCTGGTAACGGCTTAAGTCGGCATTGCGAAGATAGAAGTAGAGCCCTGCGGTGAGAATTACCAGACCCGCCAGAAACAAGGCGAAAATGCGTATAATTCTGCGCACCATTTGCCTAGCTTACGCCCAAGCAGGACATGATTCGACTACTACTGCTGTTTGTCATTGCGCTCGTCCTCCCCTCTTGTGACCGTGATTCTCGCGAGCTGGTTCTCGTCCGCCCCGCCAGTGAGATCGACCAGGAAATTGCTGAAAGCCTCGTGGGCCTCATGGACGACGAATCGAGCGTAGCGATAAAGCTTTCGCAAGAATCCCTCGCCGGCGCAGAGGCGGTGCTGGCAATCGCGGAGGGGCGTGCCGATGTCGCGCTGATTTCCAACGATCAACCATATCGCCAGGACATCGCCACGGTCATGCCGCTGTACGCAACGGTATTTCATATCGTGCATCTTGGCGATCGCGAAGCGAACGATTTCACAGATCTGCTGCGTAATGCGGGCGTTTACGCCGGCGAACCCGGCTCGGCGTCGCGTCGCGTGTTCCAGCGGCTGACTGCAAGCCTTGATCTGGGCGAAGAGCCTTATCGCTTTCTGGATCGTTCGGCAGACGTCGACCTGGCCGTTGTATTTGCTCCAATATCTCCGGACCGACTGGCCGAGTATCCGGATGTCAAACTCTGGTCAATCGGTACTCCGGAACAGATTGACCAGGGCGGCGTGATCGACTCGCTTGTGCTGCTCAATCCCCACTTCCGGCCATTTGTGATTCCGGTGGGTACCTATGGAGATGCGACCGCCACGCCCATCGTGACGATCGCTGTCGACAAGATCATTGTCGCCCGGACGGACCTGGACCAGTCTGTTGTCTACGACCTGATCAATGAGATGCTGCGGTTACGACCCGCGCTGGGCACGATCCACCCGGGACTATTCCAGCAGGTGGAAGATGACTTCGATGTAAGCCGATCGCGTTTTGCCGTCCATCCCGGCACGCAGGATTACCTGCAGCGGTCTGAGCCTACATTCGTCGAGCGGTATTCGGGTGTCGCAGAAGTCCTCGTCACGCTGATGATCGCCGCGATAAGTGCGTCAATCGCGGGCGTCAGAATTTACGCCCGGCGCCGCAAGAATCGAATAGATCGTTTCTATACATCCGCGCTCGAGATCCAGAACCGGATCACGCCATCGATGGACGTGGGCGCGAGAGAACAAGCAACGACACAGTTGCGTGAACTGCAGGATGAGGCGTTTGCGCTACTGGTCGACGAGAAACTGGCCGCGGATGAGAGTTTCAGAATATTTATGGCGCTTTGCAACGATGTTTTGCGGCAACTGCAGGAAGAAAGGTGTTGAATTTCATCTCCTACCTCTACCTCCTGGCGGGCCCCGTGCTGATGTTCATCGGCACGGCATTCCTGGCGCCCAA
>WVYQ01000009.1:55150-210891 GCA_011772865.1 Woeseiaceae bacterium | reverse complement strand
CTGGCGCCCAAATTCGACCTGTTCGACTAGAAACCAACGGTAAAGAAGGCGACAGGACCGTGGTGCCTGATTTCGAGTTTTGCCTGAATTCCGGAGTCGCGTGACGACAGCCTGGTCCCATAGAAGTTGTAACCGAGCCCTATCCAGGTCTTGTCACCGAGCCGGCGCTCGAGATCCAGCGCCGCGTAGTTGAGTGATCCCTCGTGCTGATCGAAGTCCGTGCGGAAGATATGGATACGTGCGCGCAGCGTCGTCTTTTCGCCCAGGAACACCGCGCCGTTCAGACCGATGACCGGCAGCGGCGTACTCGATCTCGATTTCTCCACATCCGGAAATCCTTCCGCCGATATATTCGTTGCGAGTTCGGTCAGGTGCAGCCCGACCATGACACCGAGTTCCTTCTGTGCATCCCGCATCAGGTAGAACGTGTAGGTGAATCGCAGCGAGCTGTAATCGATCTTGCTCCGTACCTCGGACCCCGCGGTAAACGGCACGTCGCCGACTGTAATGTCGTCGTTGATCGTCGTCCTGCCATCGCGGATCAGCTCGAAGTAGCCGAGCTCCAGTCGATGATGCTGGCCGATTCGCCAGAGCGCGTCGATCTCGATGGCGGTCCCTGTCGACGGGGCGCCAAGAACATCTTCGAGATCGATTTCGAATCCGGGTACGCCGCCACTGGTTTCGCGTTTTATCTTCGTACTGACGTTGTCGAAGAAAGCGCCTACGCGCACATCGAACGTCGGCAGTTGCCGTTCATAGTTGTCGAAGGCCGCAGGATTGAAGACATCAGCGTTGTAAGCAAGCCCGATATTGCCGAACCAGATCTCGTCCCGGCCCACAATCGGGCTATTCGTGATCTCGGAACCCAGCCATTCGACACCGACCGTTGCCGACAGCAGCCACTTCGGTGTTATGGCATAACCGACACGAATGTCGGCGACCGTGTTCCAGGTCGACCCGGGTGAATATGCGGGTCGTGTCGGGGTTGCCTCGGCTTCGGACACCGAGAAGTAGTAGTTCGTGTGCTCTGCACTCTCATACACGGCATGGACTCGCGGCACGACGAATCCGCGATCAATCTCGAACGGATACGAAAACGTCAGGTTGCTCGTAGAGCCATTATGCCGACCTGTAACCTCGGCCCAGTGGGTGTAGTGAATCTGCACGGGCCAGCGGCGATAGCCGATCGTGGGTCCGAGCTCGATTGTCCATTTGCGGTCCGCGATCCCCTCGAGTTCCTGTGCGTGACTATTTCCGAGTCCCAGGACCCTGACCCGGCCAATGGCCCCGAGCTCCCATCCATTGTCCGAGATCCATCGGAAGCCGTAACCGCCATCACGGATGATGAACCAGCTATCGGTCAATGCATCGTGCGTAAACGATGTCAGGTAGGGATAAGCGATAGTCCCGTTTTCGCCACCGATGTAAGGATTCTGTCGCCCTGAAACCGCCACGCCGAGCGAGTAGTCGTTCATGTCGTAGCTGCGGATCCAGTCGAGCAAATTAGCTGCGGTGACATCGGTCGCCGCGAACAGGATGCAGGCCAGAAATGTACAGCGCATCGCTTTCACAGCCCGATGTTACCAGAGCGCGGCAACTGATCGGCGTGCCGCACCTGTGCTATGTTTGCCGCCAAATGCAGACAAACAAAAATTTTGCCTGGCTGCTCTCTGCCCTGCTGGTTTTCCTGGTTGTCGTGCCCGTAGCGGAAGATCTCGGCGTTATAACCACGCGCCTTATGCGGGTACTGATGTTTTCGTGGTTGCTGGCATTCGGCGTGTGGAGCCTCAGGGGCTTCGGCACGCTCTTCCCGCTGGCTATCGGGCTGGCGGCAGCCGGAATCATTCTGAGCATCCTGTCGGCCAGCACAGGCGGCGACACTTATGCGATGTCCTCCTTCGCCGCGGCCGCCGGATTCATCGTGATTGCTGTCTGGTGTACGTCGTCGCAGGTCATTGGCAGTAACGAAATCAGCGCCAATCGTGTCATCGGCGCGGTTACCCTGTATCTCCTGTTCGGCGTGCTGCTGGCGATCATCTACGCCGTTGTCGAGAAGATCGTGCCAGGTTCTTTTGCGGGGCTCTCGGAGCCACTGGCGCAGGGCTGGAGCAGCGACTGGCTCTACTTCAGCTTCGTCACGATGACCACCTTGGGTTACGGCGATATTACCCCTGTTTCCGCAAGCGCGCGGACCCTGGCTTACCTGCAGGCCGTTTTCGGCCAGTTCTACATCGCGATCCTCGTGGCAGGCCTGGTCAGTGCTTACATCACGCGACGTCTGAACGACTGAACTGCGGTATAGTGAGCCTCCAGGCGCCGGGGCCGTCCGATCCCGACCAGACCAATAACAACACGGAAAGCTCGATGAACAGAATCACGACCTTCGCTATATCCACGACATGTCTTGGAATTATGCTGCTGGCCGGTTGCGAACGCGCCCCGCAGGAGACGCCCGAAGTCGTCCGCCCCGTGCGCATGATCACGATATCGGAACTCAGAGGTGGCGACTCGCTGAACTACCCGGGTGAGATCCAGGGCGCGCAGAACGTCAATATATCGTTCGAGGTGGCCGGCAGGATTATCGAGATGCCGGCGCGTGAAGGCATTGACGTTAATGAAGGCGATATGCTTGCGCGCCTCGACCCGGCCGACTACCAGTCGGCGCTGGACGCCGCGGCGGCCAAGGCCAGGGCGTCGAAAGAAACATTCGACCGCTTCGCTGAAGTCTTCGAGCGCGGCGCGATTTCACGCCAGGAACTGGATACGCGGCAGCGTCAATATGAAGTCGAACAAGCCAATCTCGCCGCGGCGCAAAAGGCGCTGGACGATACTGTCCTGCGCGCGCCTTTTACTGGCCGTATCGGCCGTACGTTCGTCGACAATTTCACGAACATCCAGGCCAAGCAGGAAATACTGTTGCTTCAGGACCTGAGCGAATTCGAAGTGGTCGTCAACGTCCCCGAGCAGGACTGGCTTCGTGCCAAGCCGGGCTTCACGCTCGCGCAACAGACGGAGCGCATTCGGCCTACGGTCAGCCTGTCGAGTCTTCCAGGCCGATCTTACCCGGCAAGAATCACGGAAGTTGCCGCGGCTGCAGACCCGGTGACACGCACATTTGCATCCAGAGTTCGCTTCGACCCACCCGACGACGTCATCATCCTGCCAGGCATGTCGGCAACCCTGACCGTTAGCGTGCCCGAGGGTGCTGTCGACATCGAATCGCGCATCCTTGTTCCCGCAAACGCCGTGGTTGGTGGCAATGACGGCGGCTCGTATGTTTGGAAGCTGAGCGGCGATCCGCTGACAGCAAGCAAGGCCCCGGTGACTATCGGACAGCTCACTGGTTCGGAGGCCGAAGTCCTGGATGGCCTGGAGGCCGGCGACCGCATTGCCGTATCGGGCGTTCAGCACCTGACCGAAGGTATGCGCGTCCGCGAACTCTCGAACTAGGCCCGGGCCATGAAAATCACCGAATTCTGCCTCGAGAATCGGACGACAACGCTCGTCCTGACGGTCGTCATGATCTTCGCGGGACTTGCCGCCTACGAAAGTATGGGCCGCCTGGAAGATCCCGAGTTCACGATCAAGGACGCGCTGGTCATCACTCAATACCCGGGCGCTTCAGCCGAGGAAGTCGAAGAAGAAGTCACCGACGAGATTGAGATTGCCATACAACAGCTCGGTCAACTCGACGAGATCACTTCTGTGTCATATCGCGGACTGTCGATCGTGACGGCATCGATGAAGGAACGCTTCGACAAGAACTCGCTGCCACAGGTCTGGGACGAGCTGCGCCGCAAGGTCGGCGATGCCCAGGTGAGACTGCCGCCCGGTGCCGGGCCCTCGATCGTCAACGATGATTTTGGTGATGTCTACGGCATCTTCTTCGCAATTCACGGTGAGGAGTACTCCTACAACGAGCTCTGGGACGTGGCCAAGCTTCTCAGGCGAGAGCTGCTGCTCGTGCAGGACGTCGCCAAGGTCGACATATTCGGCAATCAGCCGGAAGTGATCTTCGTTGAGCTCGATCGTGACCGGCTGGCGCAGCTCGGTATTCCCGCTGCGGCGATCGCGCAGGAACTGCAACGCCAGAACCTCGTCACTAATTCCGGTGGTGTCAATGTCGGACCGGAATTCATTGCGGTCGAGCCGTCGCACCTCGTGGAGACCGAAGAAGACCTCGGCAGCATCATGATTTCGGGCTCCAGCACGAGCGCCCAGATCTATTTACGCGACATTGCGACCATCGAACGCGGCTACCGCGAACCCGCCAGCAGTTATCTGCGCTTCGACGGCGAGCCGGCGATTGGCATCGGCATTTCGACCGTGTCCGGCGGCAACGTTGTCGTCATGGGTGAAAAGCTAAAAGCGCGGATGATAGAGCTCGCGTCAGACATACCGCTCGGCATGGAATTCGGCGTCATAGCCTTGCAGTCGGATGCTGTGCAAACCGCAATATCGAGTTTTGTCGTCAGCCTGCTGCAGGCCGTCGCGATCGTGATCGTCGTTCTGCTTTTCTTCATGGGGCTGCGTAGTGGCTTGCTGATCGGATTTATCCTGTTCCTGACGATCTGCGGCAGCTTCGTCTTCATGAAGATGGCCGGCGTCATGCTCGAACGCATATCGCTCGGCGCCCTGATCATCGCTCTCGGTATGCTCGTCGACAATGCCATCGTCGTCGTCGACGGCATGCTTGTGCGATTCCAGCAAGGCATGGAACGGCGCAAAGCCGCGCTCGAAGTTGTCCGCCAGACAGCGATTCCACTGCTGGGCGCAACGGTCATTGCCGTACTCGCATTCGCGGCGATCGGTACATCGCAGGACAACACGGGCGAATACACGCGCTCGCTGTTCACGGTCATTATGATCTCGTTGTTACTGAGCTGGCTCACGGCGATCACGGTGACGCCGCTGCTCGGTGTTATGTTCCTCGAAACCCCGAAATCCGAGGGCGGCACGAGTCCGTATGACTCAGGGTTCTACCGGATGTTCGACGGATTCTTGCGTGGTTGCATCAAGGCGCGTTGGCTGACGATCACGGTCGTGATTGCCGTGTTCGGCTCGTCCGTGTACGGCTTTGGCTATGTCGCGCAGAGCTTCTTCCCGAACTCGACGCGACCCCAGATCATGGTCGACTACTGGTTGCCGCAAGGCTCCTCGATCGAAACAAGCAACCGCCACGCCGCTCAAGTCGAGGACTACTTGCTGGAACTCGAAGGCGTCAAGCATGTCGGCACAATCGTCGGCCAGGGCGCACCTCGTTTCCTGCTGACCTATACACCCGAAAAGGCCAATTCTGCGTACACGCAGTTCCTCGTAGAACTCGACGACGCAACCTACATCGACAAGCTCTACGACGAGATCCAGGACCACCTCGACGAGAACTTCGAGGAGGCACAGGGCCAGGTGCGCAAATTCATACTCGGCCCTGGCGAACCCGGCAAGATCCAGGCGAAATTCTTCGGGCCGGACCCGGATGTTTTACGCAACCTGTCCGCCAAGGCAGAGGCGATACTCGCGTCCCATTACGACGCCTACGGGGTTCGCAACGACTGGCGCGGCAGGGTCAAGGTTCTGCGGCCGATCATCGACAAGCAGCAGGCCAGCCAGTTCAATATCTCGCGGCAAGAAATCAGCGCTTTGCTGATGCAGGCTTTCGAAGGCCTGACTGTGGGTGTTTTCCGCGAGGGCGACGAGTTGCTGCCCATCATCCTGCGAGCGCCGGCGGGGCAGCGTGACGAAGTAGCGAGCATCCGCGACCTGCAGATATTCAGCTCTGCGGCCAATGCGACCATTCCATTGCGCCAGGTCGTGATCGGTTTTGAAACCGTGTTCGAGGACGAGATCATCCAGCGGATCAATCGCGAACGGGTCATCACGGCGCTTGCCGATCCCCGTCACGGCGAGGCACCGCCGATGCTCAACGACGTGCGCGCCACGGTCGAAGCCATTCCGCTCCCCGAAGGGTATCGGCTCGAATGGTGGGGCGAGTACCGCAACAGCGGCAAGGCACAGGCGGCACTGGCGAGCTCGATCCCGGTGTTCCTCGGCATGATGGTCCTGATCACGATCGCCTTGTTCAACAGTCTGCGGCAGACCGCCGTGATATGGCTCGTCGTGCCACTCGCTATCATTGGCGTCACCGTCGGCCTGCTCACCACGCAGCAGCCCTTTGGTTTCATGGCCCTGCTCGGCTTCCTGAGCCTGTCCGGCATGCTGATCAAGAACGCGATCGTCCTGATCGACGAGATCAACCTGCAGCGCAAGGAAGACAAGCCGGCCATCGACGCGATCACAGGGTCTGCGGTCAGTCGCCTCCGTCCCGTGGCAATGGCAGCGGCAACCACGATTCTGGGCATGGCGCCACTGTTCCCCGATGCGTTTTTCGTATCAATGGCAGTGACGATTGCATTCGGTCTCGGCTTCGCGACGATTCTGACCATGATCGTCGTGCCGGTCCTGTTCGCAACGATCTTCCGCATCAAGGCCAGCTAAACGGCTGTTAGGCGCATCACCTCGGTGCGGCAGCAAGCAACAGATGCCGTTCGACGGCAGAGCCCAGCGACGGTATCGGCATCAGGCCGCTTTCTGGAATTCACCCGGACTCACGCCGGTCCACCGTTTGAACGCACGCGCGAAGTTGCTCTGGTCGGTAAAACCCAGCATGAAAGCGATTTCGGCCTGCGAGTAGTCGTGTGACTGCAGGTATTTTTTGGCGAGTGACTGGCGGGTCGACTCGAGGATCTGGCGATATGACGTTCCCTCAGAGCCGAGCTGCCGTTGCAGCGTGCTCCGGCTGCGGTACAAGCGCCTGGCAATCGTCTCCTGGTCGGATCTGCCCGATGGCAGCAGCTGAATCAGCATCTGCCTGACTTCATGCACGACCGCGCCCTCCTCGAGAGAGCTCATGTAATCCTCGGCAATCGACTCTACGGCATCCGCGACATCGGGGATCGATCCCGTGAGCTGCGCCTCGACATCGGCCGCTGAGAATTCCCAGATCTCGATGTCGTCAAATTCGACCGGGCATCCAAATGCTGCTGCATAATCGACGGGGTTCTCGTCGGCCGGGCGTGGTAGCACCACCCGGCAAGGCCGTATCGGCGGCACGCTGACGAAGTTGCACATTTGCAGCAGCGCCATATACCCGGCGTCCAGTGCCGCTTGCTGCGGTTGTACGATACGGTTTGCGAAGTTCTCGATCAGCGCATACTTATCGCCCTGGCGCCGGATTTCAATCTTGCTACCAACCGTTGAAAGTATCCGGATGAAGCGCGCCAGTCGCCGGAACGCGCCGAGCAGCGTCTCGCTTGCGAGCCAGGCGTGCCCCAGGACATAAAAGTCGCCAGGCACCACGCGCGCGCCGACCTTGAGGCCGAATCCTGGATCGCCACTGGCCTCGACAGCGAGCTTCCAGAGCTTGTTCATCTTGCTGAACAGGATGCGCGATCCTGGCTTGTGGAACTTGCTCGTGTCGATGCGGCACTGCCGATACACGGGCTCCGGGTCGATCCCGAAGTCCTGCTGTAACGTCTCCCCGATCAGCCGGGCTGCACTGGAAATCGTTGTCGGTTCATTAAGCATCTAGCGCCTGAGGCCGAATGACCAAGAGTTGGTGCTCCAGGACCAGATCCTATCAGGCCACCTCCCTAAAGTGTGTACAGCAACAAGGAGGAGGCAGTCATGAACAATGATCATTCGCGACACATCTCGCAGTTCTCTATCGCTGACGCGGCTCGCGCGCGCGTGGCGACTTACCTGTACGCAGTCTATGCGACCGATGATGGCCTGTTGGGCAACCTCGATCGTTGGACCCAGCGCCGCATCACGGAAGAAAACATGGCCAAGCTGGCGCTTGTCTTTGACTCCGACGACCCGGCCGAAGCGTGCTACGGCGACCTGATTCGTGAACTCGACGCCGAGGCCGAAACCGGCGTCTATCTCGCACGGCAGGGATCGCCGGCGCGGCATCTCAAGCGGGTTGTCGATGAGCCTGGCGTTTCCGGCGAGCTGTACAACGAAATCGATGTCATCGCACCGAAACTGTTTGCAGACGAAGTCGCACACTCGACCGAAGACCTGGATCTCGTCTGGATAACGATCGAGGCGTGCCACGACCGGGCTCACGTCGACGCTACCGTGTCGGAGATCATCATGACCCACCTGCTTGACGACGCTGACGCGGCGCGTGATATGAGCAACGCTATCCGGGCATTGCAGTATGCCTTCCACGAGGACGTCATTCGCCGCCGCTGTGACCTGCCACGACTGATGGACGACCGCGACGAGCGGGACCTGGTCATCATGGTGACCGAGCTCGCCAGGCGCAGCGGGAGCTACGAGGCCCGAAGCGACCAGATCCAGAGGCAGGTTGAATCCAGCCTTTAATGCATCCCCCCTGAAGCTGGTTCCTGAACCAGCACTTTGCGGCGGGCCGTAAGGCCCGCCTTTTTCTGTATCATTGCCGCACGATTCATGGAGCGGACGTGGTAAGCGAACCCTTTCGATAAGCGCGGCATTGGCATTGATGCTGAACTGTGGGATCGCGGCCGGTCAGTCACCGGAGGAAGTCGAGGAGGTCGATCGCAAGACCGAGATTCCGGGCCGCTCTCCGCAACTGGGGTGGACCCTCGCGCTCGGGGCGGGCTATTTTATTCAGACCAAGAGCGCTGAACCGACGGACCACCCGTCCATCCTCGGCGGCTTCGCGATGTGGGCGGAAAACGGCAGTTACGTATACGGCGCCGGCGGCAACTTCCACCTGATGAAAGACCGACTCCGCATCAAGGCCGGGGCCGGGTATGCAGACATCAGGTACCGCTATTACGGGCGCGGGGACGGGCAGAACCAACTTCCCTTTAGCGTGGATATCCTGCAGGAAATGCCGCTGTATTTTGCGCAGGGCCTGTGGAATGTCTGGGGCCGGTGGTACGTAGGTCTCGGTTACCTCGGCGGCGAGGTCGACACTCGTGTCAAAATCACCTTGAATAATCCAAACCTGCCAGACTCCGTTCGTCTAGACATTGGCGCCCTCACGGTGCCGTTCGAATTCGATTCCCGCGACCATGAGCAATTCCCGCGACACGGCTGGTTGATCGATGGCCGCGCAACGTTCTACAGCGATTCATAGTACCGCTGGCAGTTCAACGACAAGTGGCTATTCACGGGATTTGCCGGGGTCGGCGAAGCGTTCTAAATAAAAATAGATAAAACAATAGATTAAGCAATATAGTTAATCTATTTTCTACCAAAAGGCGCTGGCGTGCACGAACACACCTTGATACGACAGCTCGACATCCCCGCGCCAGCCTTTCTTGTCGACACCAACATCCAGCTCGAACAGGTTGTAACTGACGCCAAGGCCAAAGTTCTGAGAAAGGCGGTAATTGAACCCGGCAGACGCGTTGATCAGCCGCCCATCGTAGTCACCGACATCGGCCGAGAGCCAATCGAACCGCGCCTTGAACACCCAGTTTTTCGATAAGGAGCGCGTATACCAGCCGCCGATATTCGGTAACGGCGCCGCCGCGCTCACCGATTCCCGCCGAAACCCGGCCTGCACGCCGTTCAGGATGGCATTGCCTTCGATGAACGCCCCGATCTCGAGCCAGTGGAGGCCGGCACCTATCCCGAACTCGTGGTGCTCGGCAGCACTCTCGAAACGGCGCGCAAAAAACGTCCGGATCATCGAGAAATCCATACCCGCCCTGACGCCGGTGCCGGCTCCGAAGACGTACTCACCCCACTCGACATCTTCGTCCAGCGTCCTGCTCCGCTGACCGTCCGACTCGAAAAACTGTGCTCCAAGCTGCCACTTCTCACCGAAACGCCAGCCCAGGTTCAGCGCAAAAGTCTCATCGCTCTTCTTCAGGCCGAACTCGGACTCGAAGTCGATGTCCTGCTGCTGGGCGCCTCTGATCGGACCATTGACACTGAGTGCGATCTCACGCGCAGGGAAGTACATGCCGACATCGATGAAAAACGTGTCCGACATGAATGGGTGGCTGTCCTCCCGGTCCTCGGCCGCCAGGCAAGCTGAACCGAACAGTAGCAGCGCGGCGATTATCGTTGGTATGCGCATTATCTGAGTCTATCAAAAGTCATACTTGAGGCTGACCTCGAGACGAAAATCATCCTGTTCCGGTGTGATCCCATCCTCGTCAATCTGCGGTTTCTCGGTGCGGTCCCAGATGAAGGCCACATCGAGATCGAAGCCACCGATAAGGTCGGTCGACAGGGTGCTAACGATGTGGTGCTGGTACTTGCCGGCCTGATCCTCCAGGAAAGTCGTATTGATCAGCAACTCGTAGTCCATCCAGGATGTCACCTCGATATCGAGGTCGCTGCCGAGCGTGCCAACCGGCGACCAGTCGCCATTAGGCTGTCCGGGCAGCACTGACACATTTTCGAGATAGTTGACACCAGCACCCGCTTGCACCTCCCAATCGACACGCTCTGAATCGACAAGCTGGTAGCCGATACCGGCATCGGCCGTCGCCTGGTGCGATATGTTCTGCAGTTCGTCGCGATAGTACTGGACGGCGATCGGCCGCCAGAAAAACCGGCCGCCCGTAAACCGGTCAACCGCCAGGTTGGTACGGTGACTATCAGACACGAGTTCGCCGTCCGTCGTGTTTCGATTACCGATATAGTCGATCGAAACGCGCGAAATCGGTGTTCGTCGGCGCAGCCCGACCGACAGGCTGTACTCCGAAATCTCGGTGTTGCCTTCGCGCACATTCAGTCCGACGCCGATATCACCGGTCCAGCGATCACGTTCGCGTTCCACGCTCTGCGTAATCGATACAAGGTCTTTCAGGTCGAATTCCCGGGTACCGCCTGCGGAAACGACGATAACCCGCTGACCTCGTAAAATCAGGTTGCCATTGACCGTTGCGTTACGGCCGAAACCAAGATTGAACGTTCCTACACCACGTATTTGTTCAATGTCGCTGAGGTCGATCCACATATCACCAAAGTGGTCACTGTCGAACACGAGCGTCTCGTCGTACATCGCGATGATCTCACCCTTGAGCCACTCGCCGGTGTCGAGCTGAACCCAGGAATAGTCGCCCGGTGGCGGCGTAAAGTCTTTGGACCAGGGCTCGCCGGCCGTATGGCCAACGCCAAACGGCAGAAACAATAGTAAAAGGCTACAGATAGTTCTGAATTCGTTCATTCCGAGTCCTGCAAGTGGTCGGTGCTACTTCTTCATTTCCAGCGTGTGTTGACCGATTCCATCCGGAACCGTCGTCAGCTGAATTCCGTTCGCGCCGGTTTCGAGGTTTTGCCGGCTGTTCAGCGTTCTGAGCGGCGGCAACAACATGGATTTACCCCACTCGAGGGAGCGCGTCGGCGATCCCTCATATTGCTCGGTGTCGGTAAAGCTGCCGGCCGAAAAAATCAGGGTCATCGACATGCCCGCGCCGGCATCCGAACTCCACGTCTGCGCATTGGCGCCGCGCAGTCTACCCTGATCATCGAAGACAAGCAGCATGACATCGACGTCCGCGTCGGCCGAGGCGTAGACCGCCTTGATCCATTTGCCGATCTCCCCGGGCAGTATCAGGCCGTACTGGCGTTCGTCGATCTTGACGTGCTCGTACAGGAAGACCATGCCATCGGGCAGCGCACTCATTTTCGTAGGGGGACCAAAACGGTCGAGCACGTCCCCATAGTGCGTCCCTACCCTGAAGCCATCCAGCGACTCCAGCGGCAGTGGTTTGCCGATCTCATGCTCCAGGTGGGCGCACCCGCTGAGAACGACACCCAGCACCAAGCCGATATATATGCGACTGAGCAAACGCAAGTTCGTTTACCGGGCAACCTGTTCCTTGCTGTAGGCAAATTCTTGCAGGATGCCGTCCGTATCAAAGAAGAAGATGGCGCGGTCGTACTCACTTTCGGCACTGACCTGGTTCCAGACGATGAAGATCATGCCCTTGCCCGACGTTTTCTCGGTCAGGTAGTAGAAAACGGTCTGATCATTGAGATTGATCAGCTGTGATGGGGGGCCGAGCAGTTCGAGCACTTCCGCTTGTGTGGTCACGCCTTCCTGGAATTCGTCGATCGGCACCTCGCGCCAGAGGTTATCGACGCCGTCGACTGCCCCAAAACTTGCGCAGGCGGCCAACAATACGCTTGCGAAAGAGACCAGGATGTGACGGCTGTGTGTCGAAGTCATTGCTTCTCCTTGTAGTCGCCGAGTTCGTATTTTAGTCCTACTCCAGCCCTCGCAGGGAATCAATGCGAATCCCGCTTACAATCCACGGGAGCACAGGACTGCGTTCGGACCTGAACTTGTGGAAGTTGCATAGTTGGCGTCAATGTCCGTATTCCAGGTCGAATAATGAACAAGAATCATCCTAGATCCTTATCTTCTGGCCGTATTCTGCGATGTGCACCGGCGCGCCCATCTCGTCGCGCAACTTGCCTGCGAGTACCCGCTGAGCCCTATCCTCGCCGTGCACGAGATACAGGGGCGGTGAGTTGCTGAATCCCTTGTACCAGTCGACAAGATCGCGCTGGTCAGCGTGGGCCGACAGGCCTCCTATCGTATGCAGGCGAATTCGCACGCGGTAATCATCGCCCCACAGCCTGATCGTTTCGGCGCCGTCGACGAGCCGCCGGCCGAGTGTGCCGTATGCCTGATAGCCAACGATGAGGAGGTGGCACTGCGGCCGCCAGACATTATGCTTCAGGTGATGCAGTATTCGGCCGCCGCTGCACATGCCGCTGCCGGCGATAACAATGGCGCCCGCCTCGAGCTCATTGATCACCATGGACTCTTCGGGCGTGCGTGTCTGGTGGAGATTCGGCAACCTGGGCAAATCCGATCTGGCCCCGAACAACTCGGTGTCATAGAGGTGGCGATAGCGCGCATACACCTCGGTCGCCTCTATCCCCATGGGGCTGTCGAGAAAGATATGCCAGTCATCGAGATTCCAGCGGGCATAGTTCTCGACCATCAGGTGCAGCAAGTCCTGCGTTCGACCGATGGTGAACGCGGGAATCAGGATGTTGCCCTGTGCCGCCCTCGCCATGTCGAAGACCTCGGTCAGTTCGTCGAGGGTCTCTTCGATCGGACGGTGCAGGCGATCGCCGTAGGTGCTCTCCATGAGGACCGCATCGGCATGATCGATCCGGGACACCGGATTCATGACCGGCGCGTCGCGAAAACCGAGATCGCCGCTGAAGACGAGCGTTCGCCTGGCGCCGCCAGATGCAAACGCAAGTTCGACGATGCTCGAACCCAGGATGTGGCCTGCGTCGTGATAGGTCAGCATCAACCCTGGCACGACCTCGACGGGCTCCGCGTAACCGACACCCCGAAAAAGGTCGATACAGTTCTCGCCATCCTCCTGGGTGTACAGGGGCTGTAACGGCGCCAGGTTCTTGCGCCGCCGCTTCTTGTTCTCCCATTCTGCGTCTTTCTCGTTGAGATACCCCGAATCCGGCAACATGATTTCGCACAGGGCTTTCGTGGCTTCGTGCACGTAAATCGGGCCGCTGTAGCCCTGACGAACGAGCCGCGGCGTCCGGCCGGAATGATCGATGTGGGCGTGGCTCAGGATCACGGCATCGATGTCGGCGACGTCGACCGGGAAATCGTCCCAATTACGCTTTTCGTTGTCGGCGCCACCCTGGATAAGGCCGCACTCGAGCAGGACGGTGTGGGTGCCCGTGCTGAGCACGTAGAGCGAGCCGGTCACTTCGCCGGTGGCGCCGAAAAACTGCAGTGACAGGCTCACTCGATGGTTGCCCTGTTCATCCCTTGATGCAGATCACGGGTTCGAGTCGCGCAACCTTGCGGGCGAGTCCGGCCTTGTCCGCGATATCCACAACCCGGTCCACGTCTTTGTAGGCGAGCGGGGCCTCTTCGGCAACGCCTCGCTGCGACGGGCTGCGAATGACAATGCCACGGACGGCGAGTTCATCGACGACCTGCCGCCCGCTGAACTGGCGGCGTGCCTGCCGGCGACTCATGGCGCGTCCCGCGCCATGACACGCCGAACTGAGCGACAATTCCTCGCCTTCGCGGGTGCCGGCGAGGACATAGGAACCGGTCCCCATGGACCCGCCGATCAGCACGGGCTGGCCCGCGTCCCGAATCTCCTCTTCGAGGTCCGCATTACCGGGCCCAAATGCTCTCGTTGCGCCCTTGCGATGCACGTAAAGCTCCCTGGCCTTGCCATCGATGACGTGGGTTTCGACCTTGCAGATGTTATGCGAAACATCGTAAAGCAGTTCGAGCCGGGCCGCGGGAAGCACGCGTGCAAATACGTCACGCGTCAGGTGCGTGAGGATTTGCCGATTGGCCAGCGCGCAGTTCATTCCTGAACGCATCGCGCCGAGATAGCGTTGGCCGAGATCCGAGCGAATTGGGGCACAGGCGAGCTCCCGGTCAGGCAGCTCGAGACCGAAGTCGGGCGCAGCAATCAACATTTCGCGCAGGTAATCCGTGCCGATCTGGTGACCCAGACCCCGGGAGCCACAGTGGATGCTGATGATGATGTCGTTCTCGGCGAGAGCAAATTCGTCGGCAATGCCCTGATCGAAAACTGTCGCGACGCGCTGCACCTCGAGGTAATGATTGCCCGAGCCGAGCGTGCCCATTTCGCGCCGTTGGCGGCGCTTGGCATGATCCGATACGTGCCCGGGTTGCGCGCCCTTTATGCATCCCCTTTCCTCGGTTCTCTCGAGGTCGGCATCCGTTCCGTAACCCTGGTCCACGGCCCACCGGGCGCCACCGCGGAGCATCGCATCCATTGCGTCCTGGTCGAGAGAGATCCTGCCCTGGCTGCCGACCCCGACCGGGATTTCCTCGAACAGCGCATCGGCCAGCTCGCTCTTGACCGATTCGATGTCGGCCGGCCCGAGCCGCGTATGCAACGCCCGCACGCCGCAGGAAATATCGAAGCCGACACCACCGGCCGACACAACGCCACCGGCATCCGCGTCGAACGCGGCTACGCCGCCAATCGGGAAACCATAGCCCCAGTGAGCATCCGGCATGGCATAGACGGGCCCCGCGAGACCCGGAAGAAGCGTCACGTTGCGCAGCTGCGTGTAGACCTTGTCGTCCATCTGCAGGATCTGCTCGCGGTCGCCGTACAGGATGCCTGGCACATGCATCGGCCCTTCAGCCGGCAAGCGCCACCGGTATTCGCTGTCTTGCCTGAGCCGGGATAAATCCATCACACGTCCACGACACATTGCCCGCGCCACGTGCCATCACTCTCCTGCGTAACGGAAAGCGCGGTATAGGTTGCCCCTTTGACCTCGACGACCGGTTGATGCCGGTCACGATCGACGGTCTCCCCGACGATCGTGGCCACAAGTTCGTGATTGTCGAGGCCGACACGCCAGTCGGAGAAAAGCATGCGTCTCGTAGCCATTTCGTAGACGAGCGCATTCAGCCAGTCCACCAGCAGCATTGCGTCATCGGGCGCTTTGCAGGAGACGGCGACTGTGTCGACAGGCCGCACGGACGCCGGGTCGGTAACAAGCGCGGTCAGCGCTTCGCCCATCAGCTCAAACAGCTCCTCGCGCGAGCCGGCACAAGCGCGCAGGCCGATGTCGGCATCGTGCTCGAAATGCTCCCAGGTTCCTTCGCGCATTCTCTAAAATACTCTCGCGCAAGTTCTCGCTGTTGTCTATACGAACATGCGCTTAGTCCACCGGCATTGTCGCAGCGGATGTGTGCCCCAATTTCATGAACGGTTGGAAGGGCAACAAGGAGGAATGCAGCATGTCAGTCGCACGAGTGACCGAAATTACAGCGGCTTCGAGCAAAGGTTTCGAGGACGCCATCAGGATCGGAATAGCGCGAGCCACGGAGACCCTCGAAAACGTCAAGGGCGCATGGATCCAGGACCAGGAGGTCCGGGTCGATGGCAATGACGTCGCCGAGTATCGGGTGCACATGAAGGTCACGTTCATTCTTAACGAGTAACCGCTCATTCGTTGTCGCGATCTTCCGGCGCTACGAAGACAATGCGCAGATCGGTGCGTCGCAACTCCACGAAGATCGGGTGTTGCTCCAGTACTGACGGACCGATCACGATGCTTGCGCCGAGCGATAGCAGCGTCCGCGATTGCGCGCGGTCGGTTTCGGGTAAAACCTGAAACGCGACCGACAATCCGGCTCTGTCTGCCAGCTCCTCGATATTCTTTTGCAGGCTTGCCGCGGTTGCGGCCAGGAGTTGTTCGGCGCGCTGCAGGGTGAAGTCGCTGCTACTCCCGCCCGACTGTGAAATCTCGCGGGTAAACGGCAGGCTCGCTGCGCGGTGCCAGCGTTCGTCGTGGAGAAAGATCACGGTGAGTTCGGCGCTGGACCCGCTGATAGCCTGCATCGCGGCCTCCCACAGATCGGCGACCGGGCTGGTTTCGGTCAGCGCAATGACGACGCGCTGGGACTCCTCATTCCTGCTCATCGCCTTCCTGCTTCTCGCTGAATTCTTTCCTGAGCGTCGCATACCGGACAAGCTGATCCTCGACCTTGGCGTTGACGATGTCCGCCTCGACACCTGTCAGGATTGTCACGGCCTCGTCGACATCTCGCACGCCATAGACGGCAAACTTGTCATCGCGGACAGCTTCGACGACGTCCTCGCGCAGCATAAGGTGCTTGATGTTATCGCGAGGAATTACGACACCGTGAGTTCCGTCCAGGCCACGTGAACGGCAAACATCGTAGAAACCCTCGATCTTCTCGTTGATCCCGCCGACAACCTGGACACGACCAAGCTGGTTGATCGAGCCCGTAACCGCGAGGTTCTGCAGTACCGGGATCCCGGAGATTGACGAAATCAGCGCGCAGAGTTCTCCGACGGACGCACTGTCGCCTTCGACGCCGCCGTAGGACTGCTCGAACACAATGCTCGCGTGAATTGACAATGGTGTTTCTCGCGCGTACCGCGAGGTCAGTGCCGACGACAGGATCAAAACACCCTTGGAATGAATGGCGCCGCCAAGTTCGACTTCGCGCTCGATATCCACGACATCCCCGGTGCCCATCCGCGTCGTCGCCGTAATGCGCATAGGGTGCCCGTAACGAAACTCGCCGAGATCAATGATTGACAGGCCATTAACCTGGCCGACCCGTGCACCAGCGGTTTCTATTAGCAGTACGTCACGATCGATTGCTTCGAGCACCTTGTTGCGGCTGCGGTCCAGTCGATGCTCACGCTTGCTGATCGCGCTGGCGACATCCTGCCGTTCGATGACTTTGGAACCCCGTTTGCGCGCCCAGTGGTCGGACTGAATCAGCAGATCGTCGAGCGAGCGGATATGCATTGACAGCCTTTCGCTGTCCCCGGCATTTCGAGCGGCCTGTTCGATAACTCGCCGTACGCCGGACTCGCTGAGCGGCAGCAATTCGCCGGTCCTCGCACGATCGGCGACGAGTTGCGAATAGCTCTGCACGTTTTCGCGGCTGCGCTCGATTTCGTCATCGAGATCTGCGGCGACGTTGAAGAGTTCGTCGAACTCGTGGTCGTACATCGACAGCAGGTAGTACAGCCAGCGCTCCCCGATCAGGATGATCTTGACCTTAAGCGGGATAGGCTCCGGTTTCAGGGATGTCGTGCTGACAAAACCGTAGCTCTCGCCAGGAGTCTCGATGCGAATGTACCTGTTCAGAAGCGCCTGTTTCAGCGCATCCCACACGAACGGGCGCGACAGGACGCGGTAGATGTCGAGGACCAGGTACCCGCCATTGGCCTGCAGCAGGGCGCCCGAGCGGATCATTCGAAAATCCGTTACGAGAGCACCCATTTCCGCCCGGTGCTCGATTTTGCCGATGATATTGGGATAGTTCGGGTTGGGTTCGTAGACCACCGGAGCCCCCTGCCCCTCCCCATTGTGAGTCAACAGGTTGACTTCGTATTGTGTGAACAGTTGCGAGGAGTCCCTGCTGAGGAACGGTAGTGGCGATGTTTTCGGCTGCTGAAAGTCCTGCGCGTTGTCGATGATATTCTGCTGCGCCTCGTCGAGGTAGGCAGTGACCTTGTCGAGCGTTTTGTATTTCTGTTTCAACTCATCCAGCAGGACGGTCACGGCGTGAGCGATTATCCGCTGATCCAGCGCCTTGACTCTTTCGCGGTGCAGCTTCTGCAACCTGGGCATACTCTCGATACGCGCCTGCAGCGCCTCGCTGAGTCGCTTGATGTGTACCTGGATTTGTCTTTGCTCTTTCTTGGGAAGTTTCTCGAACTCCTTGTCATCAATAACCTTGCCTTCGCGAATCGGCGCAAGGACATAACCCGTCGGTGTCTGCAGTACACCGATGCCTTCGCGCGCCGCTTCGGCTTCGAGGGACTTCCACTGCGCCTCGACTTCTTTTTCCGTCTCTTCCTCGATGGCCCGCATCTGATTGCGATAGTCATCGCTTTCGAATGCGGCGGGAATGGCAACGCGCATGTCCTCGATCAGGGCGTGCATGTCGTCACGAAACTCCCTACCCTGGCCGGCCGGGAAAGCCAAAGCGCGTGGCCGTTCCGGATCCGAGAAGTTGTTGACGTAACACCAATCCTCGGGCGGCCCCTTCCGGGAGGCGCGCTCGTCCACGAGTTCCCGAACAAGGCCGTGACGATGACTACCGAGCGGGCCGAGTACGTAAACGTTGTAACCTGGCCGCTCTACCTCGATACCAAATCGAATCGCATCGATCGCACGTTGTTGGCCCAGGTGGGGTGTCCCTGCCGGCAATTCATCGCTGCGCATGAAGCTACGCTCGAAAGACTCGCAGGCTCTGCGTAGTTGCGCTGTTGGCACGATGCAGGGACGTGTGACGACTTCGGTCATGCCGCGCGGGACTCCGTGGTGCAGCCGTGGAGCAGCGCTTCCTGCAGGCCGCGCACGACCGTTCGCGCCGACCGGCCTGTTGCGTAAGCGTCCAGCTGTCGCTGGTAGGCAGGAATCTCATCCAGCATCTCGCGGGCGATTCGCATGCCACTCGATTCGCCGATGCTGGCAGCCATCGGCTCGCAGAACTCGAAAAGATCGTTGACGAACTCGCGCATCGGCCGCTGCTCGCCATTGGCGTTGACAATGTACCCGGCATCCATCCCGAGCTGCCCGGCCCGGAAGCGATTTTCTTTCTCGACCCAGAACGGCAGATCCCGCGGCATCACCGCATTCAAGTCACGACTGGACGCCTCCGCCATCGATACGACCAGGCAGCGAACGAATGACGCCAGGCCGTGGACACTCCGCAAATCGGATGCGGCGTCCATTGCGCGGACTTCCAGTGTGCCGAAGTCGGGGTGCGGCCGGATATCCCAGTGAATATCCTTGAAATGCCCGATCATGTTCGAGCGTGTTGCCGCTTCGAAAAATTTCTCAAAAGCCGCCCAGCTTTCGAAACTCGTCGGCAGCCCGTAGTTCGGGGCAGCGGCAAGTATGCGGTGGCGATACGCCGCATGGCCGGTCAAATGGCCTCTCCAGAAAGGCGAGTTTGCGGACATCGCCACGAGTGCAGGGACGACCGGAATCAATCGCGACATGACGAGCATCGCCTCATCGCCTGACTTCATCCCGATGTGCACATGCGTGCTGAACGTGATCTGGTTGTGAGCCAGGTAGCCCACCGACTTGGCCATTCGCCGGTAGCGCGGTAACGGCGTGATCAGCGCCAGCCTCCGGCAGAACGGGTGGGTGCCCGCAGCGCAAAGACCCATGCCGAGTTCCTCGCAGCGGCGTACCGTCCTCTTGAGAGTCTGCCGAAGGTGCTGTACGACCCGGTCACTGGTCGGCGAGACGTTGCTCGTCAGTTCCACGCAGGACTGTATGTACTCGGGCTTGACGAAACTCGTATCGGGGAAAAACTCCATTAGCGGCAGTATGCCGTCGTAAAGATCCAGCGATTCCGTATCGAGGAGCTGCAGTTCCCATTCGACGCCTATCGAGTGCCGTGAACAGTTCCTAAACTTCATGCGTAAACTCGTGGATGCGCTCATGTGCGACTCGCGCGACTCGATCCAGGAATCGCACACCGATACCCAGTGCGTGCTCGTCGATATCGAAGGCCGGGCTGTGCAGTGGAATTGGCTCCCAGGCAGGGTCGCGCGCGCCAAACCTGACAAAGCAACCGGGGCTGTTCTCGAGGTAGAACGAGAAATCCTCCGAGCCCATGCTCGGATGCTCCGCCGCGACGACATGCTCCGTACCTACGACGTCCGCTGCGGCCTGCCGGGCAATTGCCACCGATCTTGGTTCGTTAATGACCGGCGGATAACCCTGGCGAATCTCGATGTCGATTTCCGCATTGTGCAGTTCCGCCGCGGCGCTGACCATGCGCTGCAAACCGTTGTGGATGCGCTTGCGGGACTCATCCAGGGACGTGCGGATCGTCCCGTAGAGTTCGGCCTCTTCTGCAATGACGTTGCCGGCAGAACCCGCTCCTATCTTGCCGATTGTAACGACCGAAGGATGCAATGGATTGGTTTCTCTCGAGACCAGTGTCTGGAGCGCAGTGATCAGGAAACCACTGATTACGATCGCGTCAACGGCCTCGTGCGGCCTGGCGCCGTGCCCGCCCTTTCCCCGCACGTTAATGGTGAATGCATCGGACTGGGCCGTCATGTGTCCATCACGAACCATGATCTTGCCCGTCTCCCACTCGTGAGTGACATGTGCCCCGAATATCGTGGCGACGCCATCGAGAGCGCCATCGGCAATGGCGACTCTCGCACCCCCGCCACGCTCTTCCGCTGGCTGAAAGACGAGCCTTACGGGCCCGGGTGGCGGCTCTTGCGCCAGGAGATGTGCAGCGCCGATCAGCATCGCCATATGAGCGCAGTGGCCGCAGGCATGCATCGCGCCCGGATTGACCGATGCGTAGGGCGCACCGGTAGTCTCCTCGCCCGGCAGCGCATCCATGTCTGCACGAAGCGCGACTGCCAGTGGTGAGGGATCGAGCCCCTCGACAAGCCCGATCACGGCGTGGCCGACCCCGTCATACTTGTAGGGAATCTGCAGCGATTCGAGCTCGGAAATTATGTGCGCCGCAGTCCCGGCTTCCTGAAATGAGAGCTCGGGATGGCGGTGGAACCAGCGACGCAGATCGCGAATATGCCTTGCGAGCGGCGCGTCAATTGCGCCCAGGACTTCTGCTACATGAGCGTCGAGGCGCGTGCCCATATTATAAAAGTAGCGCCCTCCGGGTGTATTCAAAATCCGCGGAAGTACGTAGAAGATATCGAGGTTGCGTGGAACTCGCCTGTATTACGGCGGGTCGTAGTAAGCAGCTATTGGGGAGAGATTGGCATGTCCTTTATTTTGAGATGTTTAGTTCCGGCCGCCTTCGCTCTGATTCTTTGCAGCTGCGGCGGCGGTGGCAACGGATCGGCTAATAACAATCCCGGGCCGGGTGATCCCCCGGCTCTGTCGGTGGGTCCTGCCGATTGTGTCGGTGGCAGCGCCGACAATTTTTCCTGCTCGGGCGTCTCGCTCGCAGCCCGCGTCCCGTTCGACCAGATGGGTGGCACCGGAGGCAATGACATCTGGGGCTGGATCGACACGACGACCGGTAACGAATATGCCCTGGTCGGCAAGACCAACGGTACGGCATTCGTCGACGTAACGGATCCGATGAGCCCGGTATTTCTCGGTCGCCTGGCAACCCAGACGCGATCTTCGGCATGGCGGGATATCAAGGTGTACCAGGATCACGCCTACATTGTGGCCGACGATGCCGGTGCCCATGGCATGCAGGTCTTCGACCTGACCCGACTGCGTGGCGTCAACGCCCCTCAGGACTTCTCTGCCGACATCGTCTATGGCGATTTCGGCAACGCTCACAACATCGCGGTCAATGAAGATACCGGCTTTGCGTATGCCGTAGGCACTAATACCTGCAATGAAGGCCTGCACATGATCGATATCACGACGCCCAATAATCCACTATTCGCCGGCTGCCACTCATCTGCAGAAACCCACGATACGCAATGCGTCGTTTACTCAGGGCCGGATGCCGATCACCAGGGTGCGGAGATCTGCGCCAGCTCGAACAAGAACCATGTCGAGATCGCCGATGTGACGAACAAGGCCGCGCCACTGACTGTCAGCACGATCACGTATCCGCAATTGGGGTTCGTACACCAGGGCTGGCTGACCGAAGATCACCGATTCTTATTCATCGGTGACGAAGCCGACGAAACGGGTCTCGGCGTTCCGACGCGCACGCATGTCTTCGACGTCACCGACCTGGATGCGCCGGTCTACATATATCCGTACGAGGCGTCGACGCCTTCGATCGACCACAACCTTTACGTTCTTGGCAATCGGGTCTACCAGGCGAACTATACGTCCGGTCTCCGGATTCTCGAGTTCACAGACCTCGGCAACCAGCAGATGGCCGAAATCGCGTTCTTCGACACGTATCCGGCGAGCGATGCCGTCAATTTCGATGGCGCGTGGAGCGTGTATCCGTACTTGCCGTCAGGCACGATAATCATCAACGATACTTCGAACGGCCTGTTCGTACTGACACAGCCTTAGCACGGAAAAGGCCCCTTGCGGGGCCTTTTGCCGGGGCGCTATTTCAGTTCGACCAGAACCAGTTCCCAGGCCGAATCGGAGATATTCTTCGGCAGGTGCTGGCCACCCTCTATAAACAGCACGTCGCCCGCATTGGCTGAGATTTCTTCGGTCGAACCGTCCGGCATTGTCATCTCGACCAGGTGGTCGGTCAGGAACACCGCGACACTGTCCGGGTGGTGATGCATGACCGACGCCTCCCCGGGACCGTAGGCAATCCTGACAACGCGAACGATATCGTTCTCGAATTCCGTCGAGTAATGGCCGGCATCCACAACGGTTGCATCCGGACCACCTGCTTCGCCCGTGGACGGGTCACGCGGTTTGAGTTCGATTTCTACGACCTCCCACGCCGAATCGGAGGTGTTCTTCCCGGAATGCTCCCCAGCCGCGCTGAAAATGGCGGTACCCGCCGGAGACGACACTTCTTGCGCCGATTCGTCCGACATCGTCAACGTCACGTCGATATCGGTCAGGAATACGGCGACGCTGTCGGGATGGTAGTGCATGGGGGACTCTTCGCCGGGACCGTACTTGATGCGGAGAATCCGAACGGCCTCGTTCTCGAATTCTGCCGTATAGCGGTCAGGATCGACGACGGTCGGGTCAGCGCCGCCAGCATCTCCTGAATCCGGGCCAGGCATCGACTCCGCGGCCGGCGCCTCGGCTGCTGCAGGCTCGGCTGCGGCTGGCTCGGGTTCGGAGACCGTCTCCGAATCGGGCCTCGAACAGGCTACCAGGAACAGCGCGAACGATGCGCCGATGAAAGGAACAAGTTGCTTGCGCATGGGACTTCCCTCGTTGACTTATACTTAAATGAGTTTAGTCCAGGCGCGTCATTTGGCCAGTCTGCTCGGTATCGATGCGATCGGCTAGCGTTAGGTAGAAGCCAGAATTGACCGCCCTGCCCTTCGTAAGACAATGGATTTTGGGAAGAAACGAACCTTGGACAAACGAGGGGAGCCAAGGAGGCGGTAATGAACGGCGTACATGTCACGCAAGCTCTCGCTGCTACTCTGGTCATCGGCCTGCTGGGTCCGGCAGCAGGCATATGTGCGCAGGAGACGGTGTATAAGTGGGTGGATGAAGACGGAGTCGTTCACTTCAGTGAGCAGCCGCCCGACGGGTCGCTGGACGTCGACGTAGAGACGATCAAGACGGATCCGGCTCCACCGTATATCCCCCCTGTTCAATCGCCCGTCAAATCGCCGCCGGCTTCTGAAGAAACCGTCGTCGATGAACCCGCGCAGCCGCCAATCCAGGCTGCGCCACCGTCTCCGGAGATAGACATCGCCCAGATGAGTCTTTCGGACCTCGACAGGCGTTGTGAGGACGCAAGGGAAGCGAAGATCGCACCATTACGAGCAGCGGAGATCGCGAAATGCATCGAGACCGAGACAGGCGATCAGAAGTGGTGCGAAACCTTCTGGGCAGATTACGGTGACCCGGTACGAACGGCATCGGGCATGATTACACCGAGGTTGTTTCACGATCTCCCGGAGTGCATTGAGGCCCTGGACGAGCGAAATCGCCGCGTAACGCGGTAATGGTCAGGCTCGCCCCGGGTTAAATACGCCTATTTGACAGGATCGCCGACAATCACCGTCTGCCCGGTGAACACAGCGAATGGCAACTCATCGTCTGTTGCGTTCCCGTCCTGGGTTATTCCCAGACCGTCGTATGACCCGTCAAGGCCCGCGCAGTTACTGAGATCGAAGCTTACGTCGTAGGCATTGAACAGGGGATCGATGATGGTCACTTGTCCGTTCGCAACACAGCCGGAATTGGATTGCGCGGTAATTGCACCGGCTGCATCAATCGCGAATGACGATGGGTCCCCATAAATGTCGAACGACGTGTAGACGCCGGCCACCGTGTCCAGACTGCTGCCACGCTCATAAATAGCATCGTACGTGGTCGCAATGGTTGTCGTGACGCCGGCAGCGGTCACGGTCAAATCCAGGGTGGTTCTTTCGACGAAAGTCCCGCCCGTTATCGTCAACGCCGCAACGGCCGAGCCATCGATGAGTATCGACCCGGGTACTGCGTAAAGCGCTCCGGATCCCGTCACCTGGTTGGCATTCGCCACCTGAATGGTCGCGCGTGCGGCGCTGATGACTTCGTCCGTAGCGGTGTCCGTCACCACGCAGGCAACCTCGAGGTTTTCCGCGACGACGCAATCGATAGCATCGGTCGTAGAACTGTATCCGAGAGTGAGATCGTCGATGACAACATCGCCACCACTCGTGCTGATCACATCGAAGCTTCCGATAAACGTCTCTCCTGCCGCTCGCGTTACGACGATTTCCTGGAAGACATCCGTCGGAGTCACGGTCTGGATCAGCGTCCCCGCCTCGTCGAAGACCTGGATTTCGCTAACATCGCTTGCGTTTTGCGTACGAACCCAGAACGACAGGGAGCTGGGCAAGGTCTCAAAAGTAACTGTGGCAGAGGTGCCGACCGAAACGTACCACGCATAACTGCCGGTCACAGTAAACGCGGGGTCGCCGGCCGCCTTCGCGATGCCGTTCGAAAAGCTGGCTGTTCGAGGCGAGGTACCGATAGAAAACGGCCCAGCCGCATCAAATTCGAAGCTCGTTATGACGTCCGCCGGAGCCGGCGTCACGGCCTGGCCACCCCAGACGCCGGTGGCAGACTGCTCTATCGGGAGAGCCGGCAGCGGACATCCTCCCCATGAGCAGGAGGAATCGCAACCAGGCAACATCAATACAAGCACTACCGCAACCGAGGGGAAATATGCTGTCCTGTTCATTGCTGCCTCCTTTGCGCGCCTGACATCCCTCAGGTTTCTTCTGCAATTCAGATTTTCGCCATATTCATTGTCTTGGGGGCGCTGGTGCGGTCAATGCTGGCTTTTACCTAGCCAGGTACGCTCCTGACCGCAAGCTATCGGTCAGGACTCGCAGTGGAACGAGTCTATTGCTGTCTTACGACAACATGGTCATTAACCTTGATTCACTGGTTCCTGACGGCCCTGGCAAAAGCTTTCGAATTTCCGGGCGGTAGCAGACAGAGTCGGCGACAAGGCTTCGAACTCATTCTTGTATTTCATCCACTTGTCCGCCCGCGGTGGTGTGAGCGCGGTCCGCGAAAGCGGCAACATACCATCTGGCAATTGGCCGTCGTCTACCTCGATTCCGGCAAACCGGCACAGTCTCGCCAGAGCCTCCCGGGGCTGCGCGATCAGCGACTGGAAGGTGATCGTTGTCCATCGCTGCGATGGCAACTTGGCCAGCTCGTCCATGATGACGGTGTTACTTGCCGACCATTGAAACGCCGCAATCTCGGCCAGGGACCGGCCCCGCATTTTTCGCCAACCCCGCGGCAGCAAGAAACACCACGCCGGTCTGTCCCAACCGGGCAGACCATGGAAAGTAACAAACCGCCCGGTCTGCAGCCCGAGCGACCAGGCCTCGATCAGACTTGCGACTGTCTCCCTCGGATCCCTGTAGAGATAAATGAACTTTGCCCTTGGAAACACGTTGAGAAGAAACGGGATATTGAGCGCGTTGCGAGGTGTCTTCTCTACGAGGCAGACTTTCGATGGCCTCTGCGATTCCGGCCGGTCGAGATAGCGTCCCCCGTGATGATCTTTGAGGAGGTAAAGAAAGCAGCTCTGCAGGAGCTGCCGCGTTTCGGCATCCGCATGAACTTCGCCCAGGCTCCCCGAGTCGAATTCGGGGTTTTCAGCCTGCAGATGCGGAAACGCCCGCAGGATTCCATGGCTCTCGCCACCGATCGTCCATATTCCCGGGATCAGCGCCAGCTGCTCGAATAGCAGGCTGCTCCCCGAGCGCGGAGCAGAAACAATGATGACCGTATCCTCGAGAATTGCCTCAATGCCAGGTGCGGAAAAGCCGCTCGTAGCGCTTCGCGCTGCTTGCCGTAAATCCGCTTTTGCTTGCGGCGCCCGCATTCGGTCCTGTTCAGCGATTCACTTCAGTCCTGACTCGGGGTCATCGCTGAATGGTCATCGGGAAAGCAATTACACTCAATCTTCAGGCGATCGGACTCGATGCATGCCTGCGGGCTGCACGGAATACCGGGATGAAGCTTATAACTGCAACAACAAGGTTCCGCAGGAGTTACCCAGTCCAGAATCAAATGGACGCGATCGTCTTGTCCGTCATTGCTGACGGAATGCCAGCGGCGGTTATTGATTTCGATGACCTCGCCTTCTTTCATCTTGATAGTCTCGCTACCCACCGTGAAAGTCACCTTGTCGTTTGTCACGACCGGTACATGTACGCGGTGTGAATGTGCCAGCGAAAAGTTCTTGTCCTGGTGCGGCAGGATCTTGCCGCCAGGAGCCAGGCGCACCAGGCTTGCACGGATAAAATAGCCATGACCATGGGTTCCGAACAGGCTTTGCGCTTCGGGACGGGATTCGAAGTGATCGGCTGTGACCGCGAGTATGGGTTGCAGCTCGGGACCGAACAATTCCAGTGGCGGGCGCCGGGTCGGATTCGTATGACGGAAATCCTCATCGTAGACCAGCCCGATCGTTTGCGTATCCTGGTGGACTTCATACCTGTTCTGCCGCGTGGTGTCGTCCGCCCAATGCAGTGGCGTGAGTTGCAGCACGAGGTTCTTCAGAGGCGCAATATCGACGGTCGATATCCGGTTGAAGTTGCCCTGGAAATTCATGTCACGCGACTCCCTGAAGCATGAGACGGGTTAAGGGCGCTAAGCCCGAGGGTAGTCCGGCATGCCGAGCACCTGTTTCAGCCAGACGTCATGCGGCGGCAGCTTGCCCGGCGCCATCGCAAGTCTCTCGACGATGCGACGGTGGACCGCACTCGGCGGCCGGTCGTCACCATATCGCTCACGATATTCGTCGCCCATGAAATCCATGCCATACATTACTGCTTCATAGCTGGAGCGGGTAAACAGCTTGCCGGTATCGATTGGCGGTCGATGGTCGCCCGGCATTCCTGCAGAACCCAGCGGTGTGTCAGGCTGTCCCGGCAGGAACTGATCCTCGAAGTCGAACTCCGACACGGGTTTCCGGTTCCAGAACTCCAGCTTTGCCTTCAGACGATCATGTATGCGTTCCGGCCGGCGGACCTCACGCCAGAAATCGCTGTCCTCGCGGCGAGTCAGGCAATAGTGCATGTTGATGAAGTCGAGGATCTCATAGAATCGATTTGCCATGATACGGTTGAAGCGATACGCCAGTGGCGCCATGTCGCCGTGATAGGGAAAATGCTCGGCCAGCATGACTGCTGCGAGATCGCTGAGGTAGAGTCCGGTCGACTCCAACGGTTCGATGAAGCTGCTGGCAAGCCCGATGGCCACGCAGTTTCTTACCCAGGCTTTCTCACGCATACCGACCTTGAAGTGCACGACCCGTGACGACAGGTCTTTTGCATGCTGGCCCTCGAATGCCCGCAATTCCTCCTCGGCCTGCTCTTCGCTGAGAAAGGCGCTGGAATGGACGTAACCGAGCGCGCGTCTGTTTTGCAGCGGGATATCCCAGACCCATCCCGCCGAGAGCGCGGTCGCGGTCGTATAAGGACGCACGAAGCCGAGATAGTGATGCGAATACGGAATATTGATCGTCAGTGCCCTGTCGCATAGCAGCCACTGTGAACAGTCGACCCACTTCACGCCCAGTTTCTTCTCTATCAGCAATGCTGCAAAACCAGTGCAGTCCACAAACAGGTCGGCGTGGATCTGTTCTCCGTTACGCGTTTTTAAAACGTCGATATCGCCGTTCTCCGCCATCTCGATATCGACAACATGATCCATGTAGTGTTTGACACCGCGCGCGGTTGCTATTTCGCACAAGTAGTCAGCGAAACTGAGCGCGTTCATGTGGAACGCGTAGGTCAGTCGCGCGCCAAAATCCCATTTGCCCAGCATCTTCGGGGCCAGGTTGTGCTCGCACAATAACGGCTGCGCCGAGACGGTTTGCATGAATGGTATCGAGCGGTTGCTCCGCAGCCATCGCGGGCCGGAATCATCTATTGGAGTCGGTTTGTATCGTCCGAATGCGTGGTAGTAATGCTCGCCCCGGTTGTGCAGCCAGTTTACGAACTTGATGGATTGCTTGAAGGTCCCATCGACCCTGCGCATGAAATCGCGCTCATCGATGCCGATGACGGCGAGGATGTGATTGATGCTCGGTATCGTGGCTTCCCCAACACCGATTCTCGGCACGTCAGGCGACTCGACAAGGCTGATTTCGGCGACTTTCCGGCCGCCTCGATTGAGCGCCGCATCCAGGTAGGCGGCAGCCATCCAGCCGGCGGAACCGCCGCCAACGATTACAACGCTCCGAACGCGTTCTGCCGGTGACATCTATTGCGCCTTCTCATACTGCTTCATGCCGAGAACCTGTTGCAGCCAGGCATCGTGCAATGGCAATTCGCGCGTGGCCATGTTGAGACTATCGATCACTTCCTTGAAGACGCCGGGCTGCAGCCGGAACGTCCCGTACCACTTATCGCATTCCTCCTCCAGGAATCCCATGCCGTAGAGGATGGCTTCGTAACTGTACAGGTTGAAAACAGTGGCGGTATCGACGGGGCTACGATGGTCGCCGGGATATCCGTTCGAAGGCAACGGGCTGTCCGGCTGGCCCGGGAAGAACTGATCCTCGAAATCGGACGGCGACGGAGGTTTTACACGCCAGAAGTCCAGTTTCGCCTTCAGTCGATCGTGAATGCGCTCCGGCTTGCGGATCTCTTTCCAGAACTCGGTGTCCTCGCGGCGCGTGAGGCAGTAGTGCATGTTGATGAAATCGAGAATCTCGTGGAAGCGATTCGCCATGATGCGGTTAAAACGGAATGCCAGCGCCTCCATGTCGTCGCCGTGGGGAAAATGCTCGGACAACATCACGGTCGCGAGATCGCTCAGATAGAGCCCGGTCGATTCCAGCGGCTCGATAAAGCTCCCGGCGAGACCGATGGCCACACAGTTCCTGACCCAGGCATGCTCCCGGTATCCAACCTTGAAATGCACCGTTCTCGTATCCAGTGACGCAGAATGGCCGCCCTCGAAATCACGCACTTCCTGCTCAGCCTGGTCTTCGCTGATAAACGCGCTCGAGTGCACGTAGCCCAGCGAACGCTTGTCCTGTAACGGAATCTCCCAGACCCAACCGGACGATAATGCGGTGGCCGTCGTGTATGGCCGCACGTAGCCCGGATAGTGTTGTTCGTAGGGAACGGCCATCGTGATTGCACGGTCGCAAAGCAACCACTGCGAACAATCCACCCAGCGGACGCCGAGCTTCTGCTCGATCAGCAATGCCGCGAAACCGGTGCAGTCGACAAAGAGGTCGGCCTCGAGGCGTTTACCCCCTTTGGTCATCACCGCCGAGATATCGCCGTTCCCGGCCAGCTCGATGTCGGTCACGTGGTCGAGGTAATGGCTCACGCCCCGCGCCGTAGCGAGTTCGCAGAGGTAGTCGGCGAACTTCAACGCGTTCATATGATAGGCATACTTCTGCGGCTTGCCGAACTGCTGCCGGCCCAGCGTCAGTGGCGCCAGTCCCAGTTCACACATCACCGGCTGTATCGAAACGGTCTCCATATAGGGGATGGAACGGTCGCTCATGAGCCAGTCCAGCGCCGAACGATCGATGGCCCGCCCGAGGAACCGGTCGAAGGGATGGTAGTACCAGGAACCGTCGTTTTTTACCCAGTTGACGTACTTGATCGCCTGCTTGAACGTGCCGTCGACTCGCCGCAGAAAATCGAACTGATCGATGCCGATGACGGCAAGGATATGATTGATGTTCGGTATGGTGGCTTCGCCGACGCCGATGCGCGGGACATCCGGAGACTCTATCAGCGAGATGTCCACGAGTTGCCGCCCGCCCCTGTTCAGCGCCGCGTTGAGATATGCCGCGGCCATCCACCCGGCGGATCCTCCGCCGACGATCAGCATCCGTTTTGGTCGCATGTGAGAGTGGTCCCGAAACTCGTGAATTACCAAAGTCCGGCGGAACGGGGCTGTTCCCACTCGCCTGGCCGCGCCGGAAGGTTTGGATTTAGTCTAAGCCTGTAGCGAGATTCGAATCCCGCCTTACCTCGCGTCTGAATGTTCAGGTGCATGCCAGAGCATACAAGAAAAGCAGCATCCAGCAGAATTTTTCGATATCATCGGCCACTAGGTAAATCTCGCGGGGTCACGAAACGTGAGGGACCCTGTGCTCGGCGCCTGGACCTCTGATCAGGGGGAACAGAGCTTCTCGAAAGCTGTCCTGAATATCCAGGTGCAAGAGGTCGGTAGAAAACCAGGAAGGGGGGGATCATGTACAAGAAGAATCCGTTGGCGAGTGCTATCAGCCTCGCAATTGCCGCCAGCTCACTCGGCGTCACCTCGCAAGTGCTTGCTCAGGAAGAGGCGGATGCGGCATCAGACGAAGAAATCGAAAATATTGTCGTAACCGGTTCAAGGATCAAGAGGGACGGGTTCTCGACATCGGCTCCGATGGACGTCGTTCTGACGAACAGTGCGGCCCCCGCAGGTATCTCCGACCTCGGCACCCTGATACAGCAGTCGACAGTCGCCGCCACGGGGCCACAGGTGACACCGGCGACCTCGACCGCATTCGTCGAGAACGGCGGCACAGGTGCAAATACGCTGTCGATCAGGGGCCTGGGCGCTAACCGCACGCTTACGCTGGTCAACGGCCGCCGGGCCGGGCCGGCAGGAACGCGGGGCAGCGTATCGTCGTTCGATCTCAACGTTATGCCGCTCATCGCCGTCGAGCGAATCGAAATCCTCAAAGACGGCGCATCGTCGATCTACGGTTCAGACGCCGTCGCCGGTGTCGTCAATATCTTTACGCGGAAGGATGACGGCGGCGCCTTTGACGCCTACGTTTCGCAGCCTACCGAGTCGGGCGGCGAAGAGACGCGCATCAGCGCGACCTGGGGCAAGACCTGGTCCCGCGGCAACTTCCGTTTGACGGCGGATTACGCCAAGACCGAAGAACTGAGGCGCGGGCAAAGAGACTATTTCGAATGTGCCGAGCAGTACATTTTCGACGCCGGCGGCAACCGCGTCGACCTGATCGACCCGCGTATCGACTCGCCGGCTTGTGACGACCTGACCTGGGGCCACGTCTGGCTCTATGACTACCAGGGGCCGGGCGGCAACGTGCCGAACTTCCAGACACTCGCACAATACGACTACGACGGCGACCTGGCGCAGTACATACCCGAACTGGAAGTCGACCCGACGAATCCGGACTTCCTGGTTACACCGCCCGGATGGTTCCTGGTCGATTATGACCGGGCGTCGGATGCCGTAACGAACAGGGATCATCCATTCCAGCAGCAGACAAGCCTGATTCCCGAGATCGAGCGGACGACGTTCTGGGCCGACGTCGAGTTCGATGTGACAGACACCATGACGCTGTACGGCGAGGCCCTGTTGAACAGGCGCGAGACGACGGCAAACAGCTATCGGCAGTTCTGGGGCTACGTCTATAACGGGGGCGATTTCTTCGGTGTGACGAACTCGGTCAATTCGGGGTGGGCGGGCCTTTCGTGGTTCAGCCCCACGGCAATCACCGATCGCGGCTCCGACGAGAAAGTCACGGTCGATTACGAGCGTTACGTAGCCGGCCTGCGCGGCGAATTCGGCGAAGACTGGAGCTACGACCTCTCCTTCCAGTACAGCAAGTCCGACGGCGATTACGTTGGCGAAGAGATCTACGGCGACTCGATCTACGACCAGAACTGGCTCTACGACTACGGCGGCCTGGACGGCTCCTGCGCGAATTGGGTTCCGACCACCTCGATAAGGGGCGTGCCCTGCCAGGATATCCCGTGGCTCGATCCGCAGTTCCTGGCCGGCAATATCTCGCCTGCAATGCAGGAGTACCTGTTCGGCATGGACTTCGGCAACACGGTCTACAAGCAGTCTTCCTGGGAGGCCTTCGTCACCGGCCCGATCATGCAGTTACCGGCCGGCGATCTCGGCGTCGCCTTCGGCTTCCACATCCGGGATGACGACATACACGACGTTCCGGGCGAAATCGTCCGTGCCGGCAATGCCTGGGGCAGTTCGTCGGCGGGTATCACATCGGGCGATCAGAACACGAAGGCCGTGTTTGCCGAGGTGGATATCCCGATTCTCGCCGACAGGGCCGGGTTCTACGACCTGAGCTTTACCGGCTCGTATCGCTATAACGACGTCGACACTTACGGCACGGGCGATACCTACAAAGTCGGACTCAACTGGGCGATCACGGACACGTTCAGGCTCCGGGCAACGCAAGGAACGTCCTTCAGGACGCCGGCGTTGTTCGAGCTGTACCTTGCGGACGAAACAAGTTTTCCTTCGCAGCGTAATATCGACCCGTGCAGGGATTGGGGCGCCGCGCTCGCCCGTGGCGATATCACCCAGCGCGTTGCCGACAACTGCGCGGCCGAGACGCGGTCGCCGGATTACCCGGCTGGGCTGCCGGCTGACTACACCGGCGGCACGGTTTCGGCAACTATGATCAGGCAAGGCAATATCGGCGAGCTCGAGGCCGAGACGTCCACGTCGACAACGGTCGGTTTTGTCTGGCAGCCGGCGTTCGCCGACCTGAGCCTCTCGGTCGACTACTTCGACATCGAGATCGAGGACCAGATCACGAGCCTGGAGGGGGCGATAGTCAGCGGCTGTTACAGCTCGCAGTTCTACCCGAACGAACCGCTCTGCGACCTGTTCGACCGATCGGGCATCAACGGCGGCGTCGACAACATCCAGGACCGGTTTCTCAACGTAGCCAGCCAGGTGAGTAACGGCTACGACATCGCGCTTCGTTGGGTCGTGGATATCGGCGACGGCACGCTCGAGATCGATACCCAGCACACCCTGCTCGAAGAGAGGAATACGGCCCTGTTCCCGGGCAATGTCCAGGATAATCTCGGCCGCTTCGGTCATCCGGAGCACGTGGGACGGTTGTGGACCACCTATGACTGGAAAAACTGGTCGTTCTTCTGGGGCGTGCGCTTTGTCGGTGACGTGTCGAATACCGAAGACGAGGGCGGGCCCGAAGCGCAATATTGGGGCGATACCGTCTATCGGGTGCTCGAGGCCGACGCCGTCGAATACCATGACCTTTCGGTCACGTATCACATGGATAGCATCGGCCTCAGCGCGATCGTCGGCGTCTCGAACGCTTTGGACCAGGAACCGCCGCAGGTTTCGACCTTCGGTGGTCTGGGCGGACCGCTCCGAACGGCGGGACGGTCGGCCTTGTACTCTCAATACGACTGGCTTGGGCGTCGATACTTCGTCAACTTCACGTTCAGTTTCGACCAATAAGCCGAAAAGCAAACGAAAAATGTGCCGACTTTTGTCGGCACATTTTTTTCGGGTACTCTGTTTGGTGACCGAAACAACCAGGAAGGCGATGCCATGCCGAGGGTGGTGGCTTCAGGCGACAACCTGAACGAACTGAACCGAGACTATGTGCAGATCCCTCTGCAAGAGCCGGTATTCCTGAATAGCGTCCCCAAGTGCGGCACGCACCTCATGCGCAATATTGTGCGAATGTTCGTGCCAGTCGAACAGCAATACCACGCGATGTTTATTCAACACCCGGTGCTGCGCCAGCATCTGGCCGCATTTTCTCAGGACAAGCCCTTTCTCAGCTGGGGGCATTTACTCTTTTCCGACGACGCAGCAATCGCGCTGCATAAAGTCAAACACACGATCCTCGTTCGCGATCCTTACGACTGGGTTCTTGCCAGGGCACGCTTTTTTCTTTCCGATACCTTCCAGGGATCGCTCGAACACCTGAAAGGCGGCAACGTCTCGGTCGAGGAAATCATGAACATGATGATTCTCGGCATTCATAAGAAGGCGCCTTCGATGCAGGATATATTCCTGCACAATGCCGTCGGCTGGCTGGGAACCAAGGCCGAAGTCGTGCGATTCGAAGACCTGCTCGGAAACCTGAAAGACCTCGATTCCGATGCGGCGGAGACTTATTTCGCCGACCTGCTGGGCAAATGCGGTATCAAAGAGTTACCAGCCGATTGGCGCGACCGGGTCCGAGTCGGCTCGGATCGCAAGCAAAGCGGTACCGCAAGGGAAAACCTGGCCGGAGAGGCGCCCGATTTTCCGGACGAACTGCCCGAGACGCAGAAACAGATGGTTGATCACGTTTTGCCCGGGCTGCGGCGCTTGCTGGGTTACACCTAGCGTCTTGTCTGCACTGCAATCCGTTACCTGCGAGAATCGGCGACTTGGACACATGAAATGGCGGAGAGGGGGATTGGCTCGCCCGCTGCGCGGGCTCCCCGCCAACATGCCGCTGCGCGGCTGCGTTGGTCGAACAGGGTTCGAAAGCCCATACCGCACTCGGCCAGAACCACGAAGGCCCCGCAAGGGGGCCTTCTTGTTCTGGCGGAGAGGGGGGGATTCGAACCCCCGGTACGGTACCACCGTACACTCGCTTTCCAGGCGAGCACCTTAAACCACTCAGCCACCTCTCCGATTTCGGATCAATTCATCCTGATGATCTGTGGCGGCTGCTCGATGCAAGGGCCATCCGCCGGCCAGGGTTCCCGCGGAGATGCCGCGGGCAGAGGTATCTCGGCCAGCGGGTCGAGATCGTCCAGCCCTTCCGGCGCCTGGACCTTCGGTGCGCGAACGGCCACCTGGTAAGGGCCCTCGTCGCAGTCCACGTTCCCGATGTTGCCGCCACACCCGGCCAGGAGCAGCAAGGGGACCACCAGTGCCAGCGTGATGCGCGTCATGCCGCGTCCTCCAGGTTGACGCCCGCTGTCGCGAGCGCGGCCAGCATTTGTTCGTGATGTTGTTTCGAAAATTCAGTCATTGGCAATCGCAGATAAGGCGGTATCAGTCCCATCCGGCTCAGGGCCCATTTTACGGGAATCGGGTTGGACTCGACGAACAGCGCATCGTTCAGTGGCTGAAGCGTTTCATCGAGCGCCCTCGCCTCGTCGAATTGCCCCTCGCGCACGAGCCGGCATAAGCGTGCGACCGCTGCCGGGACGACATTGCCGCTCACCGTTACGATGCCGTGACCACCCGTTTCCAGGAACTCCAGCGCCGTGAAATCGTCTCCGCTGTACAGCATGAAATCGTCGGCAACCAGGGCCTTAATCTGCCGCAGCCGGTCGATATCGCCGGTCGCTTCCTTGATGCCGAAGATGTTGTCGTGTTCCGCCAGCCTGGCTACTGTCTCCGCCTGCATATCGGCCACCGTGCGCCCCGGCACGTTGTACAACAGCACGGGTTTCGGCACGGCATCGGCAATCGCCGTGAAATGCTGGTACATGCCCTCCTGCATCGGCTTGTTGTAGTACGGCACGACCACGAGGAACGCGTCGATTTCGGCGACCTCCGCGACGCTCAGCGACATATTGATCGTCTGCCGCGTCGAGTTGGAGCCCGTGCCCGCGATGACGGGTAGCCGGCCGGCGACGTACTCGACCGATTTCGCGACGAGTTCCGTGTGCTCTTCACGATTCATCGTGGCCGCCTCGCCGGTCGTCCCGGCGATCACGAGGCCGTCGGTTCCCTCACGCACATGAAACTCGATCAGGCCCTTGAGCGACCCATAATCGACCCGATTATTGGAGTCGAACGGGGTCGCCAGAGCGACCAGAGAGCCTTTGAACACCGGTAGTCCTCGCCTTGATTGAGGCGGCGATGTTACTGTTCATGTCCGGTGCTGGCAAGGCACACCCGACTGTACCTAGAATATTTCGAGATAAATGTCACAACTTATTGTTTTATCAGCAATTGGAACGGATCGTACTGGCGTCGTTCAGGACATCACCCGGGTCATCATGGCCTGCGATGGCAACATCGAGGAGAGCCGGATGACCACATTGGGTTCCGAGTTCGCCATGCTGATGCTCGTCTCGGGCAACTGGGCCACGCTCGGCAAGCTTGAAAAGGAACTCGACAAGCTCGCTGACAAGGACAACCTGACGTTCACAATCCGCAAGACCGGCGAACGTGCCATCAAGGAAGACCGGATGCCCTACATGGTCGACGCCGTCAGTCTCGATCACCAGGGCATCGTGTACGGCCTCGCAAACTTCTTCGCGGCCCACGATATCGAGATCGCCGACGTCGCAACGCGCAGCTACTCGGCGGCGCACACCGGCGCGCCGATGTTTGCCGTACAGATGGCCGTCAACATCCCCTCCTCGGTGCATATTGCCCAACTGCGTGACGAGTTTCATGAGCTTTGCGACCGACTCAATCTCGATGCCATTATCGAACCGGCAAAAGTCTGACCCCCCACTAAAAGGAGACACCATTGAGCGGACCCGCAATGAACCGTGTCGTTGCCGACTTTGTCGCACAGGCGACCGGTGACAAGAATATCCGGTTGCAGGACCTGCGTGGGCAGCATGTCGTGCTGTATTTCTACCCCAAGGACAGTACGCCCGGCTGCACGCAGGAGGGACGGGATTTCAAGGCCCTGAACGCGAAGTTCAAACGCCAGAACGCCATAATTTTCGGCGTTTCGAGGGACAGCGTCGCCTCGCACGAGAAATTCAAGGCGAAGCAGGGATTTCCGTTCGATCTCTTGTCCGACCCGGACGAGACGCTGTGCAAGCAATTCGACGTCATACACGAGAAGACGCTCTATGGCCGCAAGTTTATGGGCGTCGTGCGCAGCACGTTCCTGATCGGCGAAGACGGCAAACTGCGGGCCGAGTGGCGCAAAGTTAAGGTAAAAGGACATGCCGAAGAGGTGCTCGAAAGCGTTAAAATGTTGAACGCAGCTTGAGCCACGGGGTCCGAGGGATAAGATCCTGTTTTTGAGACGTTTATTTTGATTATCGCCGCCGCCAAACGGGTATTGACGTTACTTGCCATTACGACCGCCGTGTTCGTAAGCGGCGCCGGTGCGGACGATATCAACATCCCCGACATGGGCAGCCCTGCCGATGCCGTGCTGAACAAGTCCCAGGAGGCGCAGATCGGGCGTGCAATCATGCGCAGTATTCGCATGAGCGGCCAGGTGGTCGAAGACCCGCAGGTTACCGAGTACATCAATGACATCGGCCACCGCCTGGCGGCGCAGACCAACGAAGGCGACCACGAATTCACATTCTTCGTCGTGGACGACTCTCGTATCAATGCCTTTGCCATGCCCGGAGGCTATATCGGTGTTCATACCGGCCTGATCGATGCATCCCGGAACGAAGATGAGCTCGCCGGCGTCATCGCCCACGAAATCGCGCATGTCACGCAACGCCATATTGCCCGTTCGGTGCACGCCAACAGCCGCCAGAGCATTCTGTCCACCGCCCTGATGCTCGGGGCGCTGATTCTCGGCGCCGCGAGCGGCGACTCGGATGTCGCTCAGGCCGGCATGGCTGTGGCACAGGGCACCGCGGCCCAGCAGCAGATCAACTTTACGCGCAGCAATGAGTACGAAGCGGATCGGATCGGCATCGGCGCCTTGGCCCTGGCAGGATTCGACCCGCACGGCATGAGTTCCTTCTTCGAGGTCATGTCGCGGCAGCAGCTGAGCGCGCCCGACGAGCGCGCGCCCGAATTTCTGAGAACCCACCCGGTGACGACGACGCGCATCGCCGAAGCGCGTGCGCGCGCCGCGGAGTACCCGCGTGTGCAGTCCGACGACTCGATCAGTTACGGTATTACCCAGGCAAGACTGCGCGTGAATGCGTTCGACACGCCGGAAAAGGCCGTCGAATACTTTGAACGCCGCGACTACGAGAACCAGACTGATATCGAACGCTACGGGCGCGCCGTCGCGTACCAGCGAGCGGGCCGGGATCTCGAGGCTGTGCGGATTTTCGAGGACCTGGTCGAGAACGACAAAAAGGTCATCGCTTATCACATCGGGCTCGGGCAGGCGCAACTCGCACTGGAGCGCTATGCCGCCGGCCAGGCCACGTTCGACAGAGCTGTCGAATTGTTCCCGCGCAACGTGCCGCTCATCATTAACTATGGCGAACTATTGTTGCAGCTCGGGAAGGCGGACCAGGCTCACAAGATGCTGCTTGACCTGATGAACAATGTGCCGCCGACACCCGAACAGGTCCGGCTGATCGCACGAGCCGCCGCGATGGCCGGCGACAGCGCCGAGGCATACTACTACCTATCGGAGTATCGCCTGATGACGGGCGATCTCGTCGGCGGCGTCAATTACCTGCGCCAGGCGCTCGCGATTCCCGAACTCCAGGAGATCCAGCGTATTCGATTCGAGGCACGTATCGACTTCATCCGGGAGTTCATGACCGAAGAGCAACTCACGCAGCTACAACGCAGCAAACCGGTCGGAATGACTGCGAGAACGGAGAACTGATCGTGCACAACCGCAGCCCGAAAAAGGCCATCGTGTGCCTGCTGTTCGTGTCGCTCGCATTCTCTATCAGTGGCTGCGCATCGCACGATCCCACCGACGAGAACTCAACATACGTCGAGTATGATCCGCTCGAGCCGCTTAACCGCAAGATCCATACATTTAACAGGGCCCTCGATCGCGCGTTCCTTGCTCCCGTAGCAAGAGGCTATCGCAAGGTCGTTCCGTCACCGGTGCGCCGCAGCGTCACGAACTTCTTCAGCAACCTCCGGACACCGGGATCCGCTTTGAATAACTTCCTGCAGGGCAAACCGGCTCGTGGCTTCACTGAGCTGGGCAGGTTCCTGTTCAACAGCACCCTGGGCATCGGCGGCCTGTTCGACGTCGCCGGCGCCGCCGGTATGGAGCGGTACGACGAAAATTTTGCAGAGACCTTGGCGGTCTGGGGCGTGCCTGACGGCCCGTATATCGTAGTGCCGTTCTGGGGCCCGAACATGTTGTCCGATGTCGTGGCGTTGCCGGTCGACTACTACTCCGACGTCTGGACCCACTACGACAATTCGTCCGTGCGCGACAAGGTCTGGGGCGTCCGCCTGATCGACCTGCGCTATCGCCTGCTGGGAGCCGACGCCATACTCGAGGAATCAACAGACACGTACGTGACGATGCGAGAAGCGTTTCGGCAAAATCGTCGTTTCCGCGTTTTTGACGGTGAAGTGCCCGCCGAGGAACAAGAAGACTTCTACGACGACGAAATGTTCGACGAGTTCTTTGAGGAGGAAGGCGAGCCGTCAGCCGACGAGCCCGACCAGGAGCCCTCAGATTAGGCCATCGACCTCGGACGCCCTGGCAATCGCAAGCAGGCTTTTGGGCAAGGCCTGAAACCGGATAGTGGCATTACGTTGCCGCGCCTGCGCTTTCCATTCGAGAAGCAGCGCGAGTCCGGCCGAATCGGCCCGCTCGACACGCGAAAGGTCGATCTCCAGCGAGGCATGTTGGCCAAACTGGCCATCGCTCGCACGCAGTATCCTGTCGGTCGTTTGGAACGACATGTCACCGCTGAGAGCGAACCGGCCCCCGCCACAGTCCTCGAGAACGAATTCACTCATCGGCGATCAGACCCGCATCGCGTTCCAGACGCGTGATGACATCCTCGAGGCTCGTTGAGCGGATCTCCGAGTCGAGTTCCTTGCGAAAATTAACGACGTAGGACACGCCTTCGATCTGCACGTCGAACATCCGCCAGCGGTCCTCGCGATTTACGAGGGTGTAGTTGACCGGCACTTTGCTGCCATCGTCGAGGCGCACGCGTGTCTTGACGACGGTCGTGCGCTTGCTGGCATCGCCCTTGTACGGCAGTACCTCGACGCGGGTCATGTCGAATTCGACCACGCCATCGGCATAACGCTGCAACAGCGTCTCGTAGAATGCGGAAACAAACCGCGCCCGTTGCTCGTCGCTGGCCGAACGCCAGTGCTTGCCAAGGACCGCTCCCGCTGCAAATTCCCGGTCGAACCGCGGCAGCAGGATGCCGTCGATAAATTCGCGTAAGGCGACTTCGTCGGCAGCCAGCTCATCCCGGCGCACGTCGAGTCCCTCGGACAGGAGATCCACGGCCTCCTCGACGACCTGATTGGGCGCATTGGCTGCCGCCGGCGCTGCCGCGAATGCCAGCAATGCTGTCAGTGTCAGGCTGACTGAAAGTATGGTTTTCATGGCGACTCCCGCCTAATCGTCTTCCCCATCCTCGTCACTGGACGGGCCGCTAATAAGAAACTTACCAATTATATTCTCGAGCAGTATGGCCGATTGTGTGAACAGGATCTCACTCCCGTCCTCCAGATACAGCGGGGACCCGCCCGCCGTCAGCCCTATGTACTGACTGCCGAGCAATCCAGCGGTAAGGATGCTGGCATCGGAGTCATCGGGAATCTGGTCATACTCGCTATCGATGACAAAGGTCACCACGGCCTCCAGGGCGTTCGAATCGAAACTGATATCGGTTACCCGGCCGATCGTTACCCCCGACATCGATACCGGGGCCCGCGGCTTCAAACTACCGACATTGTCAAATCTTGCGGTCACCTGGTAAGTGTCGGCAACGGAGAAGTCGTTCTTTCCCGTTGTCTGAGTTGTCAGGAAAAACAACGCACCAATTCCGAGCAGTGCGAAAAGTCCAGTACCGAGTTCTATCGTGCGTGTTTGCTGCATTGCGCTACCTCAGAGGATCCATGCAGTGATCATGAAATCGAAGATCAGGACGGCGATTGCGGTGATGACGACCGTACGCGTGGTCGCCCTGCCCACGCCCTCTGCCGTCGGTACCGAATTATAGCCTTCCCATACCGCGAGCAAGCTCGCGATGATCCCGAATGTGATGCTCTTGTAAATGCCTTCCATGACATCTTCCATGTCCAGTGCGTTTTGCAACTGCTGCCAATAGGCGCCAACGTCGACGCCGAGCAGTTCGACGGCAACGAGATGCGATCCCAGCAATCCGATGGTCGTGAATATCGCAGTCAGGAGCGGCACCGATATGACGCCACCGAGGAATCTCGGCACGGCTACATAACGCAGCGGATCGACTGCCATCATCTCCATTGCTGACAACTGGTCCGTCGCTTTCATCAGGCCGATCTCCGACGCCAGCGCCGTACCGGCACGGCCCGCGAAGAGCAGCGCAGTAATAACCGGGCCGATTTCCTTGATCAGCGCAAAACCCGCAAAGATGCCTGTCGTATCCTCGGCGTTGAAACGCTCGAGGTTCGAATACGCCTGCAGGCCGAGCACACCGCCAACGAACAGTCCGCACACCATGATGATGACAATCGACAGCGCACCTGCATTGTAGACCTGGTAAAAAACCAGCCTGAATCGCGTAACGAGGACCGCGGGCGTGTACTGCAGCAGCCGCAGGAAAAACAGGCTCATGGCGCCAAAGCCTTGCAGGAAACCGAGAAACGTTTTCCAGATATCGTGAAACATCTGCCCTTAGTCCGGCTTCGATCCGATAAATTGCTCTTCGATATCGGGCGCGTCGTAATGAAACGCGACCGGTCCGTCGGCAAGACCGAGCATGAACTGCCGGACAAGCTCCGACGGCTCGTTGCGGAGCTGGGCCGGGCGCCCTGAGGCCGCGACTTTTCCGTCCGCGATCACGTAGCTGTAGTCGGCCACCTCACCGATTTCCTTGACGTCGTGGCTGACGACAATACTCGTGATGCCGAGCGCATCGTTCAGCTGCCGGATCAGCTTGGCAATGACGCCCATCGATATCGGGTCGAGACCGACAAAGGGCTCGTCGTAGATCAGAAGCGCCGGGTCCATGACGATCGCGCGAGCGAGCGCGACACGCCGCGCCATGCCGCCCGAGAGTTCCGACGGCATCAGGCCCGCCGCGCCGCGGAGCCCGACCGCCTGCAATTTGAGCAGGACGACATTGCGAATCAACCGCTCCCCGAGCTTCGTGTGTTCGCGCAGCGGAAAGGCGACATTCTCGAACACGCTCATGTCGGTCAGCAGTGCACCGTTCTGAAACAGCATGCCCATGCGCTGCCGCATCCGGTACAGCTCGGAAATGCCGTACCTGGCAATATCGTCGCCCGCGACGAAAACCTGTCCGCTATCCGGGCTCAGCTGCCGGGTGATGAGCTGCAGGAGCGTCGTCTTGCCGGTGCCGCTGGGCCCCATGATGGCTGTGACCTCGCCACTGCGGATCGTCAGGTTCAGATCGCGGAAAATCGGCCGATCGCCGCGCGAAAAGTCCACATCGCGCAATTCGATGAGTGTGTCAGACAGTGTCATTCTCCGTGGGGCGGCGCCGCGCGAAGGATAGCAAAAAATGCGGGCATCTATAGTCTCTTGAACTAAATAGGACTAAAATAGTCCTCTATTGTTCCTGAAGCAGGACTGAACGTGCTCAGAATAAGTAAACTCACCGATTACGGCACCGTCGTGCTGGCCCACCTGGCCGGCGCCGAAGGTCGCGTCTGCAGTGCCGCGGAGGTCTCCGAGACTACCGGCATCGCGCCTCCGACGGTCAGCAAGCTGCTCAAAGCGCTCGCCCGCGCCGGGCTCGTCACATCGACCCGCGGCGCCAACGGCGGCTATGAGCTGGCCCGGCCCCCACACGAGATCAGCGCCGCCAGTGTCATCGACGCGCTGGAAGGACCGGTCTCGATTACTGAATGCAGCGCCACGGACAGTCGTTGCGACTACGAGGACGTCTGTAACGTCGGCAACGCATGGCAGCGTATCAATGTCGCGATCCGTCGAGCGCTCGAAGACGTCAACCTGATCGACCTGACACGCGCCAACAGCCCCATTCCGAGTTTCCGCTTTGGCGGACTTCCGGTAACCGTGGAAAAGAAGACCTGATCCATGCCGACTGAACAGGAAAATCTCGAACACCTCGTCAACCGTCGCTACGAGCACGGCTTTGTCACTGACATCGCGACCGAGAGCCTGCCGCCGGGTCTCGACGAGGACGTGGTGCGTGCGATTTCGGCGCGCAAGAACGAGCCCGAATTCATGCTCGATTGGCGCCTGCGAGCCTTCCGCATGTGGCGTGAGATGGATGAGCCGACCTGGGCGCATGTGCACTACCCGCCCATCGATTTCCAGGCGATCTCCTACTTTGCCGCGCCCAAATCGGACGAAGACCGGCCGAAGAGCCTCGATGAAGTCGACCCGAAACTGCTCGAAACCTACGACAAGCTCGGCATTCCGTTGCACGAGCGCGCCAGACTGGCCGGCGTCGCGGTCGACGCCGTGTTCGACAGCGTCTCGGTCGCAACGACGTTCAAGGAGAAGCTATCCGAAGCCGGCGTCATCTTTTGCTCGTTCTCCGAAGCCGTGCAGGAACATCCGGAGCTGGTCCGCAAGTACCTGGGCAGCGTTGTGCCGCAGCGCGACAACTTCTATGCCGCGCTGAATTCGGCGGTCTTCAGCGACGGCTCGTTCGTCTATGTGCCGAAAGGCGTTCGCTGCCCGATGGAGTTGTCGACCTATTTCCGCATCAACGCTGCCAACACCGGCCAGTTCGAACGCACGCTGATCGTTGCCGACGAGGGCAGCTATGTCAGCTACCTCGAAGGATGCACGGCACCCATGCGCGATGAAAACCAGCTGCATGCCGCCGTGGTCGAACTCGTCGCCCTCGGCGATGCCGAAATCAAGTATTCGACGGTGCAGAACTGGTACCCGGGCGACGAGCAAGGCAAAGGCGGCATCTACAACTTCGTGACAAAGCGTGGCGACTGCCGCGGCGCCAATTCAAAGATTTCCTGGACCCAGGTCGAGACCGGCTCGGCGATTACCTGGAAGTACCCCAGCTGCATCCTGCGCGGTGACAATTCGGTCGGCGAGTTCTACTCGGTCGCCGTGACGAACAACTACCAGCAGGCCGACACCGGCACGAAGATGATTCACATCGGCAAGAACACGAGCAGCACGATCGTCTCCAAAGGCATCTCGGCCGGTCGCGCACAGCAGGCCTACCGCGGACTCGTTCGCGTCATGCCGCAGGCGGACGGCGCGCGCAACCACACGCAGTGCGATTCCCTGCTGATTGGCAAGGAATGCGGCGCGCACACGTTCCCGTACATGGAGATACGTAATCCTGGCGCCAAAGTGGAACACGAAGCCACGACGTCGAAAATCTCGGCCAACCAGTTGTTCTACTGCCGCCAGCGTGGCATCTCGGAAGAGGACGCCGTCAACCTGATCGTCAACGGCTTCTGCAAGGAAGTCTTCAAGGAATTACCGATGGAATTTGCCGTCGAGGCGCAAGCGCTGCTGAGCGTCAGCCTCGAAGGCGCCGTCGGATAGGAACAGAGAATGCTGCAAATCAAAGATCTCGACGCCTCGATTGGCGGTACTGAAATACTGCGGGGCTTGTCGCTCGACGTCAGCGCCGGTGAAGTGCACGCCATCATGGGCCCGAACGGCTCCGGCAAGAGCACGCTGGCCCAGGTCATTGCGGGCCATAGCGACTACGAAGTCACTTCAGGGACCGTCACCTTCAAGGGCGAAGACCTCCTCGAACTCGAGCCTGAGGAACGAGCGCGCGAAGGCATTTTTCTCGGCTTTCAGTACCCGGTCGAGATTCCGGGCGTCAACAACGCGATCCTGCTCAGGGAAGCTGTCAACGCCAAGCGCCGCCACCAGGGGCTCGACGATGTCGATGCCTTCGAATTCCTGAAACTCGCCAGGGAGAAGATGGCCGTACTCGGCATGGATCCGCAGTTTCTCAACCGCGGCGTCAACGAGGGATTTTCGGGCGGTGAGAAGAAGCGCAACGAAATTCTGCAGATGGCCATGCTCGAGCCGAGTCTCGCGATTCTCGACGAGACCGATTCGGGTCTCGATATCGACGCGCTGAGGGCCGTTGCCGAAGGCATCAATGCGCTGCGGTCGCCGGACAGGGCAATCATTCTCGTGACGCACTACCAGCGTGTGCTCGACTATGTGGAACCGGACCATGTGCACGTGCTGTCCGACGGCAGGATCGCCCGGTCGGGTGACAAGACGCTCGCGCTCGAGCTCGAAGACAAGGGCTACGACTGGGTGCGGGAGGCGGCCAGCGCATGAACTCGACCGCCCTCTCGTTCGACGCTCTGGAAAGAGCGGTCGCCGCATTGCCCGACAACGGGCTGTCGGCGCTGCGCCGGGCTGCGCTCGAGCAGCTGCGTCGCGATGGACTACCGGGGGCCCGCGAAGAAGACTGGAAATACACGGAACTGTCATCGCTGATCGAGATCGCCAATAACTGGCTCGATCAGGGCGCCGCGCTTCCGGCGCCGTCCATGAGAGCGGCACCCGACGCCATCGATGCGACGTGGATCCGGATCGCCAACGGCCAGATCGACGACGATTCAATCACCGGCCTGCCAGACGGTATCAGCGTCAAACGCCTGAGTGACACCGTACCCGAACTCGCACCGGCCGGCCGCCTGGGCGATTTCAATATCGCGCTGCTCCACGATGGACTGCACATCTCGATAGGCCAGGATGTGACACTGCAACGGCCTCTCGGCATCCATGTATGCGACGAAGCCGGCGACGACAGCGTGTCCCAGGTTCGCATCAACATCGATGTCGCGCCCGGAAGCGTTGCCAGCTTTGTCGAATACCAGGTGTCCGAGGGAGAGGCGGACCTCTATTCCAATTCCGTCATCAACCTGGCGGTGGCCGATGGCGCGCGAGCCGACTACGTCCGCATCCAGAACCGGCACAAGCGGCACAACCAGACGAGCCATCTCACCGTCGGCCTCGGGAAGGACGCGCGGCTTCGTCACACCTCTTTCGACCTCGGCGGACGGCTCGTCCGGAATGATCTCGTTGTCGATATCGCGCAGCCTGGCGCTGAAGCGGACTTCGGCGGCTTGTACCTCGTCGGCGATGGACAACATATCGACAACCATACGCGCGTCGATCATCGCGTCGGGCCGGCAGTCTCCAACCAGGAGTACCGCGGCATTCTCGACGGCAAGGCGCGCGGTGTCTGGAACGGCAAGGCCATCGTGCACGAGGGAGCCGACGGGACGGACGCACAGCAGTCGAATCACAATCTCCTGTTGTCGAGGAATGCGGAGATCGATGCCAAACCCGAGCTGGAAATTTACGCGGATGACGTCAAGTGCAGCCACGGCACAACCGTGGGCCAGCTCGACGAGGCCGCGCTGTTCTATTTGCGTACGCGAGGCCTCAGCCGCCGCGACGCCCGGCGAATGCTGACCCGCGCTTTCGCACAAGCAACAATTGGCAGGACGCCTGTCGAGCAACTGCACGACTTCCTGGCCGGGGCCGTGGACTCACGCCTGCGGGAGTTAATGCATGAGGGAGACCAATGAGCCAGGCACAGACACGTGAATTCACTCCTTTGAGTGCATGCCGGCGAGACTTCCCGGCTCTGCACCAGCTGGTCAACGACCATCCCCTGGCCTACCTGGATAATGCCGCCTCGGCGCAGCAACCCGAACTCGTCATCGAGACCGTTGCCCGGTATCAGCAACACGATCACGCGAATGTGCATCGCGGCGTGCATACGCTGAGCCACAGGGCGACCGAGGCCTATGAAGGTGCAAGAGACAAGATCGGATCGTTCATCAATGCGCCAAGCCGCGATGAGGTCATCCTCACGAGCGGCACGACCGAATCCATCAACCTTGTCGCCCAGAGCTTTTGCGGTCCGCGGCTGAAAGAGGGCGACGAGATTCTGATCAGCCACATGGAGCATCACTCGAACATCGTCCCGTGGCAGCTCGTCTGCGAACAAACCGGCGCGACACTCGTGGTGGCACCGATCAACCAGGATGGCGAACTCGTGTACGAGGCGTTTGTCGACCTGGTGTCCGACAAGACCCGCCTGATCGCAGTGGCCCACGTATCCAATGCGCTTGGCACGATCAATCCGGTGGCGGACATCATTGCCCTGGCCAGGGACCGCAACATACCCGTACTTCTGGACGGCGCGCAGTGCGTGCCCCACATGGCCGTCGATGTGCAGGCGCTCGGCTGCGACTTCTATGCATTTTCAGGGCACAAGATGTTCGGACCCACCGGCACCGGTGTCCTGTGGGGCAAGCAAGCGCACCTTGATGCGATGCCGCCCTACCAGGGCGGTGGCGAAATGATCCTCGAGGTGTCGTTCGACGGCACCATCTATAACGACCTGCCCTACAAGTTCGAGGCCGGCACGCCCAATATCTCCGGCATCGTCGGACTCGGCGCCGCCATCGACTACCTGCAAGCGACAGGCATGGCGCGAATCGAAGAGCACGAGTCACGATTGCTCGGCTACATGATGCAAAAACTCGGCGACATCGACGGCGTCCGGCTGATCGGTACCGCAGCGAACAAGGCGGGCGTGCAATCGTTCCTGGTCGACGACATCCACCCGCATGACCTTGGCACGATACTCGATCACCAGGGGGTCGCGATTCGCACGGGCCATCATTGCGCAATGCCGGTCATGGAATTTTTCGGCGTGCCTGGAACGGCTCGCGCGTCGCTTGCCCTTTACAACAACCAGGACGACATCGACCAGCTCCTCGAGGCGGTCGTGAAGGCCAGGCAGATATTTTCATGACTGCGGCAGCCAACACAGATGAACTGCGCGATCTTTACCGCGAGCTGATCCTCGACCATGCCCGCAACCCGCGCCATTTTCACAAGCTTGACGGCGCGACGCATACGGCGGAGGGCATCAACCCCCTCTGTGGCGACAAACTGCGACTGTATGTCCGGCTCGACGACGATGTCATTCGCGAGGCTGCATTTGAGGGCAGCGGTTGTGCGATCTCTGTTGCGTCGGCTTCCCTGCTCACAGACCTCGTGACGGGCCTCAGCAAACAACAGGCCGTCGAGTGCTTCATGGAAGTCACGGGAAGACTGACCGGCCCCACCGCGCGCGAGCCGCGGGATATCGGGGTCAGCCTCGACAAGATACGGGCGCTCGACGGTGTTCGCGACTATCCGTTGCGCGTCAAATGCGCCACGCTCGCCTGGCATGCACTGAATTCGGCCGTTCACGGCCAGACCGAACCGGTATCGACGGAGTAGCAATGTTTGGGCACATGAATGAACCATTCACGATCGCTCGTGACGTCAAGGCAATCATTATCCCCGCGGGTGAGGAACTCGTGCTGCGGCAAGGCACGAACGGATTCATCACCCAGGCGCTCGGTGGCAGTTTCACCATATACGTCGAAGGCAACCTGTTTCGCATCGCAGGCCGGGATGCCGATGCCATCGGCAAGGAGCCCGTCCCTCCGCCCGAAGTACCCGAGAACGCATCCGATGAGGATATCGAGGCAGTTATCTGGAACCAGCTGCGCACCTGTTACGACCCCGAGATTCCGGTAAATATCGTCGACCTGGGCCTGGTCTATCGGTGCGAGATCAAACCACTTGGCAATGGTGAACGTAGCGTCAATGTGGACATGACACTGACAGCTCCCGGCTGCGGCATGGGCGAGGTAATCGTGCAGGACGCGCAGGAAAAGATTGCGGTCGTTCCGACCGTGTCTGATGTCCGAGTCGAACTCGTCTTCGACCCGCCCTGGAACCAGAGCATGATGTCGGACGAGGCGCGCTTGCAGACCGGCTTGATGTAAACTCGCGTCAGCAAAAGGTTCTGCCGCGTATGAAATCACTCACTATTGTTCGTCACGCCAAGTCAAGCTGGAAACATCGCGACCTGACCGATCGGGAGCGGCCGCTGAACAAACGCGGCAAGCGCGATGCGCCGATCATGGGGCAGCGCGTCGCGGAGGCCGGAATCAGGCCATCGCAGATCATTAGCAGCCCGGCCGTGCGTGCGTGGACGACGGCCAAGATATTTGCCAGCGAACTCGGCTACCCAGTGGAATTTCTGCAGCGCGAGGATGGCCTCTACCTCGCCTCGCTCGATAATCTGCTCGATGTCATCGCCACCCAGGATCCCGGTTTCAATCACCTGATGCTGTTCGGGCACAACCCGGGACTGACAGACCTCGTCAACTTTTTCATGCCGGGCCTGACCAGTAACCTGCCGACGGCCGGCGTCGTATCGATCAGTCTCGATTGCGACGACTGGATGCTTTACGACCGGCCAGCGACGAAACTCATCCTGCACGACTATCCGAAAAAAGTGCATTAGCGAAACGGCTTCAGCACTCGGGCACATTTACGGCCAGGCCACCCTTGGACGTTTCCTTGTAGCTCGAAGACATATCGAGCCCGGTCTGGCGCATGGTTTCGATCACCTGGTCGAGCGATACGACATGGGTACCATCGCCATGCATTGCGAGCCGGGCTGCCGTTTCCCCGATTTTGCTGCGCGCGCTGTCACCCGGATCGGCGGCCTCCACAAGTTCCCGGACAAGCTTCTCCTCGTCGGCGAGATACAGGCTACTGAGACCGGGGATCGACGCCGGCTTCGCCGCAGGCTGGTTCGTGAATTGCATAGCTGGACAGCCGCCCGGTGTGAAAAGCACGTATGGTAACCATGTCGAGCCCGGTTGCTATACTTTCATCCCCTTTCGAACCAGCGAGAATCGACCGTGGCAGCCGCATTCCTCGACTCCCTGAGAGAACAAACCGAAGCCCTTAAGTCGCAAGGCCTCTACAAGACCGAACGCCTGATTGCGGGTCCCCAGCAAGCTGCCATCGACGTCAAATCGGACGGCGAGACACAGCACGTGCTCAATCTGTGCGCGAATAATTACCTGGGACTGGCTAACCACCCGGAGGTCATTGCCGCGGCACACAACGCACTCGACGCATTTGGTTACGGCATGGCATCGGTCCGGTTCATTTGCGGCACACAAACACTGCACAAGGATCTCGAGGCCCGTATCAGCGGTTTCCTGGGTGCCGAGGATACGATCCTCTACCCTTCCTGCTTTGACGCCAATGGCGGCCTGTTCGAGACGCTGCTCGGGCCCGACGATGCCGTCATCTCCGACGCTCTGAACCATGCCAGCATTATCGACGGCATTCGGCTCTGCAAAGCACAGCGCTTTCGCTACACGCACAATGACATGGCCGACCTCGAGGCCCAGCTCGAAGCGGCAAAAGACGCAAAGGTCAGGCTAATCGTTACCGACGGCGTATTTTCGATGGACGGCACGATTGCCGACCTCGAAGCCATCTGCAATCTCGCGGACAAGTACGATGCACTGACGATGATCGATGACTGTCATGCAACGGGATTCCTGGGCAAAACGGGGCGCGGCACCCACGAGTATCGGGGCGTCATGGGGCGCGTCGATATCATCACGGGCACGCTCGGCAAGGCATTGGGCGGCGCGTCAGGCGGATTCACGGCGGCAAGAAAAGAAATCGTCGGCTGGCTCAGGCAGCGATCGCGCCCCTACCTGTTTTCCAATTCGGTGGCACCGATCATCGCCGCGGCATCGATCGCGGTTCTCGACCTGCTGGAACGCGACAGCTCTTTGCGGGAAAACCTTCATGCCAATGCGCAGTATTTTCGCAGCAGGATGACCGAGCGGGGATTTGACCTGAAGCCCGGCGAGCATCCGATCATTCCGGTCATGCTGGGCGATGCCAGACTGGCCACGACGATGGCCGACAGGCTGCTCGAACGCGGCATCTATGTCATCGGCTTCTCGTTCCCGGTGGTTCCCGAGGGTGAGGCCCGCATACGCACCCAGATGACGGCGGGCCTGACGCGCAATCAGCTCGACCACGCGGTCGAGGCATTTACTGAAGTAGGACGTGAACTAAAGGTGATAACCTGATGAAAGCATTAGTAAAAGTAAAACCTGAGCGCGGTATCTGGATGGAGGACATCGACAAGCCGCGTGTCGGTCACAACGACGTCCTGATCAAGGTCAACAAGACCGCAATCTGCGGTACTGACATTCACATCTACCAGTGGGACGAGTGGGCGCAGCACACGATCCCGGTGCCGCTGACCGCCGGACACGAATTCTGCGGGCAGATCGTCGAATATGGCAGCGAAGTCCGGGGATTCGAGACTGGCGACAGGGTATCGGCCGAGGGACACATCACCTGCGGAGTTTGCCGAAACTGCCGGGCCGGCCGCCGGCATCTGTGCATGAACACGCTTGGCATCGGCGTCAACCGGCCCGGCGCTTTCGCCGAGTACCTGGCCGTTCCGGCATTTAATGTATTCAAACTGCCGGACTCCATCACCGACGACATGGCATCCATTCTCGACCCGCTCGGCAATGCGACGCACACGGCCCTTTCATTCGACCTCGTTGGCGAGGATGTGCTGATTACCGGCGCAGGTCCTATCGGAATCATGGCCGTTGCTATCGCTCGTTATGCAGGCGCACGCCATATCGTCATCACCGACGTGAACGACTATCGGCTGGACCTTGCCCGCAAGATGGGCGCCTCGCTCGCTCTCAATGTCACCCGCGAGTCGATCGACGACGCGATGCAAGAACTCGGCATGGTCGAGGGTTTCGACGTCGGGATGGAAATGTCCGGCAATGCCCAGGCTTTCCAGGACATGCTGCGCACGATGCACCACGGCGGCAAGATCGCGTTACTCGGCATCCTGCCCGAAGGCACCGGCATCAACTGGGACGAGGTGATATTCAAGGGACTGATCGTCAAGGGCATCTATGGTCGCGAGATGTTCGAGACCTGGTACAAGATGTCGAGCATGCTGCAGAGCGGCCTCAACATCGAGCCGATCATCACGCACCATTTTCCGATCGACGAGTTTCAGCCCGCGTTCGACCTGATGGAGTCCGGCCAGTCGGGCAAGGTAATACTGCACTGGAACTAGCGCGGGCGCGTCAGCGCAGATCGCAGAAACAGTGTGAGTAAATGCCTTTCGGATCGTTGAAGCGCAGCAGCGGTCCGGCCTTCGACATCACGTCGTCCGCGATATCCCGGACGAGAGACGGGCTTTTCATCCAGCCGGACACGTCGATTCCGGTAACGGAAACCGCACCGAGCAGATCAATAATCATCTGTTCGGTCGGGGACAGGGATTGTTCGATCAGCAATGTCCCGTAGTCTTCGTCACCGAGTTCGGCCAGCTCCGCCGCGGCGGCAATCGCATCCTCGAGGGTACCGAGCTCGTCAACGAGTCCGTTTTCGACGGCATCCAGGCCGGTCCACACCTGGCCCTGTCCAATCGCATCAACAATCTCGACATCCATCTCGCGGCTTTCGGCGACCAGGCCAACAAAATCGTCGTAATAGTCATTGATGGCCAGCTGGAACAGCTTCTTCGACTGCTCGGACATCTCCCGATCGGGCCTGAGTTCCCCTGACAGTGGCGTCGATCCGGCGCCGTCTGTTGCAATACCGACCGTGCGCAGCGTGCGCTGATACGTCGGGAACATTCCGAAGACACCGATCGAGCCCGTGATCGTCGCCGGGCTGGCGAAGACTTTGTCCGCGACGGTCGAGATCGCGTAGCCGCCCGACGCGGCAACGCTGCCCATCGACGCTACGACAGGTTTTCCGGCATTTCGCAATGCAATGATTTCGTCCATGATGATCTCGGAAGCGAAAGCACTCCCGCCGGGACTGTCGACACGTAAAACGACCGCCTCCACGGAGTCTTCGTTGCGCGCTTCACGGAGCAACGCTGATGTCGAGTCGCCCCCGACCGTTCCGGGTGGCTGGGAGCCGAAGAGGATATCGCCGGCTGCAACAACGACCGCGACATTCTTCGTCCGCTTCTTTCCACCGGACAGCACTCGCATCTGCGCAAGGTATTCGTACATACCGGCCGACCGGAAGGTGTCAGTGTGATCCGGATCCGGACCGACACGGTCGATCAACAAATCGCGCAGTTCGGTCCGCTTCAGCAGATCATCGACGAGACCGTGCTCGGCGGCCGCCCGGGCAAAGTCACCGCCATTGGCCTCCATGATCTCGACGAAATTATCCGTGTAGTCCTCGATCGTCCCGGGCTCAAGACCGCGCGCGGTTTCGACATCACTCTCATACAGGGACCAGAGCTGCTCGACGAGGTGCAGAGTTGTCTCGCGATCCGCGTCCGACATGTCCATTCGCGTATAGGGCTCGACAAATGACTTGTGGGTACCGACACGAAACACGTTCCAGTCGATTCGCAACAGATCGATCGCTTCCTTGAAGTAATTACGCCATCGCCCATAGCCCTGCAACAGCATCATGCCCTCGGGATGCAGGTAAACCTCGTCAGCATGGGCGGCAATGTAGTAACCCTGCTGACTGAGGAAGTCGGCGCTTGCGATAACGGTCTTTCCTGACGTTTTGAAGTCCTCGATTGCGGCGGCCACCCGCTGCAATTTGCTCAGACCGCCGCCCAGCAGACTGCCGAGATCTATATACAAAACTTCGATGCGGTCATCATCTTTCGCATAATCGAGCGCGTCGATCATGTCCTGAACGAGTGTTTGCGGCCTGCCGTCGCCAGCCAGCTCCGACAGAGCCCGGTCGAACGGGTGCCCTTCTATCTGTTCGACAAGATATCCGTAGGGTTCGATGACGAGTGCGGCGCGATCGGGCAGGACCAGCGGTGTGTCCTGCATGGCGCCAAAGATGATGGTGAACAGTACCAGCAAAAGAATCAGGTGCAGTATTTTTCGTACACCGTCGACACCGCCCCAGATAGCGGAAAAGAGTCTGATCAGGAAGTTTGGTTTACTCACGAACTAGTCGTCCTCGTAATAGATGCGGAATACGCGGCCGCCGTGATCGTCGCTGACGAGCAACGACCCGTCACTCAACTCGACCAGGTCCACTGGTCGACCGGAGACCTCGCCACGTCGCAGCCAGCCCTCGGCAAAAGGCTCGTAAGAAACCGGTAAACCATCTTCCAGTTCGACGAGCATGACGCGGTAGCCTATTTTCTTTGACCGATTCCACGAGCCGTGTTCCGCAATAAAGAGCTGGCCCCGGTACTCGGCGGGGAACATATCCCCCGTGTAAAACTGTAGACCCAGGGCAGCCACGTGGGGCCCGAGCTTCAACTCGGGCGGCATGTAACTCCCGCAGTCGCGACCGAACTCAGGATCCGGCAAATCGCCACCATGGCAATACGGGTAGCCGAAATGCAGTCCTGGCCGGCCCGCGCGATTGAGTTCGTCGGGCGGCAGATCGTCACCCAGCATGTCGCGGCCGTTGTCCGTAAACCACATCTCTCCGGTATCTGGATGCCAGGTAAACCCGACCGTGTTGCGAACGCCGCGGGCGAATATCTCCTTACCGCTGCCGTCAGGATTCATCCGCCATATCTGGGCGAAGCCCTCGTCATCGCGGTCACAGATATTACAGGGCGCACCAATACCAATATAGAGCTTGCCATCCGGCCCGAAGGCGATATAACGCCAGCCATGGTGGCCCTCCCGAGGCAGCTCGATATCCAGGACGTCGGGTCTGGGGGATTCGGTCATCGTCGCCATGATGTTGCGAAAGACGAGGACGCGACTGATCTCGGCGACATACAGGTCACCGTTATGAAATGCGATGCCGTTGGGCACCGTCAGGCCCTGCGCAACTTCGACGACCCGCGGGTTGGCGCCGCCGCTCGGAACAACGGCATACACCGACTGTTGCTGACGATTCGAGACAAAGACAACATTGTTGTAGCCGAGCGTCAATGAACGCGCATTGGGCACGTTGGCATAGACCTCGATCTCGAATCCTCGCGGCAACTTGATGTCATCGATGTCGAGCTCGGCCCCGATGCTGCCCTGTACCGAAAGGAACGCAAGGAATAAAAGAGTGCGACCGACGGATTTCAAGACTTACCTCCCGGCTCTACGACCCCGGTACGAGCCAAAGTGACAAGGCGGGCCAAAACGCAATCAGGATGACCGACAACATCAGGATGATCAGGAATGGGAACGTCGCCGAGTAAACATGCATGATCGGTTTCTCGAAGCGGTAACTCGCAATAAAAAGATTCAGTCCCACGGGCGGCGTCATATACCCTAGCTGCATCGCAGCCAGGAATACGATACCGAGATGTACTTCGTGCACTCCATATTGTGCCGCAATTGGCAGGATCAGCGGTACAACCAGCACGATCGCGGAGAAAATATCGAGAATCGCCCCGAGTATCAGCAGGAAAATAAGCAATAAAATCAGAAAGTTAACGGGGCTCGAGACGAGGCTGGCAACATACTCCAGCAGCATCTGGGGAATGCCGGCGCTGATCATGTAGTTGGTCGACGCCAGCGAAACACCGAGAATGATCAGGATTCCGCCGACCAGTACCATCGACGACCGAATGATCCGCGGCATCTCCCGGATCGGTATTTCCCGGTGGATAAGCACTTCGACGATCAGCACGTAGAGAGCCGTAACGGCAGCTGCTTCCGAAACCGCAAGGTAGCCGGAATAGATCCCTCCGAGCACGACGAATGGCAATGGAATCTCCCACATCGATTCCCGGAGCGCCGCGCGCGCCTCGGCCCACGAAAAACTCGCCAGCGACCGGCGGTTGTGTCGATTGACCCACAAGCTCCACGCCGACAGCATCGCGAGCATGACCATGCCCGGCATGATGCCGGCCAGGAACAGATCATCGATCGAAACCTCGGCGATGACACCGTAAAGAATTAACGGCAGTGACGGCGCGAACAGCAAACCGAGGCTACCTGACGATGTCACGAGACCGAGGTTGAACTTGTCGGCGTAGCCGTCGTGCTTGAGCGCCGGGTACAGTATGGCGCCCAGTGCGATGATCGTAACGCCGGATGCGCCCGTGAAAGCCGTGAAGAACGCACATGCGGCCAGCGCGACCAGGGCAAGTCCGCCCGGTAACCACCCGATCATTGCGCTGGTAAGGCGTACGAGTCGCTTCGGCGCATCACTCTCGCTCAGGACGTAGCCGGCAAACGTGAACAGCGGAATGGCCGCGAGAAACGGCAGATCCGCAATGCTCTGGATCTCGAGCGCCATGTTCATCAGATCGGTGTCATCGCGATGAAAGCCAACCATGGCGCTGGTCGCGATAATCGAGAACAGCGGCGCGCCCAGCAGGGTTAGCAGCAACAGGACAATGCTGATCAGGATCATGCCGAACCCTGCCTGGCGATGAGCCTGCCAGCCGCGAGGCAGATGAAGCGATAACTGATGAGCGCAAACGCGAGGGGCACGATCACGTGCACGATCCAGGCAGGCGTGTCGATCAGCACCTGGTCTTCAAATTCGATTTCGAGCTGCAGGTAGCGCCAGGCCTGCCAGGCGATGACCGCGCAGACACCAGCCGCAAAGGTATCGACCAGCACTCGCGTTGCTTTTATAAAACCCTCAGGCAGCAGGTGGGAAAGGACATCAATGCGGATATGACGATCGTCGCGACTCGCCGCGACCGACCCGATCATAGCCAGCCATAGAACCATGAGCTTGAGCAGTTCATCCGCCCAGACGAAGCCGGTTTCGAACAACTCGCGCAACACAATCTGCCCGAAGGCCAGGACGATCATCCCGCCGAGCATTACGACAAGCGCGATGTTCTCGAGCAGTTGCCCCAGTCGATCGAGGCGGGAAAGTAGCGCGCTGAGACCGGAACGCACGGTCAGTCGCCGGCGACCGTTTCCGTACCGGTGCGATACTCCTCGACGTATTGCATCATCAGGTTGTACATATCGAGTGAGAAGTCACCCTGCTGCGCCATGCCGCGATTGGATTCCGCCAGGACATCCCTGATTCGCGCCTTCTCTCCATCGGCCGCTGGCACGAGTTCGATACCTGAATTCAACAGCGCCTGCAGCGCGTCCTTGTTGTCGACGAGGTTCTTTTCGTTGAACCTGGCGTAAATATCGCTCATCACCTCGCGAACTACTTGTTGGTCGTCAGCAGAAATCTTGTCGAATGCCTTTTTGCTGATTGCCATAAAGCCCATCGTGTAAACCAGTGGCAAGTCGGTGACGTAGCTGACCTTGGTGTGCCATTGCAGCACCAGCGCTCCGATCGGCGACATCGTAACCATGTCGAGCAGGCCCGTTTGCAGTCCAGTGAGTACGTCGGTCATCGGCAGTGTCACCGGGGACACCGACAGGGCTTCCATCGTGGCGTAACTGATCGGGTCACCCTCCGGCACCCAGACACGCTTTCCCTTGAGATCGGCCAGACCCTCGACCGGCTCATTCGACATCAGCACGGCAAACCCGGTCGCCGCAAATCCGAAGCTCACGAAACCTTTTTCGGCGAGGCCCACCTGCAGCGTCTGGTCAAGCCGCTCGCGCACGTAGGCCGCTTCTTCTTCCGAGTCGAAAACAAGGGGCAGGCCATACAGGCTGATTTCGGGATAGATGCTCTGCAACGCCGACGGCGTAAACGCGCCGCCGTGCAGGTTGCCGATGCGAATCTTGCCCAGCACCTTGCTGTCGTTCCCCATGACGCCGCCGCCGTAGTACTTGATCTGTACTCTGCCGGCCGTGCGCTCCTGGATCTCCTTCGCGCCGGCCCGCATCGCTTCCATCCATGCCGAGCCCTCGGGAGCAACTGTCGCGATCTTGAGTACGGCCGCGTTGCCCGCGCTGCAGGCGAACAATGTCAGTGTAAGAAGAATCAGTTTTCTCATCGACATACCCTTGTGATCAGAAGTAATCATCCGCTTCGGCCTGCAGCCGCAAGGCTTCTTGCTGAGCCAGGACGTTGGTCAGCGTCAAGCCGTCGGCGTAGGGGTCCGACTCTAGCACTTCGCCGACCAGACGGTCGTGCAACTCCCGGTCATACAACAGCTTTGCGTAACCTTTCGCAAACTCGACCTTGGCGCTGAGGTCCCTGCCGCCGGACAACGCGATGGCCTTTTCGAAATGCACCCTGGCCTCTTCCGGCTTGCCACCGAGTGCGGGCGGCCTGAGCGTCAACAGGATGCCCAGATACATATGCGCCGAGCTTTTCGCCGCTTCGCCTGTGATGTCCAGGTAACGCTTGACCAGGGCTTCGGCTTGCGGCAGTTCAGCGAGCGAATTCCAGTCCGAGCTGTGTGCCCGCAAAAAAGCAAGGGTGGCAAATCCATACAGGTACGCCGCATCTGCGTGCCGGGCATCGAGGCCATCCAGCGTCGCCACGAACTCGTCGTAAGTCAGCTTGCGCCAATCACAGGCAGCAACATAGCTGATACAGATTCCGCGCAACGCGTAGTCCCGGCCCCGGGCCGTGATTCTCGACGCCCTGGCCGGGTCATCGACAAAAACCGCTCCGAACGAGGCGTAAAGATTCGCCGCAGCCCCGAGCATGGCGGGATCTCCGGGATTATCGTGTACGAATCCGTCCATCATGATCATGTAGGACGGCATGCCGGCCCGAACCGTTTCCGGGTCGTCATTGTTCAAAATGCCGCTGGACAAGCTGTCGGCGAGACCGCTCGCGGCATTTGACATGAGAGACGCGCAACCGCCCGTCGCCAGTCCCGTCAAAAGGACCAGAAGAGTCAAAACCTGTGGTCTGCGCAGATTAGGCCTCATGCCACGAAAGACCTGCCCCCGAAGCGATAGTTCAGGCCAAGTATCCCATACTCGAGGCCCGCGACCTGTGACGCGCTAGATCTTTTCCTTGATGCGGGCAGCTTTGCCGGTGCGACCGCGCAGGTAGTACAGCTTGGCCCGGCGCACGTCGCCGCGACGCTTGACCTTGATCGAATCGACAATCGGGCTGTAGGTCTGGAACACACGCTCCACGCCCTCGCCGTGCGAGATCTTGCGGACCGTGAATGAAGAATTGAGACCGCGGTTCCGCTTCGCAATCACCACGCCTTCGAATGCCTGCAGGCGTTCACGACTGCCTTCCTTTACCTTGACCTGGACGATGACCGAATCTCCCGGCGAAAACTCGGGGATCTCCTTGCTCATCTGTTCCTGTTCGATAGCGTCGATAATCTTGCTCATGTCTCTATTCCCGGGCGCCCGTCAGTTCGGCCCCTGTTCTTTCAAAAACTCGTCGAGCAACTGCTGTTGCTCCTTGTCCAAATTCAGCCTCTTCAGCAGGTCCGGCCGCCGCATATAGCTCCGGCCGAGGGCCTGCTTGTAACGCCAGCGCGCGATGCGGGCGTGGTCGCCCGACAACAGCACCGCCGGCACACGCTGGCCATCAATAATTTCCGGCCGCGTGTAGTGCGGGTAATCCAGCAGCCCGTTCATAAACGAATCCTGGACCGCCGATTCCTCGTCGCCGAGCACGCCCGGCAACAACCGCGTCACGGCGTCGATAACGGCCATAGCCGCAATCTCGCCGCCGGACAAGACGAAGTCGCCCAGCGACAACTCCTCATCCACCTCGTTCTCGATCAACCGCTCGTCGATTCCTTCGTAGCGGCCCGCCAGCAGGACAAAACCCTGCAGGCTGGCGAGGCGTTGTGCCTCGTGCTGGTCGAACACCTTGCCCGCCGGCGACAGGCAAATTACCGGGCAGCCATCGGGCATACCCTGTTTTGCCTCCCGTATGGCCGTGGCCGTCGGCTCGTACTTCAGAACCATGCCCGGACCACCGCCGTAGGGCCGGTCGTCGACCGTGCGATGCACGTCCTCGGCAAAATCCCGGGGGTTCTCGCAATCGAGCGACAACAGTTTTCGCTCGACCGCGCGACCCACGACGCCATATTCAACGACCTGGCCGACCAATTCCGGGAAAAGGCTGACAACGGCAATCTGCATGACGTCAGTCCCACTCCCAGTCGACATTGATGACACCTTCGTCAAGATCAACGCCGAGAACCACCTTGTCGAGGATGAACGGAATCAAGCGCTCCTTTTCACCCTGTATCACCAGCACATCATTGGCGCCGGTTTCCATCAGGTACGCGACGTGTCCGAGTTCGGTTCCGTCGCGATGAACGACCCGCAAGCCCTCGAGGTCCGCCCAGTAATAACTGCCGTCCCCGGCAGCGGGCATCGCCTCTCTGGCAACAGCGATCTCGCAATCGACAAGCTGCGCGGCCTCGTCCCGATCATCGACGCCCTCGATATGGGCGATGACGGCTTTGCCGTGGCGCTTGCCCTCGCTGACAGCTGTGGCTTGCCAATCTCCTTTCTTGTTCAAATACCAGCGATCGTAATCAAGGATCGCTTCGCGCGGCTGGGTGTACGAGAAAACCTTGACCCAGCCCTTTACCCCATAGAGGCCCGATATCCGGCCCAGTATGACGGGCTGTTGCAGTTCCGCATTCAGTTGGCGGCCTGCGCCTTGCGGTGCTTTTTCAACAGCGAGGCAACGCGATCGGACGGCTGCGCGCCCTGGCCGATCCAGTAGTCGATGCGGTCCAGATCGATGCGCAGATTCTCTTCATGCGACTTGCCGACCGGATTAAAAAATCCAATCCGCTCCAGGTACCGGCCGTCCCGACGATTGCGGCTGTCGGTGACCACCACGTGATAAAAGGGGCGTTTCTTCGCGCCAGCGCGCGAAAGACGAATGCTAACCATTGTTTTTCCAACAAAAATGCAAAATTCAAAATGCAAAAAAGGCAGAAAAGCCGCGGGGGATACGAACCCCTCGGGGCCCTGCCCGAACAGGTTGCGCATTGTACCGGTTTCAAGCCAAATGTGAAGCCGTTTTCGCCACGAATAATCCCCTAATTTTCAGGGATTTAGCGCACTCCCGGGGGCATACCGCCACGAGGCATGCCACGCATCATCTTTTTCATGCCGCCGCGGGACATTTTGCGCATCATTTTTTCCATCTGGGTGAACTGCTTGAGCAGCCGATTGACGTCCTGGATCTGCAATCCGGCCCCGGCGGCAATGCGCTTTTTCCGTGACCCGTTGATCGTCTTGGGAAACTGTCGCTCGCCGGGGGTCATGGAGTTGATGATCGCAACCTGGCGCCGCATCTGTTGTTCGTTCGCCTGGTCCTGCAGAGCGGCCGGATTGACGTTTCCGGGCATGGGCAGCTTGTCGAGCATGGCCGCCATGCCACCCATGTTCATCATCTGCTCGAGCTGGTCCTTGAGATCCGACAGGTCGAATCCCCGCCCTTTCTTGAGCTTCCTGGCCAGCTTCTCGGTTTTTTCCTTGCTGACCTTCTCCTCGATCTCCTCGACCAGCGTCAGGACATCGCCCATACCGAGGATTCTTGACGCCATGCGGTCGGGATGAAATGCCTCGAGTGCATCGACCTTCTCGCCGACACCCATGAAGCGGATCGGCTTGCCCGTGACCTCGCGAACGGACAAGGCGACACCGCCCTTGGCGTCACCGTCAGCCTTGGTCAGCACGACGCCAGTCAACGGCAGGGCCTGATCGAATGCAGTCGCAGCGTTCACTGCGTCCTGGCCCGCCATGCTGTCGACAATGAACAGGGTCTCAATCGCTCCCGACGCGGCATGGACTTCGGCCACCTCCGACATCATCTCGTCGTCGATATGCAGTCGTCCCGCCGTGTCGACGATCAGCACGTCGGCCGCAGAGCGGCGGGCCTCGTCAAGCGCCTTGTCGACAATATCCGTCGGCTTCTCGTTTTCGCTCGATCGACAATGCAGCGCCCCGATTTCATCGGCCAACGTTTGCAACTGCAGAATCGCCGCGGGACGGTAGACGTCGACGCTAACCAGCATGACCCGCTTCTTGTCCTTGTCCATCAGCCGCTTGGCCAGCTTTGCCGCCGTCGTCGTCTTGCCCGCACCCTGTAAACCCGCCAGCAACACAACAACGGGTGGCTGGGCCCGGAAGTTGATCGGCGCGAAGTCGTCGCCGAGCAGGTGCACGAGCTCGGCATGAATAATCTTTACGAGTTCCTGCCCCGGGGTCAGGCTCTTGCTGACTTCCTCGCCGAGAGCCTTTTCGCGGATGCGCTCGATAAACGTCTTGACGACGGGCAGCGCAACGTCTGCCTCGAGCAAGGCGAGGCGGACCTGCCGCAGCGTGTCCTTGATGTTGCTTTCGGTGAGGCGCCCCTTGCCGCTCAGTGCGCGCGCCGCTTCCGACAGCCGGCCAGTCAGATTTTCGAACATGGCGCGGATTCTACATGAATTGCCGGAGCACGCCTTCTGTGAGTTTGCCGCGTTTCATCGCCTGGCCAGAAAGAACACTGGAAGGTAAATCGCGTAAATCGCCGCGAGCAGTTGTGGCAGCGAATCGTTGCCGAAATAGTCCATCCCTGCCCCGATTAGCACCGGGCCAACCATCATTCCTGCACCCCACATTCCTGTAAACAAGACACTTGCAGCCGCCAGCTCGACACCGCGAAATGTCTGCCCGAGCAAAATCACGCCAAGCGCGTAGATCATTCCTTCCACCCCGCCCAACGCGAACACGTACACAGGACCCCCAATATTGCTCGACACGACCTGCGGGAGAAACATGAAACCGACGATTGTCATGACAAGGCATATCAGGAGCAATCCGTATCGGTGCATATGATCTGCGAGCCAGCCCAGTGGCAATTGCAGCACCACGCCGCCCAGAGCAAACGTTGTCAATAATGACAGGCTACGTGCCTCTCCGAGACCAATGTGAATGCCGAATAGCGGGAAAAAGGTAATGAACGCCTCGACCGCAGCCGCATAGACCAGGTTGAGGATCATTATCTGTGGAACGACCCAGAATATCCGCCGCAAGCTCACCTGCCCCTTGTCAGTATCGGCGTGGGTGTCATTCCTGAGCAAAAACAACGGCACGCTGGCCGCGACGACGATCAGGGCGGTTATCAGAAAAGGCAGCAGCCCCTCTGTTCCCGTTATCAACAATATCAGCGGACCTAAGGCGAACCCGGCCGCACCCGCCGATCCGTAGATGCCGATGATTCTGCCGCGCCAGTCGTCATCCGCGAGTTCGTTGATAATAGCCTCGCTCGCCGACCACAACATGGCCGCTGCCGCACCGAGCAGGAAACGCAACGGGAACCAGGCGTAGACATCTTGAAACAAGCCCAATGCAACTAATGTCCCCGCAGCGAGTAACGTTGACTGGCGCATCGCGCGCGCAGCGCCAGTTCTCAATATTAGCCGCGGCAAGATCGGTGCGAGCAGGACACCGGCGCTGGCCTGGGCAACGACACTCAGGCCGATGATTGTCTTGCTGATGCCCTGCGAGTCGAGCACCAAAGACAAGAGCGGCAAAGTCAGCCCGTAGACCAGGTTAACGACAACCATCGACGCGATGACTGCCACCAGGCCTTGCTTACGATTCATCGAGACGGTGTTTACGATTGCGCGTTCCGATTCTGTGGAGCTTCGTGTGGACTGGAGCCATCATAACCGCAGCGAAGGGGCCGAGGCGTGCTTTATATTTGACGAGACAATGTCCGCTTTACCCCTGAAACTGGACATTCAACTAAAATAGGTGGGAAGGACCGCTAATGACCCAGAGCGGGCACTGCGCTTTCACATTATTCTCATAAGGTCGTCATATAGGTCATGCCAAAACCATTCCAGGCCTATCAGGGCGAAGAGCCTTTCATCTTCGTCAGCTATGCCCACGAGGACTCTGAAGCAGTTTTTCGCGTGATGAAGATGCTTCGCAGTAATGGTTTCAACGTCTGGTACGACGACGGAATTCACCCTGGTTCAGTCTGGAGGGACGAGATCGCAAATCGCATCCTCAAATGCGAGGTGTTTCTCTATTTTCTGAGTCCTCACTCTGCGGAATCGAAGTACTGTGCTCAAGAAGCGAATTTTGCTGTTGATCACGAGAAACAAACACTCGTGGTTCACTTGGAAAGCACAATTATCCCGCCCGGTTTGCTCCTTACTCTGAGCGACCGCCAGGCAATCCTTAAGTATGATCTTCCCGACAATCAGTTTACGGACTTGCTTCTGAGTGCACTGAGTAATGTCCATCCTGGGGGGGAAACCCTCGATGCTTATTCAGACATGCCGCCAACTGAATGCGCCGATACTGAGATGGTGGACATTGCCCCGCTCTCACAAATTATGGCTGCCCAGGATAAACCGGTCTGGTTTATTCGAATATCGCAAAGAACGAAGCTGGGTCCGATAACACTTTTCTTCTTGGTTGCACCGATCTTCTATCTGACCGATCGATGGCTTCATGCGGAGTATCAGTTTCATTTTCTCAGTCTCTCAGCATACAGTGGCTCAGGATACGCACTCGGTAATGCGTTGGCCCTTGCTTATACAATTTCTGTCGTGAACTTTGTTTTGCGAAAGTCGCAGACCTATCTCGATAACGTAAGGCATTGCCTCCGTGTGAGCGAAACGGCTTACTTGAAGATTCGACACTTCCTGCTTGCCGAAGGATCGGTGCCTCTTTTCTGGATCGCTTTGGCTGGCGTGCCGTTCGCGCTGCTGGTCAACTATTTACAGGGGTGGCGGTTTGTCTCTGAGCTGATATTGCGTGGGAAACCAATGAGTGTTTGGGATTCCTGGGCGACGATGTATCAGGCGTTAGTGTGGATCGTGCTGTTTCAGGCGATTTATCTTTTTGCTAAGAATGCAAGACTCTTTTCACTACTCGGCCGAAGGTACACGCATATCAATCTGTTACGGGCAGAAGAATTGGCGCCATTTTTTTTCGCCGGTCTGAATAACATGCTGATTATGGTAGGGGGGCTTTCGATTATTCCCATTGTCTACCTGGTCATGGGCCTTCGATATCACCTCGCCATTGTTGTTCCAATTCTTTTGTTGCTTGGGATTGCTTCGGTTTATCTCGTCATGGTTCCCACCAAAGGCATTCGCACACGAATCAAGGAACTGAAACGAACGGAACTCGCAAACATCAGCATTAAAATGGACGCATTGCTGGCAAGCACAACCGCAGGACGTGAAAAGGAACTGGCAGACCTAGTCGCCTATCAGACTGTTGTAGAAAAGGCCAAGATATGGCCGGTTCCATTGCCATTCCTTGTTCGATTCACGTTTTTTGTCTTCTTCCCTCCGGCGGTCTGGATCGTTGGAGGCGTGATTGAATACCTGATAACAAGCGTCAACTGAAAAATGGGGCTTCTGCAGTCATCAACTTGCCACAGAGTGCCATCGCGTTCGTGAATTTCAGAGTTTTGATTCTCCGCTTTTGGCCGAAAGCAGTCTCTCAGAACTTATCAGAACTGCCGGCTTGACCGGCCGCTATTGCAAGGAGCGCCCGCTCCGCGATTCTGCGGGAGCACTTCATTGAAACCGCTTTAAGTTTCGCAAATAGCATCCTCCACGTCGTGGATTTTGCTGAAATTGCTTGAGAAATAGCTTCTAAATGTTTGAAATCAAACAGTCAGAACAGTGCCACGGGATAGCATCTGGATATGCTTTCCAGGTGCCGCCTTGATGACCTGCTTCAGGATGCGCTGCTCTTCGCCCGGCTTCATGCCTGTCAGCCAGATCTCGGGATCGTGCTCCAGACGCTCGAGGTCCTTGGCGAGCGTCTTCGGGCAGTAGTGACCCGCATCGTTGGCGAGTGCTTCCATCTCGTCCGGGAACGAGACCTCGATGACGAGGACTTTGAGATCGTCACAGGCATTAAGAACAGGCCAAAGTGTCTCGTTTGTCTTCGTGTCGCCGCTCACCGCGAAGACGCCACCCGAATTCTGCACGGTGTAGCCCAGCGTCGGGACCGTGTGCATGACGTCGACCGCATAGAAGCTCCGGTGATCGATCGTGATCGTGTCCCCCGGACTGCAGACTTGATAGCGCAACATCGGGTTCGCCGCCGAGGGCAATTTCGAAAAATCCGGCCAGATCACGTCATTGAACAGATGATCCTGAATGGCCCGCAGTGTTTCTTCACGTGCGTAGACGGTAAGGGGTTTATCGAAGTTTTCGTCGAAGACGCAGTCGACAAGCATGGGAAGTCCGGCCACGTGATCGAGATGCGCATGAGTCAGGAAAACGTGGCGAATCGAGTCGATCTCTTCGAGCGACAGGTCGCCGATGCCGGTGCCGGCATCGATCAGAACATCGTCGTCGACAAGCAATGCCGACGTGCGCGAACCCGCGCCGATGCCGCCGCTACAACCAAGAATTCGAATACGCATGCCGTTGGGGTTCTATTGAACATCGCCCTGTGGGAAGATTCATCCAACGAAACGTTAGAAAAAGCCCCGGTCGGTTTCTGTGTTTCAAATCACAATTCTCTTGCTGTATCTCTTGTCAGCCGTAGCTTTTGCGCTTTCCCGATTGCCCAAATTCAGCGCTCGGGCAAGGCTATTGCTCATACTTGCGGTGGGCCTAGCGGCGGCGGGGCTCCTGCTCCACGGGCAGACCCTGTTTGTCGAAATCCGCCAGGCCCACGGCCTCAGCGTGTCGCTCGCCGGAGCCGTTTCCCTGATCGGCCTGCAGCTCGCGCTCATCGGGCTGATCGGCGCGATCAACCCGGCGCTCAGGGGCATGACCGCGGGCCTGCTCCTGCTCGCCGCAATCGCAGCCATACCGTTCGAATCCCAGCCCGATGTCACAGCTGCGTCCGGTCTCTCGTGGCAGCTCCAGGCGCACATATTGATCGCGATGTTCGCCTACGGCCTGTTGACCGTTGGCGCCATTGTCGCCGTTTACGCGCTGGTCCAGGACCGGCGCCTGAAAGCAGGCAAGCTTTCATCGGGCAATCAGCTGTTTGCGCCGCTCGAAACGACCGAGAAGATGCTATTCACCGTGACTACGGCCGGGTTCCTGGTCCTGCTGATCGCAGTGCTTTCCGGTTTCGCGTTCGTTGAAAACCTGTTCGCGCAGCATCTCGTTCACAAGACCGCGTTTTCGCTGCTTGCCCTCTCGCTATTCGGCATTCTCATTGCGGGGCGCCTGTTTGCCGGTTGGCGTGGCAGGCGCGCCGTTTATCTCTATCTCTGGGGTTTCGCGTTTTTGTGCCTCGCCTACTTCGGCGCCCGCTTCGTTCTCGAGGAGTTGCTGAACCGCAGCTGGGGTTGAGACCTGGTTTCTTGACAGCCTGAATCGGTCCTGCTGAACTGGACCCGTATTGCGTTACCGGAGGTAGCCTTTCTTTGGGCGATGACGTTCCCCTAGCAGCCCTGTTCGGACTGCTCGCCACATTACTGGTACTTTCGGCCTTCTTCTCGGGCTCGGAAACAGCATTAATGAGCCTGAATCGCTACCAGCTGCGCCACAAGGCGCGTGAAGGCCATCGCGGCGCCATGCTCGCCGAGAGTCTCTTGCAGCGCCCGGATCGGCTGATCGGCCTGATTCTCCTCGGCAACAATCTCGTCAATTTCTCGGCCGCTTCACTCGTAGCGATCATTGCGCTGAAACTCGGCGGCGAACCGGCGGTTGCGCTCGGCACGTTGCTGCTGACCCTGGTCGTGCTGATTTTCTCCGAGGCCGCGCCAAAAACGCTGGCCGCACTGCATCCTGAAAAACTCGCCTTTCCGGCCTCGTTCGTCTATTACCCTCTGCTCAAGATCACGTATCCGATTGTCTGGTTGACCAATGCCGCATCGAATGGCGTGCTTTTCCTCGTCGGAGTCCGCCAGGGCGGTACCGAACTCCAGGCTCTGACACGAGAAGAGTTGCGCACGCTCGTATATGAGGCAGGCAGCCGCATATCGAATCGCTATCGCGAGATGCTCATCAGTATCCTCGATCTCGAAAAGGTCACCGTCGACGACGTCATGGTGCCGCACAACGAAATCGTGGGCATCGATCTCGATGACGGCGACGAGGAAGTTCAACGCATAATCAGCCAGAGCGAACACACACGTCTACCCGTCTACCGCGACAATATCGACAACATCATCGGCATCCTGCACCTCAGAAAACTGGCGAATATCGCGACGCAAACGATCGACCATGACGCGTTGATGAGAGTTCTCGACGAGCCCTACTTTGTGCCCGAGGGTACGTCGCTCAGTAACCAGCTCGTTCAATTCCAGCGTCGGCGTCAGCGGATTGCGTTCGTTGTCGACGAGTACGGCGACATCCAGGGGATTGTGACGCTCGAGGATATTCTCGAAGAGATCGTGGGTGAATTCACGACCGGCCCGGGCGATGATGAAGACGTCATCAGGGAGAGCGCCAATGCCTGGCTGGTCGATGCATCGGCCAACATCCGTGAGCTCAACCGCTCGCAAAACTGGCAACTGCCGACCGACGGGCCGAAGACAATCAATGGGCTCATCGTGGAGCGGCTCGAAACGATTCCCGCGCCGCGAACGTGCCTGAAAATAAGCGGCTACCCGATAGAAATCGTCGAGTCCGATGACACGCGCATTCGGACGGTTCGCATAGGGCTCCGGCTTCCCGAACCCGCGGCCATAGAAGGCTAGAACGCCTCCTCTATCGCTTGCCGGACGCGCCTGATCGGCACGATCTCGATACCCTCGGGTGCTTTCCTGGGAACGTTGGCCGCCGGCACCAGTGCGCGCGTAAACCCTTGCTTGGCGGCGGCCGCAACGCGTTCCTCGCCGAATCGCACCGGCCGTATCTCGCCGGCCAGTCCAACCTCTCCGAAGCTGACGAGCCCTTCCGCACAGTGCCGGTCACGAAAGCTCGACACGATCGCCAGCAGCGCCGGCAGATCTACCGCCGTTTCACCGATGCGCAGCCCCCCAACCACGTTGACGAAAACGTCCTCGGGGCCGAGCGCAATATCGCCGTGCCGTTGCAGGACGGCCAGCAATAAAGCGAGACGATTCTGGTCGATGCCTGTCGCGAGACGCTTGGGATAGGAGGTGGCACCGTCGGCGACAAGGGCCTGTATTTCAACAAGCAAAGGGCGGCTGCCTTCCCAGGCAACGGAGACGATGCTTCCCGGCTCTGCGGCCGATTCCCGCGACAAAAAAATCGCTGACGGATTGCGCACCTGGCGAAAGCCCTCTCCCGTCATCGCAAACACGCCCATCTCCCCGCTCGCGCCAAACCGATTCTTCACTGACCGAATCAAGGTGTATCGGCTGGCCGGATCACTTTCGAAATAGAGCACCGTGTCGACCATATGCTCGACGACGCGCGGACCTGCGATCGCCCCTTCCTTGGTCACATGCCCGATGATGAAGACCGAGACTTCGTTCTGCTTGGCGAATTGCACGATGCGGCCGACGCACTCGCGCAGCTGGGCTACGGATCCCGGCGCAGACGGCAATTCCAGGCTGGCCATGGTCTGTATCGAGTCGACCACGACGACGCTGGCGGAAACCGTCCGCGCCTGCTCCAGCACATTGTCGAGCGACGTATCAGCCAGTAATTTGAGTTCGTCCGGCGCCAATCCGAGCCGCTGCGCCCGCTGGCCCACCTGCCGCAACGATTCTTCCCCGGTGGCGTACAGCACCTTGAGATCAGCGGCGAGGTTCGCCGCAATCTGTTGCAGCAATGTTGACTTGCCGACCCCGGGATCGCCACCGAGAAGGGTTACGGCGCCGGGCACAAGCCCTCCTCCCAAAACGCGGTCGAATTCAGCGAATCCCGTTACGTGCCGGCGCTCGAGGTCATCGGGAAGCATATCGATGCCCGAGGCAACCGGCGCCCCTTCAGCCGGGACCTTCGAGGCAGCAAATCGGACCTCGGCCAGCGTGTTCCAGGCAGTGCATTCCGGGCACTGACCGGCCCATTTGACGCTGTGGGCACCGCACTCCGAGCAAACGTAAGCAGTTTTGGGCTTGGCCATCGCTATACTGTTGATTTTAAACGTATTTTTGTGCAAGCGGCCGCAACGACGGAGTTTCGCGCGGCTCCGTGCCCTGTCGGCCAGGTCTGGAGGCCAATGGTAGCACCGCTTCCAGCGTTGGTTGTTACATAAAAAAATGCCAACCCTATCTCATAACTAATCGCTGCGTTTTCCTATACTTGCGGCCTCGAAAAGGATATTGACCGCGTTGAAATCGCAGCAAAAACAAAAACGTAACCGTGCAATCGCGCTGAGTTTCGTCAGCGTGCTGCTGCTGCTCGTATACGGCCCCCTTGCGCAGTGGTTCGTTGCGGCAGACCGCATCCTGTACGACCAGCTTGCGGGTCACTTGCCGAACAAGCCCCTCGAGAACGCGGTCATCGTGAGCATCGATGCTGCCGATTCGACCAACGACGAGACCACTGCGAAATATGGCAGGATTGTCGAAGTACTGGCAGCTGCGGGCGCGAGACGCATCGTCATAACTCAGCCCCCGGAGATACCCGACCATCAGGATCTGCCCGCCTGGGCTGCGGCCCTCAACGCGACGCTGCCGATCTACGTACCGACTCACAATCGCCTTGCCGACCTCGCAGCGCGTCATGGCTTCGTCGAGATCAACCCGGACAGCGATGGCATTCTCAGGCGATCGGCATTGTGGCAACTGAATAACGGCGTCATGTCACCGTCATTGCCACTGGCTGTAGCCTTCGATAGTGACGACGCAAGTTCACATCAAGGTATGTCGGGCAGCGAAAACGCGATCTACCTGTCGAACTACCCGGAGTTGCCGCGAGTAGATGTCGACGATCTGCTCGATCCGGTCTCGGACAAGTCACCATTGGTCGGCGCAACCGTATTCGTTGACGCATCACCCGCACTCGTTGGAGCGGTTGCGATGTTGCCGTCGCGCCAGTTCGTAACCACTTCCGAAATCGTAGCGGCCTCGCTCGCAAGTGTCGAACAGGACCGGATGATCATTGCACCTGCGTGGGTCAAAGCGATGGAGTGGCTTGCCCCTGCACTGCTGGCCATCATCGCAGTGTTGTTCCTGCCGGACCGATCACGCAAGGACATCGCGGTCATGGCGGGAGTGGGAATCGTTATTCTGCTGCTCATCGAGACGTTGATGCTATACGTGCTGCACGCTCGCATCGATCTCGGTCGACCGCTGCTTATCTTCGCCGGCGTCGCAATACTGAGTTTCTGGCTCGTCGGTGACGAAAAGAAGGAAGTCCAGGATGCCTTCAAGCGCGGCAGCGATTTCCTGGCGGCAGGACGCCTTGAACCCGCGTTCGCTGAATTCCGCCGTTGTCCGCCGTCCGAGACAGTCGCAAATATCATGTACAAGCTCTCCCTGGCCTTCGAAGAACAAGCCAAGCCGGAGCGCGCGGAGGCCGTCCTCGAGTGGATGAAGCGCACGCATGGTGCGCAGGGCTCGGGTCTGCCCGGCAAGCACGAGGCAAGCGCTGGACCGCAACGCCTGGGACGGTACGTCATCGAGCGCCGTATCGGACGCGGTGCAATGGGCGCCGTATACCTCGCCAAAGATCCACGAATCAATCGGCCGGTGGCGCTGAAGGCTATCCCGATCGAGAAAGAATTCGAGGATGAGGAACTGAAGGAAGCGCGGCTGCGCTTCTATCGGGAAGCCGAATCTGCAGGACGACTGGCGCATCCAAATATCATCACGGTCTTCGATGCCGGCGAGGACAAGGGCCTTGCTTACATCGCGATGGAGTTCATTCCCGGAATTCCGCTGAAGAAGTTTACGGACCCGAAAAAGCTGCTCGCGCCGAAACGTGCTCTCGAACTCTGTGCCCAGACCGCCGAAGCGCTCGACTACGCCCACAACCAGGGTGTCATCCATCGCGACATCAAGCCTGCGAACCTGCTGTACAACCCCAAGGAAGGCTCTCTGAAGATCACGGACTTCGGTGTCGCCCGGCTGACCGATGGTAACGCCACCAAGACCGGTATCGTGCTCGGTACACCCATGTACATGTCGCCGGAACAGCTCAACGCGGACGACCTCACGGGGCACTCGGACTTGTTTTCGCTTGGTGTTACCCTGTACGAGCTATTGGCAGGAGAAGTGCCTTTTCATGCGACGAATATCGCGGTGCTGATGACGAAGATTACTTCGGAAGATCCGGCGCCGATATCGAAACGACGAGCCGGAATTCCGCAGACGATTGATACGGTTCTGGCCAAAGCTCTTGCCAAGAAACCCAAAGATAGGTTCTCATGCGGCGCCGAGATGGCGATCGCGTTGCGCAATTGTGCGCGTTTTTCCTAGGCCTGAGAACGAGAAACGGTACGCACCAGAATGAACCTCCGCGGAAAAATTGAATTCGCTGAAATCACGGACACCGGCCGGGTCCGCGATCACAACGAAGATGCCATTGGGTCCGATCCTGACATCGGCCTGATGGTGCTCGCCGACGGAATGGGCGGTTACAACGCCGGCGAAGTGGCCAGCGGTATCGCGGTGCAGATCGTCTCTGAACTTGCGACCGAAGGCGCTGGCCGCGAGAACCGGGACGAAATCGATCCGCACAGCGGCCTGATGCGCCAGTCAATTGTGCTCAGGGACGCGGTATACCGGGCCAACAAGATCATTTTCCAGACGGCACAGAGCCAGACGCACTGCGAGGGTATGGGAACCACAATCGTTGCCTGCATGTTCTACGACAACAAGGTGTCGATCGCCCACGTCGGAGATTCCCGGGCCTACCGTCTGCGCGGCGGCCAGTTCGATCAACTGACCCTTGATCACTCGCTGCTGCAGGAACTCGTGGATCGCGGGTTCTATTCGGCGGAAGAGGCTCAACGCTCGACCAATCGGAATTATGTGACCCGGGCACTCGGCGTGGAACCGACTGTCGAGGTCGAGGTGCACGAGTACGAGGTGCTGCCGGAGGACGTCTACCTGCTGTGTTCGGATGGTCTGCCCGATATGGTGGAAGATGAAGAAATTCACTTAACTATCAGCAGTTTTGATGCTAGTCTTGATATCGTTGGTAAGCAATTGATTGAATTGGCAAATGACCACGGCGGACGTGACAACGTTTCGGTCCAGCTAGCACAGGTCATCGCGCCGTTCGCTGCGAAGAAGGGTATCTTCGCAAAGCTTGCCCGCATGTTCCGCACGTAAGGGTGCAGGGGTTTGGAGATTGTCAGTTACTGGAGCGAGACGGCTGCACCGCAGCCCGCCTTTCCTGCGTCGACAGACACCCTGTTTTTGATTTGGTCTCACTGAGAACGGTGACATGGCACGGTTAATTCTTAGTCTGGACAACCAGGTTCTGGCTGAATACAACATGACGAAGGAGCGCTACACAATTGGGCGCCTCCCGGATAACGATGTGCGCATCGATAACCCGGCCGTGAGTGGTCATCATTCGCTGATTATCAATATTCTCAACGACTCGTTTCTCGAGGACCTGAACAGCACCAATGGCACCTATGTCAATGGCAAGCTGATCAAAAAGCATGCTCTGCAGCACGGTGACGTCATTACGATCGGCCATCACCAGCTGCGATTCTCCGACCAGCAGGAACCCCAGACCGAGCAAGACGAATTCGAAAAGACGATGGTCATTCCCGCCGGCCAGCAAAACGCCGAGCAACTTGCCGCGGCGGAAAAAGCTGCCGACGAAGCTGTGGCGGCAATGGAGGGGCCGGAATCGCCGATGGAAGATGCTGCGGCAGCAGGCGTCAAGCTCAATGCTGAAGAACTCGAGCCGCTCGACGAAAAGCCGAAGGCGCCTTCTTTGGGCGAGACAGTCGCCGAAGAAGAGCCGTCGCATGCCGAGACTCATGCTGAAACTCAAGCCGGCATCGACCCGACGTCGGCGCCAAACGCCCTGCCGCTCGCCAAGCTGCAGGTACTGAGCGGCGCGTTTGCGGGCCGCGAACTAGAACTTACCAAGGCGCTGACGACTCTTGGCCGCCCCGGCGTGCAGGTTGCCGCCATTACGCGGCGCGCCGAGGGCTACTACATCGTTCATGTCGAATCGGGAACGGAAGACGACTTCCCGCTGGTCAACGGGCAGCCGATCGGCGCACAGGCGCGCAAGCTGACCGACAACGATGTGGTTCAACTGGCGGGCGTCAAGATGGGGTTCTTCGCCTCGTAACATCCGTTTAACGACTTCTCCGTCGAGGCCCGCCGATGGCTCGTCGCAATGTTTGCGAGACCCGCGAGCGCGGGTATCTATCGAGCGAAGTAAAGCGGACCGAAGGGAGCCATGAGTGAGATAGATACCCGGCTCGCGTGGTCGGGTGACCGACGTAAAGGACGCACGCTGGGCGGATTCCTAAGCGTCGACGACCTCGGAGTTCTCGCGATGCATGACACCGCAGACGAGTTCATACGGAATCGCATCGGCCCACGGCGCGACCTCCTCGACCGGCAGGCCGTCACCCCATAACGTCGCGATGTCGCCAACCCTGTCTGTCGCAGCTGCGCCAAGGTCGACGGCGATCATGTCCATAGAGACGTTGCCGATCAGCGGCACCCGGCGGCCGTTAATGAGTACCGGTGTCCCGGTGCGAAAATGCCGCGTGTAGCCATCCCCATATCCTGCTGAAATGATTCCCAGCGTCGTTTCCGACTCGGCACGGTAACGGCCCCGATAGCCAACACGTGAACCTTCGGCAAGCGGCTTGATAGCGATGAGCCGAGCCTCGAACTGCATCACGGGTGTCAGCCCAAGATCACTTCCGCATCGTCCATCGAATGGCGAGATCCCGAAAAGCGCCAGGCCGGGACGTATCCAGTGATCGCCCTTGAATCCCAGCGATTCGTTGGCGTCCGCAATTAGTGGCCACCCCAATGTCGCGGGCGTGTTGGCAACGCTGACTGCGCCCTCGAAATTTTCGACGATGTTGCGAAACCGGGCGAACTGCTCTTCGGTAACCGGACTGTCGAGCTCGTCGGCACTCGCGAGATGCGACATGAGTCGCAATTCCGTCACAGCCGGGCAGGCTTGCAGCCGGTCGATCAGCGTCCTGGCCGCTTCGGGCGCAAAACCCAATCGATTCATGCCGGTATCGAACTTGAGCCAGACGGTTGTCTGCCCCGCCGTAACCGACTCGAGCAGGTCGACCTGCTCCGGGCAGTGAACGACGATCTGGAAACCACGCGCTATAACCTCGGAGAGCTCCTCCATCGTGAGCACGCCGGAAAGCAACACCAGGGGTTGTTCGATGCCAGACTCATGCAGGGCCACTGCCTCCGGCAAGCGCGCAACAGCGAAGGCATCGGCATCTTCGAGGGTGCGGGCAACTGCGTCCATCCCATGCCCATAGGCATTGGCCTTAATGACGGCCATGACTTTTGCTCCGGGCGCCGCCTTCCTGATAACGGTGAGGTTGGTTTTTAGTGCGCCGAGCCTGATCAGTGCCCGTGAACCAAAGGTCACGGATACGCCTCTTCCGCGTACGAATCGGGGACCCAGTTTTCAAACTTCGTATACCGCCCGACGAAGGTCAGCGGAAAGTCGCCGATAGGGCCGTTGCGCTGCTTGGCAATGGAGATATCGGCAATCCCCTTTCGCGGTGTGTCCGGGTTGTATACCTCTTCACGGTAAATGAAGATGATCAGATCGGCGTCCTGCTCGATAGCGCCGGACTCTCGCAGGTCCGACATGACGGGCCGCTTGTCGGTGCGCTGCTCGACGCCCCGATTGAGCTGCGAGAGCGCGATGATCGGTACCGACAACTCCTTGGCGAGCGCTTTGAGCGAGCGTGATATTTCCGAAATCTCGGTGGCGCGGTTCTCCTTGCTACCGGGGACGCTCATGAGCTGCAGGTAATCCACCACGATCAGTCCGAGGCCGTGCTCCCGCTGCAAGCGCCGTGCGCGTGCGCGAATCTCTGTTGGTGAGAGACCTGCCGTGTCGTCGATGAAGATCGGCGCTTCGGTCATGAGCTGGACGGCCGTGTTGATGCGCGACCAGTCCTCGTCGGGGAACCTGCCAGTGCGCAGGTGCGTCTGGTCGACACGCCCCAGCGAAGATATCATTCGAAAAGCAAGCTGCTGCGACGGCATTTCCATCGAGTAGACAGCCGTCGGTATTTTTGCACCGATCGCAGCATTCTCGGCGATATTGATTGCAAACGTGGTCTTGCCCATTGACGGGCGTCCCGCGACGATGACCAGGTCACCACCCTGCAAACCGGCCGTCAGTTTGTCGAATTCCACAAAGCCGCTCGGGATGCCAGTGATATCGCCGTCGGACTGATGCAGGATATCGATGCGATCGACAGCCTCCGGGAGAATATCCTTGAGCGACCTGAATCCGGATTTTCCGCGCGATCCCGACTCGGCAATCTCGAACACGAGGCGCTCCGCCTCGTCGACGATCTCGGCGGCCGTTCGACCGTCCGATGCAAAGGCGGCACCGGAAATTTCGTTGCCGGCCGTGATTAGAGATCGCAACATCGAACGCTCGCGCAGTATCCTGGCATAGGAACGCGCGTTGGCGGCGCCCGGTGTTTCGTTGGCCAGCGACGCGAGATACTCGAGACCGCCGGCTGCTTCGAGCTGTCCGTGACTGTCGAGGCACTCGGAAACGGTGACGACGTCACAGGGATTGGCGTCATCGGCCAGGCTCGCAATCGCCGAGAAAATCAGCCTGTGGTCCTTGCGATAGAAATCGTCCGCAGAGACGATATCAGCGACCTTGTCCCAGGACTTGTGGTCGAGCATCAGCCCACCGAGCAGCGACTGCTCGGTCTCGATCGAGTGTGGCGGCACTTTAAGTCGCTGCTCTGCGCTCGCAGCTGTTACGCCATCCCCTACTGCTCGAACCATACGATCTCCGGCCGGATTTCCCCTGCAACTAAGGTATCACAGCCTGTCCGGCTGTGTGCCATCACTTACTCGGTCGAAACGACCCTTACCAGGATCTCGGCATTCACCTCGGGGTGCAGGTGCACACCGATCTGGTACTCGCCAAGTTCATGAATCGGACCCTCGGGCATACGGACTTCACTGCGCTCCACCTCTATCTGGATGGCGCCAAGCGCTTCCACGATGTCGAGCGGGCCGATTGAACCGAACAACTTGTCCTCACTGCCGGCATTGGCCGGAATGACGAGCTCGGTGCCGTTTACAGCCTCGAACCGGACCTTCGCAGCGGCCAGTTCTTCGGCGGCAGCCTTTTCGAGTTCGGCACGGCGTGCCTCCATCGCCTTGATGTTCTCGGGAGTTGCAAGCGCCGCCTTGCCCTGCGGAATCAGGAAGTTGCGGCCATAACCCGGCTTCACCTTGACGAGGTCACCAATCGAACCGAGGTTCTCGACGTTATCCAACAAAATGACGTTCATTGCTTTTCCTTACTCTTCGTTTTTCGGCACGACGCGGCGTCGATATCGAAACCACGCGTCCGTGTAACCGACTACCGCCAAGGCCATGACCAGAAACACATGCAAAAACGGCAGCAATACATAAACGGCAATCACCACAAATAGTGGTAACTCGCCGTCGACAAACATCCAGTGGACGACGGCCAGTCCCTGTAACCAGAAGACTGCCAGCAGCACGACGGCGAGGCTCTGCAGCCATGGCGCGCCCACCGCAAAAGCGAGCAGCGACACAATGGCCATGATCAATGCAATCACGCGCCCAAAATTCAAGTCACAGAATCGTCCAAACCGACCGATTCCGCCCGGCGCCATCGCCGCAAGGCGATAGCCCAGAAACAGGTACAACGCCAACTTCGTCCAGCCCCACAACACGAACGCCACCGTCAGCGCGTGCGCCATTTGCGCCGGATTCGATTCGATAACCTGCGCCTGTTCGTTGAGGCCGTTCATTCGCGCCCATTCGAGCGTAAACGTCAATTCCCGCTCCCAAAGGGCCATCAGGTCGTCTACGACGACATGAATCCCCAATATTGTTCCGGCGGCCATCAGCGCCGACACCTGCATCGTCAGCGCCAGAGACCGGGTCGCGCCCAGCACCGCCGCCAGCACAATCGCCGGCCCCCAGGTTGACAGCGCTTCTATTGCAACCTGCGCGACGGGCGCTCCTGCCACAACCGAGACGACCGCGAGCAGCCCCGCGGCTATTGCCGCTTCGACAACCGCAAGCCGAACGCCCTGTTTCAGTACCAGCAACACCATGAAGATGCCGCTGAATATCTGCAGCACCGGCAACAACAAAGTTGCCGCCAGCGCGATGACGGCGTTTTGTGGCCGGGCGACCAGCCACGCGGCCAGCGGTTGCACTATTCTTCCCTGCAGATCGACCTAGTGCCGATCGGTGTAAGGCAGCAACGCCAGGTACCGCGCGCGCTTGACCGCCGTCGCGAGCTGCCGCTGATAGTGCGACTTCGTGCCCGTGATGCGACTCGGCACAATCTTGCCGGTCTCCGTGATGTATGCCTTCAGGAGATTGAGATCCTTGTAATCAATCTCCTTGATACCTTCCGCCGTGAAGCGGCAATACTTGCGCCTGCGTGAATGACGACTCATCTTGCTTCTCCTCAGGCGGTCTTTTCGACGGGCTCTTCGGCCGCATCGTCAGTTGACGGTTCCGCAGCGACTTCTTCGGCGGCGGACTGTTCCGGAGCAGCCTCTTCAGCCTCGGGCTCCCCGGCAGCCGGTTCTTCAGCTTTAGGCTCCCCGGCAGCAGCCTCTTCAGCCTCGGGCGGAGCGTCCTCGGCGGGCTCTTCCGTCTCTTCCGAGCGCATTGCGGCCTCCGCCGCAGCCTTGGCTTCGCGCCGCTGCTGGGCCTCTTTTTCCTTGGCCTTTTCTTCGGCAACCGCAACAGCCATCGGCGATGCTTCGGTCACGGCCTCGTCCCTGGCAATGACCAGGTGGCGTAAAACGGCGTCGTTGAAACGGAAGGCCCCTTTGATCTCATCCAGCGCTTTGTTGCTGCACTCGACATTGAGCAGCACGTAATGCGCCTTGTGGACCTTTTGGATCGGGTGCGCCAGCTGCCGCCGGCCCCAGTCTTCGGTGCGATGGACCGCACCGCCGGAGTCGGTAACGATGCCCTGGTAGCGTTCTACCATGGCAGGTACCTGCTCGCTCTGGTCGGGGTGGACCAGAAACACGATTTCGTAGTGTCTCATTGTCTCCTCTCACGGATTACAGCCACCCGGCAACCGGTGTGGCAAGAGGTTACGGTGTTGTCACCGCCCCGCCCCATCAGGCAGGGACGCGAATCCTACCCTTCCGATGCCCCCGACGCAAGGCGTTGACGGTTGATTTCGTAAAGAAAAATCCCGGTCGCAACCGACACATTCAGGCTCGAGACAGCGCCCTGCATGGGCAGGCAGACGAGCACGTCGCAGAGATCCCCGGTACGCTTGCCGAGCCCGGTTTCTTCGCATCCCATGACGAGGGCCAGGGGCCGGTCGAAATCGGTGTCATAGAGCGAGCCTTCTGCCTTGTCGCTTGTGCCGACGATGGTAACCCCGTAATCCTTGAGCCAGCCCATGACCCTCGACAGGTTGCCAACACTTGCGTAGGGCAAGTGCTCGGCCGCGCCTGAGGCGACCTTGCTGACGGTGGGGCCGAGGCCTGCCGCCCTGTGGCGTGGGACCACGACCGCATCAACGCCAGCCGCATCCGCCGTGCGCATGCAGGCACCCAGGTTGTGCGGATCCTGGATGCCGTCGAGCAACAGCAACAGCAACTTCTTGCCGCCGTCCTGTTGCAAGCGCTCCTCGACCAGAGTCCGCAACGCCGCTTCGTCGAGCACGGTCGTGCGCGATACCTCGGCAACGACACCCTGGTGGCGCGATTCGCCACTGATCTGCGCCAGCCTCGCCCGGTTGGCCGCCTGAACCTCGATACCGCGCCCGTTCGCGTCGGCAATCAGAGCTTCTACGCGGGGATTGGCGGTCTGGTATTCCGCATAGATGCGCCGCACTTCGGCGCCCGGGGACGCCAGCAGCTGCTCGACGGCCCTGAGGCCAGTGACGTAGCGGGACTTGCTCATCGTTCCTTTACCAGCCCGAAGTCTATCCTCCGTGTCTCCATATCGACGCGTTGCACCTTGACGCGCATCGCATCGCCCAGCCGGAACGTCATGCCCGAGCGTTCGCCCACGAGTTGCTGCGCCCCGGGATCGTAGTGATAGTAATCGTTAGCCAGGCTCGTGACATGGACCAGGCCATCGATGAGCAATTCGCTGATCTGGACGAACAAGCCGAAGTTGGTGACGCCCGTCACGACACCGTCAAATTCCTCGCCAAGCCTGTTCTCCATGTACTCACACTTGAGCCAGGTTTCGACGTCGCGCGTTGCTTCCTCGGCGCGCCTTTCGTGGGCGGATGTGATCATTCCCAGGCGCTCCATATCAGCCGGCTTATACGTGTATCGCCCCGGCTTGCCGCCGCGGATAACGTGGCGAATCGCGCGATGCACCAGCAGGTCCGGGTAGCGGCGAATGGGCGACGTAAAGTGGGCGTAGGCATCGAGTGACAGGCCAAAATGGCCAATATTCTCGGGCGTGTATTCGGCATGCGTCAGCGACCGCAGCATGGTCATGGCAATCGAGACACTGTCGGGCCGGCCCTTGACCTGTTGTAGCAGGCGATTGAACTGATCGGGCTTGACGTGCTCTGGATGCGGCACCTTGAGGCCCAGGGACAGCAGAAACAGGCGCAGTTCGGCGAATCGCTCGGGGTCCGGTTTGGCATGCACTCGATACAGGCCCGGTATCCGGTGGCGGCGCAGGAATTTCGCGGCCTGGACGTTGGCCGCGATCATGCACTCCTCGATCAGCCGGTGTGCGTCATTTCTCTCCACGACCCGTATCGCCGCGATCGAGCCGTCTGTGCCGAGTTCGAAGCGCGTAGCCGGGATATCGAGATCGATCGCACCGCGCCGCAGGCGGACCTGGGCGAACGCTTTGTACAAGGCATGCAGCTCCCGCAGCATCGGTTGCACGCGTTTCGGCACGTCGTTCGCAGACCGGCCTGAAAGGAAGTCGTCGACCTGGCTGTAGGTGAGGCGCGCCGACGATTTCATGACTGCTTCGACGAATGTCGACCGGGTGACCTTGCCGTCGGCACTGACCCGCATATCACAGACCATGCACAATCGATCGACCCTGGGGTTCAGCGAACACAATCCATTGGAAAGGACCTCGGGAAGCATCGGCACCACGCGATCGGGAAAGTACACCGATGTGCCGCGCGCCGTTGCCTGCTTGTCGAGCGCCGAGCCAACTTCGACGTAATGCGCAACGTCGGCGATCGCTACGAGCAGACGCCAGCCCTTGCCAGACCGCTCGCAGTAAACGGCATCGTCGAAATCACGTGCATCCGCGCCGTCGATTGTGACCAGGTCGATGCCGCGAAGATCGACGCGTCCCTGCTTCGCGCTTTCCGGGACACTCTTGCCGTACTTCCCGGCCTCGTCGCGCACCGCACGCGGCCAGTCCGTTGGAATGCCGTGCGAGTGAATCGCGATATCGGTCGAGATGCCTTTGGCACCGGGTTCGCCGATGACGCGAACGATCTGCCCGGTCGCCTGCTCCACCTGGGTCGGGTAATCGAGGATCCGGGCGACGACAATCTGCCCGTGCTTAGCGCCACCCGATTCGCCTTTGGCGATCAGGATTCTGTGGGCGATCTTCGCGTTGTCGGGAATGACGATGCCGATGCCACGCTCGCGAATGAATTGCCCGGCAACCTCACGCATCCCGCGTTCGATGACTTCGACGAGATCCCCTTCCGGCTTGCCGCGCCGGTCGCGGCCGATGATCCTTACAACCACGCGGTCACCGTCGAACAGCGGCCGCATCTCCCGCGCCGAGAGATAGATGTCGTCACCGCCATCGTCGCGCACGACGAAACCGAATCCGTCGCGGTGACCGCTGACGATGCCGGTAACGAGGTCGAGCTTGGCCACGAGGCAGAACTCGCCGCGACGGTTTTCAATGATCTGGCCGGCGCGGACCATGCCGGCAAGGCGGTCCTCGAGTAGCGCACGCATGCGCTGCCCCTTGAGCCCGAACTCTTCAAGAATATTCTTAATTTTCTGTGGCTTACCAGATTTTTCAAGAAACTCTAGAAGTTCGTTGCGGCTCGGAATGGGGTGTTTGTAGGATTTCTTCTTCCGTTTTGCCATGGCAGATTGACAGCCTGTACCCGCTTTGAGTAGAGTGCGCTCCCTCGCGAGAAACCGCGATTGTACGCGGTTCGGACGGGCCCAGGTGGCGGAATTGGTAGACGCGCTAGCTTCAGGTGCTAGTGGCCGTAAGGTCGTGGGAGTTCAAGTCTCCCCCTGGGCACCAAACAAGGTCTCATGCCGAGGCCTTTTTTTTCGACTTTGCCTAGCGCTCCTCGACGAACACATCCTCGACGGTGCCGTTGGGGTTCGTCAGGCAGGTCGCTTTGGCGATATCGCCGCGGCGCAGCGTCATCGATGCGCGAACGACATACCCTTTTTCGTTCGGCCTTACCGAATTGGACCTTACGTTCTCTACGTCGAAGCGACTCCTGATCGCATCAATGCACGACACTTCAGCGTAGCGCATTGCCTCGTCGTCGCCTGTCGACTCGGATTGCCAGTTCCATAGACTGTATGCAGCGAAGCCAATCGCGGCGATGACAACGAGATTTGTGATCTGTCTCAACATGCTTGTTCCCTCAGGTCGACACCTCACCGAGCCGTCTGTGCCGCTTCAGGAACAGGTAAACCGGCACCGAGACAACGGTGAGAATCCCGCCATACAGCGTCGAGTCGGGATTCGTAATCGCAACGAATACGGCAACTGCGGTCCAGCCGACCGTGCAAATAACTCCGGTTGCGGGAAAACCCCAGGCCCGAAACGGCCGATCGGCTACAGGCTCCTGGCGCCGTAGCTTGAACACGCCGATGACGAGCCCGACGTACATAGCCATGAAAAAGATCGTGACGAGGCTCAGCAGCAACTCGAATTGCCCGACAATGATCAGCGATATCGTCAGCAGCCAGGTCAATATGACGGCGCCTGCAGGTGTCCCCTTCTCGTTGACGCCCGTAGCACGCCGCGTCCCGAGCCCGTCCTCGGAGAGTGAAAAGAGCACACGCGACGCAACCATGTACTGCAGGTTCTGGTGCGCCAGCAAGATGAAGATCGCCATGAAAATGACAACCGTCCCCGCGCCCGCACCGTAGACCAGATCGAGCGCCCCTGCGAGCGCGAGGTCGTGACCAATGAGGGCACCCAGAGGCACGCTGAGTATGAGCGCCAGGTTCAGCGCGACGTAAAGCGCCATGACGATCAACGCTGCTTGCAGGCTGCCGATGGCAACACTTCGGCCACCGGACCTGACCTCGCCGCTGAAGTAGCTCGCTGCATACCAGCCGTCATAGGTGAAAACGACGGCGGCGACCACCAGCCCATACGCTGCCCAGCCGGGATCGCCGAGCGGAACTGCGACGTGCGCAGCATCTACCGGACCGCCATTTGCAAAAAATCCGTAAAAAAGGGCAACAGCCAGTGAAATCATAATCAGGCCCATCACCGTCGAGGCAAACTGCTGGATGCCGGCACCGACCTTGACGCCCCGCAGCTGGAGTAACGCGAAACCCGTCGACATCGCGACGGCTGTAGCCGTCTGGTACGGGGCCAGGCGTGGTTCGAGAAGCACCACATATTCGAGCAGGACAACGGCCTTGAGCGCCATCGAGGCGCAGGCGGCGACCCAGTCGGTCCAGCCAATCAGGAAACCCGGATACGGTCCATAGGCGTGGGCGACCAGCGCATAGATGCCCCCGGACCGCGGCGTCATGGCAATCAGTTCTGCGACGACCAGGAGGCTCAGCAGGACGAAAAGCCCGCAAGCGATCCAGAGTGCCATGTAAGGAACGGGCTCATTGACGGTCGTCGCGATCTCGCCGGGCGTGCGAAGTATCCCGAGACCGATGACGAGACCGACGCAGGCGGCAATCGAGAAACCCTTGCCGAGCAGCCGCTGCAGCGCGTTGGCCGGCACTAGGCTTCCTGCGTCCTGCGTTGCTCTATCTGGGCCTGGACCGCGTTGAAGAGGTCGTCCCGGAGGCCGGCGATCTTGAACATTTCGACGACAACGAAAAAAGGCGCAGCCAGGCCCGCCTGTATCGGGTGTTTGACCAGGACGGGCATCGCCTTCTCCACGGCGTGGCCGACGAACTGCAAAGCAAAACCGCCGAAAAACGCAAGCGCCGCAATCATTCCTGCTGTCGCGCGCGGCAAGGTTCCAAGATACGTCGCCAGTTGCGCAATCAGCAATGCAAGCACGAGAAAGACGACGGCAAATATCGTGTCGAGAGTCAGGTAAAACAGGAAGAAGCCGATCATTGCCACGTGAGCAAGATTGATGCTGGCACCGCCAATATCGGTTGCGATCCACGAAACCGGGATCAGTGCCCCGCACATGATGGTCGGTATGCCAATCATGTGCACAAAAACGTTAAACGGGTTCTGATGTGCCGCGGCATAGCCCGCCAGCATTTCCATCAGCTTGCCATCGTGACTCATCGGCCACTCCGGTAACGAACCTGCCACGGATTATAGAGACAATTACCGACCGAGTGCGCCCGGATACGTGCGAAATCGACCAAAGACGGCTACAGTTAAGTGGCGTATGGCAACACACCGGTAATTGGGAGCGAACCGCATGAACACGCCAGTCACACTGCTGCTGCTACTGCTGCTGCTTTTCATCTGGCTGTTTATTCGACGGCGCCAGGCGGCCTCCATGGTCCAGGAAAAACCGTCTGTTCCGGTAAGTCAAAAGAATACGGTCTACCACGCCGTCTCCATCAAGTTCGAAAGCAATGCCTGCATGGCGGCTCGGGAGATGGAGGGCATGCGCTTCCTGTCTGCTGCGGCGCCAAGATTGCCCCTGCCCGACTGCAATGTGCTCGAATGCAATTGCAGGTTTGTTCATCACAAGGATCGTCGCAGCGGCAAGGACCGGCGCAGCCCGTTCGCGGCCAGTGGCTTTGGTGGAGGAACAGGCAGCTTTGAGCAGGAAAAGCGCAAAGGCCGCGACCGCCGCTCCCACGACGATCGCTATTAGTGGATCAGTAGCGGTACGCCGTAATCGTCGACTCGTAGTACTGCAGCTCTTGCTCGATGCGGGCCCGATCCGCGATCAGCTGCTCGATCTCGGCTTCGAGCTCACCCATGCGCTCGGCAAGGTCCTTCAATTCGTTGAGCAACAGGATCCTCTCTTCAGCCGTCGCTTCATCGCTGATCAATGCCACCTCGGCTTCAACGATGCGTTTCTGGGCGTACTCCATTTCCTGCTCTTTCGAGTAGATCATCGAATTCGCCGCGCTCAGGCTGGATCGGAGTGAATACAGTTTGTGACCGGCGTTGTAGGCCTCGAGAAACTCGGGCTCCATGTCAGCCGGGCAGATGCCGTTGTAGCGCCCGCCATTCTCGCCAAAGCTGAATGCGCGGCCAGGTTGGCAAAAGGCCTCCACGCCCTGGGCGTGACCGCGTTGGTATGCGGCGAAGTCAGGCGTAACGCCGTGCTTGGCACAGGCCTTGCGATGGGCGCCCAGACGGTCGGCCGTGTATCCGCGAGAACCATCCTCGTAACCGATAGAGGTCCAGTCGACGGTCAGGCATTCGTCCGCACTCATCGAGGCGCAGCCACCGAGGACGACAGCCGCCAACGCGACCAGGATATTTGAGCTCTTGCTGTTCATTGCAAACCCTCCGGGTATTGGGCCCAGTCTGCATTATCTATAACGCATTCAAGCTGAATTGGACCTGAAAATGCGGGGCAGTCCCGGTTCCGGACACGGCCAATGTGACCTGTGTCACAGTGGCATATCCGAGCGCCGGATACGCTGTTATGCAGGGCCGGAAGCGAGTGTAGTTCGAGATGGATATCGAGAGTTTCAGCGGCGCGGCAACGGTCGCGGCAGCCTGCACGATCGTCTTCGTGGTGGTCATGAAATCCTGGCAAGTTGTCTCCCGCACTATCAATTCCGGTCCCTTGTTCACTGACGGCATTGTGCGAGAGGCTGCACAGCGATTTCGCGATGAGTTCGAGCGACTCAGCAACACCCAGGCCATTTACCTGAGTGCGGGCCTGGTCTTCATCATGTTGTTTATGGCGGCGCACGCATTGGATGCCGAGCGACTCTATGCCGGCTATCCCGACTGGCAACTGCACATCTTTGCCACCGTCCTGACCATAGGCCTCCTTCTTGTACTGGCCAGTCTTGTCCGGATTGTCATCGATCGGCATCACGTCAGGCTGCTCAGGGACGCAAATATTGTCGTGGGCCACCAGTTGCAACATGTCGCCGCCGGATTCGGGCAGGTCTTCCACGATGTCGAGACCAGCGCCGGCGTCATCGACCATGTCGTCGTCGGCCAGAGCGGAGCGTATGCAGTCAGCGTGTTCGCGAGGCGGCCGGTCAGTAACGGCCACGTGGAAATCGACAACAACGAACTGATATTCAGGCCATCCGGCGATTCTGACTCGATCCTGGCCAACGGCAAGTGTATTGCGGCGCTCGAGCGGGAGTTTCGCCGCTTACTCGATCATCGGGTTCGCGTGCGCTCCGTCATCGCGGTGCCGGGATGGCAGATCGATAATCAATCCAACGACGAGCATTTGCTCGTGAACGCCGACAGCCTGCCGATGATGCGCGGTTGGAAAGACCAGGCCGACTACCTCATGAACGAGGACGTCGAGGCTCTGCACAAGATGCTGACGGACCTCACAAAGGCTTGAGCCTCGATTCGAGTTCCTCCTTCTCGAGCACATCATGCAACTCCGCCGCCAGTCGCTCGCACTCTGCGACGACATCGCGCCACAGTCGCACTCGCGCCTGCGGTTCGAAGGTCATGAAGTCGGAGCGATCCGGGATCTTGGCATTGGGCAAGCCGGCCACGAACTCCTCCGACGGGCTGATCAGGATCGTGCGGTCGACATTGACCGGGTCCGGTTTTCGCCAGCCCAGCCTTTTGTCGAACCAGCCGGGTACGAGGTGATCGTAGAAGTGGGGATACAGTGCCAGCCTGTCAGCTTCGCTGTGCGGCAGGTCCAGGTGGTAATCGATGACGCCGCCGTCGCGATAGACACCCGGCAGCGCTCCGGAAATATCCCGAACTCCGGACAGCACCAGCGGTATCGCGCCCGTCGCAACGATTGCATCTTCGAGATTGTCCCGCCGCATCATGATCTTCTGCAGCGGGAAACCGCTGACATCGAAAAACGGGGGCAAATCGCGTGCATCAAAGAATAATGCGCGTTCGAAGAACAAGCCCAGTGTCCGGCGGCTGACCGCATTCAGGCTAGCCGCAATGACCAGCGCGGCTGCCAGAATGTGGTGCTGCTCTGACGCGGCGATGTTTCGCGCGCGCACCGTCATCACATGAGTGCGCAGCACGGGGTGATCGAGGATCTCGGCGACACCGGTCTCGCCGAGTACTTCGCCGAGAATCTCGCGACTCTTTCGCGTGATCTCGTGGATATCCGGCGCCTCGCTATAAGACTGATCGATGTACGCCTCTTCGAAGCGTTCGATGGCTGCCACAGGATCGGCCTGCGCGTAACACGCAAACCGCCATGCGCCGATCGACGTGCCGATCAGGTGCACGGGTCCCTCGAGCCTGGGCACTATCGATTGAAGAATGATGCGATCGAGTTGACTCAGCACGAGCCACTTGGCACCACCGGATGCGCCGGCAATCGTGCCGATCCGTTCCGGCGAGAAGCCGTGCCGCCGAATCGTGTCAAAGGCACCCGGGCCGGCCTTGAAGACCAGGTTTTGCGTCGTCAACGATTTACTCGAAGGGATGCTGCTTGATGATCGTCTGGTCGCGATCCGGCCCCGTGGAGATGATGTCGACCGGAACACCCGCGAGTTCCTCGATGCGCGCCAGGTAGTTTCGCGCTTCCTGCGGCAGCTCGTCGAAATTCGTTATCCCGACGGTCGTCGCCTGCCATCCCGGGTGCTCTTCGTAGACCGGTTCGACGTCGGCGAACCGGTCTACGACGACCGGCACGCCCGGGATCGGCTGACCGTCTATTTCGTAGCCGACGCAGATCTGGATCGTTTCGAGCTCATCGAGAACGTCGAGCTTGGTAACGCACAGGCCCGACACGCTGCTATTGACGATCGAGCGGCGAAGCGCCACAGCATCAAACCACCCGCAACGACGCGGCCGGCCCGTCGTGGCGCCAAATTCGGCGCCGACATTGGCAATATGGGCGCCGGTATCATCAAACAATTCTGTCGGGAAAGGGCCAGCCCCAACGCGCGTCGTGTAAGCCTTCACGATGCCGAGTATGTAATCGAGATTGCGTGGCCCGATGCCCGTCCCGGTGCTGGCCGCGGCGGCAACCGTGTTCGACGACGTGACGAATGGATAGGTGCCATGATCGATGTCGAGGAATGTGCCCTGCGCGCCCTCGAACAGGATGCTCTGCCCGCCACCGGCGATGTCATCGAGAATCTGCGTAACGTCAGCCGTAATTGGCGCTATGACTTCGGCGGCGGCAAGTGCGCCGTCCAGTGTCTCATTGAAGTCAACGGTGTCCGTGCGGAAATAGTTCTTCAGCAGGAAGTTGTGGTAGTCGAGCACTTCGCCGAGTTTGGCGGCGAAGTTCTCTCTTACGAACAGATCCGAGACCTTGAGTGCACGCCGCGAAACCTTGTCCTCATAGGCAGGTCCGATCCCGCGACCGGTCGTGCCGATTGCGGCAGACCCCTTGGCTTTCTCGCGCGCCAGGTCCAGCGCCGCGTGTGAGGGCAGGATCAGTGGACAACCCGGGCTGATCTTCAGCCGTTCGAATACCGGAACACCGCTGGCGACCAGCGCATCGGCTTCGGTAACGAGCGCATCGAGCGACAGGACAACGCCATTGCCGATCAGGCACTGGACGCCGTCACGCAGAATCCCGGAAGGGATCAGATGGAGAACCGTCTTCTTGCCGCCAATGACCAGCGTGTGCCCGGCATTGTGACCGCCCTGAAACCGCGCGACCGCGGCCGCACGATCCGTTAGCAGATCCACAATTTTTCCTTTGCCCTCGTCACCCCACTGGGTGCCGATGACAACGACATTTTTCCCCATGACCTATCCGATCGTCAGCCGCGAATGATGAACAGAAGCAACAGGCCCGCGATCATCGATGCGAGCCCGAAAGTTCGCAGGTGATTGTCACCCAGTTGCGCTATTTGCGCTACCAGTTGCTTGTAGCGCCGGGGCCCGATGAACGGCAGCATGCCCTCGATGACGAGCACGAGTGCAATGGCCGTGAGGATCTCTTGCCAGTGCATGCTGCCGGTCTATCTACCGCCGTCCGCCTCGTTGAGATACCGGAAGAAATCGTTGTCGGGATCGAGAACCAGTAGATCGCCTTCTTTGCCCATCGACTTACGGTATGCGTCGATACTGCGGTAGAACGCGTAAAACTCGGGATCTTTGTTGTAGGCGTTGGCATAGATCTCGGCTGCCTTCGCGTCGCCGTTACCACGAATTTTCTGGCTATCGCGGTAGGCATCCGCAAGAATCACGGTCCTCTCGCGATCGGCCTCTGCACGCATTCTCTCGGCCGTAGCACGTCCGGTCGCGCGCCGCTCGGCGGCGATACGGGCACGCTCTGCAGCCATTTGCTGATACACCGAATCACGCACTACCGTAATGTACTCGACCTGCTTCACGCGAAAATCAATCAGCTCGACACCCAACTCTGTCGACGTTCCGGCAGCAGTCTCCAGCATGTCGCGCATCAATTCCGCGCGGCCCACAGAAATAGCTTCATTGACCGTACGTTTACCGAACTCGGTGACGACCGCGTTCTTGATAATCTCCGAAAGACGGGAATCCGCGATGATCTGCGACCCACCGGTCGAAATATAGAACTGCTTTGGATCGAGGATGCGGTACTTGACGAAGAAGTCGACCTCGAGCGCCTCGTTTTCGGCGGTAAAGACGCGTTCGGGACGGTCCTGGATGGTCAGGATACGCTTCGGAAACTTACGCACGTTCTGCACGACGGGCCACTTCCAATGCAGGCCGGGCTCGTAGTCTTCGGCAACGACTTCACCGAATTGCAGTTTGATCGCAAGCTCTCGCTCGTCGACCGTGAAGGCCGCCAAACCCACAACGACAAGGGCCAGGCCGATGACAACGACAATGGAAAACTTTCCGCTATTCATTCCCTAACCCTCCGCTCGCGGGGCTCTACCGGTTCGATTCGAACATCACTCCGCTGCTGTGGCGGCGTCGGCGAGTCGGCCGACCGAGTGCCGTCGACGGACGACGGCCGTACTCCCTGTCGCATCAGCTGGTCCACGGGCAGGTACAACAGGTTGCCGCTGCCGCTGGAATCCAGGAAAACCTTGTTCGAACGCCCGTAAACGTCCTCGATCGCATCGATATACAGGCGTTCACGGGTAACCTGGGGGGCCTTCTGGTATTCGATCAACAAGGCCTCGAACCGCGCGGCTTCACCGTCGGCGTCGGCAATAACGCGCTCGCGATACGCCTCCGCATCCTGGATCATTCGGGCGGCGTCACCCTTGGCCTTCGGGATGACGTCCCTCGCGTATGCGTCAGCCTCGAGTTCGTATCGATCGCTGTCATTACGTGCTTTCTGTGCGTCGTCAACCGCGGTCTGCACCGAATCCGGGTAGTTGACATTTTCGAGCGCGATGGATGTGACGGTAATACCCGCGCCATAGTCGTCCAGCGTCCTCTGCAGCACTTCACGGGTTCGAGATGCGATCTCTTCGCGTCGGGCCGCGATCAGGACATCGAGTTCGGTCGTGCCGACTACTTCGCGCAGCGCGCTTTCGGTTACGTCGTGAAGCGTAAGCTCGGGTTCTACGACATTGAAGCTGAAATCGACGGGATTTGTGCGCCGGTATTGCACGACCATGTCGATGTTCACGTATTGCAAATCGGCGGTCAGCATCTCGGTGCTGTAGGGATAATCCGAGACTTCGTTGGCATTGACCTTATTAACGGTCTCTATCGGGAACGGGATGTGCCAGTGCAGTCCTGGCATCGTCGATTCGGTGTAAGCACCGAATCGCTGCACGACGCCCCGCTCGGCTTCGTCAATACGGTAGAAACCCGTGACGAGCCAGGCGATGACGAGCAACACAGCGAGGAAGATCCCCCCACCCGAGCCCTGCCCGGCACGACCACCACCGCCGCCGAGTATGGCGCCAAGTCGCCGTTGCCAGTTCTGGACGATCTGATCCAGGTCGTTTGGCTCGTCGTCTTTTCTTTGCCAGGGATCCTTGCCGTTCCCCGATTCATTCCAGGACATTTAGTTGATTTCCTTTGCTGTTCAGGCCGTCTCTTGGACCGGTAGTGGCTCCAAAAGATCGGCCGGCAGGTTTTCACGTTTCAAGAATCGATGTAGGTCCGATTCAGCCAACTTCAATTCCAGCTTCCACCCGCCATCATCGCATGCCTCTTCGCTAAGCACAGCACCCATTTCGAATAGTTTTGCACGTTGACGCCCCTGCGTCGGTTGCAGTGTGATCACGCCACGAAGCGTCTTGCGCTGCAGACGCTCGCTGATGGCGTCCAGCAACATCGGTATGCCCTCGCCCGTCATCGCAGACAGCCAGACTGCCCGTCCTTCGCCAGCGCGGTTGTTAGTCACGCGGGGCTTGCGATCGAGCTTGTCAATCTTATTGTAGACACGAATCTGCGGCACCTTGTCGGCTTCGAGCTCCTTCAGAACCGTGTTGACCTGGCGAACGCGTTGCCAGCGATTGCCGTCACTCGCATCGATGAGATGCAGGATCAGGTCCGCCTCGCGCGCCTCCTGCAGCGTCGAGCGAAATGCGGCAATCAGCTCATGCGGCAGATCCCTGACGAAGCCGACTGTGTCAGCAAGCACGACGTCGCGGCCATCGGGTAACTCGAACCGCCTGACGGTCGGGTCCAGGGTGGCGAACAGCTGGTCCTCGACATATACGCTCGCATTGGTCAGCGCATTGAACAACGTCGACTTGCCGGCATTCGTGTAGCCCACGAGCGCGACCGTCGGCACTTCGGCGCGAACCCGGTTCTGGCGATTCATCGTACGACGGGCATCGACATGCTCCAGTCGCTCACGAAGCTGCTTGATACGTGCACCAATCAGCCGGCGATCGGTCTCGAGCTGGGTCTCGCCTGGTCCCCGCAAGCCGATGCCGCCTTTCTGGCGTTCCAGGTGGGTCCAACCGCGCACGAGCCGTGTCGACAGGTGCCTGAGCTGCGCAAGTTCGACCTGCAGTTTGCCCTCGAAGCTCCGGGCCCGTTGCGCGAAAATGTCGAGAATCAAGCCGGCCCGATCGAGAACGCGGCACTTCAGCTCTCGCTCCAGGTTTCGCTCCTGGCTGGGCGAAAGCGCCGCCGCGGAAATCACGAGCTCCGCCGAATGCTCACACACGCTGGCGGAAAGCTCGTCAAGCTTACCCTTGCCGATGAAATAGCGCGGATCCGGCCTGCGCCGGGCGCTGACAATTTCGTCGACAATAACGGCCCCTGCCGAGACAGCCAGCTCCCGAAACTCTTCGCATTCGGAGTCGTCCGGCGCGCCGCCCGGGCCCGCGTGGACGAGAATTGCCCGTTCGCCGCTTTGCGGTCGTTCAAACAAATACGAACTCCCGCGGCGATCTCGAAATCAAGCTAATCGTCTCCCGAGTCGTCTGGCAGCGGCAGGCGAACGTTTCGAGACGGAACAACGGTCGAGATGGCGTGCTTGTATACCATCTGGTTAACGCTGTTCTTGAGTAATACAACGAACTGGTCAAATGAATCCACCTGTCCCTGCAGCTTGATACCGTTGACGAGGTATATCGATACAGGAACCTTTTCCTTCCGCAAGATATTCAGAAACGGGTCTTGCAGTGTTTGCCCTTTTGCCATGCCTGGGTCTCCTTATTTTTATGATTTTTTGAACACCGCATACCGGTGGCGCCGGTTGCCCACGCGAGTTCAGCCTAAGCGTCGAAAAATTCTATCAGACACGTCGATATGGCGTCGATGACGCCGGCTTCAAGGGGTTCAAAGGACGACAGGCCTGCCTCGCTCCTGAGCCAGGTCACCTGGCGCTTTGCCAGCTGGCGAGTGGCGTACAGGGCGCGTTGGCCCGCCTCATCGAGAGACGTACTGCCGTCGAGGTGCTCCCAGAGCTGACGGTATCCCACCGACCGCATGGAAGGATGTTCAGCTGTTAGCCCCGGACGCTCATAAAGCACTTTCACTTCCTCAAGAAACCCATTGTTTAACATGAATTTCAGGCGCTTTTCGATTCGCTCATGGAGGACTTGACGGGTCGCGGGCTGCAACGCCAGCTTGGCGAAGACCAGGCCCTTGCCCGCCGTATTTTCCGCGTCTGAAAGCCAGTCACTGAGCGGCTTGCCACTGGCGAGGTAAACCTCGAGGGCGCGCTGGATGCGCTGCCGATCGTTCGGCTCGATCCGTTTCGCCGCCTCAGGATCCGCTTTTTCCAGACGCGCATGAAGCGCCGGCCAGCCCAGCGCTGCGGCATCTGCATCGATCGATGCGCGAATTTCGGCGTCGGCTGACGGCAGTTCGGCGATGCCGCCGGTCAGCGCCCGAAAGTACATCATCGTGCCGCCCACCAGCAGAGGGATTCGGCCTGCGGCAGCAATATCATCGATTTCCCTGCGCGCATCGCGCACGAAATCCCCGGCGGAATAGCTCTCCTCGGGCTCCCTGATGTCGATGAGCCGGTGCGGAGTGCGGCGCAAGGTCTCGGCATCCGGCTTCGCCGTTCCGATGTCCATACCGCGATAGACCAGCGCCGAATCCACGCTGACGATGTCCAACGGGAAGCGTTTGCAGAGGCTTATCGCAACATCGGTCTTGCCCGACGCGGTCGGTCCCATCAGGCATACGACTTTGTTCATCGCGCTGCCGCTATTGCCCGCGCAGGAACAGCTTGTCGAGTTCGGCCATCGTGATCGCAGTCCACGTTGGCCGGCCATGATTGCACTGGTCGGCGCGCTCCGTCGTCTCCATCTCCCTCAGCAGCGCGTTCATTTCGTCGAGGGTGAGCATGCGGTTGGCGCGGATCGAATGATGGCAGGCCATCGTTGCCAGACAGTCGTGGCACAGATCCTCGATGCGATTGGTTCGGCCTGCCTGCGACAGGTCGGCCAGGACGTCCCGCAGCAGGGTCTCGGCATCGGCATTGCGCAGCAACGCAGGCACCTCGCGAATCACCAGGCTGGTCGGCCCCGCCCGGTCGATGACCAGACCGAGGTCTTCCAGCACATCGCCCGACTGTTCGACGAGGTCTGCTTCGCTCTCGGCAACCGCGACACCCGCCGGCACGAGCAACGGCTGCCGAACAACGGCTTTATCCTCGAAACCCTTCTTGAGCTTCTCATACAGGATGCGTTCATGAGCCGCGTGCATATCGACGATGACGAGCCCGTCTGCGTTCTCGGCCAGGACATAGACGCCGCCGATCTGGGCGACCGCGTATCCGAGCGGGGGCACTTCCTGCGCCTGCGCCGCGATATCAACTGCAGCGGCAGGCGCCCCGCCCGACAGCAGCCGGTAGCCGGCCAGGGATTCACGAACGGCGTGCGGTAATGGCATCGGGCTCTGTGTCCGCAGGGTGGGCTGCACAGCCGGTGCAGGCGTCGTTGTAGCGCCACCCGGCTTTGTCTCGGCGAGCGCCGCTTCGATTGACTGGGACACGACGCCATGTACGCGGCGCCCATCGCGAAAACGCACTTCGTGCTTCGCCGGGTGCGCGTTCGCATCGACCGTGGCCGGATCGATCGTAATCGACAGCACGTACGCCGGAAACCGGCCGTGAAACAGCACGTCCCGGTAGGCGTGACGAGCTGCATGCGACAGGGTCTTGTCGCTGATACTGCGACCGTTGACGAACCAGTACTGCAGATCCGGCTGGCTGCGGTTGTAGGTTGGCAGGGCGATCCAGCCACTGAGGGCGATCCCCTCGGTTTCGCGCGCCAGGAAAACGGACTGCTCGGCGAACGGTTCGCCGCACAGCCTGGCAATCCGCTGGCGCCGGCCTTCATCGTCGAGCGCCGCCGCAAGCTGCAGGACCGTGCGCCGGTTATGGGCCAATGTGAACGCGACGTCAGGACGAGACAACGCCAGGCGGCGCAGCCACTTTTCGATGTGGCCGAATTCGGTCCTCTCCGTCCGCAAGAAACGTCGCCGCGCCGGCGTATTGTAGAACAGGTCGTGAACCTCAACCGTGGTGCCGATCGGATGCGCGGCCGGCCTGGGTTCGGAGATCTTGCCGTTGTCGGCCTCGATCTGCCAGGCTGACTCCGAATTGCCCGATCGCGAGCACAGCGTCAGTCGGGCGACCGAGGCGATGCTCGGCAGTGCTTCGCCCCTGAATCCCAGTGATGCGATCGCTTCCAGATCCTCGAGGCTCGTGATCTTGCTGGTCGCATGCCGCGATAGTGCGAGCGCCAGTTCGTCGTGTTCGATACCGTCGCCGTTGTCCCGCACACGGATCAGCTTCTGTCCACCAGACTGGATATCGACCTGCACCTCCGACGCGCCGGAATCCAGGCTATTTTCAACGAGTTCCTTGACGACCGATGCCGGCCGCTCGACGACCTCACCGGCGGCGATCTGATTGATCAGGTGATTGGGCAGTTGCTGTATGGGCATTCGTTTCGCGCGCAAAAGAGTAGCCCGTCATTTTTTCAAAACGACGCGCAAAAGTCTTGTTACGGATTTTCAGGTGCCGGTATAAACCGGGATCGAGAGCGTCTGGCCGACACGAATCTTGTCGCCGTTAAGGCGGTTGGCTGCGCGAATCGCGGCCGTACTCGTGTTGTAACGAGCCGCAATCTCCGAGAGCGTGTCGCCCCGCGCGATGACGTGTCGCACCTGGCGCGCCGGCGTCCTGCGAATATCCATCGCGATCTGCGTGTCCGGCGGCGGGTTGGTATAGAAGTAATTGCGGATGCCGCCGAGTATCGCTGCGGCCAGCTTGGACTGGTGGTTTGGATCCCGAAGCCTCTTTTCTTCCGACGGATTGGAGATATAAGCCGTCTCGACCAGTATCGATGGCATATCCGGCGACTTGAGCACCAACAGGCCGGCCTGCTGCACCGTCTTGCGACGCACTCTCACCACCCGTGCGAGTTCGCCGATGACCTTGGTGCCAACGTCGAGGCTGGCGCTGAGCGCCGCATTCTGCGACAGGTCGAGAAGCACCTCCGCGAGTACCTCGTCCTTGTCATCAAGCGATACGCCGCCGATCTGGACCGAGGCGTTCTCGCGTTCGGCCAACAGGCGCGCTTCCTCGTCGCTGGCCCCTTTCAGCGACAGCGCGTACACCGTTGCGCCGTGGGCGCGGCGATCGTCGACCGCGTCCGCGTGAATCGACACGAACAGGTCCGCATCGTGCTGGTGTGCGATCGCCATACGTCTGCGGTGATCGACGTAGTAATCACCATCGCGAACAAGGACTGCTCGCATTCCATGCTCTGCATTGATCTTGGCCGCGAGCCGCCGCGAGATGGCCAGCGCCACGTCCTTTTCACGGGTGCGTGCTTTGCCGACGGCGCCCGGATCATGCCCACCATGCCCGGCATCGACAGCCACAATGATGTCTCGTCCCGGCTTGTACGCTTCCGAAGCTCGCTTGACGGGTTGCAGGCTGCCCGAGCGCTCCAGGTCGATGACGAGCCGGTCGCCATAGGTTCCATTCGGTCCTGCCGTGAAACTGCGCGAGCGCACATCAGCATTGAGATCCAGTACAACGCGCAACTGGCCGTCCGACTTGATCGCGCTGCGGATACCCTTGACCGAACCTGCCGAACCGGGAAGGTCCGACTCGAGCGATGGCGACAGGCGCCCCTGCTTGAGGTCTACGACCAGTCGCTCGGGATTGCGCAGCGTGAAAATCGTGTGTTGTGCAGGCCGGCTCAGATCCAGAACGACCCGTGTCTTGCCGCCCTCGGCCCAGATGCGAATGTTCTCGACAGTCGTCCCGGCCTGCGCTGTCGAGACAAACAGCACGAGAAGTGCAAACAGGCCCGGGCGGTGGTTGAACATCGCAGAATTCTGTTCCAGAGGATTATGTCCGGTGAGTATACCGCCGATCGGAAAAAATCCAATAATTTTGTGTTCAAAATTATAGGGATATGCCCACTAGTTAATCCTGCAATTCAGTATCCCTCTGGGTGGCCAGCTCCTCGACGAGCGCCCGGCCGCGCCCGCTCAGGCCTTCGAATCGTGCCTCACGCCCCTGCCCGTCGTAGGCGAGCTCGAGCCGAAGGTCGGCGCTCGCCGCCAGCCCTGGCGCTCGATCCGGCCACTCGACAAGGCGAAATCCGTCCTCAAGCTCGGTCCAGCCCAGGTAGCGAAGTTCTTCTTCATCTGAAACCCTATATAAATCAATATGATAGATGACTCTACCGGGCAGATCATAGGGTTCGACGAGCGTGTAGGTCGGGCTCGGGACCGCGCCATCATGGCCCATTGCGCGTATTAACGCGCGCGCGAACGTCGATTTCCCGGCGCCGAGCTCCCCTTCGAGCAAGAGCGTCCAGCCGGCCGTGTCGGCGGGCAATACCGCGTAGAAATCGTTGGCGAGCCGAGCCGTCGCCTGCTCATCGGCGAGATGACATCTCATGGGTTGAGCACACGGCGTAACTCGGCCAGCAGATCCGACGCCATGAGGCCACGCTCGCCCTGGCGCGCGGCCCGATCGCCGGCCTGGGCATGCACGGCGACGCCGACGGCTGCGGCATCCTCGAGTGACAGGCCCTGCGCCAGCAGAGCTGCGACGATACCGGTCAGCACGTCGCCCATGCCAGGCGCCGCCATTCCGGGATTCCCCGATGTGCAAAGCCAGGGCACTCCGGATGTGCTGGAAACCAGGGAACCCGAGCCTTTGAGAACCGCGACACCCCCGTAGCGGCTGCGCAGTTCCGAAAGCGCGCTGCGGCGGCTCGCCTGGACCTCGGCTGTCGATATCTCCAGGAGCCGCGCCGCTTCGCCCGGGTGTGGCGTGATGATCCGCTTGTCGTCAACTTCAGGCATCGCGGCCAGCCAGTTCAGAGCATCGGCGTCCCATACTGACGGTAGCCTCTCGCGCCTGATCAGTTCCATGATTTCCCGGGCCCAATCGGATTGGCCGAGGCCCGGCCCGAGTGCGACGGCGCTGGCCTTCTCAAGCAAGGGTTGGATATCGCTCGCGGACGACACGCCGTGCGACATCAGCTCCGGGCGTGTCGCCACAATCATCGCCGCATGATCGGGATGAGTCGCGATCGAGACGAGACCGGCGCCCGTGCGCAGGGCCGCCTCACCGCAGAGACGAACTGCGCCCGGCATCCCGGGACCGCCGCCAACAACCAGGACATGGCCGAAATCGCCCTTGTGTGCGGTGCGTCGTCTGGGCGCCAGGGTACGTCCCAGATGATCATCGTCTATGCGGCGGAACTCGGCCCCACGCCCTTGCCGGCATATCGGCGGCACACCAAGATCCGCGAATACGACGTCGCCACAGTAATCAGGCCCATCACCGAGGAACAGCCCGGCCTTCAGGCCGACAAACGTGATAGTCACGTCGGCCCGCACCGCGAAGCCCATGACGCTGCCGGTGTCGCCGTGAATACCGGTGGGAATGTCGAGGGCCACAACACCACCCTCGTGAGAATTGATCGCGGCAACTGCCAGCGCGAAATCGCCGTGGACGTCACGTTCCAGTCCGCTGCCAAGTAATCCGTCGACAACCACTTCGGCTTCCGGATCGAGCTGGCCCGACCACGGCAGTACGACGCCACCCTCGGCGGCAAAGTCCGCGTAAGCGGTCGCGGCGTCACCGGAGAGCGAATCCGGATCGACCAGCGTAACGACGGAAACCACGACACCTTCGCTGGCCGCAAGGCGAGCAACCACGTAACCATCGCCGGCGTTATTGCCGGCCCCGCATACGACCTGCCAGCGCTTGGCGTCCGGGAAGCAGTTACGTGCCTCGCTGACAGCGGCCGCGCCTGCCCGCGTCATCAGCGTGTAGCCGGGGATGCCTTCGCCTTCAATCGCGCTTCGGTCGATCTCGCGCACGGTGGCAACGGAGTAGATGTCGACGGGTAGGACGGACATGGGCCGATTATACTGTGCGCGAACGAGGATCCCCCATTGCCAGAATCACCTACGCTGACAACCCGGGATCTCGCCGATCTCAAACAGCGGGTCGTTCGGTGGGGTTCGGAACTCGGCTTCCAGCAAGTTGGTGTCAGTGACATCGACCTGGCGGAGGCAGAGGACCGCCTCGCCCAATGGATTGCCGACGACCATCACGGCGAGATGCACTACATGCACCGTCATGGCACCAAGCGCAGCCGCCCCGCTGAACTCGTGCCCGGAACATTGCGGGTTATTTCTGTCCGCATGGACTACCTGCCCGAGGAACAGGAAAAAGCCAGCGCCCTGCTCGACGACGCATCCCGGGCTTACGTGTCACGCTATGCACTGGGACGCGACTACCACAAGGTCCTGCGCCGGCGGCTTCAAAGCCTGGCCTCGCGAATCGAAGCTGCCGTGGGGAGCTTCGGATACCGTGCTTTTGTCGATAGCGCGCCCGTACTCGAGAAACCGATTGCCGAGAAAGCCGGGCTCGGCTGGATAGGCAAACACACGAACCTGATCAACAAAGATGCCGGATCGTGGTTTTTTCTCGGAGAACTGTATACGGACTTGCCGCTGCCGACGGACTCCTCGGCAAGCGGCCATTGCGGAACCTGCCGCGCGTGCATCGACGTGTGTCCGACAAAGGCGATCGTCGCTCCTTACCAACTCGATGCGCGCCGGTGCATTTCGTACCTGACGATCGAACTGCGCGGCTCGATTCCGGTCGAGTTCCGCAAGGCCATCGGCAATCGCATTTACGGTTGCGACGACTGCCAGCTCTATTGCCCCTGGAACAAGTTCGCGGCGGTGACTGACGAAGGCGACTTTGCGCCGCGCCATGGTCTCGACGATATCCAACTCACCGAACTATTCGCATGGACCGAGACGGAATGGCTCGAACGGACCGAAGGCAGCGCCATACGCAGAATCGGCTACGAAACCTGGTCGCGCAATATCGCTATCGCGCTCGGCAACGCGGAGACGTCGGAATCCGTGATTCAAGCGCTAAAACTCCGTCGCGACGACCCGTCCGGGATTGTGCGCGAACATGTCGACTGGGCTCTCAAACAGCACAGCTGAGTCGCATTACCGGCCTGAATTACTCCGATACTGTGGCCCAGTCGATGTTTTTGACCGGCCGAGTCGCGTCAGAATCAATGGTTTAGCGGAGAGCCAATTTTGTCGCAGACCCTGGCCATCAATTCGGATTACAAGCGCTCGCTGCTCGAGGGACTCGAGCTTTTCCACGGCGTGCGCCCCGATGACGTGCAGGAACTGCTGCAGAACTGCGATCGCAGGGATCTCGGCCGCGGCGAAACACTTTTGTCGCCGGGCGAGAAGAACGAGCACGTATACATCGTACTTTCGGGCAGCCTCAATGTGCACGTAGGGTCTCCCGAAGCCCCGATACTGACAACCATGGATGTCGGCGCGTGCGTTGGTGAGATGTCGATCATCGAAGACCGGGATCCGTCCGCCTATGTCATTGGCGCCGAAGCGACGCACCTGCTGACCATTCACCAGTCGGTACTCTGGGACATGGTCAATGCGTCGCACGAATTCGCCAAGAACCTGCTCATCGTATTGTCCGAACGTGTGCGCAGTCACAACAGGGTCATTGCCGAAAGTTATGGCGAGTTACGCAAGTACGAACGGCATGCCAAGACCGACGCATTAACGGGTCTCAGCAATCGCTTTACGATGGAAGAATCGTTCGAGCGGGAAATCGCACGGTGCGAAAAGGACGAGACGCCCGTTTCCCTGATCATGATCGATATCGACAATTTCAAGACCTTCAACGACCAGTTTGGTCACATCGCCGGCGATCGGGCACTATCGGCCGTCGCCACGATCCTGAAGCGCCAATTTCGCCCGCGGGACCTGCTCGTTCGCTTCGGTGGCGATGAATTCGCAATCCTGTTGCCTGAGGTTGCTGAAGGGCTGGCAATGTCGATCGCAAACCGTGTCCGGCGTGCCGTCAGGGGCGATACTGGCGACAGTGGCGACTCGCTGATTCAGATCCCGATTCGGATATCGATGGGGGTCGCAGAGCATCACTCTGGCCGTACCCTTTCCTCGTTACTGCGTGCCGCCGACGCCGCCCTCTATCGCGCCAAGAACGCCGGGCGCGACGTCGTCTCGAACTAGCTTGTAAACAGTTCGTAATCGATCAGGCAAGCGCTGCCGCCACCGGATTGAAGAAGTGGCGGCCGCCGGTCGTTCTCTCGATCTGCTTGAACAACTGGTCGTAGTCGGCTTCGTTGTTGATCGGATCGATCTGGGTTGCATTGACGATCAAAAGTGGTCCTTCGTCGTATTCGTGGAAGAACCTTGCATACGCATCCGCAACCTTCTCGAGGTAATTCCTGTCGATCGATCGCTCGAATGCGACATCGCGGCGGGCGATACGCTCAAGGAGTGCATCTACTGATGACTGCAAATAGATCACGAGATCGGGCACCGGTGCTTCGACGTCGAGCGTCGCCGTCACCTGGCTGTACAGGCGCAGTTCATCGGGCGACAGGTTGAGTTCCGCAAAGAGCTGGTCCTTGGAAAACAGGTAGTCGGAGACCCTGACACTGGCGAACAGGTCTGCCTGACGAAGGTCCCCGATCTGTCTTGCCCGGGCAAACAGGAAGAACATCTGCGCAGGCAGGGCCGCGGACTGCCCGTCGCGGTAAAAACGTTCGAGGAACGGGTTTTCGTAGACTTCCTCGAGCACCAGGTCGGCCGACAGGCTCTGGGCCAGCTTCCTGGCCAGGCTTGTCTTGCCCACGCCGATCGGTCCTTCAACGACAATGTATCGTGAAGAATCGGCGTTGCGCTTGATCGCACTGACTGTCAAATCGGTTCCTGCTTAGTCCAGACGGGAAATGCGCGGCTCGTTCTCGTCGACCGCCAGATCGGCAACCCTCCCCAGTCCGGGAATTTCCAGGTCGGGCGCTAGCTCCTGCAGTGGCAACAATACAAAATTTCGTTCGGCGATGCCCGGATGCGGCACCGTCAGGTCGTCTTCATGCATGACGGTCATGCCATGCACCAGTAAATCGAGATCAATGACCCGTGGCCCCCATCGCTCGTTCCGCACCCGGCCCAGTGACTTCTCGATGGCCTGGAGATGTCCGAAAATCTGCCTGGGGTCGAGAAAGCTGGTCAGGCGGGCTACAGCATTAACGAAGTCGGGCTGCTCGACGGGACCGAATGGCGCCGACAGGTACAAAGACGACACGGCCGAGACTTGCGTTTCTCGAATCCCGCCCAGGGCCCTTACCGCCCTTTGGACCTGCACGCGCGGATTCTCCATGTTGCTGCCGATACCGACGAAGACCGATGTCGGCTCAGTCGCGTCACTTGCCATCGCCCTTCCTGGATCGCCGCCGGGGGCGGCGGCGCCGACCTTGCCGACCTTTCCCGGCCGGCGCAACCTGGAAACTTGCAGCACGCTGCTCGCGCGACTGGTTTTGCACGTCGCTCCAGAACTTCGCCTTCTCTCTGTCGAACTGGCCGACTTCCGACAACAGCATCATGAAATCGTACGCTGCGCGAAACCGCCTGTGCTGCAGCAGATTCATGGCCCGCTTGCCGCGGACCACCATGAATCTCGGCTGCAAGGCCAGCATCTCCCGCATCGGCACCGTGAACCGCCTCGGAATCGCAATGCGGCGCTGCTGCTGCAGACTCAGCTCGTACGCTGCAAGACTGATTGACTGAGACTCGGACATTTTTTCCCTGGCCCGGCGCCCGGCCGCCAGCTTCCTGACCGGATTCCACAGGAACACGCCAATCAGGAACATCGGCGTCACGGACTTGTCGGAACACACTCGTCGATCAGTATTGCGCAACGCCGCCCGGACAAACGCCAGGAACTCACTATCCTCATCGAGTTCCTGGTCAGTTGCCGGAAACAGCAGGCTAAAAAGGTCATGTTCCCTCAGAAGTTCGAAGGTTTTTTCCGCATGACCGGACTGGAACAGCTTCAGGAACTCGTCAAACAGGCGTGCGGCGGGAACCCTCGAGAGTAACGGCCGATCCTGGCGAATAGCCTGCACGACCGTTTCATCGATTGTGAAATCGAGCTTGGCTGCAAAACGAACGGCACGCAGCATGCGTACCGGATCCTCGCGCAAACGCTTGTCGGGATCGCCGATTAGCACGATGTGGCGCTGCTTAATGTCTTCCACGCCACCCGTGTAGTCCCAGATACTGAAGTCGGCGATGTTGTAGTACAGCGAATTGCAGGTGAAGTCGCGACGCCAGACATCTTCGTCGATGGTTCCGTAAACGTTGTCCCGGACAATCCGACCCTCTTCATCATGCGCATGGTCGTCATCGACGTGATTCGCAGCCGCGCGAAAGGTCGCCACCTCGACAATATCTCTGCCAAAGCGAACATGTGCCAGTCGAAACCGCCGGCCGATGAGCCGACAGTTCGAGAACAGCGCCTTCACCTCGTCAGGCGTCGCGTTGGTCGCAACATCGAAGTCCTTCGGGTGCATTCCCAGCATCGCATCGCGCACACACCCGCCGACCAGGAACGACTGGTAGCCGGCCTTGTGCAGCCGATAGAGCACTTTCAACGCGCTTTTTGAGAACTCGTCCCTGGAGACATTATGAGCGGCGCGGGGAATGATTTTCGGAGTTGAGGGCTTCTTGGTCCCGCTGTTATTCAATCCAATTTCCGCTTGAGCATTGGCTATGCGGCCGTATAATAGCAGCCCCCGCAGAGCCGGGGCAGGCAAAGCCTGCATTCCGCTCCCTTCGTCTAGCGGTTTAGGACGCCGGCCTCTCACGCCGGTAACAGGGGTTCGAATCCCCTAGGGAGTGCCAAACAAGAAAATGGGGCCCTTGCGGCCCCATTTTTTGTTTCGTGCTCCTTATGGAGGAATTCGAATCCTGTTCGACCAGTCGCGAAGCGACTGGCGGGGAGCCGACTTAGTCGGCGACCCAATCCCCATCCGCAGGATGCGACTCAATCCCCAGCGTAGCCAATGCCCCTAGCTGTAAACCGTCTGCCGCAAATGGACGACCATGTCGGCGAAGCCAATGATCGCAAGTCCCGCAAAAAGCCCCAGCAAAGCAATCAAGCCACCGAAATACGCGGCGATCGCGCCACCCAGAATTGCCGTCAGCAAGTAAGCCATCATTTCGTTACGCGTCATGTTGGACCTCCATTGCGTTGCCATTGCCACGAGCACAAGATTACGGCTCTGAAACAAGCCGCTCTGGTCCCCTGACCTCGCAGCCCGGTCTTTTCGCCTCATCGGATAACCCTCATTGACATCGGTCTCCTGGGGCACAAGAGTTACACATACGCTTGTGCAAAAAAGGAGTTCTGTGACATGAGATTCAAATCACTGCTGCTGATCGGAGCAGCGATTCTCGTTACCGGTTGTGCGTCCTCCAGGATGATCGATGCGCCGGAACAACAGCTTGTCTCGCCATCTCCGGATAAAGCGCAAATCGTCTTTGTCCGCTCGTCTTTCGTCGGCAGCGCCATCCAGGCCGTCATTTACGATGCAAGCGGGGGCGGCGCACAGTTCGTCGGCATATTGTCCAATGCCAAGAAATTGGCTTACGACGTCGAACCTGGCAAGCACACATTCATGGTGGTTTCCGAGGCGGCGGATTTCATGGAGGCCGAAGTTGTCGGCGGCAAGACCTACTACGCAATTGTCACACCGCGTATGGGAGCGTGGCGGGCTCGTTTCAGCATGCACCCGGTACGTAACGGTGGTCCGGGCGAATTTCAGATCGACTCGGACGAATTCCGCAGCTGGATGGCAGATTCGAAGTTATCGCAGAACACGCCGGAGTCATACGCCTGGGCCACGGAAAACGAGGCCAGCGTTCTTGAGAAACAGCGTGAATACTGGGCCGTCTGGCAGGAGAAGACACCGCAAGCCCGGGCCGAGCGGACGCTCAACCCGGACGACGGTATCTGAGTGACAGACATTCCCGGCAAGCGGCGAGTCGGCCCTTGCCGGGACCAGTCTCAAATCAGGTTTAGCACCGCGACCACGAGCAACCAAACGGCCATCACGGCTGACGGCAGAATAGTCAGCGTGAAACCGACTCCGCGACTCGCCGGGTCTTTGAGGTAGGCGGCACGGTAAATAAACCGGCCGACGATAAAAACCGCGCCGAAACCCGCCGCCCAGAGCTCGTTGACAGCGAACGAGAAAATCCACATCAGCGGCAGCAACAACACGAGTTGCTCCATCGTGTTGTAGTGAACGCGGAACATACGATCGAATTCGGGCGCGCCGAACATGGCCGGCGCCTTGAGCCCGTGCTTGCCGCGTACCGCACCCACCTGAATTCCAAACCATGAGTACTGCAGCAGTGCCAGCACCGTAACAATGATGACCCAATCCATCGCCTTTACTCCTTTTTTCTTCTGATCACCGTGTAATCGGTGACATTTGTCCGGACGTCATTATGATGGCGGTTACCATGCCCGCCACCACCGACGCAACGCGCACCAGTTTGTTCGACAAACTCTTCAGTCTCGAACGGCATGAACATGCCGCAGTTGCCTGGTCGTTCATTTATTTCTTCTGCGTGCTGTCAGCGTACTACATCTTGCGGCCGGTCCGGGAGACGATGGGTGTGGGCAGCGGAACCAATACCTTGCCCTATCTGTTTATGGCCTCTTTTGGCGTGATGCTCGTCGCGACGCCGGTGTTCGGGTGGATCGCTTCACGCTTTACGCGCAAGGTCTTCCTCCCGTGGGTGTATGGATTTTTCATCATCAACATCCTCATATTCTGGGTCGTGTTTGCCCAGCGGATCGATGATGGGCTGGACCATACCTGGCTCGGACGTACCTTCTTTGTCTGGATAAGTGTCTTCAACCTGTTCGTCGTTTCGGTCTTCTGGAGTTTCATGGCCGATATCTACACGCGAGAACAGGGCCGCCGTTTATTCGGACTGCTGTCCTCCGGCGGCAGCATCGGAGCATTGCTCGGTGGCATCGCAACTAGCCTGCTCGTTACCAAAATTGGATTCCAGAACCTGTTTCCTATTTCGGCAATCCTGTTGTCCTTCGCGATCGTGTGTATCCGGCAACTCAGGAAATGGGTTGCGCACGAACACCTGGAGCGTCCCGATGGATCGGCCGATACGGGAAAATTGCTGGGAGGGAAAGCGCTAAGTGGAATTACGCACGCCAAGGATTCGCGTTACTTCCGGGCGATCATCGTGGCATCGATCATCGCGAGCCTGCTCGGCACCGCGTTGTATTTCTTCAGGAACGAACTCGTCGCCACGTCGATTGCCGACACCAATCTGCAGACGCAATTCTTTTCCAATATCAATATCGCATCCAATTTTCTGACGATCATTGGACAGATGTTCCTCGTCAAATACGTTGTTCGCCGATTCGGCATTGGCATAGCGCTGTCCATAATGCCGTTCCTGTCGGTCCTGTGCTTCGTCTGGGTCGCGCTCGATCCGGTACTGCTCGTCGTTGCTTATGCCGATGTTGCGAGACGGGCTGCCGGCTTCACGTTCAGCAAGCCAGCGACGGACATGCTGTACTCCGTCGTTACTCCCGAAGAGAAGTACAAGACCAAGAATTTCATTGAAACGACTGTTTATCGGTTTGGCGACGTCGTCGGCGTATGGACCATTCGTATCCTCATGGGTCTGGGTATGTCTGTGGTCTCATTATTCATGGTGCCGTTCGCCCTGGCCTGGACCGTGATCGCCCTGTGGCTCGGCCGCGATTACCGGCGAAAAGCCCGGGATCTCAGGGACAGTGGCATCGCATGAATAAGAATCGGTGGACACGCAGAGACGCCATGCTCGCGGCCGTGTCCGCCGGCCTGTTGCCCGGCCGAATTCTTGCCGAGGAACGCGAGATGTTGTCACGACAAATCCCTGCGTCGGGAGAAATGCTGCCGACAATCGGCCTCGGTACATACCAGGTCTTCGATGTGACCAGCACGCCCGAGAAGATCGCCAATTGCAGGGAGATCGTTGACCTGCTGCTCGGTGAGGGTGGCAGCGTCATCGACACATCGCCGATGTACAACCGTGCCGAGAGAGTGATAGGAGATATCATCGCTGCAGGCAGCCCACGCCAGGCGATGTTCATTGCCACAAAAGTCTGGACCAACGGCAAGGATGCAGGCATTCGACAAATGGACGCGTCAGCGCGGTTAATGAATGCCGAAGTCATCGATCTCATGCAGGTACACAACCTGCGCGACACCGCAATTCACATGGCGACCATCCGCGACCGGCAGGAACAGGGAACGATTCGCTACAACGGCCTGACGCACTACCGGGCCGGCGCGCTCGACAAACTCGAGGCCGAGATGAAAGAACACCAGCCGGACTTCATTCAGATTAATTACTCGCTGGGCGAGCGCGAAGCCGAACGCCGTGTTCTGCCCCTGGCCAGTGATATGGGCATCGCCGTACTTATTAATCGGCCGTACCAGTCGGGAGCCTTATTCCGCGCCGTATCGGGACGTGACATCCCGGGATGGGCAACGGAGTTCGCGGCGAGCTGGGGACAATTCTTCCTGAAGTTCATCGTCAGTCACCCCGCGGTGACCTGTGTCATCCCTGCGACGAGCAAACCGCATCACATGATCGATAATCTCGAGGCCGGATTCGGCGACTTGCCCGATGCGCGGACACGGGGTCGAATGGCCGGGTTCATGGCGTCGCTGTAACCATGGAGAACGCCAGCCTGTTGCGCCGCCTCGGGGCGATGTTGTACGACTCCCTGCTCGTGCTCGCGATTCTTTTCCTGGCGACTCTCCCGTTCATTGCCATGCGCGGCGGCGAGCCCGTCGAACCAAATGACAATCGGACTTACCAGCTGACAATGTTGCTGGTCATCTATGCTTTCTTTGTTTATTTCTGGAGCAGAAGCGGCCAGACACTGGGCATGCGCAGTTGGCGGCTGCGGCTCGAGACTCCATCAGGCAGCATCCCGTCCGTCAGCCAGGCCAGCCTGCGTTTCCTGATGGCGATCGTGTCGCTCGTGCCCTTCGGGCTGGGATTCATTTGGCAGCTTTGGGACAAGGACAATCTCACCTGGCATGACCGGGCCAGCGATACACGCCTGAAGTACTACCCGAAGACCTGATCAGCGTATTCGATTCAATGCGACAAGCGTAACGACGCCGAGCAAGGCCGATGGCAGCCACGCGATCACTGCCGGATCAAAATTGAAGACCTGTCCCGAGTTCGCCAGCATCTCGCTTGCAAGGTAATAGGCCAGGCCGATCACGACACCGATCATCAACCGGGCGCCTGCGCCACCCGTCCGCAGCGAACCAAATACGAATGCCAGTGCAAGCACGGGCATGATGACTACTGTCGCCGTTCGGGCAATTCGATACCACAGCTCTGTTTCATAGCGACGCGCATCGAGTCGGTTGCGATTCAGGTAGGTGATGTAACTGAGCAAGCCGCGGCCCGAAAGACTTTGCGGTTTGACGAGTGAAATCCCGAGTGTTTCGGCATCGATATTGAAATTCTCGATCGCGAGCGACGATTGCACGACCTGCACACCGTTATCGTCGAATCGTGTTTCTCGCAGGTTTTCCAGAATCCAGCGATCGTCTTTGTCGATGCCCGAGTTTTCGGCGCGAGCGATCGATGCAAGACCGTTCTCCTCGTTGAGGAGAAACATGTAAACGCTGCCGAACTCAAATTCCGAACTGACTCGCTCGAGGTGCAGGATAACGGGCCCGTCACGAACCCAGGTCGCATTGCCCAGTCGGTCATCGTCCTGGCCGAACCGCGCCTCCAACCGCATATTGCGCGCAAAATGATCGAGCGGCGGTGCGATGAGTTCACCCAGCATGGCCGTCACAGCGAGCAGAAGCAGCCCGGTCAGCGCCACCATCCCGGACAACTTGCGGATCGACAGGCCGGCGGATCGCATCACGACGATTTCACTGTTTGCCGCAAGAGAACCCAATCCCAGAAGCGCCCCGATCAGGACAGCGACGGGCAGCATTTCGAAGGCAAGCTGAGGCAGGCGCAGCAGCGTATAGAGGATGACGCGTGGCGTCTGATAGTCGCCCCGCGTGTCGTCGAGTTCTGCAATGAACTCAAAAAGTCCGGCCAGCGCCAGCAGCACAACAAGCACCAATGCCGTTGAGGCCAGGATCGTTCGCATCAGGTACTGGGTCAGGATGCCGTTCATCGGAACAGCCTCTTGTGTATGGAGCTTTGGACGCCGAGGATCACGGCGGCCAGCAGCAACATTGCACCGTGAACCCACCAGAGACCCAGCAATGGCGACAAGGTGCCCTGCTCGATCCAGGCTTTGGCGGCGCTGAGCATGTTCAGGTAAATGATAAACACGAGCAAGCCAATCGCGATGCGGCCATAGCGCCCGGCGCGTGGCTGGGTCCGGCTCAACGGCACCGCCAGGATCGCGAGGATCACCGTGGCGAGCGGTACGCCGATCCGCCACTGCATTTCGGCGACATGCTCGATCCCGCCTGCCCGCATCAATGCAAGAAATGACATTGCTCGCGGCACGGGATCGCCGGGATCGAGACTCGGCAGTCGGTAAGGAATGCCGTGCTCGGCGAACTCCACGACCCGAAATTGCGAGGTTCCGGGAACGCCTTCGTAACGGCGGCCGTCATGCAGCACCAGGTAGCGCACGTCGGGATTGTCGGATTCGACCTGTTCCCCGCGCTTTGCGACGACGACCTCGACAACGCCGTCAGCGATACGCCGTTGCAGGAACACGTTCTCCATGGAACCGTCTTCGCGAACCCGCTCGCCATACACGACGGCGTCGTCGGGACCGACCTCGGTAAACCGGCCCGGCTCGATACTCGCGAGATCGGCTTCGCGGCGCGCCTCGGCGCCAATCCGCTCAACCGTCTGCAAAGCTCGCGGCCCGAGGTCGACCGATAGCCACGCAACGATTCCTGCGAGTGGCAACAACAACCAGAGCAGCGGACGGTAAATGCCCCATGGCCCGACACGACAGGCCATCATGGCAGGCATCTCGCTGTCCCGATAAAGCCGGCCCAGAGCCATCATAACCGCAAGAAAAAGCCCGATCGGAATGATGATGGTCAGGTACTGCGCCGCCGATAGCCCGATGACGTCGATTGCAGCCTCTTTGGGCAGCCGTCCTTTGGCCACATCTCCAAGAATTCGCGCGAACTGGTTGGTTAGAAGGATCAACAACAAAACCATCGTGACGCCGAGCCAGGTCCAGGCGATCTCGCGAAAAATATAGCGATCCAGTATTCGGCGCATCCGGTCGTGGGAATTCTTAACCAGTGGGGCTTAATCAGTTAGACTACCGCTTTTACTTTTCCCGGGACAGCCTTTGCGCTACAACGCCTCCAGGCTGCAACCCGACAACAAGAAAAAGACAATCTGATGGAATATTTTGCGACTACCAGCGCCGCGTCGCGGCGGGCGGCCGATTGCGTCATCGTCGGCATCTACGATCGGGGAAGGCTGGGCACTGCAGCGACGGATATCGACGCCGCAAGCGGCGGGCTGCTGAAGAAACTCCTGAAAAGCGGCGACGTCTCGGCGCAGCTCGGCCAATGTAAGGTCTTGAACGGTGTCGACGGAGTGCGGGCATCGCGCGTCGTCGTCGTCGGGCTCGGCAAGCATTCCGCCTTTGACGTCACGAAATTTCGCCGGGCGTTCGGTGCCGCACTAAAAGCCATATTGCAGACCAACAGCCGGCAGGTTCTGAACGGCCTGACGCTCGAAGAGACCAATGGCGCCGGGGCCTATTACCTGGGACGGTTTTCGGCGGAGACGGTTGGCGAGGCGCTGTACCGCTTCACATCGATGAAAAGCGGCAAGAAATCGAAAGTCATGCCACTTCGCAAGGTCGGCATGGCCGTTGGCAGCCGGGGCGATGCGGCCAGAGCATCCCGTGGCGCGGAACACGGCCAGGCCATCGTAGCCGGCGTGTCGCTGGCCAAGGATCTCGGCAACCTGCCCGCCAATGTCTGCACGCCGAGCCACCTGGCGCGTACGGCGCAGAAAATTGCGCGTGAAAACAAGAATGTCACCGCACGTGTGCTCAACGAGACCGAAATGAAGCGCCTCGGCATGCACTCCCTGCTATCGGTGACAGCGGGCACCAAGGAACCGGCAAAACTGATCGTCTTGCAGTACAAAGGCAAAGCTGGTGCAAAACCAATCGTTCTCGTTGGCAAGGGCGTAACCTTCGACTCGGGCGGAATCTCGCTCAAACCGGGTCCCCGCATGGACGAGATGAAATTCGACATGTGCGGCGCCGCGAGCGTCATTGGTACGTTGCTTACTGCCGCCAAACTGAAGTTGCCGCTCAACGTCAACGTGGTGGTACCGGCCGTCGAAAACCTGCCGAGCGGCATAGCGACGAAACCGGGAGACATCGTCAAGAGCATGTCCGGTAAGACGATCGAAATCCTGAATACCGATGCCGAGGGGCGCCTGATTCTGTGTGACGCCCTGACCTACTCGCGGCGCTTCAAGCCGGACACCGTTATCGACGTTGCAACGCTGACGGGCGCCTGCGTCATCGCGCTCGGCCACTACCGTACGGCGGTCATGAGCACCAGCGACCGCCTGCAGAACGCCATTGTTGCAGCCGGCGTTACCGCCGACGACCGCGGCTGGCCGATGCCGCTCGGTGAGGAATGGACGGCCGAGCTCGAGAGCAATTTTGCCGACATGGCCAACATCGGCGGTCGTGAAGGCGGCGCCATCATCGCCGGTTGTTTCCTGGGTAAATTTACGGAAGGGCTGAACTGGGCTCACCTCGACATTGCCGGCACCGCTTATAAGGCCGGCAAAGCCAAAGGCGCGACCGGTCGACCGGTGCCAATGCTTACCGAATACCTTCTCGGTCGCTGTGGCGCCCTGCCCTGATGGCCCGTATCGACTTTTACATCCTCAATCAGGCGGGCCAGCATTCGCGCCAGACCTTTGCCTGCCGCCTTGCGGAAAAGGTCTATCGACTCGACCAGAGAGTGCACATCCACACACGCAGCCGCGACGACGCCGACCGGCTCGACGAGTTGCTATGGACGTTCAGGGACGGCAGTTTCGTGCCGCACGAGCGTCTGTCGCACTCATCGGCCCGGTCCGAGTCACCCGTCACGATCGGCTGCGACGATGAGCCGGTCGAGCCCTGCGACCTCCTGATAAACCTGTGCGACGAAATTCCGCCGTTTGCGGAGTCTTTCCCGCGGGTGGCAGAGCTTGTAACCTCGGACGAGGACTGCAAGCAAATGAGCCGCCGGCGCTTTGCTGCGTACCGTGACAAGGGACACACGCTCGAAACGCACAACGTCTAGATGGACAAATCGTACCAACCCCAGGATATCGAACAGCGCGTCTATGCGCGCTGGGAAGAGAACGGCTACTTTGCCCCGCAGGGCGATGGTGAGCCCTATTGCATTATGATTCCGCCGCCCAACGTGACGGGCACGCTGCACATGGGGCACGCGTTCCAGGACACGATCATGGATGCGCTGACGCGTTACAAGCGGATGATGGGGTTCCGCGCGCTCTGGCAGCCCGGCATGGACCATGCCGGCATTGCGACGCAGATGGTGGTCGAGCGTCTGCTGAATTTGGAAGGCACATCACGCCGTGACCTCGGCCGCGACAAGTTCGTCGAGCGCGTCTGGGACTGGAAGGAGCACTCGGGCGGCCAGATCGCGCAGCAGTTGCGGCGGATGGGCGCCTCGGTCGACTGGAGCCGCGACCGATTCACGATGGACGAAGGGTTGTCGGAGGCAGTCGCCAAGGTTTTCATCGAACTGTATGACGAAGGGCTGATCTATCGCGGCAAGCGGCTCGTCAACTGGGATCCGGTCCTGCACACGGCACTCTCGGATCTCGAAGTACTGTCCGAGGACGAGCCAGGAAAACTCTGGCACTTCCGCTATCCGCTTGCCTCGGGCGAAGGTTACGTCGTCGTGGCCACGACGCGGCCGGAGACGATGCTCGGCGACAGCGCCGTTGCCGTTCACCCGGATGACGAGCGCTACGCCGACCTGGTCGGGCAAGAAGTCGTGCTGCCGATCGTCGGCCGGCATATTCCGATAATCGCCGACGACTACGTCGAGGCGGAGTTCGGCACGGGCTGCGTGAAGATAACGCCCGCGCACGACTTTAACGACTACGATCTCGGCAAGCGTCACGATCTGCCGATGTACAACATCCTGACTGACGATGCGGCCCTCAACGACCAAGTTCCGGAGTCGTACCGCGGTCTTGATCGATTCGACGCGCGCGAAAAGATAATTGCCGAGTTCGAGTCGCTCGAACTGCTCGACAAGGTCGAGGACTATACGGTGAAGATCCCTCGGGGCGACCGCTCCCATGCCGTCGTCGAGCCCTACCTGACGGACCAGTGGTATGTGAAGATCGAACCGCTGGCGAAGCCGGCAATCGAGGCAGTCGAGACCGGCAAGATCCGCTTCGTTCCCGAGAACTGGGCAAAAACCTATTTCGAGTGGATGTACAACATCCAGGACTGGTGCATCAGCCGCCAGCTTTGGTGGGGGCATCGTATTCCGGCCTGGTACGACGACGACGGCAATGTCTACGTCGGCTATTCCGAGGACGATGTTCGCGACAAATACGAGATTGGCGCCGGGCTTGCGCTGCGGCAAGATGACGATGTCCTCGACACCTGGTTCTCCTCGGCGCTGTGGCCCTTCAGCACCCTCGGCTGGCCCGAAAAAAACCAGGCCCTCGACGAGTTTTATCCAGGCAACGTTCTCGTCACGGGCTTTGACATCATCTTCTTCTGGGTCGCACGCATGATCATGATGGGCATCAAGTTCATGGGTGATGTCCCGTTTCACGAGGTGTACATCCACGGGCTGATCCGCGACCAGGACGGTCAGAAGATGTCCAAGTCGAAAGGCAATATCCTGGATCCCCTGGACCTGATCGACGGCGTGGACCTCGATTCGTTGCTTGCAAAGCGCACCACCGGCCTCATGCAGGATCACCTCAAGCCGAAAATCGAGAAGGCGACCCGCAGGCAATTTCCAGACGGCATCGATGCTTTCGGCTGTGATGCCCTGCGCTACACGTTTGCGTCACTGGCCACGACCGGGCGTGATATCCGATTCGACCTCGGGCGCATCGAGGGCTACAAGAACTTCTGCAACAAGATCTGGAATGCCTCGCGCTACGTGCTGATGAACACCGAAGACATCAGCGACGGAGATGCTGAATATTCTGCCGCCGATCGCTGGATCCGGGCGCGCTTCGATGCGACGGTTGGCTCGATCCACGAATGCTTTGCGACCTATCGACTGGACCTGGCCGCAAAGGCGATCTACGAATTTACATGGCACGAATTCTGCGACTGGTACCTCGAACTGTCCAAACCCGTTCTGCAGTCGGATACCGCGAGCGCTGAGCAAAAACGTGGCACACAACAGACTTTAATCGGTGTTCTCGAGTCGCTGTTGCGACTGATACACCCGCTGATGCCGTTCATAAGCGAAGAAGTGTGGCACCAGGTGGCGCCTCGCGCAGGTGTTAGTGGCGAAACAATCATGACGCAGGCCTACCCGAGGAAAGAAGGCACTGCCGACAACGATGCGGTCGGCGACATCGAGTGGGTGAAAAGCTTCATCCTCGGCATTCGACAGATCCGCGGAGAGATGGATATCAATCCCGGGAAATCGCTGCCGGTTATTTTGCAGTACTCGTCGGAACAGGATCGGAAACGCGCGCACGACCATGCCGGTCTCATCCAGCACGTCGGGCGCGTGGCAACGATCGATGTACTCGATGCGGGTGAAGAGCCTCCGGCATCAGCAACAGCGCTTCTTGGAGAAATGCGTCTGCTCGTGCCGATGAAAGGTGTGATCGATGTCGATGCCGAACAGGCGCGTCTCGAAAAACAAAAAAAGAAGGTCGAAACAGACCTGGCGCGCGCAAATGGCAAACTGGGCAATGAAGATTTCGTGAACAATGCGCCGCCCGACGTGGTCACACAAGAACGACAACGGGCGGCGGAATTCGAGAAAACGATCGTGCAACTTGACGAGCAGCTCGAGAAACTGGCGGAGCTCACTTAGTACCGCGAAAATTTGAGCACTGCATCACAATCTGGCCTGTTGCGAATGCATTCGGGCCGGGTATTCGGGACGATTACTGCCTGCCATGGTCAAAACCAGCTCGAACCACCGGGAGAACCTGATGCAGAGCGGAAGCACCCTCGAAAAATTACCCACCGGTAAGGATTCCGACAGGGTCGAGCTGGATCGCGCACGCAAGGCGCTGGGCACGATCATACTGGGCAAGGACAGTCAGATTGCCTTGGCGCTTTCCTGCCTGTTGGCCCGTGGCCACCTGTTGATCGAGGATCTGCCGGGCCTTGGCAAGACGATGTTGGCCCAGTCGCTGTCGCGCGTTCTCGGCCTGAGTTTCCGCCGCATCCAGTTCACGAGTGACCTGCTACCGGCCGATATCGTTGGCGTGTCGGTGTTTCGCCAGGGAAAAGGCGAATTCGAATTTCAGCCCGGCCCGATATTCGCGCAACTGATCCTCGCCGACGAAGTCAATCGGGCGACTCCGAAAGCACAAAGCGCCCTGCTCGAATCGATGGAGGAATACCAGGTCTCTGTCGACGGCTGTACGCGCGCGTTGCCGAATCCCTTTTTCGTGGTCGCTACACAGAACCCTGCGGACCAGATCGGCACATTCCCGTTGCCCGAATCGCAACTCGACCGCTTTCTGATGCGTCTCGAACTCGGCTATCCGAATGAAGATAACGAGCGCGAACTGATCACGGGTGAAGATCGTCGATCCATGCTCGAGGATATCGAAGCAGCCTCGTCCCCGGAGACTATGATTCGCTTGCAGCAGGCGGCGGCCGCTATGCACATGAGCGACCCGCTTGTCGACTACATCCAGGCGCTCGTTCGCCAAACGCGCGAATCGCCGGACATCGATATCGGCCTTTCTCCGCGTGGCGCTCTCGCGCTGGCCGCAGCCGCGAAGGCGCATGCTTTCGTCGAGCATCACCCAGGCGTATTCCCCGATGACATTCAAGCCGTTTTTACTGCGGTAGCTGGACACCGGCTCAAGCCGGCAGGCAATACCACGTACCGTTCGGCCGCGGAGCTCTGCAAGCATGTCCTCGATACCGTGGCCATTCCCTAAGTTCGGATTTCGACCGAGGATCACGGACGCCGCATCGCGCCGTGTCCGTAACTGGGCGCGTAAACGCCAGGGCACTGACCCTGCCGTAACGACGTTGCGCCCGGGGCGAGTCTATATACTGCCCACCGGTGTCGGCCTTGTTTTCGCACTGATGGTCTTCGCGATGTTGCTGGGCTCTATGAATTACAACAACAACCTTTCTTTCGTGCTGACCTTCATGCTGGGTGGCCTGGGCTTCGTTGCCATGCACCAGTGCCAGCGTAATCTCGTCGGTCTCGAACTGCATTTCGCGGGTGTCGATCCTGTTTTCGCAGGCCAGGCCGCGCAATTTCGCGTCGCGATTACGAACCATTCGAAAAATGCCAGGCACGGCATTCGGCTGTATACGGATGATGCGGTCAGCGAGATACAAGACCTCGAACCCGGAGAGAGCAAATTATTCATCCTCGCCGTAATGACCGACAAACGCGGGCGTATCCGGCTTGATCGATTCGGCATTCGTACGCTTTTCCCTTTTGAACTGTTCCGGTCGTGGGCCTGGTTGCACATGGACCTGTCCGGCCTCGTATATCCACACCCGGCCGAACAAGCCCCGCCGCCTCCGCCGACCCAGAGTGCACAGGGTCATCGCCAGCACGACGCGCGCGGCGAGGAAGACTTCGCAGGTTTGCGGAAATTTCATGATGGTGACTCTCCCCGACATGTTGCCTGGAAAGCCTACGCCCGCAGCGGGCAGCTCTTGTCGAAGCAATTCGCCGGCGCCGACACGAGCAGCCAGTGGTTCGATTATGAGGAAATCGCGAGCGACGACATTGAACAGCGGCTGTCGATCCTGACGAGCTGGATCATTGCTGCCGATCGCACTCGCGAAGACTATGGCCTGCGAATACCCGGCGCCGAGTTTCCGCCGTCACACGGCGAGACACATCGGAGGCAGTGCCTCGAGAAGCTGGCATTGTTCGGACTGGACGAAGAGCATGGCTAGGGCGCGCGGTACCGACGGCTCGTTGCTCGATAGCCTGCCGTGGACCCTGTTCGCGCTGGCGTTCTCGCTCGCGCCCCATGTGTTGTTCCTGCCGTGGTGGATAACGGTGGCGTTTTTTGCCTGTGGCCTCTGGCGTTTCGTGATCGAGAGGCGCCGACGGCCGATTCCGTCGACCTGGTTTCGCGCATTGCTCGCGATGCTCTGTTTCCTTGGCGTGCTGGCCACCTATTCGACAATCAGCGGCGTCGGTCCCGGATCTGCGTTGCTGGCCATCATGGCGGCCTTGAAATTGCTCGAGACCCGCAAACGGCGCGACCAGTTCGTACTGTTGTTCATCTCGATCTTCCTCGTCATGTCGTCGCTGTTGCGCGAGCAATACCTCTGGTCATTGCCCTACCTTGTCGTCGCGGTGTTCCTGATCATGACGGCATGGCTTCGCATATCGTCACCGACTGGCGAAAAGGCCCGGCGCAGCTTCTCGACCGGCGGCAGGCTCGTCATGTACGCGGCGCCACTCGCTGTTGCGATGTGGATTTTCTTTCCCCGCATCGCTACACCGTTCTGGTCCGTCCCCATGGACACGGGCACGGCCAAGTCCGGCATAAGCGACACAATGAGTCCCGGAGACATCAGCTCACTGTCAATGTCCGATGCAGTCGCGTTTCGGGTGACTTTCAAGGGCGACATACCCGAACCGCGCAATCGATACTGGCGCGGCATCGTGCTGACGAACTTCAACGGGCGCACGTGGACGTCGACCGACCCTTATGCAACCCGGGCACACGAGCAGGTCGTTTACGAGGCGAACCCGGTCGAGTACTCGATTACGCTCGAACCCACCCGCCAGATCTGGGTATTCGCGCTCGACATGCCGGCATCCTGGACGCTGCAACGAACGTTCATGGGGCCCCAGCAGCAGCTTGCGCGCTCGGTACCGATTGATCAACGCACGAAGTACGATGCAGTTTCTTACATCGACTTTCGTACCGAAGTGGACTTGCCCCGGCAGGCCCGCAATTTTTATACCAGCGTTCCCGAATCGAGTAACCGCCGAACCCAGGAACTCGCCCGCAGTATGCGCGCCGAAGCGCGGTCCGACGTAGCGTTCATCGACGCCGCGCTGAAGATGTTCAACGAGGAAGAATTCTATTACACGCTCGAGCCGCCAGCGCTCGGCAGCAACCCGGTAGATCGTTTCCTGTTTGATTCGCGTCAGGGCTTCTGCGAACACTATGCCTCGGCATTTGCCGTGCTGATGCGGGCGGCCGGAATCCCGGCGCGAATCGTTCTCGGATACCAGGGCGGTGAAGTCAACCCGATGGGTGGACACATGATTGTTCGCCAATCGGACGCACATGCCTGGACCGAGGTCTGGCTGGAAGGTATCGGCTGGAGACGGGTCGACCCCACCGCCGCCGTTGCGCCCGAGCGTATCGAAGTCGGCCGCAGCGGCTCGATGTTCGACGGCGTCGCTGCAGACTGGGGCTTCTCGGCGCCGTCGCTGTGGGTATACCAGCTGCAGATGTACTGGGATGCCATGAACGCCAAATGGAACGAATGGATCCTCGGCTATGGGCCGGAGAATCAGGACAAGTTCATGGAGTGGCTCGGCATGGACAATCCTGACTGGCGCAAGATGATGCTGACGATGATCGGCATCGTCATCGGCATCGTCCTGCTTATCAGCCTGGCGCTGAGCCTGCGTTATCGCCCGCCAAAACGTGATCGCGCTGCAATGCTCTACGGGAAGTTTGTGAAAAAGGCGGGCATCGTGCCTGCGACCGGCGAGACAGCGACGGTTTACGCTTCCCGTGTCGGGGACGAATCAGCGATCTCACCAGCGAATGTCGCCGAGATCACGAACTCATACCTCGAGGCGCGCTATGGCCTGCCGAATCAAGCGAGTCTCGAGCGCCTCGAGGCCGCCGTCAGCCGGTTATGAGTTAGTCGATTTCCCAGTCGGGCGTTGCCCGCAGTTTCGGATCGATCCGGTTTTCGAAAGACTTACCGATACAACACTCTTCAACTTTCGACGGACACCTGAAAATGTATGACAGTCTTAGCTTTTCCGGGGTTCTTTTGGCGCTCAGTACCCGGCAGCCGAGTTCGTCGAGCAGCGCCTCATAAGCCTTGCCGGTTTCGCAAAACAACTCGGGATTTACACCCTTGACCGTCAGCCGGTAGGTAACACGGGAATCGACGATTGCGATCAGTGTGTAGCCGAACACGGTGGCGATCACCGCGACATGTGGTAATTGAAGCCCGCAAGCCAGTCCGATCAGGGTGACGAGAATCACCCGCCCGGTTCGAGCAGCTGATTGCAAAAGGGTGCGAAACCGTATCAGCCCACCGATTCCAAAGAGCACGAAGCCGACGACCATTCCATAGCGGACCACCATAATGCCGACGATCGCACCGACAACGGCATAGATCGTGTAGACATGCGGCGTCTCGATATCTTCGAGCGTCCTGGCCGTCTTGCGCCTTCGTGGATGAAACGCCATGAGAGCGCCGAGCGCTGCCGCCAGTACCAGCATTAACAGCGTGTATCCGAGGAACCTGATATCCAGAAAGTCACGCCACGCCAGGTCGATCGGCGCGGGTTGTTGCAACATCGACTCGAGGGGCTGCTGCCCGGCAGCCGGTACTGACAGCAGCAAGACCATACTCACCATCGCGGCGCCACAAACCGCGCGGCCGATCCCGTATGGACCCTCTTTGCTCACTCCTGAGCCATCGTCACCCGCCCTCTAGGGCGATTTTCCCGTCATCCTATTACGCAGACAATCAGTACTAATCCCTATATTTCAGGAAGCAGCTACGGCTGCCGATTCGGTATTCATCCTTCCCGGTATGTGCCGCCACTAACCCGGCCCAGCATCAGGCCGCCGAGTACGAACAACGGCAGCACCACCAGCAAGACGATCTTCGGCTCGTCCGACATAAGTGTTGCCACGCCAACAAGCGCAGGACCCAGCACATGGGCGACCTTGGTTACCAGGTTATAAAAGCCGAAGAACTCCCCGGGCGCATCACTCGGTATGAGCTTGGCATATAGCGACCGGCTCAAACCCTGCGCTGCACCCTGTACACAGCCAACGACAATGGCCATCACGTAATACTGGGCAACGTTGGTCATGAATACTGCGAAACTCGAAACCGCTATGTACACGGCCAGCGCGATGTACAAGCCGGTCTTCGGGCCGTACCGATGGCCGATAAATCCGAACGCGAAGGTTGCCGGGAATCCGGCAAAGTTCGTAATCATCAGTGCGATGACGAGGTCGTTGGCGCTGAAACCGAGGCGCTGACCATAATTGACGGCCATCGAAATGACGGTAAAGACGCCGGCAACGTACAACAGGTACGCAAACAGAAACACCACCACGTTACGATACTGACCGACCTTCAGAATCGTCGATCGCAGCTCGCGATATGCCGCCCGTAACACGCTGCCAACAACGACAAGTTCACGCTTGTGTTCGGGCACCCATTTGATCAAAGGCGCCAGGAACAATGCCCACCAGAAACCGACCGTGATGAAGGCAGCCCTGATTGCCTCGGTGCCCGATTCAAGCCCAAATGTCGCCGGCGAGGTAATCATCCAGACGTGGATGGCGAGCAATATCGCACCTCCGAGATAACCGAGCGCGAACCCCAGGGCAGATACGAAGTCGAAATAACGCGGTTTGGTGACGTCGACGAGCAGCGAATCGTAAAAGACCGTGGAACTGTAAAAACCAAATGACGCCAGGACGTATAACCCCAGCGCCCACGGCCAGTTACCCTCGGGCACGAACCCGAGGAACCCCGTCATTGCTGCGCCAACGACGGCAAAGATAACCAGGAAGCGCTTGCGATAGCCGCCGGCATCGGCGATCGTTCCGAGTATCGGCGCCATGACGGCAACGAGGAAATTCGCGGCCGCCGTTATCCACGCGAGACGGGCGGTTACCACGGCTCCGCTCGCCCCTGCACTCCAGTAGCTGCCCAGGAACAGCGGGTAGAGGACGGCCATGATGCTCAGCGCAAACGCCGAATTGGCCCAGTCATAGACGGCCCAGGCGGCGACCTTGCGGTCTATGACTTCACGCAGTTTCAATGTTCCCGCGTCTCGCGGAACTCGATGTCGGGCCAGCGCTCTTCGGTCAGGGTCAGGTTGACGCGGGTCGGCGCGATGTAGACGAGCTGGTTGCCATGGTCGCGAGCCAGGTTGTCATGCGCCTTGCGCTCAAAATCCGCGAGCATCTTGTCGTCGCCGCAATGTACCCAGCGGGCAGTTGCCACCTCGATCGCCTCGAACTGGCACTCCACCTTGTATTCGTCGCGCAGTCGGTGCGCGACAACATCGAACTGCAGCGGGCCCACGGCGCCCAGTATCAGGTCATTATTGCGCAGCGGCTTGAAGAGTTGAGTAGCGCCCTCCTCGCAAAGCTGAGAGAGACCTTTTTGCAGCGCCTTGAGGCGCAGCGGATCCTTCAGTACCGCGCGGCGGAATATCTCTGGTGCGAAGTTCGGTATGCCGGTGAAGCGAATCGACTCGCCCTCTGTGAAACTGTCGCCGATATTGATCGTACCGTGGTTATGCAGCCCGATGATGTCCCCGGCATAGGCGGTCTCGGCATGCTGGCGGTCCGCTGCCATGAACGTAATTGCGTCGGGGATCTTCATGTCCTTGCCCGAGCGAACATGCAGTACCTTCTTGCCCTTCTGATACTCGCCCGAGCAAATTCGCATGAACGCAATCCGGTCGCGATGTCCCGGGTCCATGTTGGCCTGGATCTTGAACACGAAGCCGGTCAACGGGTTCTCGTCGGGATCGACATCGCGCTGTTCGCTCTCGCGCGGCTGCGGCGCAGGCGCATGCAAGATAAACTCGTCAAGCAGCTCCCTGACGCCAAAATTCGACAGCGCAGAACCGAAAAACACGGGCGACTGTCGAGCCGCAAGATATTCGTCAATATCGAGATCGGGCGTCGCGCCCTTTACGAGTTCGATCTCCTCCCGAAAATCGTCCGCATCATCGCCGAGCACCTCATCGGTTTCGGCAGATGCAAGACCCTCGACAATACGCTGCTCCGATGCCTTCTCACGGCCAACCTTGTCGTAAAGATAGATGCGGTCCTGCAGCAGGTGGTAAACGCCCTTCAGACGGCTACCCATGCCGATCGGCCACGTTACCGGGGAACACTGAATGTCCAGGATTGACTCGATCTCGTCGAGCAGTTCGATTGGTTCGCGCCCTTCACGGTCGAGTTTGTTGATGAACGTCATTATCGGTGTGTCTCGCAAGCGGCACACCTCCATGAGCTTGATCGTTCGTTGTTCGACACCCTTGGCACAATCGATGACCATCAGGGCCGAGTCCACCGCAGTCAACGTGCGGTAGGTGTCCTCGGAAAAATCCTCGTGACCCGGCGTATCGAGCAGGTTGATGACGTGGCCGTTGTAAGGGAACTGCATCACCGACGAGGTGACCGAGATGCCACGCTCTTGCTCAAGTCGCATCCAGTCCGACGTTGCGTGACGACTCGCCTTACGCCCTTTCACGGTGCCCGCCAGCTGGATCGCGCCACCATACAGCAGCAGCTTCTCGGTAAGCGTCGTTTTACCGGCGTCCGGGTGCGAGATAATCGCAAAGGTACGCCGTTTCCGGACCTGTTCGGGAATAGCGGACATCGGCGTTCAGGATTCGACGGTCAGCTTTTTCTTGAGAACGGCCGCATCTTCCCGCCCTTCGTGAGCCTGGTAATAGGCCGGACGGTTGTCGACCTGGAAAAAGCCCTTCTTTTTGTAGAGGGCCAGTGCGCTGGCATTGGACGGGCGAACTTCGAGAAAGATCTCGCGCACGGACGCCGTGCGCGCACGCAGCAGCATCTCGTCGAGCAGCCGCGTTCCATAGCCGTGCGAGCGGTAAGCGGGCTCCACGCAAAGATTGAGGATATGTGCTTCACCGGCGGCGACCGAGAGAATGCCATAGCCGGAAACGTGGCCGTCCACTTCGAGCACGATGCACTGGTAGCCCGCGAGCAGGCAGTCTCGAAAAACCCCGTGGCTCCAGGGGAAATCATAGCTGCGCCGCTCGATGTCTGAGACATGCGGCAAATCTTCATGGCGCATCGGGCGAATGTGCGCCTCCACCTCGCGAACGGGCCGGCTCATACCGCCACCTCGGTGGCGACCCGGCGGGCCAGACACAGGTCTTCCCAGGACTTGCGCTTTTGCGAAGGACTGCGCAACAGGTAGGCCGGGTGATACGTCACGACAAGCGGTATCTCGCCCAGCCGGTGCGTCTTGCCACGCAAGCGGCCGACCGGCGTATCGGTGTCGAGCAGCAATTGCGCCGCAATGCGGCCGACCGCCACAATAATTCTCGGCTGAACGAGTGCGATCTGGCGCTCGAGATAACCCCGGCATTGGGCCGACTCTTCCGGCCTGGGGTCCCGATTGTTGGGCGGGCGGCACTTCAGGATATTGGCAATAAAGACGCTGTCGCGTCCCTGCCCGACGGCGCGCAGCATCTCGTCGAGCAACTTGCCGGCACGACCGACGAACGGCTCGCCGCGCCGGTCCTCTTCGGCCCCCGGCGCCTCGCCGATGATCATCCAGTCCGCTTCCTGGTTACCGACACCAAACACGGTCTGCGTGCGGCTTTCATGCAGCGGACAGCGCGTACACGAGCTGACGGCGCCACGCAGTTCCGACCAGTCCGGCCCATCGGGCACCTCGGGCGTGGCCGAATCGCCCGCTCCGGGCTCCGGATCGGCCTGCCCGCGTGGCACCCAGACGTCGATGCCGAGCGCCTCAAGATAGGCGCGCCGTTGCTGTTCGGGATGGATCATCAGGACATTTTACACTCAGGGGTGCGGAACTTTTCCAATCAGGTCTGACCCGCCGCGCACGACCTGCCCGAGCTCCACAAGGATCTTGCTCTCGATTGGCAAATGGATTTCTGCATACCGGGTCAGTCGTAAGTAGGCGCAACGTTGTCCCTGGCCAACGCGTTCGCCATACCGAATGAAAGAACGCGGAGCGAGTCCCAGTCGATAGCCCCGGAATTGCAAAACGACGTCATCGCCCTCATCGGTCTGAATCCAAAGCGCGTTTGTCGCGTAATCTGCAACGCCATTACCCTCAAACGACCTGAGGTCGAGAACCTTGCCCTCTATCGGCGCCCGGGCCGTATAGGTACCGAACGCATCGATCCTGATGAGAACCTGATGGGCCTCACCCTGCAAAACCCCACGATCTACGAGATCGATTCCGATAACCTGCCCATCCGCGGGGCTTACCACACCGAGCGGTGCTGAAGGTACACTGCGACGCGGATCGCGAAAGAGCAGGATCAGCACGAAAAACAGCAAGGCAATCGCCACGGCAATGCCGACATCCAGGTAACGCAACGCAACCAGGAATGCCCCACCGGTAATGAGCAGGAATGGGAGCCCCTCCGGGGCAATAAAGGGATTTCGTCTGCCTTCCAACGGCTGCGCCCGCCTTGTACAGAGAGCCGCGACCTTCCCGAACTTTGCCGCAAGAGTCAACACGTTTTTGTGAATAGCGCACCGAGATGCTCTAGAATTCGCGCCAAGTCCTGACAAAGTAGATCTTTCATGCGATTTTCCCAATTCGGGCTGACGACGCTCAAGGAAGTGCCTGCGGAAGCAGAAATCGTCAGCCACAAACTGATGCTTCGGGCCGGCCTGATCCGGCGCCTTGCGTCGGGGCTCTTTACCTGGATGCCACTGGGCCTGCGTGTGCTGCGCAAGGTCGAAGCTGTGGTCCGCGAGGAAATGGACCGGGCCGGCGCACTCGAATTGCTGATGCCGGCCGTGCAGCCAGCCGAGCTGTGGCAGAAAACCGGGCGCTGGGAGCAATACGGGCCGTTGTTGCTGCGGATGAGGGATCGCCACGAGCGTGACTTCTGCTTCGGGCCGACACACGAAGAAGTCATCACCGACATCGCCAGCAAAGAGCTACGCAGCTACAAGCAGCTTCCCGTCAATTTTTACCAGATTCAGACCAAGTTCCGCGACGAGATTCGCCCGCGATTCGGCGTGATGCGGTCGCGTGAATTCATCATGAAAGACGCGTACTCGTTCGACAGCGACCAGGACGGTCTCGAAGTTTCGTACCAGAAGATGCACGATGCCTATTCGGCCATCTTCGAGCGCCTCGGCCTCGAATTCAGGGTTGTCTGGGCCGATAGCGGCGAAATCGGCGGGAGCAAGTCACAGGAATTTCATGTCATTGCCGACTCGGGCGAGGATGCCATCGCCTACAGTGACTCCGATGATTACGCATCGAATATCGAGACGGCTGCAACATATCCGCCCGTGGGTGACCGGCCGGCAGCAACTCAGGATCTCGAGAAAATCGAGACGCCGAAGGCCAAAACCATAGACGACATTTGCAAGCTGCTCGGTATCGATGCATCGCAGACCGTGAAGACGCTGGTCGTCGAGGGCACGGATGGCCCGGTAGCGCTGGTGCTTCGCGGCGATCATGAGCTCAATGCCGTCAAGGCGCAGAAGCTCGATGGCGTTGCCTCACCGCTGACCATGGCCGGGGACGAAATGATACGTGACGCGACAGGCGCCGCGGCCGGATCCCTCGGGCCGGTCGGTATGACACTGCCGGTATACGTCGACCATGCCGTCGGCAAAATGTCCGATTTCAGCTGCGGTGCCAACGAGACCGGCTTCCACTACACCGGCGTCAACTTCGAACGCGATCTGCCGGCACCCGAGACCGTGGATATTCGCAACGTCGTGGAAGGTGATCCTGCGCCGGGCGGCAAGGGCTCGCTAAGTATCGCGCGCGGTATCGAGGTGGGTCATATTTTTCAGCTGGGTACCAAGTACAGCGAGTCCATGGGCGCGACGGTCCAGGATGCCGACGGCAAGGACCGTGTCATGGTGATGGGTTGTTATGGAATCGGCATCACACGCATCGTCGGCGCGGCTATCGAACAGAATCACGACGAAAACGGCATCATCTGGCCCGACCCGTTGGCACCGTTCGATGTCGTGCTCGTTCCGATAAACATGCATCGCTCCGACGAAGTTCGCGATGCGGCCGAGGCGCTGTACACGGAGCTTACCGAGTCAGGGCTCGAGGTCCTGTTCGATGATCGGGATGCGAGGCCTGGCGTAAAATTCGCCGACGCCGAGCTCATCGGTATCCCGCATAGAATTGTCGTCTCGGAGCGCGGATTACAGGGCGGGGAACTCGAATACCGTCATCGACGCGACGAGGAATCACGTAATCTGAAGCGTGAAGAAGCTCTCAACCTGCTGAAGGAAAGCGTTATAAGCTAGTGTTTTTGCTACCATCAGTTGCCGGATGATTGGACGCCGTATAAAGCTCGGGATCTGCCTCGCGATACTCGCGGCGCCGATTCTTGCCGCCGCCGAACAGGTGCCCGATCCTGAACTCCGCGAAGTTTTGCGGGCCGCCGCCACCGAGGCCGACAGCTTTGAGGACCGGTTTCATGCCGAGGTCTGGTTGACGGACATGTCCTCCCGGCTCGAACGACAGGTCAGCGATCCTGACGAACGCATCGAGATCCTCACGCGGGTCCACTACGAGGCCGCCCGCGTCGACTTGCCTCCGGAACTGATCCTGGCCGTGATCGAAGTCGAGAGTAATTTCGATCGCTACGCCGTTTCGGTCGCAGGGGCGCTCGGGTTGATGCAGGTCATGCCCTTCTGGAAAGACGAAATTGGTCGGCCCGGCGATAACCTGATCCGTGTCGATACCAACCTGCGCTACGGATGCACGATCCTGAAGTTCTACCTCGAAAAGGAAAAAGGCGACCTCCGCCGCGCCCTTGGACGGTACAACGGCTCGCTCGGCAAGCGGAAGTATCCGAACAAGGTCATCGATAAGCTCAGCACGAAGTGGTTCAAAGCGTGACACTGGCGGAGCCGGGAAGCCATTTGCTTCATGGCTCGCTGCGCTGCGCTTTACTTACGCAAAAGGCTTCCCGGCTCCGCGTTAGCCCGTCGTAAAAGTCTCGTGATGCTCGTAATCGATACTCTCTGAAGAGACCGCGGCGACGTCGGCCATCGTGGGTCCGTCGCGCAGGTATTCCGCCAGGCGATCCAGTGCGTCGGCTTCGCCGAAGGCGAGCACTTCGACGTCGCCGTTGCGAAGATTGATCGCATGACCCGTGATGCCGAGAGACTCGGCTACGCGGCGCGTGCTTTCTCTGAAGAAGACACCTTGTACGCGTCCTTTGATCGTGAATCGGCGAGCAGCCGGCATCGCAACGTCAGTCTTCTTCACCCCGGGCCGTCTCGCTCAGGCGGAGTGCGTCCATCGCCTGAGACTTGGCCTCGATCGCCTCGCGACGGGCCACGGCATAGTTACGCGAACTGAGGTATTTTTCGGCGCTTTGCAGCGACGCCTCCGCGGCGATCAGCTGTTCGGCCGCATGTTCAGCAGCACCCGCATCGCGCGCCGCCATGATTGCCTGGCGGGCGTCAGACATTTCCTGCACGGGCATCGACTCGCAGCCGGCGGCAATCACCAGCATCGCGACGATGGCGCCACGTAGGAAAGCTGTTGTTCGTGCTGCGAGCATTGTTATTCTTTTGCGCTGTAACCGGTCAACGCTAACATACGAGGACAATATGTCAATCACGATCTATCACAACCCGCGCTGTTCCAAGTCTCGGAAAACATTGGAATTACTGGAACAGGCAGGTGTCACGCCGAGCATCGTCGAGTACCTGCAGACGCCACCGTCCGCCGAGGCCACTCTGCGCAATGCGCGGCTGATCGGTGTGCCGGTCGCCGATCTGTTGCGGCGCGGCGAGGATGAATTCAAAAACGCTGACGACCTGCCCGACCTGAACGATGACTCTGCACTTGCCCTCTGGCTGGAGTCGCATCCCAAGGTCATCGAACGCCCGATCGTCGTCGACGAAGCCAAAGATCGCGCCGTCATCGGCCGTCCGCCGGAAAACGTCCTGGAACTCGTGGGCCGATGAGCGAGATTCTCGTCCTGTATTGCTCGAAAGGCGGATCGACAGAGGCTTTGGCGCGCCATGTCAGTCGTGGCGTGGACGGAGTTGACGGCATGGCGTCGCGTCTGCGCACCGTGCCCGCCGTATCGAGCGTTGCCGAAGCCAGCGAAGAAGCGGTTCCGGAGGCAGGGCCGCCGTACGTGACGTCGCAGGATCTCGTCGAATGCGCGGGTCTCATCATGGGCAGCCCGACCCGCTTCGGCAACATGGATGCCGCGCTCAAATACTTTCTCGACGGTACGGTCGGCGAGTGGATGTCGGGGAGCTGTGTCGGCAAACCCTTCGGACTGTTTACGTCGACCTCCAGCCTGCACGGAGGGCAGGAGTCCACGTTACTTTCGATGGCTTTGCCGCTGATCCACCACGGCATGATTTACGTTGGCATCCCGTGGACCGAACCCGAGATGTCGACGACAACCACCGGTGGTACCCCGTACGGAGCGAGCCACGTCTCCTGGAGCCGCGAAAACGAATTATCGAATGACGAAAAGAAACTCGCGCAGGCCCTTGGAAAGCGCGTGGCGGAAATTGCCGCAAAGCTATCGTAAGAGCCAGTTCCGTCGGGGCACTACAGGACTTCCTTGACGAACGGTATCGTCAGGCGTCGCTTGGCGCGAAGCGCCTCCAGATCGAGCTTGTCGAGCAATTCGTAAAGGCTCGCCATGTCCCTGCGGCTGCGATTGAGCAGAAAATGTGCGGTGTCATCCGGTAGCTCGAGACCGCGATGCCGTGCCCGGAGCTGCAAGGCCGCTACGCGCTGCTCGTCATTCAGCGCATAAATCTGGAACGGCGCCAGCCGGGCCAGCCTGCTCTGCAGGTCCGGCAGGGCGATCGGACATTCCCGCGGCGACATGCCGGCCGAAACAAGCAGCGCACTGCCGGAGTCGAGAGCTTCGTTGCAAAGAGAAAACAGCGCCTCCTCCCAGGATGCGCTGCCGGCGACGGCATCGATATCGTCGAGGCAAATCAGGTCACGGCTTGCAAGGCCTTCCAGGATTCCTGGCGTGACACCGGCCATGCTGCCGAGCGGTACATAGACTGATCGGTCGCCGGCTCTCTCGCTCGTCGCCTGCAACAGGTGAGTCTTGCCGGTCGATGCCGGGCCCCAGATCCAGCATCCCTGGTCCCCCTGGCCATCCGCGAGCTCGACCAGCGTGGCGACCAGCGTCTCGTTGCCAGCACTCAGGTAGCTCTCGAAAACGGCGTGATCCGCCAGGCGTAGCGGCAAGGCCATCTGGGTCACAACAGGCTCCCGTCCCTCTCAGGTATCGTCGGAAAGCTCGACGAGTACCTCGGGATGCTCCTTGAGGTAGCGTTGATAGGCGAAACGAACGAGCACGGAAAGAACCGCCGCAACCGGCACCGCAAGCAGCACGCCGAAAAATCCGAATAACTGCCCGCCCGCGGCAACCGCGAAGATAATCAGAACCGGGTGAAGCCCGATACGGTCGCCAACGAGTTTTGGTGTGAGAACCGATCCTTCGAGCGCCTGGGCGACCGAAAACGTTGCCACCACGCCAACGAGCTTCCACAGAGGATCAGGCTCGAGCGCAACCGTTACGCCGGCCAGCCCGATACCGAAGACGAGGCCGAGATACGGCACGAAGCTGACCAGCCCCGACACGACGCCGATCGCGATAGCAAACTCCAGGCCGATGAGTCCGAGGCCGATGGAGTAGAGAACGGCGAGCGCCAGCATCACGAGTAACTGGCCGCGCAGAAAACCGCCGAGCGCATCGTCCGTTTCCCGTGCCAGACCGACAATCGTCTCGCGCTGCTGTGTCGGTATCAGCGCCGCGAGCCGTTGCAGGATCATGTCCCAGTCGCGCAGCAGATAGAACGTAATGATCGGAACGAGGAACAGGCTCAGCACCGCAGTAACAACGGCGCCACCGGACTGTGTCAGCCCGACGAGCACCTTGGTAGCCCACGTACTCGCCATGTCCCCGTATTGTGCGACGAACGCACCGAGTCCGACGTCTTCGCCGAGCTCGAGGTCGAGCATGCCGGCGATGTTCGGCAACCATACCTGCTCTACCTGCGCGATGATGCCCGGCAATGCATCGAGTAAGGCGCCCACCTGGGTGCGAATAAGCGGGCCGATCAGGAGAATCAGCAATCCGAGCACGACAAAAGTCAGGATAAATACCGACACAACGGCCAGCGTGCGCGGCATTTTGAGCTTTTGCAGCCGGTCGGCCAGCGGATCACCAATGTATGCCAGCAGCGCAGACGCGACAAAGGGCGTCAATACGGGAGCCAGCAGGTACAGCACCCAGCCGACGACGACGATCGCGATCAGCCAGTTAGTGCGCAAGCCGGGATTCATTGAACGGCTCGGTATGCCCGGGCGCCGCGGACCCAGCCCGCGACGTAGTCGTAGCCGCTGATGACGACGGTCACCAGGACGGCCGCACCCACGACCGTGATGGTCGTATCATCCAGCACGCCGAATCCGGCTCTGAGCATCAGGAGGATCAGGAAAGTGAACTCGAGCGCGGTGTTGAACTTGCTGATAAACGTCGGATCGCCCTCGAGCCGGTGCACGAGGTAATGATACATAAACGATCCGGTGACAATGACGACATCGCGTCCGATCACGACAACAGCCAGCCATGCCGGAATGTGGCCGATATACGCCAGCGTGCCGAACGACCAGGCGACGAGTAATTTGTCGGCCGCCGGATCGAGGAACTTGCCCAGCCTCGTATTCCAGTCGTATTTCTTGGCGATCCAGCCGTCGATGCCATCCGACAATCCGGCGATCGCGAACAGGAGCAGGGCCCACTGGAACTGGTCATTGACGAACAGCAAGATGATCGGCGCGATCATCAACAGGCGCATGAGCGATATCGCGTTGGGAATCCAGCTAAAGTCCATCTTGGTTCGGTCGGTCGTCTAGGGGTTGTAAAAGAATTCGAGAGGCCGATCGTAATAGTCCGGAACGTCCTGGTCGTCTTCGGGCCCATTTTGTTCGAACAAGCCGCTAAATCGCAACGCCCGGCGCAGGCGCTCCTCGCCGCCAATCGCATCGAGTCGGAACCGGATGCGATCGCCCGCCACCTCCACGATCGAGAATTTCTCGACGACTGTCATTCCGGACAGCAGTTTCTGCACCGCACCAAAAGACTCTACCGACTCGATTCCAGCGATAACCAGGTCGATCGATTCGATCACTGCCGTACCACTGATCGCAAATTCGGCCGCCAGCAGATCGGCTACCGCGTTCACGACGAGCTCCGGCTCACCGCTCCAGGCGCGCTCCTCGCCGCCGAAATAAAAACTCCAGCGATTGCGCTGAGTCGACGCCGGCCGGACTCGACCCACGAGAATCGAGTCGGCCTCATAGCGCTCGGACGCCACGAGGAGAGGATCGTCGAAGCCACCCCAGATATCGCTGAAGCTCAGGTTCTGCAGGTCCACGGAATCGAGCAGCGGAAAGGCCACCGGCAATCCGCGGCGCTCCGCAATATCGAGCACTCGCTGCCGCAACAATCGGTTGCGATCGATCGAGCGTGCCTCATCACGGCTGCGCACCGGGTCGTCGGCCGCGATAATCTCACGCTCGCCCTGCCCCCAGTCCACTGCAAGCCAGACCAGAGTCAGCGGGCGGTCTGCGCCCCAGACTGTCTCGCCCGCCCGGCGCAGTACTCGCTCGACGGCCTCGCCGTCGAACGATACCCACAGCGTGTCTTCCGCGTCCGGGCGAAACTGCACAACGTAGGCTGCAGGATCGGGAAACAGCAGCTCGATTCTGTCGGGATCACTGCCGAGTTCCGTACCCGAGACACGCAGGAGAACGTCAGCGAGCGCCATTTCGTAGGCGCGCGCACGCGGATCGTCCTCCTCCTGGTCGAGCGGAACCTGCGCCGTATAGAGCGACGCAACTTCTACTGCCCAAGCGGGCCATGTGACGAATGCCAGAGCAAGCATCGCCAAGCGAGATTTCAACAAGGATGGTTTCCCCATGGATGCCCAGGCACTATTATATCGTCGATGAAGCCCCTGACCTATAAGGATGCTGGCGTCGATATCGATGCCGGCAACGATCTCGTCGAACGGATCAGGCCGCTCGTCAAGCGTACGCACAGGCCCGAAGTTCTCGCAGGACTCGGAGGATTCGGCGGGCTTTTCGCCCTTCCGCCCGGCCGCTACCGGGAGCCAGTGCTCGTATCCGGCACCGATGGCGTCGGCACAAAACTCATGCTTGCCCAGCATCTCGACATGCACGACACGATAGGAATCGATCTGGTCGCCATGTGTGTCAATGACGTGCTCGTGCAGGGTGCGGAACCACTGTTTTTTCTCGATTATTTCGCCTGCGGGCGACTCGAAGTCGACGTCGCTGCGAGTGTGGTCGCGGGCATCGCGGAGGGCTGCCATCAGGCTGGCGCAGCGCTGATCGGCGGCGAAACGGCAGAAATGCCCGACATGTACCCGGAAGGTGAATATGATCTTGCGGGCTTTGCTGTCGGCGCCGTCGAACGTGACGATATGATTGATGGCCATACGATAGCGGATGGCGATGCCTTGATCGGCATGGCCTCGAGCGGACCACACTCGAACGGCTACTCGCTGATCCGCAAAGTCCTCGAAATCGACACAGCTGCCGAGATCGGCGGCCGGCCGGTGGGCGAGGCGCTACTCGAACCGACACGAATTTACGTCAGGCCGATCCTTGCACTGATGAGGCAGGTCAGGATCAAGGGCCTGTCGCACATCACTGGCGGCGGCATTAGCGAAAACCTTCCGCGCATCATCCCCGCAGACCTGCATGCGGTGGTCGATGCTGGCAGCTGGCAGCAAGGTCCGGTCTTCGACTGGCTGCAGGCGACCGGCAATATTGCGAGCACAGAAATGCGCCGAACCTTCAACTGCGGCGTCGGGATGATCGTCGTCGTAAATAACGGCGACCTCGATACGGCGCTCTCGATGCTCGAGGATCTTGGCGAAACCGCATGGCATATCGGGGAAATCAGGCGCGGCGAGGGCCCGGTCGAATTCCTTTGAGCCAGAGCACCTGCAAGACGGCGATCCTGGTTTCGGGATCGGGATCGAACCTGCAGTCGTTTATCGACAAGTGCGCGACAGGCGAAATCGATCTCCAGCTCTGTGTCGTATTCAGCAACAAGCCCGGCGCTTTCGGCCTCGAGCGAGCCAGGAAAGCGGGCATACCGACGGAGTGTCTCGAGCACGGTGACTACCCGGATCGGGAGTCGTTCGACCGTGGGGTCGCAACCGTTCTCGATCGCTATGATCCAGACCTGATCGTTCTTGCGGGATTCATGCGCATCCTGAGTCCATGGTTCGTAAAGCACTACGAAGGCCGGGTGCTGAATATTCATCCTGCGCTATTGCCGGCATATCCGGGCCTCGATACTCATCAAAGGGTGCTCGATGCCGGCGAGAAGTGGCACGGCAGCACCGTGCATTTCGTGACCGAGGAACTCGATGGTGGCCCGCGCATACTGCAAGGAAGGCTGGCCGTGAACGCCGGGGAAAGCGCCGGCACACTGTGCGATCGCGTCCAGGCTATTGAACACCAGATCTATCCCGAGGCGGCGAATTGGTTCGGACAAGGGCGCCTGGAGTTTCGCGACGGCAACGCATGGCTTGACGGCGAACCGTTGAGCGATCCCGTGGTTTCAGAGTACCCGTAGCGCTCGTCTTTCCCCGACGACAATCACTCAGGCCTTGGGCAGCGTCACCCCGGTTTGCCCCTGGTATTTGCCACCGCGATCCTTGTAGGACGTTTCGCACTCCTCGTCCGACTCGAGGAAAAGCATCTGCGCCACGCCTTCGTTCGCATAGATCTTGGCAGGCAGCGGCGTCGTATTCGAAAACTCGAGTGTGACATGCCCTTCCCACTCAGGCTCCAGCGGAGTCACGTTGACGATGATGCCGCAACGCGCATAAGTCGACTTACCCAGGCAAATCGTCAACACGTTGCGAGGAATACGGAAGTATTCGACGGTTCGGGCCAGCGCGAAGCTGTTCGGCGGGATGACGCAAACGTCGCTCTGCAGGTCCACAAAACTCGAATCATCAAAACCTTTCGGATCGACAATGGCCGAATTGATGTTGGTAAAGATCTTGAACTCATCGGAGCAGCGGACATCATAGCCATAGCTCGAGGTCCCGAAGGAGACGATTCGGTCGCCGCCGTTCTCCCGCACCTGACCGGGCTCGAACGGCTCAATCATGCCGTGTCGCTCCGCCATGCGGCGAATCCAGCGATCAGACTTGATGCTCATCAACTCTCCTCGACGACAATCTTCGGGAACTTGGTGCTGTAATCCCTGCCCTGCGCGGCCTGGGCCGCCGCCATTCGCCGCGCCGCTCTGCGATAGGCCACGGCAGCAACCGAATCCGGGGCCGCGATGACCGTCGGGTTGCCACTGTCAGTCTGCTCGCGGATCGTGGCATCAAGCGGCAACTGCCCGAGCAACTCGACGTCGAAATCACGCGCCATTTTCTCACCGCCGCCCGCACCGAAGATCGACTCTTCGTGGCCACAATTCGAGCAGACGTGGGTACTCATGTTCTCAATGATGCCGAGTATCGGTACCGCTACCTTCCGAAACATCGCCAATCCCTTCCGGGCGTCGAGGGTCGCAATATTCTGCGGGGTGGTAACAATGACCGCGCCGCTGACTGGAACCTGCTGTGACAGCGTGAGCTGGATGTCACCGGTGCCCGGCGGCATATCGATGATCAGGTAGTCAAGGTCGCGCCAGTTCGTCTGCTGCAGCAGTTGTTGCAGGGCCGAGGTCACCATCGGTCCACGCCAGATCATCGGCTGGTCGGCATCGACCAGGAATCCGATGGACATGACCTGCACGCCATGAGCCTCGAGAGGCTGCATCGTCTTGCCATCCTTGCTCTCGGGTTGCTTGCCCGCCAAGCCGACCATTTGCGGCTGGCTCGGGCCATAGATATCGGCGTCGAGCAGTCCGACCGTGGCGCCTTCGGCGGCCAGCGCCAGTGCGAGATTGACGGCAACCGTGGATTTGCCGACACCGCCCTTGCCCGAAGCCACCGAAATGATGTTGCGAACACCAGGCATNNGCGACATCGTCCATGCCGCTCTCGTTTCGGAGCTCGTCGGCGATGAATTTACGGTACTTATCGAGCTGGCTGGCAGCCGGAAATCCGAGTTCGACGGATGCTCGGATAGTGTTATCTTCGACGACTGTATCCACTTTCTGGGCTACTTCGCCGATCGTCCGGCCCAAGCCGGGTAATTCAAGGGAATTCAGGAATTTATTCACGTTCGATTCTGTTGACGGCGTCACATTTCCGGTTAGGGTATTAGGTAAAATCATTGACTGGCGCTCCGTGTTCGGAGCTCCCGCGGGCGCACATTGTAGCGAAGCAATGTCGCGGGGGCGATGTGGTATAAAGCTGCATCTGGGATTTTTGGGGCAATGCAGGCTTCTCGCAACGCCTGTACGGGCTTTTTTTTGGGCAAAAGCAGATCGACGATTGACGGGTCATAGCGTACGTACGGAAACATTGTGGGCAGGGACGCGATCGAATAGCGCCCCCTGCATCGGTGTGCGCTCATGAGTCTGCTTGGCGGCTTTCGCGCAGATCAGCTGGTCAATCAACTCGTCGCCGAGCAAAGACCCGATTCGCCGTCCGCAAAACGGCTGGTCGACCGCATCAAGAAAATCGGCCCCAAGGTCATACCGAAGGCCATCGACGCCCTCGCCCTGTCTGACAAAAGCCACACGATGGTATTCGTGGACATACTGTCGAGCCTGGTCGACGATAAGTCTCTCGAGTTGTATCGCGAAGGTCTCGCCGACGGTAACGAGCGTGTCGTCTCGGGTACGTCCTGGGCGCTTTCCAGCAGCACCAATTACAACGCGAACAATCTGCTGCAGTTTTTCGACGACCCTGAAGTCTCGAAACCCGCGCTGATTGAGGTACTTCGCGTCCATAAGCAGGACCTCAGCGTCCACGAGCTCTTGCAGCGGGCCTACGATTCCGACCCAAAAGAATCCGCGGCCCTGTTCAAAATCATCGAAGATACGGTTCGACCCGAGATGCTTCCCGACCTGATTTCGCGGCTCGGGGGCCGTGACCCGGTCATCAAGGTCCACATCGTCAACCTGATTACCCGTTTTGACCGCCCCGAAGTAAACCAGGCCCTGGAATTGCAACTGCGCGATCCCAACAAGATGGTGCGCAGCGCGGCGCTGACCGCACTTGCCTCCCGCGGCGATTCGGTCAATGTCGCTTCGGTCGCCAGGCTGCTTCAGGACCCCGACATCGATGTCCAGAACAAGGCCGTCGACATGATGGTGCAGCTTAATCATCCTGAAACCGTCAAGTACCTGGCCAACGCGCTCAAAGACGAATCCGAGTATGCGCGCCGTGCCGCTGTCGAAGTTCTCAATGAGGTTGGCAGCAAGGATTCGGTCAAGGATCTTTTCAATGTTCTCAAGGACGACGACTGGTGGGTACGGTCGCGTGCCGGCGACGCCCTTGCGGAAATCGGCGGGCCCAAAGTCGTCGAATCGGTCGTGCAACTCATCAAGGACGAGGATGAGGAGATCCGCCGCACTGCCATTGAAATCCTCAATGCGACCAAAGACGAGGCCGCCGTTGGCCATTTGATCCAGGCGACTCACGATTCGGACTGGTGGGTCAAGGAGCGCGCGGTCGACGCACTTTGCCAAATTGGTAGCCCGAAAGCCCTGCCCCGGCTCGAAGAAATGCTTGGCGAAAATCCCAAGACCGACACGGTTGTCGTTCGCGCGCTCGCCAAGCTCGGCAATCAGAAGCACATTAAGAGAATCGTCCCTTTGCTCAACAGCGTGGAGCGCGACGTGCAGATCGAGGCCATCAGGGCACTGTCGCACCTGGCCGACGAAACGCATGCTGAAACAGTTCGTGGTGTCTTGCAGAAGATCAAGCAGGTCGATGAGCCGACGATTATCAACAGCGCGGATAAGGCGCTAAAGGACCTCGATGCGCGCTTCTCCGAGACCGTCATGGCCGAGAACGTACGCGCGAAAAAGATCGGCGAGCACACCAAGACGATGCTGCTCGACGACGACGATCTCTCCAAGCTGCTCGACGAACAGGCCAAGGCGCGCACCAAGGCGGCAGAATTGGAAGCCGATCCGACGGCGACGACACCGTCTGCGCCCACGGCACCGCCGATGCTCGACATCTCCAAGCTCAATCCGGGGGACGTAATCGATGGCCGCTACAAGTACATCGAGAAGATCGGCAAGGGCGCATTCGGCACGGTGCTGCTCATGCAGGACGAGGTCGTCGACGAGCGGCTGATCCTGAAATTCCTGAACCCGAACGTTTCATCGGATGAAGAAATGATGAAACGTTTCGTCCACGAATTGCGATACTCGCGAAAAATCACGCACCGTAATGTCATCCGCATCTACGACTTCCTGAACCTTCAGGGAAGCTATGCGATTTCCATGGAATACTTCCCGTCGCATACGCTTACTGGCGAAATGCCGAATAACAAACCGATGGAAATCAGGAAGGCCCTCAAGTTCTCGCGTGACCTCGCTACGGGTATGGCAGTCGCACACCAGGCAGGCGTCATCCACCGTGACCTCAAACCCGCCAACGTGCTCGTCAACGAGCAGGGACTGCTCAAGATCGTGGACTTCGGTGTTGCCGCAGCGGCTGCGAGTGGCGATACCCAGCTCACGAAAACGGGCTATGTCATCGGTTCTCCCAAGTATATGGCTCCCGAGCAAATTCTCGGCAAGAAGGTCGACCAGACCGCGGATATCTACAGCGTCGGTGTCATAATGTACGAGATGACGACCGGTGTGCCGCCCTACAGCCGGGGCGACCACATGTCGGTCATGTACCAACATGTCCAGGGCAAGGCAAAGGCGTGTCAGGAGATTAACCCGGAGATTCCGGATGATTATGCCGCAATCATTGCCAAGGCCATGTCAGTCGACAAGACCAAGCGCTACCAGTCGATGGACGAACTCACCGACGCGCTCGAGAAGGTGCAGATTTAAAGTGCAGGCGCTATGGCACGCATAGATGCATTTCTGAAACTCGGTCTCGCCCAGGGCTGTTCCGATGTCCATCTCGCCGTCGGTGTGCCGCCGATGTTGCGCATGAACGGCGACCTGATGCCGATCAAGTTCCGCGAGCTCTCGGATATCGAACTGGAGAGTTACATCCGGGAAATCCTTACTGCCAACCAACAGGAAACCCTGGAAGACGGGCACGATCTCGACTTTTCCTACGTGGCCGAGGAAGGTGGCCGATTCCGTGTCAATGTCTTTCGCAAGGTAACCGGCTACGGCGCCGTATTCCGGTATATCCCGCCCGATGTGCCGACGCTCGAACAGCTCGAATTGCCAAAAATCCTCTACGACTTCTGCGACTACCACCAGGGCATGGTACTCGTGACCGGATCGACCGGAACGGGTAAATCCACGACGCTGGCGGCGATGATCAATCACATCAACCAGACGCGCAGCCTCAATATCATCAGCCTCGAGGACCCGATCGAGTTCGTACACCCCAGCAAGAAGTGCCAGGTCATCCAGCGCGAACTCGGGACTCATCTGACCTCGTTTGCCGATGGCGTGCGCTCCGCGATGCGCGAGGATCCGGATGTTATTCTCGTCGGCGAGTTGCGCGACGCGGAAACAATCTCCATGGCGATGACCGCAGCTGAAACCGGACACCTCGTACTCGGTACTTTGCATACGACTGGCGCCGTCAAGACGATTGACCGCGTCATTGACGCCCTCCCCGGCGAATTGCGCGAACAGACCAAGGCGTTCCTGTCGATGAGTCTCAAGGCCGTCGTTACGCAGGTATTGTGCAAGACGCCCGATGGACGCGGGCGGCGCGCCGTACTCGAGGTCCTCGTGAACACGCGCGCTATCGCCAAGCTGATCCAGACGGATCAGACGCACCAGATACCGTCCCAGATTCAGACTGGCAAGGATCTTGGCATGCAACAGTTGGACCAGGGTCTGCTCGATGCAATCCAGCGCAAGGAAATCGATCCGGATGACGCGTTCAGATTCGCTAACGACAAGAGCAAATTCACCCGTTATGTGACTGATACTTCGTTGGTACGCGCGATCGATACTGGCGGTAACGAGAAGTTCCTCGATGAGTAAGATCGATCCTTACCTGCAAGCGGCACTGAAGCGCAATGCATCGGACCTGCATTTCGTATCGGGTGATCCTGTGCGTGCACGAATCCATGGCGACCTGCAGGTCCTGATGGATGAAAAGCTGACCACGGAAGGTGTCGAGGAAGCTATCTTCGAAATCATGGACGGGACGACGCAGCGCGCATTCGAAAAGGATGAGGCGGCCGATTTTGCCTATGAAATCAAAGACGTTTCGCGGTTTCGGGTCAACGCGTTTCGCCATCTCAATGGTATCGGCGCAATTTTTCGCGCGATCCCGTCCAAAGCGCTGACCCTGGACGATCTGCAAATGCCGAAGGTTATTTACGATCTTTGCAAGCAGAACTCGGGAATGATCCTTGTGACCGGCAAGACCGGTTCCGGCAAGTCGACGACCCTTGCCGCGATGATCGATGCGATCAACAAATCGGTGAAGGGACACATCCTGACAATCGAAGACCCCATCGAATTCGTTCACAAGACCCAGCGTTGCCTGATCAGCCAGCGCGAAGTCGGCGAACATAGCCCATCCTTCGCCGAAGCGCTGCATTCGGCGTTGCGCGAGGACCCGAATGTCATCCTGGTCGGCGAAATGCGCGACCTCGAGACGATCTCGATCGCCGTGACGGCGGCAGAAATGGGCATCCTGGTCATGGGCACACTGCATACCAATGGCGCGGCCCAGACAGTCGATCGTATTATCAACTCGTTCCCGGCGGACAAGCAGAGTCACATCCGGACGATGATCTCGACATCGTTACGTGGCGTGGTGTCGCAGCAACTACTGCCGACCAAAGGCAGGCCGGGGCGCGTCGCGGCACTCGAGGTAATGATCAATACTGCTGCTGTGGCCAACCTGATTCGCCAGGGCAAACTCGACCAGCTCGAGACGGCCATGCAGGCCGGCGGCGGCTCGGGAATGCAGACTATGGACTCGGCGCTGATGAAACTCGTCGAGCGGGCCATGATCACTGGTAAAGATGCCTACCAGCAGTCCAATAACAAGTCCAAGTTCGAGCGCATGAAAGACGAGACCTGATCTCGCTAATACGTGGCATAATCGCGGCCTTTGAAGCCGCGCCGAATTAAGCCGCCACGCATGCCACCTCAATCCCGAAAAATCCTCGTCACGAGTGCCCTGCCCTACGTCAATGGGCACCCCCACATGGGGCACATGGTCGAGTACATTCAGACGGACATCTGGGTGCGATTTCAGAAGCTCAGGGGTAATTCCTGCATATACGTCTGCGCGAGCGATGCGCATGGCACACCGATCATGCTCAAAGCGCGCGAACTCGGCATCTCGCCGGAGGAGTTGACGGAGACGAACTCGAAGGAGTTTGTGAGCGCGTTCGAAGACTTCGACGTGGACTTCGACAACTACCACACAACACACTCCCCCGAAAACGAGGCGCTGACGATCGAGATGTACGAGGCTTTGCGAGCTACCGGCGACATCTACACGAAGACGATCGAGCAAGCCTACGACGAAAAAGAAGGCATGTTCCTGCCGGACCGCTTCGTCAAAGGCACGTGTCCGCGCTGCAAGACCGAGGATCAGTACGGCGATGCCTGCGAAAACTGCGGCGCCACCTACACACCCGCGGACCTGATCGATCCGGTGTCGGTGCTCTCAGGCACGACGCCCGTCAAGCGTGAATCCGAGCATTATTTCTTCAGACTCAGCGAATATGGCCCGAGGCTCCGCGACTGGATAGCCGAAGCCACGCTCGACAAGAACGTCATTGCAAAGCTCGAAGAGTGGTTTGAAGCCGGCCTGCAAGACTGGGACATCTCGCGGGACGCGCCGTATTTCGGGTTCCGCATCCCGGGCACGGAGGACAAGTATTTTTATGTCTGGCTCGATGCGCCGGTCGGCTACCCGGCCAGCTTCAGGCATTTGTGTGACCGCCGTGATGACCTGGATTTCGATGAGTACTGGCGACCCGGACACGACACGGAGCTCTATCATTTCATCGGCAAGGACATCATGTATTTCCATACGTTGTTCTGGCCGGCAGTTCTGCAAGGAGCGGGATTTCGTACCCCGACCAGCGTCTTTGCCCACGGCTTCCTGACCGTCAATGGGCAAAAGATGTCGAAATCGCGCGGCACGTTCATCAAGGCGCGCACTTACCTCGACAACCTTGACCCCTCGCACCTGCGCTACTACTACGCGGCGAAACTCGGCCCGACGATCGAAGACATCGACCTGAACCTCGAGGACTTCACGGCGCGGGTCAACTCCGACCTGGTGGGCAAACTCGTCAATATTGCGAGCCGCTGCGCCGGGTTTATCAACAAGCGATTTGACGGCCAGCTGGGACAGGCGCTGCCCGAGCCAAAGCTGTTTGCCGAGTATGCAGACGCGGCTCAGACCATCGCCCGGCATTTCGAAGCGCGCGAATACTCGAAGGCGGTCAGGCTCATAATGAGCCTCGCCGACAAGGCCAACCGCTACATCGATGAACACAAACCCTGGGCCATGATCAAGGATGACAGCCGGCTCGACGAGGTGCAGGCTGTCTGTACCCAGGGTCTCAATATGTTCCGCAGCCTGATGGTTTACCTGGCACCGGTTATTCCGGCCGTGGCCGGGGATGCCCGCGAATTCCTTGGAGAAGAAGCCTGGACGTGGCAGTCCGCGTCCGACCCTCTGCTGGGAAGCACTATCAACAAGTTCAAACCCCTGCTGACCCGCGTCGAGCCCCATCAGGTCGACAGGATGGTCGAGCAGTCGAAAGAAACAGCCGGAGAGCCAGACACCGTGGCCGATGACAACACGATCAGCATCGACGACTTCATGAAAGTCGACCTGCGCATCGCGCGCATTACCGACGCAAGCCCCGTGGAAGGAGCGGACAAGCTGCTCGAGCTGAAGCTCGATGTAGGCGATAGCTCCCGCACCGTGTTTGCCGGCATCAAGGCCGCTTATGAGCCTGACAGCCTCGTCGGCCGCCACGTCATCGTCGTCGCCAACCTGGCGCCGCGGAAGATGCGATTTGGCGTGTCGGAAGGCATGGTGCTTGCCGCCGGTCCGGGTGGTGAAGATATCTTCTTGCTATCGCCCGATGACGGCGCCGAACCGGGAATGCGCGTCAAGTAATACGGAAGTCACGTGAGCGAGATCATCGTCATCCTGGTCGGCACCGTCCTCGTCAATAACTTCGTGCTGGTCCGCTTCCTTGGCCTGTGCCCTTTCATGGGCGTATCGCGCAACCTCGAGGCCGCCGCGGGCATGTCGCTTGCCACCGCGTTTGTATTGACCCTGTCTTCCGCCACGGCTTACATGCTCCACCAGTACGTTCTCGTGCCGCTGGAGCTCGAATACCTGCGCACGATCACGTTCATACTGGTTATCGCTGCCAGTGTTCAGTTCACAGAGATCATGGTGCGCCGCCTGAGTCCGCTACTCCACCAGGTGCTCGGAATCTTCATACCGCTGATCGCAACCAACTGCGCCGTGCTCGGAGTCGCGCTTCTGAACGTCCAGCAATCGACCGGTTTCGTGCAGTCGGTCTTCTTCGGCTTTGGCGCTTCGGCAGGTTTCGCGCTCGTCCTCGTACTCTTCGCGACGATCCGCGAGCGCCTCGACGCGGCCGATATTCCAGCCCCGTTCCGCGGCACGGCAATCGCCCTCGTAACGGCCGGCATCATGTCGCTCGCCTTCATGGGCTTCGCGGGCATGGCCCGACCGTAATGGCGACGGCTAATGTGGGAGGCCATCCTGACCATCGCCGCTATTGCGCTCATTGCCGGGCTCGCGCTGAGCTATGCCTGGCGGCGCCTTCCCGCCGATACCGGCGAACTCGTTGAAGAGGTCAACCGCTTGTTGCCGCAGACCCAGTGCGCGCAGTGCGGGTACCCCGGCTGCCGGCCGTATGCCGAGGCAATTGTCGATGGCCATGCCGATATCTACTCCTGTCCGCCCGGCGGTGAAACGACGATCAGGAACCTGGCTGGCCTGCTCGACATCGAACCCGAGATACTGGAACCGCGGGAGAGCCATGAACCGGCAGTTGCGGTCATCGACGAAGCGATCTGTATCGGCTGCACGCACTGCCGCAATGCATGCCCGTTTGACGCGATTGTCGGTGCGCACCATCTGATGCATACGGTCATCGAATCGGAATGCACCGGTTGCAGGTTGTGCGTCGAGCCTTGCCCTGTCGACTGTATCAGTATGCGGAGCCTCGCATGAGCGCCCCTACTTACGATCTTGGCAAGTTGCACGGAGGACTTCGTCTCGAAGCACGCAAAAGACAGTCGACGGAATCGCCCATCGTGCAGGTCCCTGTACCCGGGCAACTCGTTCTGCCGATCACACAACATGCCGGCGACCCCGCCCAACCGATCGTCGGTATCGGCGAGCGCGTGCTCAAGGGGCAACTTATCGCCGAGACGCCAGGCTCACTGAGCGCACCCGTACACGCGTCATCCTCGGGCAAAATTGTCGCCATTGAACCGTGGCCCGTGTCGAGCCGTTTTGGTCAAAAGGCGCCCTGTATCATTATCGAGTGCGATGGCGAGGACCGTCCGATCGAGGCAGTGGAAGAAGCGCCCGCCTATGATTCGCTGGCGCCTGAGGTCCTGCTGGCCAGGATCCTGCGAGGCGGCATAGTCGGTCTGGGTGGCGCCGTTTTCCCGACGGCCCAGAAGTTGATGCAGGCCGTCACCTGCGATATCGAGTACCTGATTCTCAATGGAGTCGAATGCGAGCCGTATATCAGCTGCGACGATATGTTGATGCGCGAGTATGCGCGCGAAGTCCTGGGCGGCGCCCAGATCCTGCTTCATGCACTGGAAATCGACACCTGTTTTGTCGTCGTCGAAAGCGACAAGCCCGAAGCGCTGCATCGGCTCGGAGAAGTCCTGGCCGAGCTGGATGATGACCGGCTCGTTCTCAAGCTCGTGCCGACGATTTATCCGTCCGGCGGCGAGGACCAGCTCGTGCAGCTGGTTGCCAACCGCGAAGTGCCATCGGGCGGTCTGCCGACAGACGTAGGCTGCCTGGTCCAGAATGTAGGCACTGCGGCGGCGATTTACGACTGGATCTTCCACAACGAACCATTGATCTCCCGGGTCACTACCGTCACCGGCAACGGCGTCGCGCGTCCTGTTAACGTGGAAGCACGGCTCGGCACGACGGTCGCGAATATCGTCGCTCACATCGGTGGGTACACTGAGGACGCAAAACAGCTCGTCATCGGCGGACCCATGACCGGCAAATCCGTCACGACCGACAGTGTGCCGCTGGTCAAGGCATCGAATTGCATTCTGGTCATATCCGAACGGCGGGATGGCGGCGCCGAAATGCCATGCATCCGCTGCGGCGATTGCGCTGCCGTCTGCCCGGTGCAACTCTTGCCGCAGCAGCTGTTCTGGTATGCCTGCGCAGACAACGAGGCGAAACTACGTAGCCACGGACTGACCGACTGCATCGAGTGCGGATGCTGCGACCTGGTTTGCCCGAGTCATATTCCGTTGACGTTCGACTTCCGCATGGCCAAGGCACGTATTCGTGAGCTCGCCGATGAAAAAGCACGCGCCGAACGTGCACGGCAGCGATTTGAGGCCCGCAACGAGCGGCTCGAGAAGGAACGCGAGGAGCGCGAAGCAGAACTGGCGCAGCAAAAGGAAGACGCGAAGAAAGCCGGCGCTGACGCGATTGCCGAAATCATGAAACGGCGCCAGCAGAAGGACGAGGAAGACTAGATGGAATTCGTCCGCCAGGAAGCACCGTATCTCACGCCGAAGGTCGACGTCGCATCGATCATGCTGCAGGTACTGGTCGCGCTCGTGCCCGCCGCGTTGGCGCATGTCTGGTATTTCGGCCCGGGCATCATATTCAACCTCATCGTTGCAACCGCTGTTTGCGTTGGCAGCGAGGCCCTGATGATGCGCCTGCGTGGGCGAGACCCGATGGTCGCCCTGTCCGACTACACCGCGATTGTCACGGCGGTCCTGTTGGCGTTTGCATTGCCTTCACTGACCCCGTGGTGGGTCACGGCAACGGGATCGCTGTTTGCGATCGTTGTCGCCAAGCATCTATACGGTGGCATCGGTTTCAATGTGTTTAACCCCGCGATGGCGGGTTACGTGGTCATCCTCGTGGCGTTCCCGATGGAGATGAACCTGTGGGTGGCGCCGCGCATGGGCGATATCGACTACGTCAGTCTCGGTGTCCTGCAGACGATCAAGTACACGCTGACCGGATCGCTGCCGGAAGCATTGACCTTCGATGCGGTCAGTCGTGCGACACCGCTCGATGCGATGCAATCGGGGCTGCGCAACATGCGTACCTACAGCGAAATTCGCGCCAATCCGATGATGGGCGACTTTGGTGGTCGCGGCTGGGAATGGCTGGGCAATTTCTTCGCCATCGGCGGCTCCTGGCTACTGGTCAGGAAAATCATCCGCTGGCAAATACCCACCGGTGTTTTGCTCGGGCTGCTGATCCCGGCCGGCCTGATGTACATTATCTCGCCCGGCAGCAATGCAAGTCCCGGTTTCCATCTTTTCTCGGGCGCCACCATCCTCTGCGCATTCTTCATCGCAACCGATCCGGTTTCGGCGGCGACGAGTCCGAAAGGTCGCTTTTATTACGGGCTCGGCATCGGCGTGCTGATCTTTGCCATTCGCAAGTGGGGTTCGTACGCGGATGGGGTGGCTTTCGCCGTTTTGCTCATGAATATGGCGGCACCCGCGATTGATTACCTGACACGCCCGCGAATCGTCGGCCATTCGCGCCGCGGGGACGAGATATGAGCGGCCAGGGCATTGTCCGCACGGGCCTCACGCTCGCTGCCATTGCCGCGATATGCACCTCGCTGGTCGCGGCGACCTACCAGGCAACGCACGAGAGGATCGCAGCGAATGAAAAGGCGCTGCTGGAGCAGAGCCTGGAGCCGGCCTTGTCAGGCTTGTTCTACGACAGCGGAGTCAGCGAATCACGACTCGTTCTGCGGCCGCCGCATGCGTTGCCCGGTAATGATCCCGCATTGATCTACCGCGTGTTTGCCGGCAGCGAGCCCGTGGCGGCCCTGTTTGCGGTAACTGCTCGCGACGGCTTCTCCGGCCCGATTCGAGTCCTGGTTGGCGTCGAATTCGACGGCAGCGTTACCGGCATCCGAATCCTGCAGCATCGCGAGACGCCCGGATTGGGCGACCGAATCGAGTCAACTCGCACTGACTGGGTATTCCAGTTCGAAGGGCGATCCATCGGCGACCCGGCCCTCACCGGCTGGGCGATCAGAGGCGACGGCGGTGAGTTCGACCAGCTCACCGGTGCATCGGTCACGCCGCGCGCTGTCATCAAGGCCATTCGGGACACGTTGTTATACTTTGACGCCAATCGCGACGCGATCTTTGCTGCGCCGGCAACCGTGGAGGACGACTAGTGTCAGGCGACTGGACAGAACGGCTCACGACTGGACTCTGGAAGGACAATCCGGGGCTCGTGCAGCTGCTCGGCCTGTGCCCGTTGCTCGCGGTGACCTCGACCTTCGTTAACGGCGTCGGCCTCGGCATCGCGACGCTGCTCGTCCTGACCTTCTCGAACGCACTCGTATCGGCCACGCGCCGTTGGATTCGTCAGGAAATACGCATCCCGATCTACGTCCTCATCATCGCGAGCCTGGTTACCTGTGTCGAACTCATCTTCAAGGCCTGGTTCCCGACCCTCGATCGGTCGCTCGGCATATTCATCCCGCTTATCGTGACTAACTGTGCGATCGTGGCGCGAGCGGAGATATTCGCATCACGGAATCCTGTGGGGGCGAGCATCGCCGATGGGCTCGGCATGGGCGCCGGTTTTGCAGCCCTGTTGATGGCGCTTGGTGCCTTCCGGGAACTGATCGGCCACGCCTCGATAGCGGGATTCTCGTTTGCCGACAGCGGCTTCCTGCTGGTCATACTGCCGCCAGGCGCGTTCTTAGCCCTTGCGCTGGCGGTGGCGCTGAAGAATCGTATCGATGGTAGGCCTGGCCGATGAACAACGAGAAACGTACGGCCATCTACTCCCGGCTGCGCGAACTCGACCCGAACCCGGGCACCGAGTTGCGTTACGGCAGCCCGTTCGAGTTACTGGTTGCCGTAATTCTCTCTGCCCAGGCAACCGACGTCGGCGTCAACAAGGCGACCGACAAGCTCTACCCGGTGGCAAACACGCCGCAGAAAATTCTCGGACTCGGCGTCGAGGGACTCAAGCCCTACATCAAGACGATTGGCCTTTTCAACAACAAGGCCGAGAACATCATCAAGACCTGCCGCATACTGATCGACGAACACGGTGGCGAGGTGCCGACGACCCGTGAGGCGCTGGAGAGGCTGCCCGGCGTTGGACGCAAGACGGCGAATGTCATTCTGAACACGGCGTTCGGCGAGCCGACGATCGCCGTCGACACGCACATCTTTCGTGTCGCAAACCGCACCGGGATCGCGAAGGGCAAGACGCCGCTCGAGGTCGAGAAGCGTCTCGTGCGGCTGACGCCCGACGAGTTCAAGAAAGACGCCCACCACTGGCTGATCCTGCACGGCCGCTATATCTGCAAGGCCCGCAAGCCACTCTGCGGCGAATGCCCGATCATCGAGTGGTGCGAATACCGCTACAAGGAGCTGCCATGATCTTCGGGCAGGACAGGACCGAATTGCGTCGCATGTACTCGGATGCCTGGCAAAAGGCTCGCGACGGCGCGGCACTCTCGCCCCTCGAGGCCCAGATTGCGCTGGTCGTCCGCGAACATCCGGAGTACCACGACGCGATCACGGGCGAAATCGACCAGGAGTTCGGTGTGGAAGCAGGTCGTACGAACCCGTTCTTGCACATGGGACTGCACCTTGGCATCCGCGAGCAGGTCAGCACCAACAGGCCTGCCGGTATTACCGCTATATTCAAAAATCTCGCCACGCGCACCGGCGACCCCCATCAGGCCGAGCATCGTATGATCGACTGCCTGGCCGAAGTCTTGTGGGAGTCGCAGCGCAATAATCAACCACCTGATGAGGCTGCCTACCTGGATCGGCTCCGAAAGCTGTAATAAATTCGGCGATCGTCTGGTCTCCTGAATCGTATGAATGACCCGACCTCACAATACCCTGTCACCGGAGCCGGACTCGGGCTGCGCCGGCCACTGGCCGACAAGCTCATGGACGTGCCCGTGGGCGCGATCGACTTCATGGAGATCGCTCCCGAAAACTGGATTCATGTCGGCGGCAAGCTCGGCAAGAAGTTGCGCTGGTTTACCGAACGGTACCCGTTCCTGATCCACGGGTTGTCGCTGTCGATCGGCTCACCGGCGCCCCTCAACGAAGACCTCGTCCGCGACATCAAGCAATTCATGGCGGATCACGCTATTCGCATGTATTCCGAACACCTGAGTGCGAGTAGCGACGACGGCCAGCTGTACGACCTGATGCCGATCCCGTTTACCGAGGAGGCGGTCAAGCACGTCGCCGCACGGGTACAGCGGGTTCAGGACATACTCGAGCAGCGCATCGCGCTCGAGAACGTGTCCTACTATGCGCCAACCGACACTTCGATGACCGAGAAGGACTTCACGCTCGCGGTACTCGAAGAGGCTGATTGCGACCTGATGCTCGACATCAACAACATCGTCGTCAACAGCATCAATCACCGATACGACGCCCATGAATTCATGACGAGCATGCCGGCGGACCGTATTCGCTACTTTCACCTCGCAGGCCACTATGTCGAGGCCGAGGACCTGCGAATTGATACTCACGGGACGCCGGTGGACGAACAGGCCTGGCAGCTCCTCGAAGAAGCCTATGCACACTTCGGTGTCGTTCCGACGCTGCTCGAGCGTGACTTCAACTTCCCGCCCGTCGAAGAACTACTGCAGGAGGTAAATCACATACGCGAGCTTCAGTCCGCGGCTGCAAGAGAGGAAGCTGCCAATGGCTGAGCTGCCTGATTTTCAGAAGAAGCAGTACGCTTTTGCGGCACACATCCGCGACCCCGAGAGTGCGCCGGCCCCGGCCGGCATCGAGGATCGCCGCATGGCGATTTACCGGAAATTGTTTTTCAACAATATTCGCAATCTGCTCGGCAACATGTTTCCCGTGCTACGCAAGCTACTCAGCGACGACAAGTGGCACGCGATAATCCGGCAGTTCATGCAGCGGCATCGGGCCGAGACGCCCTACTTCCTGCAGCTGCCACGCGAGTTCTTGGCGTTCCTGCAAGAGGAATACGAGAATGCCGAAGACGACTACCCCTTCCTGGTCGAACTCGCGCATTACGAATACATCGAACTGGCAGTGTCGATCTCCGAGGAAGCGAATAAGCTCGATGGTGTTGATCCCGGCGGCGACCTGCTCCAACAGGTACCTGTGAAGTCAGTGCTCGCATGGGTATACGCGTACCAGTACCCGGTGCATCGCATCAACAGCGACTACATACCGACCGAACCGGCGGAACAACCCGTGTTTCTTGTCGTCTACCGGCGGTCGGACGATTCGGTCGGCTTCCTGGAGCTGAACCCGGTCACGGCCCGACTGCTCGAGCTCGTCGAAGAGAACGATTCCCTGCTGACAGGCGAAGCCCTGCTGCGGGTACTCGCTGACGAGATCAATTACGCCGATGCGGTTGCGCTCGTGCAGCACGGCGCCGCAGCGCTCGAAGAGATGCGACAACTCGAGATATTGACCGGGACCCGCGTCCCGGGCTGAGGAGATTCGACATGGACAGAGTTCACATGTTCTGGAAGCGCGTGGTCAATGTACTGGAGCCCGCTGGTGACTGGGTAGCGTTGCTGCCCATCCGGCTCTTGATGGCCTACGAGTTCGGCAAAGCAGGCTTTATGAAATACAACGGCAACAACTGGTTCGCCAATGTGCAGGATAATTTCCCTTTTCCATTCAACGTGTTGCCTGTCGAATTGAGCTGGTTCCTGGCCACGTGGTTTGAAATCATCGGCGCTTTTGGCCTGGTACTCGGACTGTTCACGCGCTTCTGGGCATTCAGCCTGATCATCCTGTCGATCGTCGCTATCGCGGGCGTGCACTGGCCGGATGATTACTCGAGCTTCGCCGAACTGTGGAAGGGTTATGCGGTTTCGGACAAGGGCTTTGGCAACTACCGTATTCCGCTGCTGTTCATCGCCATGCTGATCCCGCTCGTCTTCAAAGGCGCCGGCAAGCTGAGCATCGATCACGTACTCGCAAAACGCTTCAAGTAAACTCGATGACCGGCGAAGCCGTTCCCGGCGACGAACAACACTCTTACCGTAATATACAACGCGCCCGCTTCGAGGAGGCCTACCTGCGCGAAAACTGGATCCTCGCAGGTACCTGATCAGTCGGTTCTTTCCGTAACAACGACTTCGGCGTCGAGCGTCGATGGAGCCTTTAACGAATTGGTGATCAAACAGGAATGCTCGGCCTTCTCGAGCAAGCGCTCCGCTTTTCCCTCGCGAATGCCGGGCGGCACTTCGAGCCGGGCGCGAAGCGTGAATTTTGTGAATTGGGTTATGCGATCCACTTTCTCCAGATCGCCAATGACGTCACAGCGCAGGGAGATCCAGTCCATTTTCGATGCGCTCGCTGTGGCGCGAAACGACAGGACGAAACAGTCCGCGACAGAAGCGACCAGCAGCGTTTCGGGCGACCAACGGTCCCCGGGGCCGCCAAACTCCGCCGGTCCCGCCGACTCGATTGTCTCGAGCCCAGGGGCGTCGAGGCGGACGTTGGCGCCGACCTCAGCAGAGGCGGTAACAGCGTAATGATGCGGAAAGTCCTGCACGACTTTTCTCCTTGAATCCTTTTCCTAGCTTCAATTCCACGGTCAGCCGCAACAATACGTAATTCTCGCAGACGTGCTGCGGGCCGCCCCCGATTCACTATAATTGCCCGCAGAGGGGTAAGCGTCATGGCATTCAAACGCATCGTCACCAACACGCTTGCAAGGGCCGACGTCGTGGTTAATGGCGAGCGTCCCTGGGACATTCAGGTCCATAACGAGCGATTCTACCGCCGTGCGGCGCGCGGCACGCTCGGGCTCGGCGAATCGTATATGGACGGCGACTGGGACGTAGAGTCGCTGGATGCACTGTTCCGACATTTCGTGACAGCCGAACTTCGCTCGAGCCTGATTTACAGACTCAATCATGCCAGTCTCGTACTGCGTGCGAGGCTTCGTAACCTGCAAAGCAAGCGGCGTTCTCTGGCCGTCGCCGAGGAACATTACGATCTCGATCACCGCATGTATGAGCAATTCCTCGGGCCATGGAACCAGTACACCTGCTGTTTCTTCTTTAACGATGATGACGATCTGCGCCAGGCCGAGGTCAACAAGCTCGAGATAATCTGCAACAAGCTCGAGATCGACGAGAATGATCGTGTTCTCGACATTGGCTGCGGCTGGGGCGGATTCGCCAAGTACGCCGCCGCAACTCGCGGCTGCGAACTCACCGGCGTGACGATCTCAACGGAACAGGCCCAGTTTGCGCGCGATCATACGGAGGGCCTGCCGGTCGATATCGTGTTGTCGGACTATCGCGACCTGCCCTCCACCCTCGATAGCAAGTACGACAAGATCCTTATCTGCGGGATGCTCGAGCATGTGGGATACAAGAACTATCGTAGCCTGATGCAGGTAGTGAGTCACATGCTCGATGACGACGGTCTTTTTCTTTTGCATACGATCGGCAATTCGGACGAAACGCTGATCGCCGATCGCTGGATCGAGAAATACATCTTCCGCAATTCGATGGCGCCGTCATTGCCACAACTGGCGGCTGCCTTGCAGGGACCGTTTACTGTCCACGCCTGGGAAAACTACGGCCACTATTATTCGAGTACGCTGCAGGCCTGGTACGACAAATTCGAGAAAAACTGGGACAACATTGCCGCACTTGAATCGAAGCATGCCTTCGATGAGAAGTTCCGCCGCATGTGGCGGTACTACCTGCTGTCGAGCAAAGCAATGTTCGACGTCGAGAATCTCCTGCTCTGGCAAATTGTGATGTCGAAGGCGGGCAAGAGAACCTCTGTTTACGACCGGGTTGCCAGGTAGATCCCTGTCGTCTTTAATCGAACGGCAAGCGGACAATCGCACGACCCATGCAAGCACACTTCAACATTACGGTCTCGAGCTAGCTAATCATATGCCGGACGCCAGGATAGCAAAGCAACAGGTGTCGGACGTCTATAGCAAGATCGCGCCACTTTACGACGTATGGGCGTGGCTGACGGAGACAAATGCCCGGCGGCGCTGCCTCGAGTTGGCCGCGATTCAGGATGGCGAGGACGTACTCGAGGTTGCCGTCGGGACCGGACTGGCGTTCGTCGAGATCCTCGAGGCCAATCCGTCGGGTCACACCGAAGGCATCGACCTGACTGCTGCAATGCTGGCTCGCGCGGAAAGAAAGGCTGCTCGCACCGGAGTTCAGAGCTACCGCCTCCGGGTCGGTGATGCGTATGACCTGGATTATCCGAGTAACAGCTTCGATGTTCTCGTGAATAACTATATGTTTGATCTCCTGCCGGAGCGGGATTTGCCGATAGTTCTCGAGGAGTTCAAGCGCGTGTTGCGGCCCGGCGGGCGTTTGGCTTTGGTGAACATGACGCAAGGAACACGGTGGTACAACGGCGTATGGGACCGTCTGTACCAAATAAACCCGGCTTTGCTCGGCGGTTGCCGAGGCGTGTCGCTCCTACCCCTGCTAGAGCGATCCGGGTTCCAGAAGACGACACGAGAGTACTTCAGTCAGTTTACGTTTCCGTCGGAAGTGGTGCTCGGGATCGCACCCTGATCACAGCCGGCTGCCTGCGGCGGCAAGCAGTTTGTCAGCTGCTCTTGTTCCTGGTCGCCTGAATGACCACTCTTGCCGAAAGCAGGCATTCGCGTTTTGTCGAAAGTCAGTGAAGAAAGGTCGTTAAATACCNNCCGTCCATCGCCTCGGCGGCAAATGCGATGGTTTCGGACAGTGTGGGGTGCGGGTGAACAGTAAGCCCGATGTCGGCGGCATCGGCGCCCATTTCGATAGCAAGCCCGATCTCGGCAATCAGGTCTCCCGCCTGCGGACCGACAATCGCGCCACCGAGCACTCTTTCGGTACCCTTGTCCCAGAGCAGCTTCGTGAAGCCCTCGGAACGACCGAGGGACAAGGCGCGGCCGCTCGCGGCCCACGGGATCTGGGTCTTTTCGTACTCGATGCCTTTCTCTTTTGCTTCGTTCTCGGTCAGGCCGACCCATGCGATCTCGGGATCCGTGTACGCAACCGACGGGATCGTGCGTGCGTCGAAATAGCTCTTCTCACCCGCCGCCGCCTCCGCGGCGACCTTGGCTTCGTGGGTCGCCTTGTGCGCAAGCATCGGCCCGGGCACGAGGTCGCCAATCGCGAAGATGTGCGGCACGTTGGTGCGCATCTGCTTGTCGACGTCAATGACGCCGCGCTCGTTGACGACAACGCCGGCCTTGTCCGCGTCGAGTTGATCGCCATTGGCACGCCGTCCGACCGCCACGAGAACCCGATCGTAAACGCCGACCTGCGCCTCGGGGGCATTCTTGCCTTCGAAGCTGACCTCGATGCCGGGCGTTGTCGGGCGCATTCCCGTGACCTTCGTCGAGGTCATGATGGCCTCGTAGCGCGGTTTGACGATCTTGAGAAATGGCCGCAACAGGTCCTTGTCGGTGCCCGGCATCAGCTGATCCATGAGTTCGACGACGCTGACGTCCGTACCCAGAGCGCTGTATACGCAAGCCATCTCGAGGCCGATGATGCCGCCGCCAACGACGAGCAAGCGTTTGGGAAGTGGGCCAAGCTCGAGAGCGCCGGTCGAATCGATGATGCGGGGGTCGTCGGGCAGCCCCGGCAGTTTCACGGGTTCCGAGCCCGCCGCGATGATGCACTTCTCGAACGCAATCGTTTCCCCGTTGTCGAGCACCAGCGATGTCGGCGATTCGAACTTTGCAGTGCCCTGCACCACGCGAACTTTACGCTGCCTGGCGAGCTGCGTGAGCCCGCCGGTCAGTTTTCCGACGACTTCGTTCTTCCAGCTGCGCAGCTTGAGCGCGTCGATTTTCGGCGCGCCGAATTCGATGCCATGCTCGGCCATCTCTTTGGCCTCATCGACAACCCTGGCAGCGTGCAGCAGCGCCTTTGACGGAATACAGCCGACGTTCAGGCACACGCCGCCCAGCGTGTCCCAGCGTTCCACGAGTATCACGTCCATGCCGAGATCGGCTGCGCGAAACGCCGCGGTGTAACCGCCGGGCCCCGAACCGATCACGACGAGTTGTGCAGAGTGTGTCGCGTTGGCCGTCGCCGTGCCCACGGCAGCCTTGATCTCATCAGCCGCCATCGTGCGCGTCTGCGACATCGCGTCGTCTTCGACAGGCGCCGCAGCAGGCGCTTCGCTCGCCTTTACCTTGGCGACGACATCGCCGGTATTGACCTTGTCCCCGACATTGACCTCGACCGAAACGATCGTGCCGGCGTGACTGGCGGGAACGTCCATTGCCGCCTTGTCGGTCTCGAGCGTGACGAGACCATCCTCGACAGCAACACTGTCGCCGGGTGAGACCAGGACTTCGATGACCTCGACGTCTTCGAAATCGCCGAGATCGGGAACGGTAAGATTTACCGGTTCGGCCATTAGTCCGCCGTCCCGAGCAGCCCATCGACGTCGGCCAGCTGCTGCCCGAGAAACGTCGTGAATCTTACGGCGGCTGCTCCGTCGATGACGCGGTGGTCATAGGACAGCGACAGCGGCAGCATCAGGCGCGGTGCGAATTCCGAACCGTTCCATACCGGCTGCATTGACGAGCGCGACACGCCGAGAATCGCGACTTCCGGAGCGTTGACGATCGGCGTAAATGCAGTGCCACCGATACCGCCCAGGCTCGATATCGTAAACGTCGCGCCCTGCATCTTGTCGATCTTGAGCTTGCCTTCGCGCGCCGCCTTCGACAGCCTGCCGAGTTCCTCGGCCAGCTCGTACACGTCCTTCTTGTCCGCGTCGCGAATAACGGGCACGACGAGGCCCTGCTCGGTGTCGGCAGCAAAACCAAGATTGATGTACTTCTTGTAAACGAGCGATTCGCCATCGTCTGACAGCGACGAGTTCACTTTCGGGAATTCCTGTAACGCCGCGACCACGGCTTTCATGATGAATGCGAGCGGCGTCAGCGATATGCCGCGCTCCCTGGCCGGGCCCTTGAGCGCCTGGCGACGCTCCTCGAGTTCCGTGATGTCGGCGAGATCGTGCTGTGTCACGTGCGGCAGGTTGATCCAGCTCGCCTGCAGGCGTGGACCCGAGATCTTCTGCACGCGCGTGAGCGGCTGCACGTCGATTTCGCCAAACTTCGCAAAGTCGACTTTCGGCGTTGCGGGCAGCGCACTGCCTGCCGGCCGGGCAGCCTGGCCGGTAAGGATCGCCTTGACGAACGCCTTGACGTCATCGTGCAGCACGCGATTCTTGGCGCCACTGCCCTTGACGTCGACGAGGTTCACGCCGAGTTCGCGAGCGAGCTTTCGGACCGACGGGCTCGCATGGGCCCTGGAAAAGCCGAATTCATCGATCACGGGCAGCGA
>WVYQ01000009.1:36838-55130 GCA_011772865.1 Woeseiaceae bacterium | reverse complement strand
GGCTCGGCAGCAGCCGGCTCTTCGGCAGGCGCCGCCTCGACCTCGACCGCATCGATGATGGCCAGCGACGCGCCCGCCGAAACCTTGTCGCCAACCTTGACCAGCACTTCTTCGATGCGTCCTGGCACGACCGCCGGAACATCCATCGCGGCCTTGTCCGTTTCGAGCGTTACGAGGGGGTCATTGACACTGAGCTCGTCGCCTTTCGCGATGTGGACCTCGATCACTTCGACGTCCTCGAAGTCACCGAGATCAGGCACGACCAGGGTCTGGACGCCCACCGACTTGCCAGGCTTCGATGCAGGGGCCGCGAGCACGGTCGTTTCCCCGGATGGCTCATGCTGGATGGCCGGAGCAATGACGACGGTGTCGGTCACGGAAACGCGCAGTTTGCCGATGACGGTACCCGTATTGACCTTGTCACCGACGGATACGGTCAATTCCTCGACGACGCCGCTATCCGGGGACGGCACATCCATTGCCGCCTTGTCGGTCTCGAGCGTGATCAGGCCATCCTCGACATCGACGACCGAACCGACCGAGACCAGGATCTCGATGACCTCGACGTCCTCGAAATCTCCGAGGTCTGGTACCACGATGTCGACAATCTTAGCCACGGCCGTGTCCTTACAGGGTTACCGGATCCGGCCGGTCCGGATCGATACCGTACTTCTCGATCGCCGCCGCTACGGTCTTCTGGTCCAGCACGTCGTCGTCCGCCAGCGCCTTGAGCGCCGTGATGGCGATATATCGCCGATCGACCTCGAAGTGCTGCCGCAGCGCCGCGCGACCGTCCGAGCGGCCGTAACCATCGGTGCCGAGCGACACGAACCTGCCGGGCACCCAGCGTTCGACCTGATCGGGAATGATCTTCATGTAATCGGTCGCGGCAACGTAGGGACCCGGCCGTTCCGCCAGCGCCTCCTCGATGTAGCATTTGCGCGGCTCGTCGCCGGGGTGCAACTGGTTCCAGCGTTCGACCTCGAGCGCATCGCGACGCAGCTCGTTGAAGCTCGTTACCGACCAGACGTCCGAGACGATCCCGAAATCCTTCATCAGCAATTCCGCCGCGCCCAGGACTTCGCGCAGGATCGTGCCCGAACCCATCAGCTGCACACGAATCTTGCCCTGGCTGCCGACCTGGAGCAGGTACATCCCACGCAGGATGCCGTCCTCGACGCCCTTGGGCATCGGTGGGTGAACGTAGTTCTCGTTCATGCAGGTGATGTAATAGAAGATATCCTCCTGCTCGGCGATCATGCGGCGCAGGCCATCCTGGATGATCACGGCCAGCTCGTAGGCATAGGTCGGATCGTAGGAATGGCAGTTCGGGATCGTAGAGGCGCTGACGAGACTGTGGCCATCCTGGTGCTGCAGCCCTTCGCCGGCGAGCGTCGTGCGCCCGGCCGTGCCGCCAATCAGGAAGCCGCGCGACTGCAGGTCGCCACCGGCCCAGATGAAATCGCCGATCCGCTGAAACCCGAACATCGAGTAATAGATGTAGAACGGGATCATCTGCTCGTTGTGGTTCGAGTAAGACGTACCGGCCGCCAGCCACGAACAGAATGCCCCGGCCTCGTTGATGCCTTCCTCGAGAATCTGGCCCTTCTTGTCCTCGCGGTAGTACATCAGCTCGCCCGCATCCTCGGGCTCGTAGAGCTGCCCCTTCGACGCGTAGATGCCGACCTGGCGGAACATGCCCTCCATGCCGAAGGTCCGCGCCTCGTCGGGCACGATCGGCACGACGCGCTTGCCGATCTGCTTGTCGCGTATCAGCGCCGTCAGCATCCGGACGAACGCCATCGTCGTCGACGCCTCGCGCTCACCCGTGCCGTCGAGCTGCGTCTGGAAGACTTCGAGACCGGGAACCTCGAGGGGCGCTGCCCTGTTGCGCCGCTGCGGCAGGTAGCCTCCCAGCGCCCGGCGCCGTTCCTGCAGGTACTCGAGTTCGGCGCTGTCGGCGTCAGGCTTGTAGTAAGGGACGTCTTCGATGTCCTTGTCCGATACCGGGATATTGAAACGGTCGCGCATCTCCTTGAGCGCCTCGAAATCCATTTTCTTTTGCTGGTGAGCCGTGTTCTGGCCCTCGCCGGCCGAGCCCATGCCATAACCCTTGATCGTCTTCGCGAGGATAATCGTGGGCTGTCCCGTGTGTTTCATGGCCGCATCATAGGCCGCGTAGACCTTGACAGGATCGTGGCCGCCGCGATTGAGGTACCAGATCTCCTCGTCGGACATGTTGGCGACCAGGGCCGCCGTGTCCGGGTGCTTGCCGAAGAACTTGTCGCGAACATAAGCGCCATCCTTCGACTTGTAGGTCTGGAATTCGCCATCGACGGTCTCTTCCATGATGCGTCGCAGGTTGCCATTCTGGTCATTGGCGAGCAGCGGATCCCAGCGGCCTCCCCAGATCAGCTTGATCACATTCCAGCCGGCCCCGCCGAAAGCGGCTTCGAGCTCCTGGATGATCTTGCCGTTGCCGCGAACGGGACCGTCCAGTCGCTGCAGATTGCAATTGACGACAAAAACGAGGTTGTCGAGGCCCTCGCGCACGGGCATCGTGATGGCGCCCATCGATTCCGGTTCGTCCATCTCGCCGTCGCCGAGGAAACACCAGATCTTGCGATCCGACGCCGGCAGCATCTCCCGATGCTCCATGTAGCGCATGAACCTTGCCTGGTAGATCGCCATCATCGGACCGAGGCCCATCGACACGGTCGGGAACTGCCAGAACTCGGGCATGAGCCAGGGGTGCGGATACGACGAGAGACCGCCACCACCCACCTCGCGCCGGAACCGGTTCAGGTCGTTCTCGTCGAGCCGTCCCTCGAGATAGGCACGTGCATACACGCCCGGCGACGAGTGGCCCTGCATGAACACGAGGTCGCCGCCATGCTTCTCGCTCGGCGCCCGCCAGAAATGGTTGAAGCCGACTTCGTACAGCGTCGCCGACGATGCGAAACTGGAGATGTGACCGCCGTATTCGGTGCTTTTCTTGTTCGCCTGCACGACCATCGCCATGGCGTTCCAGCGGATGTAGGCCTCGATACGACGCTCGAGCGACCGGTCACCCGGATATTCGGGCTCCCGGGTCTTCGAAATCGTATTCAGGTACGCCGTGTTCGGGCTGTACGGCAGATAGGCTCCGGAGCGACGCGCGAAATCGATCATGTGGTTCAGGAGGAAATGCGCCCGCTCGGGGCCGTGTTGCCCCAGTACCGAGTCGATCGACTCGAGCCACTCACGTGTCTCGACAGGATCTATGTCATCAAATGGATTGAATCGGCTCATAAATCATTCACAATAGGATTACCGAACAGGCATCGGATTCAGCGCCCCGGCCATTTTGGGGGCGTCATATTCGGTGTTTATGCCTTGTCGGTCAAGCACATAACAAGGATTTCCACGACATGCCGAATACTTTGCCGGATTCCCGCAATATTCGTTGTACCCAGCACCCAGGCAAGCTTGATTCTAAAGCACTTGAACCGGTGGATCAGTTACTGCTGATACTACCGCAGCGTGTCCCGGCGGCGCTCTGGAGGCGGATTCCGCAAGGGGCGAAACTCCAGGCGCTGCTCAGGAAGCGTCCCGCTGGCGATCTGCCCGTTCTCGAGACTCGCCTGGCCAACGCGCGCCAGACCCGCGTGGTCGCCGGCAAGATCGCGCCAGGGTCCGACGCGTTTGAGCGGCTCACGTTCGCGCGCAAGCTCGTTTCGGCGGCAATTGGCGAAAAGGCGGGCTGCCTCGGCATCGCCATCGTCGGCTTCGATTCGGACTCAGAGCGGACGCTTTGCGAGGCCGCGGTCGCGGCCGCGCTGGCGGCAGGCTTCAATCTGCCGGAATTCAAGAAGAAGCCTACTCCTTCGAAGGTCCGCAGCATCCGTTTGCTGGGACTGTCGAACAGGATCGATCTCGACAGGACTATTGCAGAAGCCAGCGGTAACAATCTCGCTCGTTGGTTAACGGCGCTACCGGCCAATATTCTCGATGCGACCGCCTATGCCACGGCACTCAAGGATCTTGCGGTTGAAAATGGCTGGCACTACAAAAAGTACTCTACGAAAGAGCTGGCAAAGCTCGGCGCAGGCGCTTTTCTCGCCGTCGCCCAGGGCAATGACGACGACAGCGCCTCGATCGTTCGCCTGCGGTATCGTCCTCAGAAGTCCAATGCGAAACCGACGCTGAGCCTCGTCGGCAAGGGCATCGTCTTCGATACGGGTGGCACGAACCTGAAGCCGTTCACGTCCATGCTCGACATGCATGGCGATATGCAGGGAAGCGCCGTGGCGTTGGGCACTCTGCTGGCCATTTCGAAGCTGCAATTGCCGATCGCAGTCGACACCTGGCTTGCCATCACGGAAAACCGTACCGGTCCGAAAGCCTACAAGTCACAGGATGTCGTAACGGCTGCAAACGGCAAGACGATACAGACGATCCACACCGATGCCGAGGGTCGGATGGTGCTCGCGGACACGTTGACCTTCGCGAGCCGTGAGGAACCGGAGCTCATCATCGACTATGCGACGTTGACAGGCGCAGTTACCAACGCGTTGACGACACGATACAGCGGTGTCTTTACGAATCGCAGCGAATGGCACCCTCGACTCAAGCGAGCCGGCAGATTGAGCGGCGAGCGTGTCTGGCCGTTCCCGATTGGCAAGGAATTCCTCGAGGATCTCAGAAGCGATACCGCTGACATACAACAGTGCTCGGCAAAGCCACTTGGCGACCACATACTGGCTGGCAGCTTCCTGGCCGAATTTGTCGAGAATGACACCCCGTGGGTGCATATCGACCTCGCGGCAAGTGAACACAAGGGCGGTCTGGCCCATGTACCGACCGAGGTTACGGGTTTTGGCGTGCGCTACACCCTGGGCCTGCTACTCGACGAGAAGATTTTGCAGGCTGAATCCCGGTGAGCGCCGATACGATGATGGCTGATCGCTTTCGCGGCTTCCTGCCTGTCGTGATCGACGTCGAGACGGGTGGCTTCAATGCCAAGACCGATGCCCTGCTCGAGATCGCCGCAGTGCTCGTCGACTTCGACAATGATGGCCTGCTGCAACGGAATGAGACGTTTCGTTACCACGTGAAGCCGTTCGAGGGCGCCAACATGGATCCTGCGTCGCTCGCCGTCAACGGCATCGATCCCAATCATCCGCTGCGTCCCGCAATCGACGAGCGGGATGCGTTGCAGCGCCTCTTCCGGGAGGTTCGCAAGGCAGTGCGGGAGAAGCAGTGCCAGCGAGCGATTCTCGTCGGCCACAATGCCCATTTCGATCTGGGCTTTCTCAACGAGGCCATCGAGCGCGCAGAAATCAAGCGCAATCCTTTTCATCCATTCAGCTGCTTCGACACTGCAACTCTCTGCGGCGTTGCTTTCGGACAGACAGTATTGGCCCGTGCGGTCATCGCCGCAGGTTTAGACTGGGATGAAGATTCAGCGCACTCGGCGGCTTACGATGCAGAAATAACGGCGGACGTGTTCTGCGAAATCGTCAACCGGTTTCAGCCGGTGTTTGATTCAGCAGCTCCGCAAGTTCTCCCGAGTGGTACATCTCGATAACGATATCGCTCCCGCCAACCAGCTCACCCTTGACGTAAAGCTGCGGAAAGGTCGGCCACGACGAGTACACCTTCAAACCTTCCCGTATCTCCTCGTCCTCGAGAATATTGACGTAGCCAAACGGCTTGCCGATCGCTTTCAACGCCGCAACCGCCTGACCCGAAAATCCGCATTGCGGGAAATCCGGCGTCCCTTTCATATACAAAAGCACATCATTTGAACTCAGTTGCTCTTCAATCCTGGCGTTAACATCCACTTTTTTCAGCCTCTCTTTCACTTTCGGTACAGTCACTGCGCTTCTCAGTCTCGGCCGATCCGCTGAGCAGCATCGCCGAGCAGCCCGTGAGCAATAACGCAGTCACCAGTAAGACAATAAATCGCATAACAATGCTCCGTTCGTGTCGCGATTGTAGCTGGAATTAGTCTAGAATACGCGGCAATAACGATAACCAGTGAGGGAGAACCACACATGAATCCGTTGAATTCCGTAGGTGGCGTTATCACGGGCGGTATCGTCCTCGCCGTCATCATTGCCGCCGCAACGATGGGCATCGCTTTTAACGTGGGCAGCTTCATTGTCTGGATCCACGTCCTCGCAGGAATTACCTGGATCGGGCTCCTGTATTACTTCAATTTCGTGCAGGTTCCGGCACTTGCCGACGCAGCCGCAGACGAAGGCGGGCCTGGCGGGGCCGGCATCACCAAGTATGTTGCACCGCGCGCGCTGTGGTGGTTCCGCTGGGGCGCAGCACTGACCTGGCTGTCGGGCGCCGCTTACCTCGGGCACCTCAAAATGTTCACGGCAGCATTCACGCTGGGCCTGGGTGGTGAGGTACTCAACTCACAGGCGATGGTTATCGGCGTTGGCGCCTGGCTGGGAACAATCATGCTCTTCAATGTCTGGGTCCTGATCTGGCCCAACCAGAAGAAAATTCTCGGCATGGTCGAGGCCAGTCCCGAAGAAGTCGCCAAGGCTCGCAAGGTTGCTTTCCTCGCGTCACGCACGAATACGTTGCTGTCGATCCCGATGCTGATGAGCATGGTCGGGTTCGGCCATGGCGGTTTCTTTATCTAAGGCCCCCGTTTTCAGTCAGTGCCCTGGGTCCGTGATTCGATCGTAACGATCACGGACCCGGCAAAGCAGCTCTTTTTTTCCGGTAACGGCATTGGCGATGCGCGGTAGACCGCGTTGACGACAGACCGGTGCACGCGAGGATCGTCACCGCACAGCGCGATTCCCACGTCCCGGACCTCGCCGCGAAAATCCTGCTTCACGAGGACTTTGCAGGACAGGTTTCGATTGGTATACGGCACGTTCCAATTGGCGAAGATCTCGCGCTCTATCGAGTCGAAGTAAGCATCGCGATCGGCCTCTGTGCAGTCAGTCTCCGCCCCGGCCGAAAACGGTATCAGGCAGAGCGTGAGTCGCAGGAATGGTACCAACCGCATGGCAAGCTCACGCAACAGCGCGCGTGACACGTTTGGGCTCGGAAACGCCGTATCCTTGTGCGTAGTCGATGCCCATTCCGCGCAACATCGTGATGATTTCTTCGTTTTCGGCAAACTCGGCAATGGTCTGCTTGCCGGTCAGGTGTCCGATTTCATTAATCGAACGGACCATTTCCCGGTCGATCGGGTCGTGCAGGATCTCCTTGACGAAACTGCCATCGATCTTCAGGAAATCCACCGGAAAATGCTTGAGGTAGCCGAACGAGGATAGCCCCGTTCCAAAATCATCCAGCGCAAACTTGCAGCCGAGTTCCTTGAGGGCATTGATGAAGCGGTTCGCCTGGGAGTAGCTTGCTATTGCAGCGGTCTCCGTGATCTCGAAACAGATCTTGGTGGCATCGAGGCCGCTCAAACGAAACTGCTCTATCACGAACGGTAGAAACTTTTCATCGCCAAGGCTCTTGCCGGACAGATTGATCGAACAAAGTGCCAGACGCTCGCGCTCATCGGCCTCCGAGACCAGCCAGCGGAATGCGCTGCGAATAACCCACCGGTCGATTTCCGGGGTCTTGTCGAAACGTTCGGCCGCCTCGATAAAAAGGCCAGGCGAGATGATGCCGCCATTCTCGTCGCGCATTCGTAACAGGATCTCGTAATGGGCTCCCTCTTCCTCACTCTGCAGCGGCTGGATCGTTTGCCGGAACAATTCGAAGCGATTCTCCTCGAGCGCGTTACTGATTCGGGCCGCCCATTGCAGCTCGCGGCGCCGCCGCATCAGATCGATATCGTTCTCATGGAAACTGTGAATACGGTTGCGGCCCGCTTCCTTGGCGGCTGCACAGGCGCTGTCGGCGGCGCTGAGCAAGCCCGCAACGTCTTCGTTATCGGCAGTTATCGGCACTACACCGATGCTGACACCGAGACGGAAGCTGCGGTCGTCCCACATGAACTTGTATTCGCTGATCGCGCTCCGCAGCGCTTCAGCAGTCTGCATGGCTTCCTCGAGGGTGCAGCTCTCGAGCAGAACCCCGAATTCGTCGCCGCCGAGACGCGCAAGCGTGTCGCGCCAGCGAATCTTCGCCTTGAGCAGCGAACCGAGCTGGCCAAGCAGAGCGTCGCCAGCGCTGTGACCGCAGGAATCGTTGACGATCTTGAACTGATCGAGATCGAGGTAACACAGCGCATACGAGGCCTCACGCGCCTTGGCGCTCTTGAGCGCTCGTTCCAGCCTGCTCTCGAATTCACGCCGGTTGACGAGCCCGGTCAGGATGTCGTGGCTCGCGTGATAACTAAGCCGTCGGTTCAGTTCTCGCGATTCGCTGACGTCATGGAAGACGAGCACGCCCCCTGTTACCGTGCCGCGGCCATCGCGAATCGGAGAAGCCGTACTTTCTATGTAGAGCTCATTCCCGTCGCGCCGGATCAACAAGGTCGGACGAACTGACTTGAGTGAGCGGTTACGCCGAATGGCGACCGCGAGCGGATTCTCGAGCGGCTCGCAGGTCTCTTCGTGAAAACCGCGGAAGATCTCGTCGATCGGGCGGCCGCTTCCGTCATCGACCTTCCAGCCCGTCAGTTCCTCGGCAACCGGATTGATGTACTCGACATTGCAATTGGCATCAGTCGTAATCACGCCATCACCGATGGACTGCAGCGTGATCTGAGCACTTTCCTTCTCGCGAAACAGTGCCTCTTCGTACAGTTTGCGTTCGGTAATGTCGACTTCAACGCCAAGCAGGCGCAGCAGGCGACCTTTTTCGTCGAGCACTGCCTTGGCGCGGCTGCTCATCCAGCGCCAGTCGCCGTTCTGGTGCCTCATTCGATGCACGGATTCGAAGAAGTCCGACTTGCCCGCCAGATGCTCGCGCATCTTTATCTGCACCCGCGACATATCGCTCGGATGGACCAGGGCATACCAGTCGAGCAACACGTCATCGTCGTCAAGGTCATAGCCGAGCATCGCTTTCCAGCGGCGCGACAGGTTGATGCGCTTGGTATCGGCATCGAAATCCCAAATCCCGTCGTTGGCCGTCATCGCAACGAGTTCGTTGCGCTGGTTCATCTCACTCAGGACCTCGTGATCCCTGACGCGTTCCAGTCCCACCGCGAGCGATGCACCGATCAGTTTCAACAACAGGTGCAGGTTTGCATCCCAGTTTTCCACCGGGTGCTCATTGGCAAGTGCAAGGAAGCCCGCGATCTCGTCATGCACCGAGAAGCCGATCATCAGGATTGACCCGATGTGCAATTCGGACAGCCGCTCGAGTTCGGACTTCGACGACCGCGAACCCTTGAGTGTGTCAGCGACCTCGATGACTTTCAGATGACCGAGCCGCTGGCACAGCCACGACCAGTCGTCGAGGCTCTGACCCATGAGCACCTCGGGATTCGCCTGTGCGAATCCGGCAGCCGCTGCCACGACGGTACCAATTTCCTTGCCGTCTTCCGAAAACAGCGCAACAAATGCGGCATCGCAGCCGGCTGCATCAGGCAGCTCGTCAATGTTGACCTGTAGCTGGTCTTGGTAGTTCTCGGGGTCGAGATTCAGGACGCCAACCGCGATCTTCGTCTGCACTGCATCGGCAGCCCCGCGGTTGCGGGTTCCGGCCCGCGGTCTGCGGTGCCGAACGGTTGTCGTATCGCTGCTATCGGGCGTTTTCGTCACGAGACATAATCCGTAGCCGCACATCCGTACGGTACGGATGTGAATTGTGACACGTTGAATCAATAATACAAGCTAAGTCGCTGTATTTTTTTACATTCTCCAGGCGAGTCAACCGAATCCCCACAGCCGCGTTAAATCCTTGTACACAGAATACGCGAACAAGGAGAGACGCATGAACTTCGCAAGTACAGGACGCCTGACACTGCTGCTAACCGCCCTGATTCTGACAGCCTGCGGCGGCGGTGCAAACACATCGACGACACAAGAACCGGTCCCATCAGCCGTCTGCAACCCTGCCGATCCCGGCACTCACAGTGAATGTGGCACGGTCCTGATCGGCCTGACCGACGCTGACGGAGATTTCCTCAATTACACGGTGAATGTCCTCGGCCTTACGCTCGAAACCGGCAACGGACGAACCGTCGAGGTCATCCCGGATTCGACACGCGTCAACTTCGTGGACTACGTCGACGTGACCGAGCTGGTTGCGGCTGCCGTCGTGCCTCCCGCTACTTACGTCTCCGGCACGATTACGCTGGACTACGCCGACGCAGAGGTGCTCGTCGAAGCAGCCGCTACCGCCAAGGAAGCCGTCGTTACCGATGTCAACGATGTCGAACTCGGCGAGACGAGCCTCAGGATCGAACTTTCGAACAGGGACCGCCTGATTGTCACCAGGCAGCGCGCCCACTTCCTGCAACTCGACTTCGACCTCTCTGCATCGCATAGCGTGGACGTCGTTCCCACACCAGCGAGGGCTGCTTCAGATCAATTCATCGTTGCCGAAGTACATCCTGTCGACGAGAAAGATATCCGCGTTCGCGGACCTCTCATTGCCGTGGCCCTCGACGAGATGACCTACACAATTGCCGTGCGGCCTTTCCACGATCGCGTCAGTGACTTTGGCCGATTCAAGGTGCATGTCACTGACGAGACGGAGTTCGAAGTCGACGGAGAGCTGTTCACGGGTGCAGATGGCCTGCGCGCTCTCGCTGCGGCCGGCCGCGGAACGCCGACGATCGCCAAAGGCACGCTGACGACATCCGACCGTAAATTCACCGCCGACATCGTGCTGGCCGGATCCAGCGTGCCCGGTCACGATTTCGATGCAGTGGTCGGTAACATCATCAAGCGCGAAGGCAATTTCCTGACGATTCGCGGCGCGACGATCATCCCGCGTGATACTGCGACCGACCGTCGCGTGCATTTTCACGACGATGTCGTCGTCGAGGTCGGCCCCGACACGAAGGTCTTCAAGGATTGGCACCGTGACGCTACGGATCTGAGCATCGGCGCCCTGTCAATTGGCCAGCGCGTCACGGTCCGCGGCACTCAGCCGACACCGACTACCGACGCCGCTGCGCCGCAAATCCTGTTCGACGCGACCCAGGGCGCTGTGCGCATGCATGTCACGCGCCTCGCCGGTGTTGTCAATACGATCATGCCGGGCCAGACCGATATCACCTTGCATGCGATCGACCGCCGCCGCGCAGAAGTCTTCGACTTCACGGGCACCGGTCCGTCACGAGACCTCGATGCGGACCCGATGAACTACGAGATTCATACGGGCACATTGACGCTGTCTGACCGTGCATCCGGTCAGCCGATCGTCGCTTACGGCTTCCCAACCGCCTGGGGCATGGCGCCACCGGATTTCTCGGGTCGCTCATTCATTGAGTACCTTGATAGCCGCAGCGCACTCGGCGTGGGCTGGGGAGCGGCCGGTACGATAGCGCCATTCGTCAACGCCGATATAACGGGTCTCGTGCTGGACAACCAGAATCCCGATATCGACCAGCGGCATTACATCAAGCACGGGCCGATATTGATCGACCTGACATCGCTCGATTCGAACACGACGATCCTGCCGCGCGAGACCGGGCGCATGCTGTTCTCGATCAAGACAGACGACAGTCTGCGGCTGTATTCCGACTGGAGCGACTTCGTCGCCGATCTGACCGCAAGCCTCAATGGCGCAACAACAGCGAGGTCGATGTACGCCTACGGCAGGTATGACGTCGATAACAATACGTTTACGGCCGTAAAAATGGGCATTTTCTTACTGGAGCCCTGAGACCGAGTTAGCACACGCTCCCCCGCTTACTAACTCTGCTGGCTCGCCCCGCATCTCCGGATGCGGGGCCTTTTTTTAGCTCGCCGCGTGCAGGTCCTCGAGGTAAGCACGAACATTCTCGCGCAATTCGTGTTCTTCGGCCTCCCAGCTTGCGATCTTCTCCTGCACGCGAGGGTCGCTCATAACATCGGCGAACTGCGGCAAGGCGGTGGTTTTTCGCCAGTTGAGGTGGGCGGCGACCGATTGGGTGCCCAACAGCTCCAGATATTGCTCCACGGCCGCCTCGATTTCTCCCCGCATCGCGTAAAAGTTCGCCGCCATTTCGGGATTGTCCATAGGGTCGAAGCCAACTGTCTCCAGCATTTCGACCATCAGATCGAGCTTCTGCAGCGCATCGGTTCGCGGCAACGACGCATACCAGGCATTCAGCGCGATTACCTGTGCGAACCGGTTCCTCTCCGGCACCGACTCGCCTTCGAGGTCGAAAATGCCGGGCACCTGCTCGCTCAGCCACGCCAGTTCCTCCTCGACGGTATCGGTCTGAATCGCGTGCAGGACCAGGTACCGCACCGCACCCATCCAGGAATCATGCCGTTCCTCGATATCGTCCACGATGGCTCGCCGCGCCGCGTCCGCTGCGGCGCCATCGTCATTGACCGCCACGGCGCGAGCCAGGTCGAGCCGATAAGCCACTTCACTGGTCGGGGCAAGCGTCAAAACGCGCCTGCGCAAGTCGTCACCCTGCTCGACCAGCCCGAGTTCGTAAAGAAAGCGTGCCAGGATGCCGGGCAGTTCATGATCTTCGGGATCCATTTCCAGCGCCTTCAGGAAATTTCTCACGTATCCGACGCCGTCGCCCTGCTGACGATCGATAGCCCCCAGGCGGATATACGCGTTCGGCTGTAGCGGCTCTATTTCCAGTGATTTCGTCAGGACAGCGCGCGCCTCGTCCCACTGCCGCAGGTCGACGTGCGTCTCCCCGAGTACGAACAGAATCTGCGGGTTGAAGGGATCCGAGGCCAAAGCTTCTTCCAGCAACGATATCGCCTTCTCGTTTTGCTGCATGTCCCGGTATGTTTGCGCCAGGAATAGCCGCGGCTGCAATTCGACCGGGTTCTCCGCGACAATCTCCTCGAGCCTGTCGGCCGCCGTTACCATCGCCTCGAAATTACCCGCGATCCGATCATTGATCGCACTGGCGTAAACCCGCGTTGCCTCGGCCACACGATCATCGGGCCGGACCTCGAGCACCTGGTCGACAATGACGAGCACCTCGTCAATGGCCTCCTGCGCTTCCATCAGCCCGGTTTCGAACTGGAGGATGTAAACCGACGCGAGTTCGATCTTGGCGTCCAGGAAGTCGGGGTCGATCAGCAGTGCACCCTTGAGCAGGTCTTCAGCCGCTTTCAAGCCCCCATATGAAAAAGTTACGCGCGCTTTGCGCGCCTGCAGGTAGAGGTCGTAGGCGTCCGGATCGGTCGTACCGATGCCGGCAACCTGGGTATCCTCCGGCCCGAGCAGCGACTCTGTGAGTGCGTAGCCGACCTTGCTCGCGATCTCGTCCTGGGTGTCGAAAATGTCGTCGACCGTGCGATCGTACACTTCGGACCAGATGTGAAAACCGTCGCTCGCTCGAATGAGCTGGGCTGTGATCCTCACCTCGTCGCCGGCACGCTGCACGCTGCCCTCGAGAATATGGGCAACGCCCAGCGCGGCCGCGATTTCCCGCACGTTGATATTCTGACCTTTGAACGCAAAGCTCGACGTTCGCGCCGCCACCTGCAGATCCGGGATCTGCGCCAGCATGTGTAACAGCGTTTCGGTCAGGCCATCCGAGAAATACTCATTGTCCGGATCGTTCGACATGTTGGCGAATGGCAGAACCGCCACAGAGGCGGTGTTGAACGCTATTGGAGGCCCTGGCAGCCCGTCATCCGTGTGCTTGGCGCTGAACAGACCGACGAAAACGATCAGGACAACAACGCCGGCGACCGTGATGTAGTCGAGCTTGCGACCGAACTTGTGCGGTCGGGTCCCGTCGCGCTGCACGTCCTCTTCACGCTTGATGCCCTCGGGCGTCAACTCGAAAATCCACGAAAAAACGACAGCCGGGATGAAGCCGAACGCGAAAATCAGTATCACCGCCCGCGACGTCCATTCCGGCGCCCCGAGCGTCGGCAATATGGTCGTCAATACCTCGGTGAGCAACCAGCCCACGACGAGGTAGGCCGCAGCGACACGAAATACGTTACGACGTCTGAGTTCGACTACCAGTGACATGCGGGGCACTCTACCGCGTGATCCAGAGAATTAAAGATTACACGATTATTAGATGCATGGGCGCGGCCGAAGGTTTCGTAGAAATGCCCCGAATCGTCTATGATCGGGTCAAACCAGAAGAATCCGAGACAACAATGCGCCAGTTCCGCCAGCTACTGCCTACGCTCTTCACGTGTGCCGCTGTTGCCCTGTTCGGCTGCCAGCGCGAGGAACCAGCTGCCGACATGCCGGAGACGGACCAGCCCGCATCACAGGCCGCATGGATCAACGCCGAGCGCATCATCAGCGCCGATTCCGAGCCGCACAACTGGCTCGCGCACGGGCGCACATTCAATGAACAGCGCCACAGCCTGCTGGACCAGGTCAATACGGCCAATGTGGACGATCTCGAGCTGGCCTGGTACGTCGATCTCGATACGTCGCGCGGTCAGGAAGCCACTCCGATTGTCGTCGACGGCGTGCTGTACTCGACGAGCGCCTGGAGCAAGGTGCAGGCCGTAGATGCAAGGACCGGCCGGCTTCTCTGGCAATACGATCCGCAGGTCCCGGGGATCTGGGACGTCAGGGCTTGCTGTGGCGTGCAAAATCGGGGCGCTGCGGTGTGGCAAGGCCGCGTTTACAGCGCAACGCTGGACGGGCGTTTACTCGCACTCGACGCCGAAACCGGCCAGTTGGCCTGGGAGGTCCTGACGACCGATCAGGAGCAGAGTTACACGATCACGGGTGCCCCGCGCATCATTGGCGACAAGCTCATCATCGGTAATGGCGGCGCCGAGTATGGCGTGCGCGGATACGTGACCGCTTACGATCTCGAGACAGGGGAACAAGCCTGGCGCTTCTACACGGTGCCCGGCAATCCGGCAGACGGCTTCGAAGACGAGACGCAGGCCATGGCCGCCGAGACCTGGACCGGTGAATGGTGGACACAGGGCGGCGGCGGCACCGCTTGGGACTCGTTTGCCTACGATCCCGAGTTGAACCTCGTCTATGTCGGGACAGGCAATGGATCCCCGTGGGCGCGTGCCTGGCGCAGCCCCGGCGGCGGCGACAACCTGTTCCTGGCATCGATCGTCGCTCTCGATGCGGGCACCGGCGAATACCGATGGCACTACCAGACCGTGCCCGGCGACACCTGGGACTACACGGCTGTCCAGCACATGATCCTCGCCGACCTCGAGATTGACGGCGAGAAACGCAAGGTGCTGATGCAGGCACCCAAGAACGGTTTCTTCTACGTCCTCGACCGGGTCACTGGCGAGCTGATCTCGGCCGAGAAGATCATGCCGATCAACTGGGCGACACACGTCGATATGGAGACGGGCCGCCCGGTAGAAACTATCGACGCACGCTACGACGAGACGCTGGCGGCCAAGAAAATAGTGCCCGGCCCGGCCGGCGCCCATAACTGGCAACCGATGACATACAGCCCGGACACGGGCCTCGTCTACATCCCGACGCGGCAGGTTTCTGCGATTTACAGGGTCGACGAGAACTTCGAACCGCAGTCGATGGGCATGAACCTTGGCGCCAACTTCTGGGATCCGCCCGGCGAAATCATCGACCTGCCCGAAGACTTCCCGGCCGATTTTCGAGGGCAGTTGCTGGCCTGGGACCCGGTGGCCCAGAAAGAAGTCTGGCGGGTCAATCATGAGAAATTCGAGAACGGTGGATTGTTGTCGACGGCGGGCAATCTCCTGTTCCAGGGCACGGCCAACGACGAACTGGTCGCGTATAACGCCGAGACCGGCGAGCGCTTGTGGTCCGCCGACACGCAGACGGGCATTCTCGCCCCGCCCATTACCTACTCGATAGACGGCGAACAGTATGTCGCTGTCGTCGCCGGTTGGGGTGCCGTTTATCCGAACTTCCTCGGCGTGGTGCTCAATGCCGACGGACAGAGCATGAATATCAGTCGCATTCTCGCCTTCAAGCTGGGCGGCGGAGCCGAACTCCCGCCCAAACCGGAAATTGCTGCGGCGCGGCCCGCGCCGGAAATGTTCGGCAGCGATGAACAAATCGGCGAAGGCGGCGTCCTGTACACGCGTTATTGTGCGATCTGTCATGGTGTGGCGGCCGTATCTGGCGGTATCCTGCCCGACCTGCGGCAGTCGGCAATGATCTCGAACGCCCAGGCGTTTAATGGCGTCGTGATCGGGGGCGCGCTACTGGACAAAGGCATGGCCGGCTGGAGCGAAGTGCTGTCCGACGAAGACGCCGAGGCAGTACGCGCCTTTATCGTCGCCATGGCGAACCAGTAGCCGTTGGCAGTTTCCTGGGCGACCCGGGCACTGTGAGCTAGCTCACGGACCCGGGACGCTGCGCTCAATAGGATAGGCATTCCCGGTCAATACGAGGAATGCAGCATGTTCAGGAAATCACTGGCCATTATGACAGCGACACTGGTCCTGGCGGCGTCGCCGGTCGAGGCCGGCGAGATCGGCGTCCAGGTCGGGTTCTCGGACGGTGAAGTCTCGACGATTCGCGCGTACTACCGGGACCATGCTGTCGCGGTCAAACCCGGCAAAGACAAGGGGCGTGGCGCAGCTAAAGGCCTGCCACCCGGTATCGAGAAGAATCTCCAGCGTGGCAAGCCATTGCCTCCCGGAATCGCAAAGCAAGTGCTGCCATCCGGCCTGGTAACGCTGTTACCGCCACCGCCGAAAGGATTTGAGCGTATCGAAGTCGCCGGCAAGATCCTGCTGGTCGAAATAGCGACCCAGGTCATTCACGACGTGCTCGAAGACATCGTCTTCGGTAAGTGAAGAAACGCGTTACGAACCGCCCAGCAGTTCGTAGTGCCCGCCGCGATCCAGCGCTGCCTTGTAGGCAGGTCTCGCCCGTATGCGGTCGAGGAACGCGGCAAGGTGCGGATATCGTTCACCCAGATCAGTGCGAGCCTCCGCAGCCTCGATAGCGAAACTCATCTGGCAGTCGGCAGCCGTCATCTGCTCGCCGCAAAACCATGTTGACTGCTGCAGCGTCGACTCCATGTAGCCGAAGTGCCGCTCCAGATTGGGGTCGACGTATGCGGACCGCACACTCTGAGCGATCTTGCGCGCAATCGGGCGGATCAGCGCCGGCGTCTTGGTCTCAATCTGGCCCAGTACCAGCGACAGCAGCAGGAGCGACATCAGGGAGCTTTCCGCATAATGCAGCCAGTAGGTGTACGCCAACCGCTCCGGCGTGCCATCGGCGGGCAATAAATTGCCTTTGTCATACGTCCCAACGAGATACTCGATGATGGCACCGGATTCGGCGATAACCAGCCCGTTGTCGTCGATCACAGGTGCCTTGCCCAGGGGATGGATCTCCCTGAGTTCGGGCGGAGCGAGCATTGTCTCTTTATCCCGACCGTAACGCTTGATTTCATAGTCAATACCAAGCTCCTCCAGCAACCAGAGGATACGTTGCGACCGCGAGTTCTCGAGATGGTGGACCGTTAACATGGCCCGAGTATATCAGTGTGCCGGCGCGAACTCCGCGGGGTCCTGTGTCGTCCGGCGCAAATCGGGGTTTATGGATGGGGAACTGCACTGGCATCAGGACATCTACTAATATTATTAACTGCAAGTTTGACTGGAGTTTGTCACATGCAAGTAGCGCTTTTTGGCGGAACCGGCTTCGTCGGAAACTACCTCGTCCGTGCCCTGCTCTCGGCCGGCCACGAAGTGTCGCTCCTGGTGCGACCGGGCAGTGAGCACAAGGCATCTGAACGGGACCGGTGCAGCGTGACATCCGGCGATATCGGCTCTTCAGAAGCGATCGAGGCGACGCTCGAAGGCTGCAATGCAGCGATATACAACATCGGATTGCTGAAAGAGTTTCCGCGCAGGGGCGTCACGTTCGAGTCCGCGCAATTCGAAGGGGTAATGCGCGTCGTCAAAGCCGCCGAGAAGCTCGGCGTGAATCGCATGCTGTTGATGAGTGCCAACGGCGTCAAGAGCCCGGGCACGGCCTACCAGGAGACAAAGTATCGCGCCGAGGAGCTGCTGAAAGCGAGTGGACTCCAGTGGACCATATTTCGACCGTCCGTGATTTTTGGCGACTCGGGCGGGATGCAGGAAATTACTCACCAGCTCTATCGCGAAATCGTCAAGCCGCCGTTGCCTGCTGCGGTGTTTCCCGGAGTCGTCATGTCGCCCGTATTCATCAACGATGTTGCCGATGCGTTCATCAATGCATTATCGAATCCGGAAACGATTGGCCGGGTCTACGAATTGGGTGGGCCCGATGAGCTGACCTGGGAACAGATGGT
>WVYQ01000009.1:0-36788 GCA_011772865.1 Woeseiaceae bacterium | reverse complement strand
CCCAAAGAACTCGAGCAGCTGATCGGACGCTCCCCTCAGGCTCTTGAACCCGAGATACTGACCTACCTCGCGGACTAGCTATGCGAGTCCGCGCATGTGCGCCAGCATGCGCTGGCGCGTCGCATCGTCCGGCAGCCGGCCGAAGCCTGCGCCAATGTTGTCGACTGCATGCTCCGGGTTTGCGGTCTCGGTCAGGACGCAAGTAACGGCCGGATGCGACAGGATGAACTTCAACGAAAACTGCGCCCAGGTTGCACAATCGAACTCGGCGGCCCACTCGGGCAGTGCGTGCCCCCGGATAATCGAAAAATAGTCGCCGTTAATGAACGGCCGCGAGATCGCCACGCCAACGCCCCTATCCATTGCCAGCGGCAGGAGTCGCTCTCCCGCCTGCGGTTCCATCATCGAGTAATTGACCTGGATGAAATCGACGAGACCGTCATCGACGAGACCGGCCATCGCCTCGAAACCACTTGCGCCTGTCCTCGCAACACCGATGTATCGAACGAGGCCTTCTTCCTTGAGCGCGCGATAGCTGTCGTGGCTCGATCGAAATCCTTCCAGGCTGCGCGTGTGCACCAGGTCGAGCGCGGACTTATGCTGCGCCCCGGCGAGCGATCTTGCGACGTCCTGCATGTCGTCTCGAGGATCGAGATAATTTCCAAGAAATAGCTGGTCGGTCTTGCCCATTGAGTGGCCCAGCTCACCAACGACGAGCGCGCTCGAACCACCAACGTCGACGTAATTGCCGCCCCGCGACAGGAAAATTTCCAGCAACTGGCCGGCCGAGTCGCGATCGCCCGAGCGAAATGCCTGCGAGTTGCCGAGACCGATGACTGCGAGCTGTTCATCGGTTCCGGGAATCGGGCGCGCAGGCAGTGTCTGCTGCGCCCAGGACAACTGTGGCTGGGTCGCTGCCAGGGTGACAGCCCCAGTGTATTTCAGAAAATCGCGCCTGCTGGTCATCAAGCCCCCGGACATTCAAGTCAGTTAGCCTGCTCGCCGGGCGGCGGAATCTTTGTCGCCTGCCAGGCTATGACACGCCATTCGCCATCGCGTTTCACAAAGGTGCCTGTGTTGTAGTAATACATACGTGGTAAATCGTCCGGCGGGCTCGCCACGAGCTTGAATGCAACGACAGCTGTATCACCCAGCCACTTCAACTCCACGTCTTCGGCCGTGTAGACGGGACCTTGCTCGTTCTCGCCTCCGTCTTCAGCGGCTTCGAATGAGGCCAGGATGCTCGCCTTGTCGGTGCGTGTCCCGGCCGACGAGGTGTACACGAGGTCGTCGTCCCAGAACCGCTCGTGCGCCTGCCGCTCACCGGCGTGCGCGAGGAAATCGTCCAGGAGTTCGAGGATCTCGTCCGCGTCGCCCGCCGCAACGCCGGCGGATGCGAACACGAGCGACAATGCGCACAACTGGATCGCTTGTTTCATCGGCTTCCCTTCTCGTAACCGGCTGCGCTAAGAGAGCACCAGTTTACGGAAAGGATCGACGATGTTCGACAGCTGTGGCGATTTAGTCCAGTAACTCGAGCGAATCGCACTCGATACGGCCATCTGGCGACAGGACGTACTTCTCAAACTGCCACCCGATGCAGAAACTGCCCGTTTCGTCCGGGTTTTCTGTGACATTGATCTCGTCAGGGTCGACCCTGCACTTCGTATGATCACTCAAGAGCCTGGCAATACTCGGTTTTTCAGCGGCATAAATGATGTCCATGGCAATCTCCTCATGGCATTCCTTTGTCACTCGCAGCCAGAGTAGTACCGGGACACTTAACCGAGACTGAAATTTTTGTGAACGGACCCTGAACGGATGATGCGCCCCAACAACATACTCATCGCAGCGAGTTTCGCATGGTTGCTGGTGTCGTTTTGGAACCGCAACGACCTGCCCGGAAATATCGACTTCGTTGCGGAAATTGCGAACGAACCGTTGCAAACGCCAACAGAGGCTCGCCCGTTCCACGCCACGGTGAACGACATCGATTACCTGATAGAACCCGAATACGCCTACGACCTCACCGGGATGATCGTTTCCTACCGTCACCACGAGGGCAATAGCCGAATGCACCTGCGGGCGAATGATCATCTCAACATGCTGGACGTCTGTGTCGTCTGGGGCGACAACACGAAAAGCGACCTGCACGCGATCGATTTCTGGAACGGTATTTTTACGTGCAACGTGTTTACACGCGACATGGATGCGTGGAATTCGTTCGACATGAACCAGCTGTCGAACAATCACCTGATCTCGGACGACGAGTTCATCCGCAGGCAGGTTCGCAAAGTGCAGATCGGCGACCAGGTCCGTGTGCGCGGCTACCTGGCCTCCTACTCCAACGAAGGGGGCGGCAAGCGCGGGACGAGTACGACACGCACCGACACGGGAGACGGCGCCTGCGAGACGGTCTTCGTCGAATCGTTCAGCATCGTCGAGCCGGCGACGAGCTACTGGCGCATCTCGATGTGGACGTCGCTGGCGCTACTAATGGCCGGACTGTTCGTACACTTCAAACGGCCGTACAAGCCGTATTGACACAAAAAAGGGCAGCCCTGGCTGCCCTTTCCCGAATTGCGAGTATTGAATTACTCGGCATCTTCACCCGTGTGGTAATGGCCGACTTCGGTAACACCGTCTGCAATCAGACTAGTCCACTCTTCCATGAGTGCTTCGGTTTCTTCCTCGCCACCCATCAGTTCCGTCAATGCTGCGTACCACGCGATGTCATCAGCCGAGCGATACCACTCGAGGTCTGCCATACCGCCTTCCATGACCCAGACCCAGGCCGCATCCCACTCGCCAGTCTGGTAATGAATGGCGAGCATCGGCGGAGCCGTTCCTGCCGCCTCGCCGGCCGGGGCGAAATACTCGTTGATGATTTCGAACGCGCGCTCACGACCGCCGGGCGCGAACTTGACGTGCGCAATGCTGATATAGACGGCATCCTCGCCCTGCGTCATCGGCCCGCCCTCGTCTTCTTGCGCCAATGCAGAGCCGGAGAACATCAGAACCGCAGCCGTCAGCGCCGCGGGAATACCCCACTTGCGTGATTTCATCGTGTAACCCCCTGTTTCATTGTTGTTGGTGTTGCGGGAGGCAACAGCATAGTCGGTTTCGGGCGAAACTCAAATCTTGAAAGTGCTGCGCCCCCGTCGGGAGTCGAGAGAGATCGGCGTCGACTTGTGTTCCGGCTTCTCGGTCGGACGCCCGACAAAGAAACCCTGTGCGAGATCAACGCCCAGTTCGCCAAGCAGCGCCATGCTCTCGGCATCCTGCACATACTCGGCGATGACTTCCATGCCCGCCTCGGCGCCGATCTCCGCGATGAGGCGAATCATTTTCTGGTCGACCGGATTATTGAGCAGGTCTTCGACGAATGTGCCGTCGATCTTGATGTAATCGAATTGCAGCTTCTGCAGGTAGCTGAATGAACTGTACCCGGTACCGAAGTCGTCCAATGCGAGGCTGCAGCCCATATCCCGAAGTGCCCCGATTTGTTGCTCCACGTGTATCGGGTGACGCACGGCCAGGCTTTCCGTGATTTCGAAAATGATGTCTTTCGGATTCACATGATATTTCTCGAAACACGCCTCGATGTGCTCGACGAGGTCGTCGTTTTCGAACGCATTGGCGGACAGGTTGATCGAGAAATGCAGGCTGCGGCCCGGAACGGAGTAGACCGAGTACGCTTTCGAGGCGTTTTCGATCATCCAGAAATCGATCTCGCTCATCAGGCCAAAGCGCATGGCCGATGGCAGGAATGCGTCGGGCAATACGATACTGTCGTCCTCGCTGCGCAAACGCAGCAATACTTCGTGGTGCGTGGTCTCGCCCGTATGAATCCGGTTGATGGGCTGGAAGCGAAGTTCGAAACCGTCGTTATCGACAGCACGCCTCAGGCGGTTCATCCAGCCCACATCGGCGTCGTCCTTGCGCTTGTCACCGTTCGACACCTCATAGATCGACAAGCGGTTCCGGCCAGCGGACTTGGCCTCGCGGCACGCGATGTCGGCCTGGTTGATCAGCTCATCATAGTGCAGGTTGTTGCCCGTGATCATCGCCATGCCGATGCTGCAGTGAACGTGGAAGACCTGGTCTTCCTCGATGTGCGCCATGCGTCGCATATTGGACAATATCGTCTCTGCCGATGACGTGGCGCCGTGGATATCGGTGCGGCGCACCAGCACTGCGAACTCATCACCGCCAAAGCGCGCGACGACATCGTCACGTCGAACACTGCGGCTGAGTTCATCGGCGACTTTACGGATCAAGCGGTCACCAGCCGGGTGTCCGCAGGCATCGTTGATGTACTTGAACTGATCGAGATCAACGAACAACAGGGCACTCGTGTGCCCCTTGCGCATTACGCTAATGATCTCTTTCTTGAGTTCTTCGGTGAATCGGCGCCGATTGAAGAGCCCGGTCAGGCTGTCGTGGTTGGCCATCTCGAGCAGTTTTGCATCGCGCTCACTCAGCGCCGACGCCGTCGTCTCGAGCGCCTCCACGATGTCCGATATCTCACGATGTTCGGCCGGGTTGAACTTCACACCGAGGTTCCCCTTGGCCAATTCCTTGATTGGCTCCTGCAAGTCGGAGATCGATGCCAGCGCACGCTGCAGTGCACGCCGCCCGTACGCTGCGAATGCGATAAGCAACACCAGCAAGATAAGGATCGCGCCCTTGATATTGGCAAGCAGCCGATCGTGGAAGATGACGAAGTCGAGATTAATGCCGACAAAGCCGAGCAGCTCTGTGCGCGTCTCCCCGTCCAGGTCGATCGCGTTGAAGTCAAACAGGCCATCGTCAACCAGCGATTCGGTCCAGACCGGTGCAACAATCTCGAACTGCCGCGGATTCAGCAAATCGCTGCTCATAACATACGGCTTCTTCCCGCCGATAACCTCGATTGCGTCGTATAACTGATCTTCGGTCAGGTCCGGAACCGCCTCACCCCCATCGTGATTGTGAACCGCAAACAGCGTCGTTCCATCCTGCGAGTAGTAGGAGACCCGGTCGATTTCGGGATAGCGCTCAACGAAACTTTCGAGCCGTATCAACGCCTCACCGTCATCGCTCAGATACAATGGTGCGCCGAGTTCGTTCAGTTCCTCGGTCCACTGCAAGGCCCAACGGCCGTAGTTGTCCTGCAGTACCCACTGGCCGCCCCAGTAGAGGCTTGCAATCGCAAGACCGCCGAACAGTGCGGCGCTCAGGACCTGGATTGAGAGGATTTCGTGAACGAGGACGCGCTTGGCGCCATTGGTCGTGTCACGATTGAATCGTTTATAGATTCGATCGCGCAGCCAGCCGAGGCGATCGATACACCACTCTTGCGCAATGGCAATCGTTTGCTTCATCGTTCGACTACCTGGATTGCGCCATTGGTTTCGACGCGAATTTCCGAGAGCTGCGTTATCGACGGAAGACTGTCGAGATTGCCAGCCTTGATTTCGCGGATGACCTTGACGATCGTGCGGGCGATATCGGCAGCTACAGTCGTGATACTCATGGTTGCGCCGAGCTCGAGCATTGCGTTGCTCGGCACCGTTACAGGAACCTGTTGCTGGTTGGCGTCGGACAGCATTTCCTGCAGCACACGCGCGCTCAGTACACGGTTGTCCGGGAACAGCCAGAAACCGTCAATGTCTCGAATCATGCGGCGGAAGAAATACAGCGTTTCCTGGTCGGATTGTGTGACCTGCACGCGCAATTCGATCTCGTGTTTCTCGGCGGCCTGCAGCGCCTCCTCGATGAGTTCCTCGTGCCCTTCGCCGATAATGACCCCGACGCGGACAATCGTGGGATCGATCTTTTTCCAGGCCGCCAGTTGTGCGTCGAGCGGCGCGATCGCCGCGATGCCGCGGCTCGTGTCGGTGAGCAGGTCGTGATCCTGGTGATTGAACACCTGGCTGAAGATGACCGGTTTCTGCGACATTGCGACCGACGACTGCGCGGCGCGCAAACCGATGGCGACTACGATGTCGGAATTGGAGTCGTTGACTCTGCGCAGCACCCTGACGGGCGGGCTGCTCTCGTCGCCGAGGTCGTACACCTCGTAGTTTTCGAGCCGCTGTGCAAGCTCGACCGCAACGTCAGCATAGGCGGGCTGGCTGTTGGTCAGGACTATGGCGACACCGGGCAGCTCAAAGTCCCAGGGTTGGCGGCTCAGGGGCGTGACCGTGACGCCGTCGAGCGGCGTCGAATCGATGACTGCGACATCAACCGGATCGTCCCGAACAACGGGACGTGGGTCGGCCTGCCAGGTCGCACAGCCGGACAGCAGAAGTACCGCGAAGAGTGTCGCGTAACTTGTTGATTTTGATAGACGTGAGCCAGTCCTTGGCATCGCGTTATCCCTTATGTCACATCGCGCGCAGCGGCGCGCAGCCCAAGCTGCCAGTTACGTCCTTATTTACCGCATTTGGGCGGACAATTCTGTGTCCCAAGTCGCTGCCAGAACAGCGAACTGGTCCATATGGCCAAAATCGCCCAGATTACGCCAGTTGGTCCCCGATCGGCAGGTTGCGAATTCGCTTCCCCGTCGCCGCAAAAATGGCGTTCGTCAGGGCCGGCGCCGCGGTCGGAATTGTGACCTCGCCGACGCCCGTCGGCACATCATCGTAGGGCAGTATGTGCGTCTCGAAACGGCTCGGGAACGCCGCCATGCGCGCCAGCGGGTAGTCATGGAAGTTGCTCTGCTCCACCTGCCCGTCCCTGACCGTGATCTCGAGGCCGAGCGCGGTGCTCAACCCGTCGATCGTGCCGCCTTCGAGCTGGGCGTGAACGGCATTCGGGTGCACCGCGTAGCCGCAGTCGATCGCGGCCACGATGCGCTCGATCGTGAGCGTGCCATCGACCACCGTGACCTCCATCGCATGGGCAGAGTAGCCACCAAACGTGAAGTGCGTGGCGAGGCCGATGCCCCTGCCTGCCGGAAGCTCTTTGCCGTAGCCAATCTTCTCGGCCACGAAACTGGTCAGCCGGGCCAGCCTGCCCGGGTTGAACGTAGGACCACCGTGACCCGAATACTCGAGCTCACGGGATTCGCCCAGCAGGTCGAGTCGCAGCTGCAAGGGATCCTGGCCGGTCTCATGCGCGATTTCGTCGATGAAACTCTGGATCACGAACGCGTTGACGGTATGTGCAGGCGCGCGCCATGACCCCCGTGGCAAGCCGATCGCGTTGTGGAAATATTCCATGCGAATGTTGTCGACAATGCGTCGCGGGAAGTCATCAAGGTAAAGCTCGGCGCCAAAAAGATTTTCGTCAGGCATGTTCGGGCGACGGTAGTACTTGCTGCCGCTCGCCAGGCGCTGGGCCCACGCGGTCACATTGCCGTCCGCGTCGACGCCTGCACGCATCTCGTGCAGCCCGCCGGGCCTGTAGAAGTCGTTCTTGACGTCGTCCTCGCGCGTCCACTGCAACTTGATCGGCCAACCCGTCTTCTTCGAAATCATGGCCGCTTCGGCGACATAGTCGTTGGTCAGGCGGCGACCGAAGCCGCCACCGACCCGCGTCATCTCGACATGGATGTTTTCGCGCGGAATCCCGGTCACCGCGTTCGCGGCCCGCGACGCCCCGCTCGGCATCTGTGTCGGTGCAATAATGTGACACGAGTCAGCCTGAACGTAGGCATAACAGTTCTGCGGCTCGAGCGGCGCATGATTGACGAACGGCACGCGGTATTGGCGAACCAGCGTGGTCTCGGCAGCGGCCATGGCCGCATCGAAATCCCCGTCGTCGAGCACGATCTGCCCGGTGTCCTTGAGCATCTCCTCGTTTTCACGCCAGAAGCGCACGCTACTGTCGTTCGCGTTCGGGCTTTTCTCCCACTCGATCTCGAGCGCCTGGCGGCCTTTTATCGCAGCCCAGGTCGACGTAGCAACCACGGCGACGCCGCTCGCCAGAATGACGTACGGCTCACCTGGACTGGGGCCGTCAATCGTGAAGACGTCGAGAACGCCGGGCACCTCGCGGGCCTTCGTATCATCGAAAGATGCAACCCTGGCATTGAGCACCGGAGCACGGGCGATAACCGCGTAGCGCATATCGGGTTGCTCGGTATCGATGCCGTATTTGGCCTTGCCCGTGACGATGTCCAGGCCATCGATCGTGTTGCGGTGTGTGCCGATGATCTCGTGTTCCTCGATCGGTTTGAGCGGCGTCGTGTCCTCGGGCATAGCCAGCGCCGCAGCGTCGACGACGAGGTCGGCATAGGCAATCTCCGACTGCAGCGACGTGCAGACGACCACGCCCGGACGCGTGTCGCACTGCGACTCATCGACGCCCAATCGCGCCGCAGCGGCACGCATCAGCTGCCGTCGCGCATCGGCGCCGGCCTGGCGCATGAGCTGCCAGTTGCTCGTCAAACCCGTACTGCCGCCGACACCCTGGCCGCCGCCGTATTTCCATGTAAAGCCGTCGGCCGTTTTGACGATGCCGAGCGGCATCTGGCGGATGCTGACTTTGTCCCAATCGACGTCGAGTTCCTCGGCCACCATCATCGGCAGGGCCGTCCTGAGGCCCTGGCCGATCTCGGGCTCCTTGGCGCCGATGACGACCGAACCATCCGGATTGATTTGCACGAACCAGCCTATCGTCCGTGCGTCGTCAGTCTCGTCGGCGAATGCAGGCAGGCCGATGACCAGGCTGCCGGCGACCCCGGCTCCAACGACCAGGAACTCACGACGGGTTACTTGATATCTCTCGAGGACGGCACTCATGATGCCTCTCCCGTTATCAGCTCGGCCGCTCGATGAATGGCTTTGCGAATGCGCACATAGGTGCCGCAGCGGCAGAGGTTGGTGACATTGGCATCGATATCGGCGTCAGTCGGGTTCGGGAAGCGCTTCAGGAAATCGGCGACTGCCATGATCTGCCCGGCCTGACAGAAACCGCATTGCGGCACATCGTGCTCGAGCCAGGCCTGCTGCACCGGGTCAAGCTCGTCATCGGAGGGCGCCAGCCCCTCGATGGTCGTTATATCGCGACCCGATATTGCCGAAACCGGCGTAATGCACGAACGCTGCGCGACGCCGTCGACATGGACGGTGCATGCGCCGCACTGGCCGATCCCGCAGCCGAACTTGGTGCCGGTCAACCGCAGGTGATCGCGAATGACCCACAGCAGCGGCGTGCTGTTATCACCCTCAAAAGAAACATCCTCGGAATTGATCTTGAACGACACCATGGTAGTCAGCCCCTCCCCATGCAATTGATCCGATGCCAATAGGACCAGAATTGCGGCGAGAGGTGCCTCTCAATCCGATGAGACGAGCCAAATTGGCGGCGAAACGTTTAGCCTTTCTGCTTCTCGATCCAGCGGTCAACTTCGGCCTCGAGTACAAACAAGGGCAACGAGCCGCTGGTCAACACCAGGTCATGGTACGCCCGTACATCGAATTTGTCGCCCAGTGCTTCCTCGGCCCGGTTCCTCAATTCGCGGATTTTGAGCTGGCCAATCTTGTAGGCCAGCGCCTGGGACGGAATCGCGATGTAACGCTCCACCTCGGCCACGACGTCCGTATCCGTAATCGGCGAGTTATTCGACATCCATTCGATGGCATCCTCGCGCGTCCAGCCGAGGGCATGCATCCCGGTGTCGACGACCAGGCGATTCGCGCGCCAGATATCGAAGTGGAGAGAGCCGAAGTACTGCAGCGGATCCGTGTACAGGCCCAGCTCTTCGCCTACCGACTCCGCGTACAGACCCCAGCCTTCGACGAAAGCCGTGTAGCCGCCGAAGCGGCGAAAAGCAGGCAGGGCCTCCATCTCCTGGGATATCGAAATCTGGAAATGGTGGCCAGGATTGGCCTCATGCAGTGACAGCGCCTCTATGACCCAGTTCGGCCGAGCCGGCAGGTCGTAGGTATTCACATAGAAAATGCCGGGCCGCGATCCGTCCGGCGTGCCCGGGAAATACTGGGCGGCCGCCATCGACCGGGCACGAAACGGCTCGACGGCCCTGATCACATACGGAGCCTTCGCCTTGACATTGAATGCCTTGTCGAGCTTCGGATCGATGTCGTTGCGAACCTCGTCGTAGGCCTGCAGGATCTCCTCCTCGGTCTCGAAGAAATATTGCGGATCGGTTCGCAGGTGCTCGAAAAACTCGGGCATCGTGCCCTCGAACCCGACGACGTCCCTGATCCGCTCCATCTCTGCGAAGATGCGCTCCGCTTCGCGTTTGCCGATGTCATGGATCTCCTCGGGCGTGTAGTCCGTGGTTGTCGTCTCTCGCACCACGAACGCGTAGTATTCCTTGCCACCCGGACTGTCGACCTGCCCGACCGTGTCACGCGTATGCTGCATGTATTCGTCATTGATGTAGTCGTGCAGCTTCGCATAGGCGGGCACGAGCACGTTCATGATGTGATCGTCGTAGGCCGCTGTGATGCGTTCGCGGTCCTCGGCCGAGAACGATTCGGGCATCCGCATGACCGGCCCGTAAAAAGCACTCTTTTCCGCGCTCTCGACGACCTGTGCCGCAAGCTGCGGCAACGTTTTTTCCATCAACACGCGCGGCTGCACGACGCCGAGTTCTACACCCTCTCGCATCTTCGTGATCGACAAGTCGACATGCCGCGCGAAATTACCCGAACGCTTGATCCAGTCGTCGTAATGCTGTGGCGTCTCGAACGGTTGGGCCGTCCCACCCGATCCGAGAATCACCATGAAATTCGGCACGCTGAAGAACTGGCTGACCGGCGTCAGGCTCTCGTAGTCGTTGTAGCCCTGCTCTTCGCGCTCTATCGCATTCTCGCGATCGAATCTGAAGATGTCGTAGTTGAGCCGATCCTGTCCCTCGAGCGTCTCCGGGTCGTATCCAACCAGGCGGGCAAGATAACGCTTGTTGAGATCGTACATCGCCTCGGCATACTCGTCCGAAAGGAAATCGTATGGCCCCCACTGGTCGTTGAAGCGATGATCGCCGCGGAACGTTGCGTAAATCGGGTTCAGGGCGAGCAGCTCCTCGTCATACTCGTGATACAGCGCTTCGAGTTCGGTCACGATTTCGGCAGAGGACTCTTCGAGCGCTGCCTCAGGCTCCGGCGTTTTTTCGCAAGCAGCCATAACCAGCAAAGCAGCCATGAGATGAAATTGGATAACAGGCTTGCGAATCATCTTCTTTTCCTTGTCGATTCAGTTAGGCACGCATGGTAACGCGAGAGTGAGTATCATGGACACATGAGCGACCGCGATGTTCCCATCCTGTTATGGCCGTTTTATGCGATCTGGCGGCTGTTGACTTTCGTCCTCGAGCTGGTCGGGCGCCTGCTGTGCGCGATCATCGGTATTGCGCTGATGGCGGCGGGCACCGCCATCGCAATCACTGTCCTGGCGGCGCCGATTGGAATTCCGATTGCCGCGATCGGTTTCCTGCTCGTCGTGCGGGCAATTTTCTAGTCCACACCGAAGATTTTGTCGATTTCCGCCATCACCTCGGGCGTGAATGCGTCGACAAAGTCGAGCGCCTTCATGTTTTCCTCGACTTGCTCGAGACGTGTCGCCCCGGTTATGACCGAGCTGACGTAAGGATTCTGCAGGCACCAGGCAATTGAAAACTGGGCGAGCGTTGCACCCATCGATTGCGCCAATGGCTCGAGCGCTCTGACCTTCGCAATCCGGCTCTGGTCCGTCAGCAGCTCCTCGAGCCAGTCGTACCTCGACTTGTCGCCACGGCTGCCCTCGGGAATACCGTCGTTGTACTTGCCGGTAAGCAGTCCCGATGCCAGCGGGCTCCATGTCGTAGAACCATAGCCGTAGTCTTCGTAGACGGCGTCGTACTCCGGCGCGAAGCGATGACGGTCGAACAGGTTGTAGATTGGTTGCTCGACAATCGGCTTATGCAAGTGGTGGCTTTCCGCAACCTGGATCGCCTCGAGGATTTCGGCAGCCGACCACTCGGACGTGCCCCAGTACAGCGCCTTGCCGCGCTCGATGATGTTGTGCATCGCCCAGACGGTTTCCTCGATGGGTGTCGTCGGATCGGAGCGATGGCAGTACAGCAAGTCGACATAATCCATGCCGAGACGCTGCAACGAGCCGTCGATGCCCTCTATAAGGTACTTGCGATTGAGCGTATTGGACTCGTTCGGACCGTCGTTGAGGCCCCAGAACAGCTTGGTCGCTACAAGATAGCTGCCGCGCCGCCAGCCGAGCCGCTTGAGCGCCGCCCCCATGACCTCTTCCGACTGCCCGTGCGCGTAAGCTTCCGCGTTGTCAAAGAAATTTACGCCGGCATCGAACGCTGCCCCCATGAGCTCTACAGCCGTATCCACGCCGAATCGTGTCTGAAAAGTAATCCAGGAGCCCAGCGACAGCTCGCTGGTCTGGATACCAGCCTTACCCAAGTGCCTGTATTTCATGCAGCAAGCATGCCATTTATTGCGGTTGAGTACACCGGCCAATCAGCGTACTCTGAACGCATCGATGAGAGGAGAACGCGATGCGACAACAACTCATAGAAGCGCTCATGTACCCCCGCCTGCTGCTCCAGCAACTGATCGACGACCACAACTACCACCACAAGAACATGTTTGAAGCCACCGGTGAACGGTGCAATCACTGTACAGGTGAGGAATGTGGTTGGGAGACCTGCATGCAGGACTTCAGGCACTTCGATGAGATGACCAACGAAGTACTGAGCGTTTCTTTGCGTGAAGGCATCAAGTTTGTCGAGGCGCTGCACAAGCATCTGCGCCATGACGAAACGACCTGCACCTGCGAGACCTGCAACTGGATTCGCAACGCCGAACACCTGACCGAGGAGGTGGAACATCATCTCCCGCACGTCGATGCTGCGGCGGTGCACCCCGAGCACTGATTAAAAAAAACCCCGCACTCGCGGGGTTTTTTGTTGGGTTTTTCTAGTTCTCCGGTTCGCCGGGGCTCAGCACGTCGGTGTCATCCTGTACTTCAGGCTCGGGCGCTTCCTCGGACTCGGCGGCGGGTTCCGTCGCAGGCGCATCGCCGGCACCGCAGCTCCATCCCCAGCCCTCGAGTTTGGCGATGAACTCCGCAGCCTGCGCCTCGCAATAACCCTCCTCGGCCTGCGCCTTCCAGAGTACCTGTGACTCACCCGGCGCCTCGGTGTCTTTGAAGTAGTGCACCTCGCAGGGTACGGAAACCCCCGGATCAGTGAAAATTTCGACGCGGCGTACGAGGTCGCCGTGCGTGCACTGGTAGTTGCCGGAATCCTGCGTTGCAGCGATACCCGGTAACAGGAGTACAAGTGCAACAGTGATGTGTTTCGTGTTCATTCGCCTCCCTCCTTATTGCCCATCATCAGAGAAATCAGCGCCGACGCTATACCGAGTACGACGATAGCGCCACCCGCCTTGACCAGGTTCGACAGCGCGCTGTCGAAGCTCATCATGCCGAAGATCGTTAACACACCCAGGATCGCCGCCATGATGACGATCAACAACGCACAAATAACCGCAATCTTTTTCATCCCGAATCCTTAATTCAGCATATCCGACGGGGCCGGCAAGTCATAAAAGACCGGTGTTTTCATTGGTTTTCTCCCGGTAGACACGGGCCTCAGTCTACCCGTTCGGCGGCGATAAAACCCGTTACCCGACTTCGGCTTATGCCTATTTCCAAAAGGCGGTGTTGGGTTCACATTTCAAAGGTACAGGTACAAATCCAAATGCCTGTACCCGGACTTGCTCGCGCATCGTTCATTTTAGGAAAAAAGCCAGTAATTTCAGATTACTACGCGCCGTAAGGTACACAGGAAGACCAATGCAAAAATCCGCATCCGCAGTCGATACGAAATACCTGTTCAAGAGAAACAACACCTGGTGGGTCAAAGTTGCAGTGCCGCGGTCCTTGCGCAAGGCCCTGGGCTACGACCTGCGCCGCTCATTGCATACCCACGACATCGAAGCCGCGCGCGAAGCGCGCTGGGCTGCCGTCGAGGCGCTCCGCAGCAAGATTGATGAGGTTCGCGCCAATGGTTCGGAAGATGTGGCCAATGCGAAGCGCGGCGCCCAGCTGGTAGACCAGCATATCGTCGAAATCGTCAGCGACTCCGGCGAGGGCGCGCAGAAATGCGGCCAGATCCTGGGGCTGGTCAGCGGCAAGATGGGCAACGGTGTCTGGACCGTTGAGATCATTCCGGCCGAAATTCAGCCGCCTGCGCGAGAGCGCCAGGGTGCGAGCGGCATTCGCGTCCGCATGGGGTCGAAGAAAGTGACCAACATGGGCAATGAGGCCGATATGGTCGTCGCGTTCAACGAGCAGGTGCTCTATTCCCGCATCGATAACCGCGCCTACAAGCAAGGCACGGTCGTCCTGCTGGAGAACATGTGGGCTGAGGATCCCGAGGAAAGAATCCGCAAACAGTATCGGGAAGCAGTCGCCGACTTTCGCGCACAGGGACTGGTCGTTCATGAACTGCCGATACAGGAAGAGTGTCTCAAGGTCGTTCCGGATCCGCGCAAGGGCAAGAACATGTTCGTGCTCGGGATGTTGTGCGCCATTTATCATCGCGATGTCGACACGGCCAAAGGCGAAATTGCCAAGACCTTCAGGAGAAAGAGCGACAAGGTCATCAGCGTCAATCACGAGTTGTTCGATGCCGGCTACGCTTTCGCGCGCGAGCACCTCGATTACGAGTTCGAATTGCCCGCAGACCCCGAAGATCGCCTGGAGTCGGCCGTGGTCATCAATGGTAATACCGCGGTTGGACTCGGTGTTATGGCTGCCGGCATCGAAATGGTCGCGATGTATCCGATCACGCCGGCGACGTCGGCATCGCATTACCTGGCAGACGACTTTCACCTGACGGGTGGGTTTGTCCACCAGGCCGAGGACGAGATTGCCGCGATCGGCTTTGCTATCGGTGCTTCTTATGCCGGGAAGACGGCATGCACGATCACCTCCGGCCCCGGCATGGCCCTGAAAACCGAAATGATCGGCCTTGCGGTCATGGCCGAGATCCCGTTGGTGATCGTCGACGTACAACGCGGCGGCCCGGCTACGGGCCTTCCGACCAAGATCGAGCAGGGTGATCTGCTCGCAAGCCTGTACGGCTCGCCGGGCGACTCCCCCAAGATCGTCATCGCGGCGACAACGATTTCCGAGTGCTTTCACTTTGTCGTCATGGCGCGCAAATTAGCGGAGTCGTTCCGCACGCCTGTGATCCTGCTGACCGATGCGAATCTCGCGACCGGTGTGCAACCGATCGAACGGCCCGAAGTCACCGATGAGTGGTTCGCACCCCCGATCGACCAGTCGGCCTGGGACCGGGACATAGCACCTTACAACTGGGACGAGACCACCGGATTATCGCCACGGCCGATCCCGGGAATGCGCGATGGCGAGTACATCCTGACGGGTCTCGCGCACAATCAGAACAGCAAGATTGCCTACGACTCCGCATCGAACCAGGAAGGCATGAACATGCGCAGTCGCAAGCTGGCAACGCTGTCCGGGACGCTGAAACCGCCAGAGATCCATGGCGACGCAACCGGAGACCTCCTGATCGTCGGTTGGGGTTCGACGCTCGGTGCGATCGAAGAAGCGGTCGACCTGGCGAGAGAACAGGGCAAGAACGTGTCGTCAGTCCATTTGCGCTTCCTGTCGCCGATGGAGCCCGGCCTCAAAGAAATCTTCTCGGGCTTCAAGAAGGTCATGACGATCGAGATCAACTACAGCGACGATCCCGGCTCCCCATTGACGAACGGGGACAATCGCCGTTACTCGCAGCTCGCGAATGTACTGCGCGCCCACACGCTAATGGACATCGACTGCTGGTCAAAAGTCCCCGGCCATCCGCTGCAACCCGGCGCAATCGGCAAAGTCATTGACTCGCGGCTCGCAGAAATCGAAGGAGCAAAATGATGTTCGGCTTGAAAGGTGACTGGTCTCTCGAGGTCAAGGATCGCTATTTCACGCTGGAAGACTACTGCGGCGCCGAGCCCCGCTGGTGCACCGGTTGCGGCGACCACGGCATCCTGGCGGCCGTACACAGGGTTTGCCGCGATGCGCAGGTGAAGCCGGAAAAAACCGTGGCCGTGTCCGGCATCGGCTGCTCCAGCCGCCTGCCGCATTACATGAACACCTACGGGTTTCATGGCCTCCACGGGCGTGCCCTGCCCGTTGCCTGCGGTATCAAGTCCCGGCGCCCCGACCTGGACGTCTGGGTCGCGACCGGTGACGGCGACTGTTTCTCGATCGGGGCGGCCCACTGGGTTCATGCCATGCGTTACAACATGGATATGACGCTGCTTGTCTTCGACAACGGCATCTACGGCCTGACCAAGAAACAGACTTCGCCGACCACTCCGATCGACGTGCCCACCAACACGCATCCCTCAGGCGCATTATTGCCGCCATTGAACCCGCTGACGGTAACGCTCGGCGTCACCAATATTTCCTTTGTCGCGCAAATCGTCGACTGGAACGCGCCGCTGCGGCACGAAGTGATCAAGAAGGCGCACGAGCACAAGGGAACCAGCTTCGTTCGCATCATCCAGCGTTGCCCGGTCTATGTGGAAGCAATCGGCAAGGCACTGCAGGACGAACCGGCAAAAATGCGGCTGCTAACGCACGAAAAAGGTGTGCAGGTCGACGACAACGTCAAGCGGCTGTTTCCGAACCACGGCGAGCATGACCCGTCGGACCTCCCCGCGGCGCTCGCGATTGCGGCCGACGAGTCCGTCCTGCCGCTGGGCATTCTCTATCACAACCCGGATGCGCCGCGGTACGACCTGATGTCATCCGTCGGACTGGACATGAGCGTCGACGAGAAACTTGCCGGTATCAACAAGGCTTTGGACGGTTTCGCCATTTAGCCCGGAGCAAAAATGAATTTCGCACTGGAAAGCAAACGCGAAGCACCCGAAGCCAGCGGCAACGAGCGCGATGTGAGCGCCGGCACGATCAGCCGGTTGCGGCGTTTCCACTTCGGCGAGCCTGCAGCGGCAGCGAGCCTGGACCGCCCTGCAGACACGGTACTGCCCGCCCTGCTCAACGCTTATCGCGATGCGTCAGCCATTCGTTACCAGTACCCGCTGTACCTGGTTCCCATCGGCGACGAGGCCCACTCTGTCCTGGCGAAGCCTGCCAGCGAGCATTTCATGGAATCGCTCGAGACATTTGCGCCCGCCGCGGAAGACGCCAGGATCCTGAAGGACAATCTGCCCTGGATCGAGCGCTACCTGCGCCAGAAACTCGACGGATCCGATCCCGTCGATGCCGTCGCAATGTTTGCGGAAGCGGCTGCGGCCATGCAGGAGCATCTCGACCTGGGCTCGCAGAATCGGGAAAAACTGGATGCCGATCTCGGCAAACTCCAGGGCGCGATAGCCGCGGGTGGCCAATTCCTGGGCTACGGACCGAGCGTCTCGTTGCACTTGATGCTGCATGCGATTCGGCATCGGCAGGGTCGGCAGCGAGAGCTGCTTCACAAAGAGATCGACACGCGAATAAACGGATTACAGGCGCTGCTCGATGTCGAGAAAGCGAAGTCGACCGACGCCAACGAACCCGCAAGCATAAAGACCAGCGTCGGACTCGGATCCCGTTACATCGACAGCGGCGCCCTGTCCGGCATGCTCGAGCATCGTTCGCACGGTTCGGTCGAGATGCCGGAAGAACGCCGGGCCAGGATCGAACGCGCGCTGCAGGCGCTGCAGAACTGGTCCGATGACGCGGTGCTGGTGCGGTTTGTCGGGCGAGTCGACGACCCCTGGTTTGCCGAAGTGCCGGACCTGCAACTGGTTGCGAGCGACGACCCGTGCACCGAGGCGGCCCGGGTATTTGCGAGCGACGCCGCGGAGTTCGCGGGCCTGTTTGCTGCGCTCAGGATTGCGGCTCTCGAGATCGAGGGCAATTACGACCCGGCTGTCCACGATTCGTGGTTTGCCGGTTTCGACTGGCAGGCCTTCACGAACGACGAGTTGCAGCTCGTTACCCGCGTCGTCGCGCTGGTATCCGCGGACTACCTTGCCGGCGACGGTTTGCCCTCGTTTTCGCAACTGTTGGGATCGCGTCTTCCCGTGCACGTGCTGAGCTGGATCCGCGCTTACGACAATCCCGCCGCAAAACCGGGCGAGGACCCGTTCGATTCGTACCGCTTCGAACTCGGCTACCTCGGCATAGGCCACCGCCAGGTCGTCGTCGCGCAGACGTCCGCTGCCCGTTACCACGACCTCCTGTCGGGATTCCTCTGCGCGTTGGATAGCAATCGAACGAGCCTGCACCTGATCAATCGCGGCACCCAGACCAAGACGAAAAAACCGCTGCTCGAGGCGTGGTTTGTCGCGAGCGCGGCGCTGGAAAGCCGTGCCCATCCGTTTGTCCTCGTGAACCCTGACGCCGGAGACCGTGCAGCGGAGCGAGTCAGCTTCGGCGGCAACCCGCAGGCCGAGGCGGACTGGCCGGTCGAGAAACTCGAGTACCAGGCTGCCGACGGCGAAGTGACCGAGATGGATCTCGCGTTTACGTTTGCCGACTATGCATTGCTGATGCCTGCACTGCACGAACATTTCCGCGTAGTGCCTGTTGGCGTCGAGTCCGATGACCTGATTCCGGTCGATCGATACCTGGACGTCGACGACGAACTCGCCGATCGTGCCGTGCCATTCATCTGGGCGATCGACGATCAGGGCGTGCTCATGCGACTTGTCGTGTCCCGCGCGCTCGTATTCGCCTGCCGCGACCGGCTCAACTACTGGCGCTCGCTGCAGGAGCTGGCTGGCATTCAGAACTTCTATGTCGAGGAGGCGATCGAGCGAATCGTCGAAGAACAGCGCGCCGCGATCGAAGCCGAGCGCGAGCAACTCAAGAAAGAACACGAAGAGCAACTGGAAACCGTTCGTTCGGAGGCGGCCGGTGAGGCCATGGGACAGCTCGTCGACGTCCTGATGGGCGCCGATCTGTCAGGCATGATCGCCGGCGGCGCGCCGCTGGCAACGATGCCGGCTGCAGCGCCCGCCGAAATCGAATCACCGCCCGAGGAGGTCGAGGCAGAACCGGAGCCGGTTGCGGAGGAGGAGCCCGAAGAAGAACTGAGTTTCGACGAACCCTGGCTCGACACCGCGATGTGCACGACCTGCGACGACTGCATGGGCATTAACAAGATGATGTTTGCGTACAACGACGACAAGCAGGCGATCATCACGGACCCGAGGGCCGGGCCGTATGCCGATCTCGTTGCGGCTGCCGAGATTTGTCCCGCGAAGTGCATCCATCCGGGCAAACCCCTGGATCCGAACGAACCGGGCCTTGACGAACTGATCGCTCGCGCCGAGCCGTTTAACTGATGAATACGCTGCTCATAGCACCGGCCATCATGGTAGGAATCGGACTGTTCTTCGGTACGGTTCTTGCTATCGCGCAGCGCTTTTTGAAAGTCGACGAAGACCCTCGTATCGAAGCGACAAACGAATTGCTACCGGGCACCAACTGTGGCGCTTGTGGCCAGCCGGGCTGCCTGCCGTTCGCTGAAAAACTGGTCGCCGGTGAGGTCGAGCCTGGACAGTGCACGGTCAGCACCGACGAGGCCATTGAGCAGATCGCCGAGTTTCTCGAGGTCGACGCGGACCGGGCCGAGAAACTGGTTGCGCGCCTGCGCTGCAACGGCGGTCACCTGCAGGCCAGCCAGATAGCCGAGTACCGTGGTTTCGAAGGCTGCCGCGCCGCAGCCGTCGTGTCCGGCGGCGGCAAAGGTTGCGCCTGGGGCTGCCTCGGCCTGGCGGACTGTGAGGCCGCCTGTACGTTCGACGCCATCCATATGAACAGCAACGGGCTGCCACAGGTCGATATCGACAAGTGCCGCGCTTGCCCCGATTGCGTCGCCGCGTGCCCGCGGGACCTTTTCGAACTCGTGCCGCTTAGCCAGAACCTGTACGTCCAATGCAATATTCCACTGGCCGGCGAAGCTGCAACGCAGCTCTGCAAGGCGGCGTGCGACGCCTGCGGCAAGTGCGCCGCCGACGCCGCGCCCGGCCTGATCACGATGCGCGACAACCTGCCCATCATCGACTACTCATCGGGCGGTGAAGCAAGACCCGACGCCATCTTTCGCTGCCCCACCCGATCGATCGTCTGGCTCGAGCGCGAACAGTTCCAGGATCAGGAATCCCGGAAAGCAGGAGCTGTCTGATGTCCGCGCTGCGTAACATTGCTATCCGCTGGTATCGCAACGTGTTCGGCGCGCCGGCCGGTTCGGACATTCGCGACGAAGGGCTCGATTGCGTGCTCGACGGTAATAGTGCGGTCGCACTGTCGGAGGCCGGCATCGCGACCCGCGTCGTGGAATCCGCCGAGGGGCCGCGCGGCATCATCGCGACCGCTACGGGCCTCGCGCTCGCCGGACGGCGCGTCACCGCGTTTCTTTCCGGCACGGATATCGCAGCTGCGCAGGATCTGCTGATCTCGGCGGCCGGCAAGCATGTTCCACTCGTATTGCACGTGAGCACGCGTGCCGCTGCAGCGCATGGCGCAACGCTCGGCAGCGGTCACGAGACCGTCCACCTGAGCGCGGACACGGGTTTCTTTGTGCTTTTCGCCGCCAACGTGCAGCAGGCGGTCGACTTCACCTACATCGCTCGGCGCGTTGCAGAAGAATCCCTGGTGCCGGGCATGGTCGTCATGGACAGTGAGCAGACCGCGCTCGCAGCACAGGACGTGCGGCTGCTGTCACCGCCCCAGGCCGGTGAGTTCACGGGCGACCCGCGCGAGCGCATCGCTGCACCGGCAGCCGCGCAAAAGCTGCTGTTCGGCGAAACGAGGCGGCGCGTTCCTGCCTGGCACGACCTCGACGAGCCCGTACTGACCGGTGCGCTGTTCGAAAAGGAAAGCTTCGCGCTGGGCGCCTTCGCACGCCAACCGTTCTTCGATGCCTTCGTTGCAGAATCGCTGGACGCGTCGTTTGCGCGATTCGCGGCGAAGACGGGCCGCCAGTACGCGTCACTGTCGAGCTATCGGCTCGACGACGCGAAGACCGTATTGGTCGCGCAGGGCTCCGCCATCGAAACGGCGCGGGCAGCGGCCGATCACCTGCGCACACATCACAAGGTCAAGGCCGGGGTACTTGGCGTACATGCGCTGAGGCCGTTCCCGTCTACCGCTATCGCCGATGCGCTCGAAGGGCGAGAGGCGGTTTTCGTACTCGAGCGCACTGCCGCCCCGATCTCCGGCGAACCGCCGATGACACGGGACATACACAACAGCATCCATCACCTCGATAGCAAGCGCCGACCGCGCTGCAAGTCGGTCGTATACGGTCTCGGCGGACTACCGCTCAGAGTCGCCGACCTCGTTGAACTCTGCTCTGCCGGCAATGAACTCCCGCCAGGCCTGCTGTACCTCGGGCTCGCATTCGACGACACGTCGGGCGAACAGCCGAAACGCGAGGTATTGCTCGACGCACTGCGGCGCGCCTATCCCGATGTTGCCCGCCCTGCCATTCGCGCAACAGCCGGTGAATCGGGAGCAACTCAAAAGAAGTCGCTGACGATAGCCATACAGCGTGGTCACGATGGCGGGGATTTGCTCGGTGCGGCCGCCGCTTTATTGCACGGTCTCGAAGGTGGCCGGGTTCGCACGCGTCCTGCGGTCGAGTGGCGCCATTGGTCCGCGACCGTCGTCGACTGGCTGACCCATGGTGACGAGGCGCTCAACGACCCGGGCGACGATCTCGTTGCTGACGTCACGCTGGACGTGTCCGGCGCTACCGTGTCGATCGCTGAATCGGGTGCGGCGTTTCGGGTGCCGGTCGACGATGGCGCATCGAATGCCGCCGAAAAACTGCTCGGCGGATTGTTCGGCGCCCTGATCAGGGCCGGTCTGCTGGATCACAAGTCGCGGCGGGTCATAGCGGCACACAAGAGCCTGCTCGAGGACGCGGAACGGCGCCAGAAGGAGGATCTCGCTGCGGCATTCCAGGCTGGACTCAAACAGGTGACGCCGGTTGAAGACGGCGGCGCCAGCGCCGTCGACGTCCCCGGTCGCTGGCGAGGCGAAGCACCGGCCGCGGTGCGCCACCTCGGACGAGACGACGACAACTTCGCGAGCCTGCCCCGCTTCTGGGACCAGGCGGGCGTGCTCTACCGCGATGGCCAGGCGGATCGCCTGACCGCCGACCCGTTTCTCGCGACCGGCACCATGCCGCCGCTGAGCTCGACGTTCAACGACACGAGCAGCGGCCGAAGCACGATACCGGCGTTCGACCCGTCGCTTTGCACGGGGTGCGGCAAGTGCTGGACGCATTGTCCCGACAGCGCGATCGGTGTCGTCGCGGCGACGCCGGCCGCGCTCATCGACGCGGGAATAAGCCGGACCGGCGCCGATGCCGTGCGCCAGGTCGCATCAAAACTTGCATCACGCATCATCTCGAGCAACAAGAAAGCCGAGACCGTGGCGCCGACGTTCGGCGAACTCCTGAACGACGCTCATGCCTGGCTGGGCGAAAAGATGCCGCTTCCGGATGATCGCAAGCAGGCGATACAGGACGGTGTCGACGCGATATGCCAGGCCCTCGGTTCGCTGCCTGTCGCCGTAACGAAGCCTTTCTTCCTGGATGCCGAGGCGGCCAGGAAAGACGGCGCCGAACTGCTGTCGATCGCCGTCAACCCCGAGGCCTGCAAGGCGTGCGGTATTTGCGTCGGCGTTTGCGAACCCGGGGCCCTGCGGGAGATCGAGCAGGACGCGGCCACGCTCGAGCAGGCGCGCGAGGTCTGGTCGGTGTTTGCAGCCACGCCCGACACGCCGTCAGAGACCCTGGAACGTGCCGCGAAGGACCCGGAGATCGGCAGGATGGCTGCAATCCTGCTGTCGCGCTATTGCCAGTTTGCGCTCGCCGGTGGCGACCCGGCCGAGGCCGGTTCGGGCGAGAAAATGGCAGTAAGGCTGGCGCTCGCGGCAACCGAGTACTACCAGCAGCCGATCGTGCAGCGCTTCGCAGAAACACTGGCCGAGGCCGGCGAGTCCGTCTCCGAGCTGATTAACAAGACGCTCTCGAGCACGTTTGCCGTCGAAGACCTCGACGCCGTCACCGAGAAACTGCAGAACACGGCAAGCCCGCGCGTGGATCTCAAGGACCTTGCAGCCGGCATCGGTGACGCTTCCGCCGATCACTCGATCAGTACCGATTACTTGCTGCGCCTGATCGACCTCAACAAGCGGCTCGATTCGGCCCGGCATCGGGTCGTCGAGGGCGGCCACGGCCTGGGACGCGCGCGTTACGGGCTCGCCGTTGCAGGCGACAGCACGGCAGCCTGGGCTGGCGCATTTCCGCACAACCCGTTCCAGGCGCCCGTCGTTATCGACATGACCGGTGATGCGGCCCAGCTCGCGGCGGGCCTCGTCGAAGGCCAACTGGACGAAACCACCGAGCTTGTTCGGCTGCTGCACCTTGCGCGCCTCGAAGTCGACCAGCCCGATGGCGCCGACTGGCAGCGTGAAGCGCTCGCGAACCTGCGCTGGCAGGAACTGAGCGCGGACGAGCTGGCCGTTTGTCCGCCGCTCTTGCTGATCGGCAGCGACGAGATACTCGCCGGCCAGGGCCTCAACCAGCTGATCTGGCTGCTCAATTCGGGCCTGCCGGTCAAAGTGCTCGTGCTCAGCTCGCTGGACCTCGGACCTCGCAGCCGTCTCGGGCTGCTGGCCCTCGCACAGCGCAACGCATTTGTCGCACAGACCTCGATCGCCTATCCGGATCACCTGGGCGACAGCATGCTCCGGGCGCTCGGCCACGACGGCCCCGCACTGCTCCAGGTCTATGCGCCCAGCCCGGCGAGAGATGGTTATCCGAGCAGCCAATCCGTTGTGCAGGCCCAGCTCGCCGTCGCGAGCCGCGCCCTGCCACTGTTCCGTTACGATCCGCGGTCCGAGGGCGTGTTCGGATCGCGCATCAGCCTGGAGGGCAATCCGGCGCCGGATCAATTGCTCGGCGACGTGACCTTCGCGGACTGGGCGCGCGGACAAACGCGTTTTGCCGCGCACTTCAAGCCGCCGACCGGCGATGACGATCAGGCGGTCGAAGTATCACAGGCGCTTGCCGATGCCGGGCAAGAGTGCGTGGCGAACTGGCAAACGCTGCAGGAACTTGCCGGCATCGTCACGCCGTTTACCGAGCGACTCGAGCAGGAGATCCGCGCGGAACTGGCCGCCGAGCACGAGGCCGCCCTCGCCGCCCAGAAGCAGGCCTCGGCCACCGAGATTCGCGAGATCAAGGAGCAGACCCAGGCCGAGATCGCACAAAATATTCGCAGCCGCCTGATGCAATTGGCGAGCCGGAAGCGGAGCTGACGGCGGTGAAAGCTCTCGGGTACCTGCGCCACGGCTTCGAGCACGGAGTCCATCCGGCCCACCACAAGCAGCAAACCGCGGATTTGCCGATTCAGCGCGTGCCGTTCGGCAAGCACTACATCATGCCGCTGGGCCAGCACACGGGCGTGCCGGCCAGGCCGGTGGTTGCGGCCGGGGAACGGGTCGATCGCGGTCAGATGATTGCCGAACCGGGAGGTTTCGTATCCACGGCCCTGCACAGCCCGGTCACAGGCACAGTCAAGGAGATTGGCAACTTTCGCGGTGTCGACGGACGCTTTGCGCCGGCGATCGCGATCGAGGCGGATCCGTTCGCAACCCAGCAGCTCGACGCCGGAACGCCCATAGACTGGCAGTCGCTGACGCTCGATGAATTCATCGGAGCGGTGCAGATGGCGGGCATCGTCGGCATGGGCGGCGCCGCATTTCCCGCGCACGTGAAACTGTCAGTTCCCGACGGCGTCAGGATCCGGCACCTCCTGATCAACGGCGCCGAGTGCGAGCCCTACCTGACGACAGACCACCGACTCATGCTGGAGCGGCCCGACGCGCTGCTCGAAGGCGCAGAGATCATGCGGCAGAAGCTCGGCGCCGAAGAGACAGTCATCGGCGTCGAAACCAACAAACCCGACGCGATCGATGTCCTGCGCAAGCACATTCAACCGGAACAACCGGTGCGCGTCGTAGCGCTCAAGGTCAAGTATCCGCAAGGCGCGGAAAAGATGATGATCAAGAGCGTCTTCGGCAAGGAAGTGCCTGCCGGGCAGCTGCCGCGCGATGTCGAGGTCAACGTCAACAACGTCGGCACGATTGTCGCAGTCGCCGACTACTTCTCGCGCGGCGTACCGCTGATCGAACGGGTCGTGACGGTCGCAGGACCGGGCGTGACGTATCCCGCCAACCTGATCGTCCCGCTGGGAACACCGGTGCGCGACGTCGTGAAATTCTGCGGCGGCCTCAAGCCCGGGACCCGCGAAATCATCATGGGCGGGCCGATGATGGGCCGTCCCATTGCCAGCCTCGATGTGCCGGTCCTGAAAGGCTGCTCCGGGGTGCTCGTGTTCACCGAGAAGCAGACGGCCAGGCGCAAGGAGTATCCCTGCATTTCCTGCGGCCGCTGCCTCGAGGCCTGCCCGTATTTCCTGAACCCGTCCCGGCTGGCGCGCCTGGCCAAGTCGCGCATGTTCGACGAAATGAAGGCCTATAACGTTTTCGATTGTGTCGAGTGTGGCTGCTGCACGTTCGCCTGCCCCTCGAACATCCCGATCGTGCAACTCATTCGCACGGCAAAAGACGACCTTACTCATCGCAAGGAAGTCGACGCGTGAAGAAGCGCGATCCGGATCTGCTGCTGTTTCACGCGCCATTGCTGCGCCAGGGAATGACCACGCCGAGCGCGATGCGCGACGTGCTGTATGCCCTGGCGCCGGCCACGGGGGCGTCGCTCTGGTTCTTCGGCATCAGCGCTGCGCTGGTCCTGGGCTCATGTATCGCCGGTGCGGTTCTGGCCGAGTGGCTGTTCGCGAATAAAGAGACGCGGGGCGAATCCCTGCGTGACGCCAGCGGCGTCCTGACCGGCCTTCTGCTCGGCCTCACTTTGCCGCCCGGGCTGCCCTTGTGGATGGCGTTCCTGGGCGGCTTCGTCGGTATTGCCCTGGGCAAGGTCATCTGGGGCGGTCTCGGCCACAACCTGTTCAACCCCGCCCTGCTCGGCCGGGCATTCCTGCTCGCGACGTTCCCGATCGCGATGACAACCTGGGTGCCGTCCACGGGCGGCGAGTTCTTTGCCATCTACCCGGGCAATCTCGCGCTGCCCTTCATGCAGGCGCAACTCGACGGGATGTCGGCAGCGACACCGCTGGGACTGTTGAAGTTCGAACAGGTAGTTACGCCGCTTTCGGACCTCGCGTTCGGCAAGACCAGCGGTTCGCTCGGTGAAACCAGCGGCCTGTTGCTGCTGCTCGGCGGTATTTACCTGTGGCTGCGGCGGGACCTCGATTGGCGGATACCCGTGAGCATCCTTCTGACGGTCATCGTGTTCTCGGCCTGCCTCGGTCTCTTCGATGCCGAGCGCTTCCCGACGCCGCTGTTCTCGGTGTTTTCGGGCGGCCTGTTACTCGGCGCCATCTACATGGCAACCGACCCGGTCACGTCCCCGGTTACGCCGCGGGGCGCCTGGATCTTCGGTATCGGCGTCGGCGTTCTCGTCATCCTGATTCGGGTATTCGGCGGCCTGCCCGAAGGGGTCATGTACGCGATTCTTTTGATGAACGCGGCGACACCGCTGATCGATCGTTACACGCAACCCAGGGTCTTCGGACGCGGGGTCGAGTCGCAATGAACGCGCCAGCGAACACGGGCAGCCCCGGCTCACTGCGGCTTGTATCGACGCTGGCCATAGCCGGGCTGTTGTCGGGCATTGCGATCATCGGTATCTACGAGTCGACACTGCCCACGATCACGCTGAACAAGGCCCGCGAGCTGCGCGAGGCCGTGTTCAAAGTTCTGCCTGGCGTCAGCCAGATGCAGGCACTCGTGCACCGCGATGGCGAGCTGGTCGTCGTAACGAGCCCCGACAAAGACGAGCCTGTCATCTACGGCGGCCATGACGAACAGGGACAATTCGTGGGTTACGCCGTGCCTGCGGCGGGCCCCGGGTTCCAGGACACGATTGCGATTCTCTACGGCTACAAGCCAAGCGAGAAACTGGTCGTCGGCATGGAGGTGCTGGAAAGCCGCGAGACACCCGGCCTCGGCGACAAAATATACAAGGATGCCGAGTGGGTCGCCGGATTCGGAGCGTTATCCATCGAACCGGAAATTTTCGCCGTCAAAAAAGGCACCAGGAGTCAGCCGAACGAGATCGACGCGATAACCGGAGCGACGATCTCGTCCAAGGCCGTTGTAAGAATCATCAATGAAGCGCATGCCCAGTGGTCGGCGTTGTTGCCGGCGCCGGGTTCCGAACCGCAGTTCGAGGCAGCCGGCCAGGCGCCCACCGAGTCGGGGCAATGAAGAAGAACCCATCGCGCGAAGAACTGCTCAAGGGAATCTGGCGCGATAACCCCGTGTTCGTGCAGGTCCTGGGGATGTGCCCGATGCTCGCGGTCACCAATTCGGCAATCAACGCGGTTGCAATGGGTATGGCGACGTTCTTCGTGCTCGTAGGATCCAGCTTCCTGGTGTCGACGTTCCGCCACCTGATTCCGAAGCAGGTACGCATCTCGTGTTTCATCATCATCATCGCCACCTTCGTTACGATCGCCGACTACACGCTGCTTGCGCTCGTGCCCGGCGTGCACAAGGAGCTGGGTGCGTTCATTCCGCTCATCGTGGCGAATTGCCTGATCCTGGGCCGGCAGGAAGCCTTCGCCTCGCGGTATCCGACGAAACTGGCCGTAATGGATGCAATCGGCATGGCAAGCGGTTTCGTGCTCGCACTGCTTTCGCTCGGTTCGGTCAGGGAGATCCTCGGTGACGGCGCGTTGTTCGGAATCAAGCTGTTTGGTGAGAATTTCGAGCCCTGGGTGATCATGATCCTGCCGCCGGGCGGTTTCCTGACGCTTGGCGTCATATTGCTGTTCTTCAACTGGTTCAAGTCCAAAAAGGACGAGTTCCTGGAAGAGGTTGCCGCCGCGCAGAGGAGCGAGAGCTGATGGATAACTTCCTCTGGATCTTCGTCAGCGCATTGCTCGTCAACAACTTCGTGCTGACGTATTTCCTGGGGCTGTGCCCGTTCCTCGGCGTATCCAATTCACTCGAGACGTCGGCGCGGCTCGGACTCGCAACGACGTTCGTGATGCTCGTGACCGCAGTCTGCGCCTGGCTACTCAACACCTATATTCTCGTGCATGCGCCTTATCTCAGGCTGATCTGCTTCATTGTCGTGATCGCCAGTACCGTGCAGTTCATCGAGATGCTGATCAAGAAACTGAGTCCGGCGTTGTTCCGCGCGATGGGGATCTTCCTGCCGCTGATCACGACAAACTGCGCGATTCTGGGTCTGGCAATTTTCGCCACGAACCGCGGTTACGGATTCTGGCAAGGTATCGTTTATGCGCTTGGCGCCGGCATCGGTTTTACCCTGGCGCTGGTGCTGCTGGCCGGCCTGCGCGAAGAGTCGGAACTTTCTGACGTCCCGAAACTCATCAAGGGCACGGCAATGAACCTGATCATTGCGGGCATCCTGTCGATGGCGTTCATGGGATTTGCCGGACTGTTCAGTACGACCTGAGATGGAGCCTTGATTGCAATGACGAGCTATATCTACGCATTGCTTGGCCTCGTAACGCTATGCGTTTTCTGGGCCGCGTTCCAGCTCTGGTTGAGAAAACACGATCCTGATACCGCTGAACGCTCCAACAAATGTGGGGGCTGTAACGGGGAGTGCGAGAAGTAAGTACGCGATTGTCACGATAGACACGCGTTCGCGCGCTCCCTATCGTGGTGCGCAAACAGCAGGAGGAGACGACGATGCGACAGCGACTGATTGGAGCACTGACCTATCCGCGGTTGCTTGTGCAAAGAATCATCGACGGCAGGGAGTGTCCCCACGATAGCCTGTTCCAGGCTACCAGCGCGCATTGTCGCCAATGCAACGTGAACAGCGAGTGTCACTGGGTCAACTGCCTGGATGAGTTCTCTGGCTTTGCCGATAAGCCGGAGCATACGATCAACGCATCGCTGCGTTATGGAGTCAGACTGGTTGAATCGCTGCACAGCGAACTTCACCACGACGAAACGCTGTGTACTTGCGAGGCTTGCAGCTGGGTTCGCGATGCCCAGCGGCTGATCGAGGAATTCGAAGAAAATCTGCTACCGAATCCGTACCGGCCGGCGTACTGATTCAGTGCGGTAACTTGTAGCTGACGTTGTTCTGCCTGACGACAATCAGCTTTCGCTTCTTCATTTCGTCGACGAGCTCGTTGAGCTCGCTCTGATCGAGCTTTTTCGTAAACAACGAATTGATCGTGTTCTGGAGCGTCCGGACCTTGCGGGGCCTGGACTGCCCGCGGCCGCCGAGGTTCTTGACGATCGCGGAGATTTTCTCGTCGAGACTCGCTTTGGTTGGCAACTGCAGCAACGGAATTTCGCCGAGGTCTTTTTCGCGTCGCACGCGGATCTTGCGTTCTTTAAGGTGTCGTATCAGCGGGTCGAAGCCCTTGTCCTTGCTGATGATATGAAAATGCGCATCGGGCTCTTTCGCCGCCAGCTGGCCGACGTAATAGGCGATGTGAAAATCGAGCGCGTTTTGACCAGTGCCGGCGATCTTTATGTACTTCGCGTCCTTGCCAAGCAGCTGCATGGAATCGGCGAGGTCGAACGGGACCTTCGCCTGGTTCTGGCCGACGAACACGAACACCTTGAACGGGTGTTCGACCAGCAACTCGAGGTTTTTCGGGTGGACGTTTTCGTAATCGATCAATACGTAGTTGGTAGCCATTTTCCCTGACCTTTCCTATTCCCCGATGTCCTCGTTCCAGAGTTCCGGATGCTTCAGAATAAAGTCTCTCATCATTCGAACGCAGTCGGCATCGTTGACAACCGTAACCTCGACGCCCTGTTCCCGCAGGTACTCCTCGGGCCCCTGGAACGTCCGGTTTTCTCCGACGACGACCCTGCGGATGCCGTACAACAGCACCGCTCCGCTGCACATGGCGCACGGCGACAGGGTCGAATATAGCGTAGCCTCGCGGTAGGCGGCAGCACTCATGCGGCCGGCATTCTCGAGGCAGTCCATCTCGGCATGCAGCACGGTACTGCCTTTTTGCACGCGCTGGTTGTGCCCGCGCGCAACGATCTCACCGTCGATGACGAGCACCGACCCGATCGGGATGCCGCCCGCGGCCTGGCCTTTACGAGCCTCCTCGATCGCCGCGGCCAGGTAAGCGTCCAAGCTAGCGAACCGTGACGGCCGTGCCCGACACGCTCACCATGAGCATGGCGCCCCGCTCACCGACGGTCTCGTAGTCGATATCGATACCGATGATCGCGTTGCCGCCCATGTCACGCGCCTGCTGGTCCATCTCGGAGAAAGCGAGCTGCCTCGCGCGGGCCAGTTCCTTTTCGTAGGCGGCCGAGCGCCCACCGACGATGTCGCGAATACCGGCAAAAAAGTCCCGGAAAATGTTCGCGCCGACAATGGCTTCGCCGGTAACGACGCCGTGATAGTCAGTGATTGTCCTGCCCTCGATATTGGGTGTCGTCGCGTGAATCATCCTTCCATTCTCGGCTTCATGTCTTCGGGTAGCGCCATACAATTGCGATGGCAAGAAGCATAAATTTTTTCCATTTCGATTTCGTGGAAGGTGCTTCCCACCATGCTCTCCTTTATTATCCTCCTGAGTATAGGCCAAGAGGACAACACGCGAATGAAATCGTTCAGGTACCTTCTCGCCGTGACGATAACCGGACTGGCGTTCAGCCAGCCTGGCTTCGGACAGCACCATGACGAACATGAAGGCATGCAGGGCATGTCGATGGTCCATGTCACGATTACTCACGAGGTCGAGGACCCCGAGCACTGGCTCGCTGCCTGGCGCGGCGAGGACAGCCGTCACGAGCTGTTCGAGGACAACGGCGCCATGCACGTGCATACCTTGCAGAGCGCCGATAACCCGAACCTGACCGGCCTCGTGGTTGCCGTTGCCGACATGGACAAGTTCATGGCCATGCTCGAGTCGGAGGAAGGCCAGGCTGCCGCGATTGCCGACGGCGTCAAACTCGATACGATGGTCCTGCTGGTCGAGACGAAATAGCCAGGCTGAGACGTCGCTGACGGCTGCGTGTTGCCTATCGCTGAATGAATACGAGGCTTCTTCGCGACATGCTGACGCTGTTCCTGATTCTTCTCGGCGCCCCGCTGGACGGCGAGACTTCCGGTGAGGAAACAGTCGATATTGCCTGGATCGCCGAGGGCGGGTTCTGCGAGCCCGAAACCGTCCTGCCATTGCCTGATGACACTCTGCTCGTCTCGAACGTGTGCGACTACGCGCAAACGGGCAACGGCTACCTGACCCTGCTCGATCGTGACGGCAATGCCATTGACTGGCGCATCCTCGAGGGTCTCGACGCTCCTCTCGGCATGACCCTGCATAACGGCCAGCTGCATGTCGTCGACAATAACCAGGTCAAGGTATTCCGCTGGCCGGGTTTCGAGGCAATAAAAACGATCGCACTCGAAACGGAAGTTGCGAATGACATTGCCGTGGGCGCCGATGACACGGTCTATGTCACCGACTCCGCGCGCGGTGAGGTCGTCGTCGTCAGCCCCGACCTCGAGCATTCGGTGCTGACCGGCGAACCCCGGTTCCCGGGCGCCAACGGCATTCATATCAATAATGACGATCTCTGGGTGGGCGGCGGACGCCTGTGGCATGTCGACCTGCGCGACCTGTCCGTAACCACCGTGGGCCCGGACTGGGTCGGTGGCATCGACGGCATCGAGCAGGAGGCTGACGGCACCTTGCAGGTCACGCCCGTTGCCGGACCGCTCATTCGTCTCCTCGATGACATTGAAGTGCATGGTGGCGAGGGCGTCAGCAGCGCCAACCACGGTTACGCCGAAAAACTGGGGCTCGCGCTGATTCCGACCGGGTTCGACAACACGGTCATCGCAATCCGGCTCAACTGAGCATCGCTTGAGTTCGGCTATCGGACAGAAATCCTGTCGCGGCGGCCCGTAACCCCTTGAAGAAATGCCGTTTACGATCGATCGTTTCGCTGTGCGTATTTTTCGCAATGCCGCCGGCGCCCGGCAAGTGCTTCAATAGATCGGAAATAACTCGCCCGGAGATGACCAATGACTGAAAAAGCGATGCCTGCGGAACTGGCGGCAATCGTCGAATGCGGTTATGCAACCTGGGCCTCGGACAGCGTGGACCCCGAGGTGCGGGCACGATTCGACAGCGAACGCATTCCCGTCGCGGGTGTCCGCAAGGTCCGGGTCTGGGGCGTGCAGGTCGACGACGAGCGCGAACTGCCCGGGCTCGAGCGGACGCAGATACCTGACGAGGAGCTTTGGGAAGTCAATCTCGTGGCATTAAACGGTTCGAAATACGAGTTCGACTCGACGTTGCTCAAGCCGGCGCCCGAATAAGACGCGTCATCGCCCAGGCAAGCTGGGCATTGGATAGCGTGCCGATGATCAGCACGGCGTGCACGAACCACGTGATATCGCCCCACAGGATCAGCACCGGCAGCAGGAAGAAGAACAGCGCCATCGCAAAGCGGCCGAACTGAAAGTGCGGCACGACGAGCTGCGGATTGCGAGTGCGCAGCACGATCATGTACAGCTCGAGCACGACGAGTATCGGCACATAGGGCAGCCAGTACTTCTCGATGAAGCCGGGAATGAGCAGCCAGATCCACACGACGGTCATGACGCGGTACACGATATCGGCGATGCCGTCGAAATCGATGTCGGATTTTGGCGGCGCGGCTCTGCGCGCGAATACGCCGTCAAAGTAATCGGTCAACGCACCCGCGATGTAGAGGCCGAACACCCACCACCTGAACCCGAACCATGCGAGAAGCGTTATCGGAATGACAAGGATGACGCGGGACCATGTCAGCGCATCAGCGATTCGTCTGGCCGTATGCTCGTCATTCATACGCGCACGATAAACGAGACTCGAGCGGCGCCCCAGGCGCACGTCATTTTTGCGAAATATGGTCTATTCTTCCCTTAATAAGCAAAAAAATGGGGAAAACCTCATGCCCTCAGCGAAATTCCGCAGTCTCGGCAAGCACCAGCTCACGGCCATCCCCGACACGCCCGACTTCCGCGATTACGTCTACGAGCCGGCGCTCATCAGGCTGGCCAGTGAAATCGAACGGCCCGGCAACCTCGACATCCTCGACCAGAAAACCGAGGGCTCTTGCACGGGTTTCGGGCTCGCGGCCGTGATCAACCTGCTCCGCGACCGAAGCGACCGGCCCGGGCACGTCAGCTCGCGCATGCTCTACGAGATGGCGAAACGGCACGACGAGTGGCCCGGCTACGAGTACGAGGGCTCGAGCTGCCGCGGCGCGATCCAGGGCTGGTACAACATGGGCGTGTGCCTCGATGGCTCGTGGGAATACGACGTCAAAAATGCCGGCCACCTGACAGTCGACCGGGCGAAGAAGGCCCGCAAGAACACGCTGGGTGCTTATTACCGGCTCGGGACCCGTATCTCTGACTTTCATGCTGCCCTGAACGAGGTGGGCGCCATCTATTGCTCCGCCGGCGTGCACAAAGGATGGCAGCGGCCGGCGAAGAAAGGCGACCTGCGTTACATCAAGCCGCATGACGAGATCGAGGGCGGGCACGCGTTTGCCATCGTCGGTTACAACGACAAGGGATTCTGGGTGCAGAACAGCTGGGGCGAGCGCTGGGGCGACAACGGCACCGCGCTGTGGCTGTACGAGGATTGGCAGAAGAACATTTCCGACGCGTGGGTGCTCAGGCTAGCCCTGTCCACGCCGCAGATCTGGCACCTGCCCACCGAAGGCAGCTCGGATGCCGGCCGGACCGAGGGGCTGTTCAAGAAGTCGCCGTCGCGCGCGGAGATCGCGGGCCACTTCGTGCACATCGACGACGGCAATTACCACACGAACGGCCGCTACTGGAGCGCGGTCGAGGACGTCCGGGAAACCGCTCATCTCGTCGCCGACAGCGACTACTACGAACACCTGCTGTTCTGGGCGCACGGCGGCCTCAACAACGTCAAGGGATCGGCACGGCGCATCGCCGCGATGAAAGACACGTTCCAGTCGAACAGGATCTATCCCTACCACTTCATGTACGACACGGGCCTGCTCGAAGAGATCAAGGACGTGATCTTCGGCTCGAGCAAGCAGGTTGAAGACCGCGCAGGCGGTCTTTTCGACTGGTCGGACCGGCTCATCGAAGACACCGCGCGACCCGCGGGCCGTGCCGTCTGGCGGCAGATGAAAAAAGGTGCGCGACGGCCCTTCAACGCGGGACGTGCCGGCGAGTCGGTGTTGCAGGAATTCCTCCGGGCACTGGCCGCATCGGGCAAGCCGAAGAAGATTCACCTGGCCGGGCACAGTACCGGCGGCATCCTCCACGCCTACCTCGCCGTTGCGCTGGCGGCGCTGCAGCCCGGCATCCGGATTTCGAGTGTGAGCCTGCTCGCGCCTGCGGCGACGACCGACCTGTATCGCACGCACTATCGGCCCCTGCTCAAGGCCAGGAAGTCCGAGTCCGGTATCGACCGCATGGACATCTACAACCTCTCGGGCAAGCTCGAACTCGACGATGACGTGGCCGGGGTCTACCGGAAGTCGCTGCTGTACCTCGTGAGCCGATCGTTCGAAGAGACCCCCTTGCCGGCCGGGCTCCTCGGCATGCACAAGTACAGCAAGAACCTGGCGAACAGCGTCTCGAACCTCACTATCCACTTCAGCAAGGGCCGCGTGCGCAGTGCGCGGTACACCAAGAGCGAATCGCATGACGGATTCGACAACGACCCGAAAACGATGAACTCGGTGTTACGGCGGATACTGGGCAAGACGCCGGGCAAGCAGTTTACGAAGAAGTCGCTGAAGTACTGACCAGGGAAACGCTGACTCTTCCGCGACCGCGGAACGAATCGGCCGTTACGCGATCAAACCCTGCATGCGAGGCTATCGCCTCTTTGTAGTCTCGGCGATCGTCGTACTTCTCGCCGCATGTGGCGGCGGTTCGGGTTCGAACGACCGTACGTCGCCGCCACCGATCCCTTCGTATTCTTACCAGGTCCCCGCCAGCCTCGGCGACGGCTGGACAACCTCCAATGCCGACAGCCAGGGACTGTCGGTGCAACGGCTCGAGGACATGATGGAGGCGATCGGGCGCGGGGAATATCCGATCATCGATTCAATCGCCATCGCGAGTCGCGGCTCATTGGTGTTCGAAGAGACGATCCGCACGCAGCTCGATGAGAAGGACGGCTGGGTGGCAAACAACGACCTGTCGAGACATGCCCAGTTATCGGTGTCGAAGAGCATCGTATCCATCCTTGTTGGCATTGCCGTCGACCAAGGCTACTTCGGTGGCGTCGACGTGCCGTACCTCGGGCTGTTCGATTACGCCAGCTACGACAACTGGGACGAGCGCAAGAACCAGATAACGTTGCACCATGTCCTCGCAATGCGCCTGGGACTCGAGTGGGACGAATGGAGCACGCCCTACGGCACGCCCGACAACCCGGTCACACGATTTTTCCGCGAGCAGCATGACTTCAGCAAGGGTCTCCTGGACCTGCCGTTGGCGGCGGACCCGGGCAGCGCATTTGCCTACAACACGATTGCGTCGATCTCGCTGGGCCAGGCGATCCAGAACCGCAACCCGCTGGCGCTCGTCGACTTCCTGGCGACTCACCTGCTCGATCCGCTGAACATCACGACCGCAGGATGGGTCGACACGCCGAGCGGCTTACCCGATCTCGGTGGCGGTCTCTTCCTGCGGACCCGCGACGTCGCGAAGTTCGGGCAGCTGTACCTCGACGACGGAAACTGGAACGGACAGCAGGTTGTAAGCGCCGACTGGGTTGCTGCATCCATTCAGGCTTATACCGAGCTTCGCTGGTCCGATCCCGAATCAAGGGACTGGCAGGTCGATGGCTACGGGTACCAGTGGTGGACGGGTTACTTCGAGCATCAAGGCCGGCGCCTGGACACGTTTGTCGCGCTCGGCTGGGGCCAGCAGACGGTGATGGTGATTCCGGAACTGGACCTGGTGATCGCTATCAACTGCAACGACTACGACGATAACCCGGGTGCTGATAACCAGGTGTTCGGCCTTATCGCCCGCTTTATCCTGCCTTCCGGCTAGGCGGCGCTACTCGTCCTTGTCGATGTAATTGCCGAACAGGCAATACTCTGCGTAAGCCTTGGCGTCATTGACCGACCAGTCGCCGTTCGGCGTGTCGTCCATCTTTTCGCACCATCGCTCGGTACCAACCTTCGGCGCACAGGCTGCGAGGCACAGCGACAGCAACGTAAGTGATGTGAGTAATGCGAGACGTCTCATGTCATTTCCTGAGAAACACGGTTCAATACCGGCATACGCATCGATATACTGGCACGAACCGCGCCGCAAAACTATGAAGCCGATACCTTGAAGCAAGATTATTTGCAGATGAAGGTGCTCGAACTCGCGCCGCAGGTCTACGTGTCCGGGCAGCTCTACGAGCATGACATTCGGCTGGCAGCCAAACAGGGGGTTCGCACCATCATGAACAACCGGCCTGACGGTGAGGCGCCCGGGCAGCCCTTGTCGGCGGACCTTGGCAGGATCGCGGAAGAGCTCGGGATGAACTACGTGTATCACCCGGTCGATCCCAGGTCGATCACTCAGCAAGACGTCGAGGTATACGCCAAAGCGTGCGACGGTCTCGAGCGGCCGCTCCTGATCTTTTGCCGATCGGGCGCACGCTCGACGAAAATCTGGGAGCTGGCGGAGTCACTGTAGTTCCCGTTAGCGCGTAAAAAACTTCACGATCTCC
>WVYQ01000017.1:352192-353721 GCA_011772865.1 Woeseiaceae bacterium | reverse complement strand
GGCGACCACGTCGGCGGTATCAATGACAATTCGACCTGCGTGCAGTGCCACGGTCCCGATTCCACGATCGACGGCGGCTCATTACGTGTAGAGGTCGTCCACGCATTGCAGCTACAGCTGGCTGGCGAGAACTTCCAGTACAACATCGAGAACGTGTCGAACATGGCCGTCGGCCAAACGCCCGAGGTCCAGTTCTCGGTGACGAATCCGAACGACGGTTCGTACTACGACATCCTGAACGACACCGAATGGACAACCTGCACCTTTGGCCTGAGCCGGCTGCAGATCGGGATCGCGTGGGACACGTCCGACTATACGAACACGAACAGCGGCTCGAACCCGGCACAACCCATCAACGCCGGCCTGAACGCGCTGGCATGTAATGGCAATCCCGGCGCAACGCCGGTTGCAGGCAATCCGGGCTGGTTCAGCGTAACGTCCACAACACCGCTGCCGGCCGATGCGGTCGGCACGGCTGCCGTCACGATCGACGGTCACCCGGCGGTCGAGCTCGACCTCGACGGCGACGGCACCCTCGCGTTCGAGAGGATTCCGGTCAAGAACGTCTTCAAGTATGTCGGTATCGATGGCGCGACAGTGGTCGACAGGCGCAAGGTCGTCGAGATCGAGAACTGCGACAACTGCCACAAGGAGCTGTCGCTGCACGGCAATAACCGCACCGACGAGCCGCAGGTCTGCGTGACCTGCCACAACCCGAACGCGACCGATGCCCGACAACGTGTGCCTGTCGCAGACCCCAACGTTCCCCCGGATGACTGCGTCAACGTGCTGGGCCCCGATGACGTGCCGATCGACTTCAAGTACATGATCCATGCGATCCACTCGTATGATCCGGACAATCCGGACAGCAGCCCGTACGAAGTCTGCGGATATCGTAATTCGGTGCATGTCTTTGACGAGCTAGCCGTCCACTACCCGGGCCGTATCGAGAACTGTGAGGCCTGCCACATCAAGAAGGCGAAGCTGGCGAACGGACAGCTCCCGACCTACTACCCGGTTGACCCGAGCAAAGTCCTCGGCACGACGGTGAGCGTTGGCGCAGACCCGACACCAATCGATGACGTCGTCATCTCGCCGAACTCGGCCGTATGCTCGGCCTGCCACGTCTCTGACCTGGCCAAGCAGCACATGATGCAGAACGGTGGTGACTTCAATGCGACCAAGGCCGCAGACAGCACCCTGATCTCGTCCGGCGTCGAGACCTGCGAGCTGTGCCACGGCCCGGGACGAACGGCGGATGTCGAGGTCGTCCATGGCGTACGCGACTTTCTGTTGAACCAACCTCAACAATAGGTTGTTGCTATGAGGCTGGTAGCGACAATTATCGCAACAGCGATGCTGATGACCCTGGCCGCCGGCACTGCCGGTGGTCAGGAGGCCAACTACAGCCGCGAGGGTGCAGATACCTGCCTTTCGTGTCACGAAGACGAGGTCACACTTGCGCTGTTTCGTGGTGCGCATGCCGTGCCGACCGATCCGAATGGGCCGTTTGGCCGGGGCCAGTTGCA
>WVYQ01000017.1:351534-352101 GCA_011772865.1 Woeseiaceae bacterium | reverse complement strand
GGCTTCGGCTGGCACGGCTCGGAGCACGACATGAACGAGGTTGCCTGCGCCGATTGCCACACGGTTCATGCGGCGCACGATCCGGTGCGGATGACCGCAACCCAGCCTGAGGTTTGCTTCGACTGTCACCAGCAGCAGCGCACCCAGACGCTGAAGCCGTTTGCCCACCCGGTGCGGCAGGGCAAGATGGGCTGCACCGGCTGCCACAGCCCGCACGGCGAGACGAGTGAGTGGCTGTTTGCCCGGCAGACGCTGAATCAGACCTGCTTCGACTGCCACGCCGAGAAGCGTGGACCGTACTTGTGGGAGCATGCACCGGTCGCCGAGGACTGCAGCAACTGCCATAACCCGCACGGCTCCAATTACCCCGGCATGCTGAATGCGCGCGGTCCGATGCTCTGCCAGGGCTGCCATTCGCAGGAAGGCCATCAAAGCATCCCGGCCGACAGCGCCAGCCTGCCGGCGGGCAGTCCGTCAGCCTACATGCTCGGCCAGAACTGCATGAACTGTCACACCCAGGTACACGGGTCCAACCATCCGTCCGGATCGAGGTTGATGCGATGAGAC
>WVYQ01000017.1:348802-351402 GCA_011772865.1 Woeseiaceae bacterium | reverse complement strand
ACGGCCAGGGACGCTCACTCAACGAGAAAGGCACCGAGATGACCTGGTATGCCGAGGATCTCGGTCTCGACTCGCGTGTCTTCGAGTTCGGCATCGGCAAGGCCGGGCGCTTCGGCATCGATCTCGGCTACCGCGAGCTGCCGTACCGCCGATTCGGCGACACGGTCACCCCGTACACCGTGAACGGCGAAATTCTGACCCTGCCGTCAGGCTGGGTTCGCGCCGGCACGACCGCTGGCATGACCGGGCTGGCGGCGGCCCTCGTGCCGCACAATATCGAGCTCGATCGTACGGTCCTCGATCTTGGCGCCAACTTCCGCGCGTCGAAGAGCTTCAGGTTCTACGCCGACTATCGCCGCCAGGAGCGGGACGGCACGAACATGATATCCAGCTCGTTCTTCACGGCAGGCGCATACCTGCCGCGGCCCGTCGATGACTACACCGATCGATTCGACGCCGGCATCGCGTGGGCGGGAGAGTCGTTCAACGTCACGCTCGCCTACTACGGCTCGTTCTACCGTAACGAGCTCGACGGTGTGACCTGGGACAACCCGTTCACGGGGTTTGCGGGCACCGACATGGGCCGCCTGGCGCTCGAGCCCGACAACGACTTCCAGCAGGTTTCGCTGTCCGGCGCGTTCCGGGTGCAGGCATGGGACACGGTTCTCGCGTTCTCGCTTGCCTCGGGACAGGGCGAACAGAACGACACCATGCTGTTGCCGACGATCAACCCGACGATTCCGGCGCCGCTGGTCCTGCCAGTCCCGATCGACGGCAAGGTCGACACGACGAACTACGGTCTCACGTTGACGACGCGGCCGCACCGCAAGCTGAACCTGCGCCTGTCCTATCGCTATGACGAACGCGACAACGGCACGCCTGTGCAGGTCTGGGAGCGCGTCATCACCGATGCGTTCGCGTCGGGCGACCCGGAACCGAATATTCCGTATTCGTTCGAACGCGGCCGGCTGAACCTGAGCGGCAACTTCCGCCTGTTCGATACGGTAACGATCTCGGGCGGGTACGACCGCACCGACTACGACCGCGATTTCCAGGAGGTCGCGAGCCAGACCGAGGACACGGGCTGGGGCAAGCTCCGCTGGCGGCCGACAGCGAATCTCGAGGCGACGTTCAAGGGCGGCGCATCGAGCCGGGAAATCGACGAGTACGACACCGATCTCGGTCTCGTGTTCGGCCAGAACCCGCTCATGCGCAAGTACAACCTGGCGCATCGCTACCGCGAGTTCGCCGAGGTCGGGTTGTCTGCATCACTGGTCGAAACGCCCATCTCGATCGGCATGACCTACCTCTGGGCCGAAGACAGCTTCTCGAGGTCCGAACTCGGCATTCTCGAGGGCAGCGAGGACCGCTTCACGGTGGACTTCAACTGGGCCATTAGCGAAACCTCGTCGATCTACGTGACCGCGGGATCCGAGGCGCTCGAATCGCTGCAACTCGGCAGCGAGACGTTCAACGGCCCGGCCTGGGAAGCATCCCACGACGACGACTTCACGCACTACGGCGGCGGCTTCCGCGTCAGCGGCGAGAAGGTCGACCTAACGTTCGACTACACCCGGTCCGACGGCGAGACCGAGATCCTTGTCACGGGCCAGACAGTTGCGCCCGAGCCGTTGCCCGAGCTCGAGTCGACGATGGATTCCCTCAGGGTCGCTCTTAGCTACAACGTATCCGAGCGATTCGCCCTTGACTTCAGCGCGCGCTGGGAGCGTTTCGAAGCAGAGGACTGGGGTCTCGAAGGTGTGGCGCCCGACACGATCCCGAACGTGCTGACGATGGGCGCCAACCCGTACGACTACGACGTATGGGTTTTCGGCATCGGCTTCCGGTATTCGATGGGACTAAATACCGAAGAATAGTTACATAAGCACTAAAGCACAGTATCCATCTCGTTCATGCATTAGCTCGCAAAATTTCGGGGCGCCGTGCGAACACGACGCCCCGCTGACGCCAGCCTTGTAACTAGGGCAGATCTATATAGATAAGGCCATCATTCGGGATCGGTACTGCATCCGGCGTGATGTTGGAGGCCTCGGAGATATAGGTGATCAGATGCGCACCAAACGGACAGTGAGACATCCGGGGTGCATAGCTTGGGCCATCGGTTTGCGCCCCTCCGGTGCCAACTGACATGCGCTCAGTTACCGGGATGCAGTAGTCCGGCGCGCCAGTTGGACAATGATGCCGTTTATAGACGTCCGCGATGCCATTGGTGTCTCCGGTCACGACCCCGTCCGCTTGGCTGACAAACGCTATAGTCTCGCCGTCCCAGCGCAAGAAGCCCGGGGTAAAAGAATGACCCGCGATTTGTCCGCCACTCTCGGTCACCGAGATTCGGGTCGTCGATGGAGTACAGAAAGGCTCGCCGGCACACAGATCACGCTCGAAGACGTCCCAGGCATGGTTGGTGTCGCCCGGGACGAGATTGCTTGCCGCAGAGGTGAACACGACAAAGCGCCCGTGCTGGTCGTGCCCATAAAAGTCTGCCAACCCCCAACTCACCTGCGGATCCCAGCTGTCGCCGTTGGCCGGGCCGCCTTGATAACCAACAGAAACGAGTTTCGTCGACGGCACGCAGCCCG
>WVYQ01000017.1:339569-348780 GCA_011772865.1 Woeseiaceae bacterium | reverse complement strand
TTCGCCGCTCGCCGCATTGGCTTCACCGCCACTGTTCGTGACGGAAACTCGCGTCGTGCTCGTTGTGCACTCCGGCGCGGCCCCGCGGCAGGTGTCGCGCAGGAACACATCCGCCACACCGTTGGTATCGCCCGCGACCAGGTTGGGATCGCTGCTCACAAAGGCGACGTAGCGGCCATCATCCGCGACGGCCGGGTAGCTTGCCGGCATCGCCGATTGTGCGCCGTCATTGCCGAGCGAAACACGAATGACGCCCGGCGTGCAGGAGGTCCAAGGCCTCATGCACGTATTCACCAGGAAGACGTCATCGACGCCGTTGGTATCATTCGGCACCAGGTTGCTTGCCGATGATACGAAAGCAACGAATCGGGCATTGAAGCTCACTGCCAGCGAGCCGTCCGGGTTGTCTGTGGTCGCGCCGATATCGCCGTTCGGCTCCGATCCCCCGGTACCCATCACGGCGCGGATCGTAGTCGGCGTGCAGCCATCCGCCATACCTATGCATGTCTCTCGAACAAACAGGTCATAGGCATCGTTGGTATCGCCCGCGACCAGGTTCGACGCCTGCGACGCGAAGACTGCATAGGCGCCCTCCCATTCCAGGCCGCCGTTCACGCTCGGTCCATTGGGTACTGCCCCGTCCAAGCCTTCGGTAATGCGGATAGGAAATTCCTCGGGCTCGGGCCATGGCCCTGGGATAGGCGTGACCGCGAAGGTCAGGATGTTGCTGGAGCCAGCCGTCGGCTGCGGATTGCGAACCCGTACATTAAAGGAGCCACCGAATATCAGGTTTTGCGGCGGTATGAATGCGACGACCTCGGTATCGCTCTTGAACGTCGTCGTTTGATCGACTCCGTCCCAAGTCACCGTGGCGCCTTCCAGGAAATCGGTGCCCGTCACGGTGAGGTCAAATCCGTCACTACGCTTGGGAATCTCGGCCGGATCGAGCATTGTTATTTCAGGAATGGGGCTTTGAACCACAACACTGGCCGTCAAATGATTCGAGGCGTTACCGGCCTCGTCGATTAACCAGATCTCGATGTCGCAGGGACCAAGCTCTGCAGTTGATATATCGAACCACTCGGTGTGGGTTCCTCTTGCACCAACCATATTCGGAAAGTCCGGAAAGTCGAATGTCAAACTGGTGCCATCCGACATCTCGACATGCACGGTTGCAATGTCGGCGCCCGCGTCGGCGAATTCGAACTGGATTGTTATGTCAGTATCGCCATTGCCGTCCATAAGCGTGACCGTATTCGGCATCACCTGCAGGGCGGCTATTTGCGGCGCATGCCCGGTCATTTGCGGTGGTGTTTCGCGGATCTTAGTGTCGCTGTCGCAACTCCCGAAAACTAGAAGTACTAATAAGAATATGAACTTGCGCATGGCCCACACCTCACCCGGCAGCCCTTAGCCGTTGATGTTGTGGCGCCACGCCACCGGACCTCAAGTCGTGGCAAGCACGAATAGACAGCAACCCATCGAAACAGATAGATTTTGGCTCAATATCAGGACTCGTCGATCGATTGGTCCGAGTCCAGATTGCGACGTCCTGTCAATCAGAAACGCTTCGAGGAGACCGGCCATGGGATTCGCACTGTCAGAGATGCAACTTACCAGCACGGCGTTCGCCGATGGCGGCGCCATTCCTGCCAGGCACACCGGGGAGAGCGACGACGTCTCGCCCGAGCTCGCCTGGACCGATGCGCCCGAAGAGACCAGGGCCTTTGCGCTGATCTGTCACGACCCGGATGCGCCGCTCGTCAAGCCGGGCACCTATGGCTATGTTCACTGGGTGCTGTACAACATACCCGCATCAGCCAACGGGTTGCCCGAGGGCGTTTCCGACTTCACCTGCGGTGTGAATGACTTCGGCAACGCCAGCTACGGCGGGCCGATGCCGCCCGGAGGACACGGCACGCATCGATATTTCTTCTGGCTGTTCGCACTATCGAATGACTCGCCTGTCGAGCCCGGCCTGTCGATGTGGCAATTGCTCGAGAAGATCGAGCCTGATGTGATCGGCATGAATCGACTGATGGGTACTTATTCCAGGCCTGCGTAAGTACCGCTGCCGCCAGTATACGCGGCTAATACGCCACCGAGAATCGCTTTCCCGTGTGCCTCTCGAGCTCGACTTCATCGAGTAGCGCGACGGCAAAATCGGCCCGTGAAATGCGGCTTTTACCGCGCTTATCTTCCATTAACCGGTCACCGCCAATACGAAAATCGCCGGTGCGTTCGCCGTTCGTGAAGTTCTTGGCCGGCGTCGCGTAGGTCCACTCGACGTCGTCAATTTGTCGCAGGTATTCGAGCACAAGAATCTGCCCTTCGATTTCCAGCTCGATGCTCCTGGGCAGGAACATCTTCGGAATTTTGTCGGCCCACATTACGCCGGGCTCCACTTCGAGCGACCCCGAACCACCGACATGAACCAGGCGCGGCGCATCGCCCCCCAATTGGCGCAGTTGCTCGATAATATTGATGACGGCGATGTACTGAAGCGACTTTTTCGGGTCCTTGTCATTGCCGATGACGCCGCGCACCGATGTAATCACAACATTCTTTCCGGCCAGCAGTGCGGCGACGCTATCGGGTTGGAGCAGGTCGCCAGCGACGGCGACCAGATTGTCATGTCGCTTGTCGATACTCGTTGGGTCACGGGAAACTGCCGTGACTTTGTGGCCGCGAGCCAGTGCTTCATCGACAACGTGGGCGCCTACCTTGCCGGTCGCGCCATAGACGAGAATATCGAGGCCTTCACGGGCCGCTTCATCCGCGCTTGCCTCGACCGCCAGCATCATGACCGCCGCAAACCACAGGAGCTTCACGAGACCGCGCCCACCACCCTGGCAGCTTCTATTTCGAGCTGCAGTTCACTCCGGCAGATATCCGCGTTGAGGAACGCGATAGTTCGTGATTCGCCTCCCAGGAACTCCCGTAGCCGGGCATCCACGAAGGGCCGGTCCGCAGGATCCCTGAGGTAGACGCGCAGCGCAGCCTGATCGTCGAGTACGACGCGGGCGCCTGCCCCTTCGATCAGCGACATGGCATCGCAAAGTTGCTGCAGGTTCGCGAGCGTTTCCTTACATTGCAGCGCCGTATCGCCGGCGTGAACGGATTCGTGGCCGATGATTGCCGCGGTACCCGAAATGAGCTGCAGATGCTGGCCTCCCGTGATGACGCAACCTCCCCGGCTGAACTTCGGGCTTCTCGGGCCGTAATCGCGCGGATAGCGAAAAGCGCTGACCTGGCGCGGATTTTCGACATTTCGAAAATGGTGCCTGGTTGCTAACGCAACGACCGAGAAGTCACAGTCGCGAGCGCTGCCAACCGCGGTACCGGTCGGTACCGAAGCATCGTTCAGGCCGAACGATTCGAACACCTCTGCCCTGCCGATCGAGAACTGGCGGTACTTCTCCTGGTCGCCGTCGCCTTCATTGATGTTGCTGAAGTAGTTCCATATGCGGGCGAGTTGCACGCCCCCAATGCCATTCACGGCTTGCAGCAATTCCTCGTAGACCTCAACCGTCAGTGCATGAAAATTTTCCGGGGGCGCATCGGGAACCTGTACGACGATCGCCGCGAAATCATCACACCGCAAGATTCTTGCCCGACCTGACATCGAATGTTCGACGGCGCCGTCATACCACCAGCATTCATACAGATCATCGCTACCGACCGGATCGACGCCGATGCTGACCAGTGCCGGATCGGACGGCTCGGGCTTACTGCGTCCGAAATGAAATCCGAGCAGGAGGTTCTGGCCGGCCTGGGACCGCGGCACTTCATCACCCAGCGTGATACTCAGCCTCGGCTCGAGACCCTGCAGGGGGGCGGTGTGCTCGCTAAACTGGGCTGAACTGCTCACTGATCACGCTTCCCGCATGTTTCGCGTCGACCGCGGCCGCGATCCACTTGATTCGCTGATCACCCGGGCGCGCAACAGCACAGATGCAATAGCATAGACCGCCTTGAACACGAGCAAGCGGCGTCGCACCGACCGGTTCGTAAATACATCACCCGCCAGCATCGACACGACCCCCTCGACAAGCCGAAGCGGATTGCGGGGATTGCTGAACAGCCAGGACATTGTGGGGCTGCGAAAACGGTAAATAAACCAGGCAAACGTATCGATACCTCGCTTGGTTTCCTGCTCATAATCGCGGCAAGCCTTTCGGTACTTCCTGGCGTCACCTTCGAGCCAGGCGCCGGCAACCGCTATACCGCGGGCTGCACTGCTCATCGCCAGATGAACTCCGCTCGAAAAGACCGGGTCGATGAATGCAAACGCGTCGCCGATCATCAGGTAGCCAGGGCCCATCATGCGGCTAGACAGGTACGAATAATTGCCGGTTGCCTGCGCCGGCCTGTCCTGCACGGCGTCGCGCATCCGAGACCGCGTGCCTACCATCCGGTTTACCGTCTTGAGAAGAAATTCATCCAGGGACTCGCGCCGGGACTTGATGTAGTCGGGATCGCAAACTGCGCCGACACTCATGACGTCATCGCGCAAGGGAATCATCCACACCCAGCCATGTTCGAACCAGTAGATGCTGATGTCGCCTTCGTTTTCGTCGGCCCTGCGCCGAACACCGCGAAAATGACCAAATACGGCGGCGCTCGCATGCTGTGGGTTGCGCTGCTTCCAGCCATTTGCGCCCGACAGAAAAGTATCCCGGCCCGAGGCGTCCACGAGGAATTTCGGCTCCCATACCGATTCCACACCATTCGCGTCGACTGACGTAACACGGTGCTTGCCGCCGCCGAGTTCCTCCACCTTCGTCACGGTGTTCCTGTCCCTGACGTCCACGCCCACATCCCTGCACTTCTCGTAGAGCATTTCGTCGAACTCGGAACGCCGCACCTGGAAGGCATGATCCGGGCTGTCGCCGAGGGCCCGGCTGAACGGATAGGTGTGATGGTAGGCGCCGCGCCTGAACGTCGTAAAATCCGCGCCGTTCTTGCGAACCCCGATGCGCTCGAGGTCCTGCCACAACCCCAGGCGCTCGACGATCGGCATGGTCATCGGCAGCAGTGACTCGCCGATATGGAAGCGCGGATGCTCGTCTTTTTCGAGCAAGGCAACATCCCATCCTTGCTGCACCGCCAGGTTGCCAAAAGTCGACCCGGCAGGCCCACCCCCGATCACGAGGATATCCGGCTTGCTAACACTCATCGATAGATTGCGACAATCGTCATATTGATAAATCTGGCCAACAAACTATCATGCGCAATCGATTGTCTCAAAGCTCTGTCGCCCCCCGGAACATACGTATGCGGCCCCAATCCGAATTCGAGCAAGAAGTCGCTCAACTCATCGTCGAATCACTGAATCTCGAGGACATCGGCGCGGCCGATATCGATCCCGAAGAGGCCCTTTTCGGGGAGGGTCTTGGGCTGGATTCTATTGACGCGCTGGAGCTCGCCCTGGCGATTTCACAGAAATATGCCGTGCAGCTCAAAGCCGACGACGCCAATGTACAGGAAGTTTTCGGATCCCTCGGCAGCCTGAGCACGTACATCGCTGAAAACACTGCGTAAAAACGCCGTTCCAGACGTTGAACTCGTCACACCCGCTTACTGCCCGAAGCCCCGACGATATTATCGCCTGGTCCGGCGGTGATGGAATCCGGGTCGGCCGCTTCGTCTCTGAGGTCCGGACTCTCGCCAAACAGCTGCCCAATCACCGCTATGTGATCAATCTTGCGAGCGACCGCTACGATTTCCTGGTTGGTCTGTGCGCCGCCATGGTGGCCAACCAGTGCACGCTGCTACCGCCGAACCGGCAGCCCAACACGCTCCAGCAGCTGATCGACGATTACCCTGACTGCTACTCCTTTGGCGAAACGGGTATTGACCGGATTCCGGGCTTTATCGCCGATCAAGATCCGGCGGCGGACGTTGCGCTGGCGGAGGTCCCTGAAATTCCGGACGACCAGCTTTGCGCAATCCTGTTCACCTCGGGAAGCACCGGCGCCTCGACACCCCACAGGAAATACTGGCGCACCTTTCGCGACGGCGCATTAATTAACGAGAAGGGCTACCGCCTGCGCGGCGGGAAAGTGAGCATGCTGGCGACCGTACCGCCGCAGCATAACTGGGGACTGGAAACATCGATACTGCTGCCGCTCGTTTCGCCCATTGCGATCAGTTCGGAAATGCCTTTGTTTCCGGACGATATAGCGCGCGGGCTCACAGCGCTTCCGGAGCCACGGGTCCTGGTCTCGTCCCCGATTCACCTGGATGCCTTCCTGCGCGCCGACACCGGCGACCTTCGGATCGACCATATCCTGAGCGCTACGGCCCCGATGTCACAAGAACTCGCGCAAGAACTGGAGGAACGCTACGGAGCACAGGTTACCGAGGTCTTCGGTTGCAGCGAGGCAGGATCCCTGGCCTGGAGGGCGACCGCCAGCGAATCAACCTGGCACATTATGGACGCGTTCCGGTTCGACCTTCGGAACGACGGGGTGCAGGTCTCGGGAGCGCACCTGCCCGAGGACGTCTTGTTGAGTGATCGACTCGAAATCGTCGGAGACAAGCGCTTCCGATGGCTGGGCCGCGACCAGGACATGATCAATATCGCCGGCAAGCGAGGGTCCCTGGCTCACCTGAATTACCATCTGAACCAGATCCCCGGTGTCATCGACGGCGTCATATTTCTCCCCGATGAAACCAGTAAACGCCTCGCCGCGCTCGTGGTCGCGCCCGAACTCGAGCCCTCTGCTATCCTCGAAAATCTCAAACAGGCCATCGAGCCGGCATTCCTGCCTCGCCCCCTCTACAAGGTACAAATGCTTCCGCGGCAGGAAACCGGCAAACTGGCCAGGAAGGCGATGCTCGAGTTATTCGAGAACCAGAGGAACGGAACGAAAAGCGATGGAGAGAGTGCCACCAGGTCCGGCTAGCTGTCGCTTCGCGATCGTGGCTTTGCTGTTGTTGATCTCTGCGACGACGTGGCCGGCCGAGCTCGGCGCGATACTCGAAAATACGGCCGTCGAGCCGCCGGCACGGGTCAGCTTCCGGGAGGAACGCCATAACCCGATATTCAAGGAACCGATGGTGCTCACCGGCCACCTCGAGTATATGGAGAGCGGCGTTCTCAGAAAAACTATCGATACGCCGTTTGCCGAGGACATCCTGGTCGAGGCCGATCACGTCATCGTCTGGAGGGACGACAAGGCGCAAAAGCTGCCGCTGAACCGGAGCCGTGCATTGCAGGTCATTCTCGGCGCCATCGAAGCCGTTCTCGCCGGCGACCAGGAACGACTCGAAGCGTCTTTTCGCTGTGAGTTGTCGGGTGGCGAGGACGCCTGGACGCTACAGATGACGCCCTTGTCCCGCTCGGTCGAAAAACGAGTTTCCGCGCTGGAAATCACCGGAAACAGTCGGGCTGTAACGAGCATTCGCGTCGATTTGCGTGACGATGAATGGCACCTGATGAGTATTGGCGATACTCAGGACGATTCTCACGAGGAGCCGTGACAATCTCGATGTCTCCCGCAGCGCGAAGGTCGGCCTGGTGGCTCGCCGCCGCAACCCTGTCCGTGGCAATCCTGGTCACGAAGCTGCAGCTCAGCTTTGACCTGAGCGCATTCTTTCCGAAGCAAACTGAGCTAATCCACGAAGTGCTCATCGAGCAGGTTAGAAAGGGACCGGCTTCCCGTTTGCTCGTTATCGGAATTGGTGGCGCGTCCGAGGAGCAGGTTATCGATACCGGACGGCGACTGCGCGAAGAGCTGCTTGTTACCCCGACGTTTGTCTCGGTGCTCAACGGCGAGTTCGACGAAGACACGGCCGAGATTCCTTCGCCGATTCTCGATCACTACCTGCTGATGCGCGACCTGGACTTCAGCGATGCCGGAATCGAGCGCGCTCTCGATGCGCGCCTGCGGGACCTGGCTTTCGGCGGCGGGCCGGCCCTTATCGATCTCATTACCAGGGATCCCTACCTCGTGACCCTGGATGTACTGCAGTCACTGATGCCCGCCGAAATGAGCGGCAAACCCTGGGTTGCACCCAACGGCGAGGCCGTGTTGCTTGCAGAAACGCAAGCCGCAGCAATCGACGTCGCCGCCCAGGAGGCTGCGATCGCCGAGGTGCGCGACGCGTTCGCCGCCGTCGGTGACGGCACCCAGGACCTGGATATCACCGGCGTCGGTGCCTTCAGTGTCGAGTTGCAACGCACTATCCGTGCCGAAGCCTTTTTGAGGAGCGTGCTTGCCAGTGCCGCGCTGCTTTTCGTCCTGTTCGTCGTGTTCCGCAACGCGCGGCTGCTGCTGCTTTCGGCGGTTCCACTGCTCAGCGGCTTCCTGGCCGGACTGACGCTCGTCACCTTGTTGTTCGATACGGTGCACGGCATCACGCTCGCATTCGGCTTCACGTTGCTCGGCGTTGCCGTCGACTATCCATTGCACCTGTTCAGCCATGCCCGTCATAGCTCGGGCCTGACGGCCATCGAGCGCATCTGGCCGACGATGCGCCTCGGCGTATTGAGCACGGTTGTTGCTTACCTCGCGCTCACGTTCTCCAATTCGGACGGCCTGGCGCAACTCGGCTACTTCACGGCGGGCGGGGTCGTGGTCGCAAGCCTGGCGACGCGTACCTGGCTGCCCTACCTGCTCGGAAACCAGGGTGCTACTACGTCTGACGCTCCAACGGCAACACAGGCGCCCCGGCTATCGTTTACATTTACGGTCATCCTTTTTGCGACAGGGCTCATCGCCGTGTATCCCGGGAGCGATGGCGCCCTGTGGGACGACAACCTGTCCAGCCTGAGCCCGGTCGCAGGCGACCGCCTGGCGGCCGACCAGAACCTGCGATCCGCCGCCGTCACCGCAGACCTGCGCTATCAATTGACGATCAATGCCGACTCGCTCGAGAGTTTGCTGCGCGCCAGCGAGGAGCTTGATGCACTGCTCGACGACGCAGTCGATATCGGGTTGCTCGAAAGCTGGCAGTCGGTTACCCGCCTATTGCCGAGTGAGCAAACGCAGCAAACGCGCAGGCAGAACATCCCGAACAGGGAGACGTTGTCGCAGAGGATTGCGGTCGCTGTCTCCGGCACTCCGTTTCGTGCCGATGCTTTCGACACCTTCCTTGCGAGCGCGGATGCGGCGCGTTCGTCGCCACCGATTACGGTAGCCGACCTGCAGGCGTCGACATTGCGATCGTGGCTCGATGCACACCTGCTGCAGATCGGCGACCG
>WVYQ01000017.1:191618-339530 GCA_011772865.1 Woeseiaceae bacterium | reverse complement strand
GTGGGGCTGATGCGCGACTACCGAAGCACGGCGTTGCGCACGATCTTCGTCGCGGCGCTTATCATCGTCGGTCTGCTGTGGTGGGTGCGCGGCCAGCTGCGACAGACGCTCTGGATCGGGCTAACGGTAACCGCGGCATTGACGGTGACGATCGCCATTCTGACCTTCGTCCATGGCAGCCTGACCGTGATCCACATGGTCGCGTTGCTTCTCGTGCTGGGGCTCGGCCTGGATTACGCCCTGTTCCTGAGCCGCACCGAGCCCGAAAGCCAGCGCGGCCCGACGGGTCGTGGCGTCGTCGCCTGTGCGGCCTCGACGACCATCGCGTTCTCGATCCTGGCGACATCTTCGATTCCAGTGCTGAAATTTCTCGGCCTGACCGTCGCCGCGGGTTCGCTGGTCAGTTTTGCGATTGCCTGGGCTGGCAGCCGGCCGCAGCCGGTGGCGATCAGTTGAGCCGCCTGGCAAGGTCGCCCGTCAGGCTGCAGGTGCCTGGCGACACGGCTGACTCGTTGGCAAGCATCGACAGCAGTATCGGCGACAACGCGGTCAGTCTTTCGCAGTTCTCATCGAGCTCCCCAAGAATGTCCGCCGGACTCTCGAGCAGTGCCTCGTTAAGGTCATAAAGCACCGGGATCGCGGTCTGATCGACGAACCGGCCACTGCCCTCGCTGACGATCCGTTCGGCAGCTCGCTGCCTGAACGCTGCCTGCATTGTGTCGTTGAGCGCTCGCATTGCGATTAGTCTCGGCTGTACCGTGCGCAGGAAATCGAGGTCCGTCAGCACATTGCGGAAAAACAGCCAGCTCAGGACGGACCAGTAATACGCGTAGTCCCAGGTTGTCTTGACGGCCATCAGGTGGAAGTCGCCGAAACCCGCGTATTGCTTTTCGTAGAGACTCATCGTGCTCTCGAAAAACGACAGGTAAATCTTCTCGTAAATGTTCGACCGTGCGAGACAGTTCTCGCCAAGACCATCGCGACGAATGAGGTCCGCAACGAAAGTATTGCTGATGCCGATGAAATCGGAACCCGGCGAGTAGAACGGATCGGTAAAGACGCCCGCTTCACCGGTCAGCGCCCAGCGCTGATCCGACCAGAGCTTGTCCGAGTCCTGTGAAAGGTTCTTGCAGAACTTGAAGTCCATCAGCGTATCGCGAGCCGACGAAATTTCGTCGGCCAGCATGGGCTGATTGCCGGCGAGCCAGCTCATGAATTTTTCGAAATTACCAAAAGACGACAGCGGATGAATTTCCGGATCGGCGACCAGGCCAATACTCGTCCGATCATCGATGAGCGGGATAATCCAGACCCAGTAACCGCTGCCCATGAGGTGATTGGTCGAATAGAGCCTTGGCCTATTGCATTTCTCCTGCCATTCCTGCGACTGCGACCAGTCGTCAACCGCTATCCGCTTGTCGAGCCGGAACCATGCCGATGACATCTTGTGATCGCAGGGCTTGCCGATGTGCATACCCCGCTTGATGACGGCCGCTCGTGAGCTCGCATCGACGACCCAGCGGCAACGGAAGTCTGCCGGCTCGTCATTCATCGTGACGCTGATCCTGTGACCCGCACCATTACCATTGACGCTGGCGCTCTTGACGACACAGCCGTCATAAACGGACACGCCGCGCTGCCTCAGGATGTCGACCAGATCCCCTTCCAGCTTGCCCCGGTCGACCTGGTAACTTTTCGCAGGCAGCAACTTGCTGGCGCCCAGTTCATCCGCTTGCGACAAGTCGTCGTGCATACCGCTACCGAAAAACAGGCGCAGGCCGAACTTGCGAAGCTGGGTATTGTCCAGGTGCTCGTCAAGGCCGAGTGTCTCAGCAAGGTAATGAGCCCCGATCTCGACCGTGGACTCGCCGACCTTGTGCGAGGCCGCCGGGGGAGGAACGGTGCTGCGCTCGAGAACGGCGATCGAGAGGTCCGGATCGTCCTGGCGCAGCTGGGCCGCAAGCGTCAGGCCGGCAAGGCCGCCGCCGGCAATCGCCACGTCGTATTTATGAACAGGGTCAGGCATGAGCTGTCGCCGGCGCCGCAGCATGTTCGAGCGTTACGTCCAGTGTCGAGCGCCGCGATAGTGGAAGAGAAACCGATGCGCGCTGCCCCTCTGCCAATGCAATTAGCAAGGGAAGAATTGTTGCGGCGAAGTTATTTGAAAAATCGGCATCGTCGAGAGCGGGCGGGGCCGGCTCATCGACAAATTCCGGTCGCAGCGCCAGGCTCAGTGATCCGAGCGGCGTCACAGAATGTCCCGGAGGAACCAGCAGCAGCGCTGCCGCGAAGGGCGCATCAACCTCGATCACTGACTTGAACGGCTGCGGTGCGGCGAGTTCTTCGATCGCCATCAGCACCGGCGTGTCCTCCTCGAGCGCCTGCACCGACGTCTCGAGCAGCGTGGCCGCCACCGTGTTCGCATACGCGGAAACGGCGTTGGCCGGACAATGAGACCCGGTCGCAATCGACCAGTACCCCGTAGAGGCGTTGTGCACCGAATTGTGAAACTTCGTCGGCGATACGGCGCGCGGTGACGTGGCCAGTGTCCGGCACATGTAGTCGGTAATCTGCATATCCCCCATCCCGGAGCCGAATACGCTGGCCACGGCCGCCGGATCGAGGTCGGCCATCTTGCATGCCTGATCCATGACCTCGACAGCCATCTTGACCATTGCCGGCGCGCGACGCCTTTCCCTTGCGGGAATCAGCTCGGGTTTGAGCGTGCCCTCGGACTCGACCTCGCGGCCAGCCAGGACAGCCCGAAATTCGCCCGGATCGGCAAAACTCGCGCTCCAGATGCCGAAGCCGGCGATATCCACTTCAGTCATTGGCGCACCCGAAGACCAGTGTCGCGTTGTTGCCGCCAAATCCGAAAGAGTTGGTCATCGCATGGCGAACAGGCCGCTCGACATTTTCGGTGATCACGTCGAACGCGAAGTCATCGTCGGGCTCGTCGCAGTTCAGCGTCCCCGGCACGAGATCCTGGCGCATCGCCTCCAGCGTGATAATGGCTTCCAGTATTCCGGCTGCGCCGAGCGTGTGACCCGTCCAGGCCTTGGTGGAACTCGCCAGCGTGTGTTCCGAGAACAGCTGGCCGAGTGCGGCGGCCTCGATCCTGTCGTTGGCCTGGCTCGCGGTGCCGTGCAGGTTGATGTAGTCGACGTCGGTCGGCGCCACGTCTGCACGCTCGAGAGCTCTCGTCATCGCGAGCATCGCTCCTTTGCCCTCGGGATGCGGGTGCGACATGTGGTAGGCATCGACACTCTCGCCATAACCGAGCAGCATGAACTCCGCATGATCGATCAGTTCCTCGCGCGCCACGATGGCGTATCCGCAGCTCTCGCCGATGTTGATGCCGTTCCGGCGTCTGTCGAACGGGCGGCAGCGCTCTGGTGACACGAGTTCCAGCGAGTTGAAGCCATACAGGATGCTCATGCACAGGCTGTCGATTCCACCCACGAGGACCGCGTCGACGAGTCCGTGGTTTATCCATCGCGCCGCCGAAGCAAATACCTTGGCGCTCGATGAGCACGCGGTACTGATTGTCAGGGCCGGTCCCCGAATGCCGGTTGCTTCGACCACGAAGATTCCAGGTGAATGCAGATTATGCACCTCGGGCTGGCAGTATTCCGGCGCCATCGCTTCGTTCGGCAACAGCTTCGTGTACGCCTCCTCGGTTCTGCCGATACTCGAGGTGCTCGTCCCGATGATGACTCCGATCCGGTCATCGCCTGCCCGCTCCTTGAGTTCGGCGATACTGTCGAGCATGCCGTCTTGCTGCAGTCCCAGCCAGGCCAGCTGGTTGTTGCGGCTCATCAGGTGTCCGAGCTCATCGGGAAGCGAGACCGATTCGAGACCATCGACCCGGCCGATCCAGGTCTCGAGATCGCAGTTGGCAAGATCGTTCGGTCGCAGCCCGGACCGGCGCGAGCGAATCGCCTCACGCATCGGGTCGAGACCGATTCCAATTGCCGACGTGGCGGTGTACTGGCCGATTGCTAGTCGCATTCGCCTTTTGACTCCAGGGGATCGCGATGATTCATTGTGTAGAATAAGCCCTACTGGGACGCTAATGAAACTTCTTTTCTACGTCTATCGTTTCATCGGTACCACGCTGTTCTGGATCTTCTTCGGCCTGATCGGGCTCGTTTACGGCTTCGTGATCCTGCCGCTCGTGTACCTCGTTGTGCGTAATCAGGAATCCCGCCAGGTCATCGCGAGGAACCTGATCCGCGGCGCGTTTGTCGTCTTCGTCTGGGTCGCGCGCAACATGCGCCTGATCCGCTGCGACGTCTCGGGCATGGAGCACTGGGACGCGGGGGCGAGCCAGCTTCTGCTCGCCAACCACTTGACGCTGATCGACGTGGTTATCCTGCTATCGCTGTTTCCGCAGATCGACTGCGTCGTCAAGGCGGCTGTGACCCGCAATCCCGTGTTGCGCGTGTCTGCAGGTACCGCGAACTACATATCCAACCGCGCGCCTGATGAGTTGCTCGACTTCTGCGTCGAGCGGCTGAAATCGGGTTCCAGCCTGCTGCTGTTTCCGCAGGGCACGCGGGCGATTCGGGGCGAGCCGTTGAAATTCAAGCTCGGGGCCGCCGAGATCGCGCTCCGCGCGCATGCGACCATCGTTCCGATTGTCATCGACTGCAACCCGCAGATGCTGGCCAAGAACGTGCCCTGGTATCGCATCCCGCCCTCGCAGCCACGGTTCCGGATCAAATTGCTGCCGCCTGTGCCCGTCGCCGAGCTCGTATCCGGCGATGTCGAGCCGCGTCGGGCACGCCACAGAGTCAATGAGTCCCTGGTATCGATGTTCGAGGCAGAGCTAGCCTGAACGAGAGTAGTCTCTTAGAATCTCCGCATGGACACCGATAATCTGTACGGGCAGCTCAAGGCCATTCTGATCGATCAGTTCGAGCTGGATGAGTCCTCGATTTCGCCGGACGCGGACTTGTACGACGAACTGGAGCTGGACAGCATCGACGCTGTCGACCTCCTTGTGCAACTCAAGAACATCACCGGCAAAAAGATCTCGCCGGACGAATTCCAAGACGTCCGGACCATCAACGATGTAATCGGCGCATTGACTAACTCGACCTGAAAAAATCGTTCGGGAACACTCATGCTGACCGCAACCTACGATAGCTGCTCCAATGCGGCGGCCGATTCGGCATGCGTTGATATCGTGCTCAGCAAGGAGGGTCACGATCTCGTGCGCGACGGGGGTATCGAGGCCCTCGACACCGAGCTTCGTGGGCGCTCTTGTTGCATTGTCCCGTCGACCGACTTCGCGAAACAGCTTGCGCGACTGCCATCGGCGTCGGGACAAATGCCGCGGATACTGTCGGGATTCGGTGGCGACGATCGGTTTTCCCTCTTGCTCGAGGTTTCTTCGGAGCTGAGCTGGTTCGAGGGGCATTTTCCCGGCCAGCCCGTTCTGCCCGGTATCATCCAGCTGCACTGGGCTAACGTCATCGCGACGGCTTTGTTTGAACTCGACGGCCTGCCTCACCACATCAAACGCCTCAAATTCAGTAACGTGATAGTGCCGCCGCGAATCGTCGAGCTCGTCCTCGAAAGACCGGCGGCAAACGAGGTGCAATTCAGGATACACGGCGCCGGATTGCAGAATTCACAAGGCCGTCTCGTTTTCGGGGCATCCGGGTCGTGAAGATATGCGTGCTGATCCCGCATTACGACCACGTGGGGCAGTTTCGCGATCTGCTACCGAGGCTCCTGGGCACGGAATACCCGTTCGTCATTGTCGACGATGCGAGCCCGGAGGCCGCGTTCGAAGAGTTGCAGCAATTGCTCGACGAGTCGCGCAGCGATGCCACCGTAATTCGGCACGCCGATAACCGGGGGAAAGGAGGAGCCGTAACAACGGGCTTGCTTGCCGCATACGAGGCCGGATATACACACGCTTTACAGATTGATGCGGACGGACAGCATGACGTGGCCCATGTGGCCGATTTCTGCCGGGCTGGCGAGGCATACCCCGGGACGCTGATCTGTGGTGAGCCCGTATTCGACGAGTCGATATCGAAACTCCGTTACTACGGGCGCTACCTCACTCACTCGCTCGTCTGGCTGGAGACGCTGAGCACGGAGATCCGTGACGCCATGTGCGGATTCAGGCTTTACCCACTCGAGCCCGTCGTGCAGTTGTTGCAGCATGCGAACATCGGTTCCCGCATGGCGTTCGACCCCGAGGTCCTGGTGCGTGCGTCCTGGGCCGGCATCCCGATTCGCTTTATTCCCGTACGAGTTCGATACCCGGAGGGCGGCGCTTCCCACTTTCGCTACTTTCGCGACAATGTGCAGATATCATGGATGCACACGCGACTGATTTTCGGGATGCTCGTCCGGCTGCCGTCCCTGCTGGCGCGGAGAGTCCGGCGAAGAAGAACGTGAGTACCAATCAGCACTGGTCCGATATCCGCGAGGCGGGTGCGCTGTCCGGCCTGCGCATTATGGCGTGGACCTATCGTCTGCTCGGGCGGGTCGGGTTCAATGTCGTCCTGGCGCCCGTGATGCTCTACTTCCTGCTGCGCAGGCCCGTCGCGCGGCAGGCGTCAACAGACTACCTCTGCCGCGTCCACGAGATGTACCCCGACAGCCTCGGCGGCAAACCCGGGTTCTGGACGTCGTTTCGGCACTTCCTCGCCTTTGGCCGTTCGCTGCTGGACAAGTACATTGCCTGGACCGGTGAGCCGACAGGCATCGATGTGCGCCAACAGGATGCCGAGCTGCTGCGTTCGATCGTCGATTCCGGCAAGGGGATACTGCTTATCGGATCTCACTTCGGCAACCTGGAGTATTCTCGCGGAATTTCACGCCGCCATCCCGATCTCGTCATCAATACCCTGATCTACGACCAGCATGCCGCGAACTTTGCGCGGCTGATTGGCGATGCTGCCCCCGAGTCGAGGCTGAACCTGATCCAGGTCACCGACCTCGATCTCGACCTCGCGCTCCGCCTGCGGCAGCGAGTGGAAAAGGGCGAGTGGCTGCTCATCGCCGGCGACCGCGTTCCCGTGGGTCTGAGCGACAACGTTTGCCCGGCGACCTTCCTGGGAGCCGAAGCGAACTTTCCGATAGGTCCCTACGTCCTCGGCAACCTGCTGCGCTGCCCGGTCTACATGATGCACTGCTATTTCGATTCGGGAATGTACCGCCTTCGTGTAGAGTTGCTCGAGGAAGAGATCCGGACATCACGGAAGGACCGACAGAGGACCTACGAACCGCAAGTGCAGAAATTCGCGACAGCGCTCGAGGCCCAGGTCCGCAGGTCGCCCCTGCAGTGGTTCAACTTCTATGACTTCTGGGCGCGCCAGACCAGTTCGGCCCGGCCGGCTCAGGACCAGGACCAGGACAGCAATGATCAAGACTGATTTCTCGAACTGCCTGACCGCTGAAGTGCTTGTCCGGGTTCCTTTTTTCGACCTCGACCCTGCCGGCGTCGCCTGGCACGGGCGTTACTTCCAGTACCTGGAACTGGCCCGCTGCACGTTGTTCGAGGGATTCAACTACAGTTACGACGAGATGGAGGAATCCGGCTATTTGTGGCCGGTCGCCGATACCACGGTCCGCTACGTCCGGCCGCTGACGCTGAACCAGGAGGTTCGGGTCACTGCCTGTCTTCGCGAGTGGGAATTGCGCCTCGTCGTCGACTACAAGATCGAAGACGACGACGGCGTTCTCTACACCAAGGCGAGAACGGTGCAGGTCCCCGTGGACGCAACTACCCATGAACTGACGCTCGGGTCGCCACAAAAGCTCGTCGACAACGTCGTTCGCAGCCTGCAGGCAGCCGGCCTGCCGACCGAATGACGCCGGAAGAACTCACCACAAAGTTGCAGTCGCTGGTCGGATCCCCCGCTGAAGATTTCGTCCTGCACCGCAAGCCGATGCTGTTTCTCGACCGTTTGACGGCGATCGGCGTGGATTTTGCCGAGTGCGAATGGCGCGTCGCAGAGGATTTTCCGCTGGTCGTACCCGGACTGGGCGTGCCGAGCTATGCGGGCATCGAGTACATGGCGCAGTGTGTCGCCGTTCACTCCGGGGCTCGCGCGCGGATTCGGGGGCTCGAGCCGCCCCTGGGCCTCCTGCTGGGTACGCGCAGTTACGAGTGTTCGATTCCCTATTTCGAGGTCGGGCAACGATACGAGTCGAAATGCCGGGAAATCGTCCGGGATTCGCAGGGAATGGGATCGTTTTCGTGCTGCCTGATGTCGAAAGGGGCTATCATTGCGGAAGCCAACCTTGCAGTATTCGAAACACCGGAAGAATCATCCCCGAATGAATAATGAGAAGTCCGCCATCCTGGTCACGGGCGCGAGTTCCGGTATCGGCCGGGCTATCGCGATCCGGCTCGCCGCGGATGGCTACGAAATCGCCGCCCATTACGGCAGGAACGAAGCCGGCGCCGCGGCGACCCGAGATGCGATCGTCGAGCAGGGCGGTGGCTGCAGGCTGCTGTCTTTCGACGTCACCGATGCCGACAAGACGAGAGCCGTCCTGGAGCAGGACATCGCGGATCACGGCGCTTATTACGGCGCGGTCTGCAATGCCGGCATCACAAAAGATGGGCCTTTCCCGATGCTGACGGACGACGACTGGAACCGGGTCATCGACGTCAACCTGAACGGCCTCTACAACGTGCTGCACCCGATCGTGATGCCGATGCTCAGGCGCAGAAAGCCCGGCCGAATCGTCACGATCTCATCCGCATCGGGCTTGATGGGCAATCGCGGGCAGGTCAACTACAGCGCGTCGAAGGCCGGAATTATCGGTGCGACAAAGGCCCTGGCCATCGAGCTTGCCAAGCGCCAGGTCACCGTGAATTGTGTCGCCCCCGGGCTGATCGAGTCCGACATGACCGAGGAACTCCCGCTCGAGCAAATGCTCGATGCCATTCCTTTGCGGCGTATTGGCCAGGCAGAAGAAGTCGCGGCGCTCGTTTCGTTCCTTTGTTCTCCCGACGCGGGTTACATTACGCGCCAGGTGATTTCAGTAAATGGGGGCTTGTGTTGACCCATCGCGTAGTTGTTACGGGCGTAGGTGCGTATTCGCCGATCGGCAACGATTGGCAGACGATCGAGGAAAACCTCCGCGCACGGAAAAGTGGCGTTCGACACATCGAGGCCTGGGAAGAGTACGAGGGCCTGAACACGAAGCTCGGCGCCCCCGTGCAGGACTTCCAGGAGCCTGCAAGCTTCAACCGCAAGCGCACCAGGAGCATGGGGCGTATCGCCAAGCTCGCGGTCGCCGCCAGCGAAAAGGCGCTGGCCGACTCGGGACTGCTGGACGACCCGGTCCTGAAGTCAGGGCGTGTCGGTGTTTCCTACGGCTCCTCGACCGGCAGCACCCAGGCGATTACCGATTTTGCCAACATGCTGTTGACCAAGTCGCTGGACGGGATCACCGCAACGACATACATACGCATGATGGGCCATACGGCGCCCGTCAATATCGGCGTTTTCTTCGGCCTCAAGGGCCGCGTCATCACGACGTCCAGCGCCTGTACGTCGGGGAGCCAGGGCATCGGCTATGCGTATGAGGCGATTCGTAGCGGCTCGCAGGACATCATGCTGGCCGGAGGTGCCGAGGAACTGTGCCCAACAGAGGCGGCCGTATTTGACACGCTGTACGCGACGAGCACCTGCAATGACCAGCCCGAGACGACGCCGAGGCCTTTCGATGCAGATCGTGACGGCCTCGTCATCGGTGAAGGCGCCTGCACGCTGATCCTCGAGAATCGAGACCGTGCGCTGGCGCGCGGCGCCACGATCTATGCCGAGATCGTCGGGTTCGATACCAACTCCGATGGCGCACACGTTACGCAGCCAGCATCCGACATGATGCAGCGCGTCATGGAAATGGCGCTCGATGATGCCGGTCTCACGCCCGGCGCAATCGGCTACGTCAGCGCACATGGCACCGCGACCGAACGCGGCGACATCGCCGAGTCGCATGCAACGGCGCGCGTGCTCGGCGAGTCCGTGCCGATCAGCTCGATCAAGAGTTACATGGGCCACACGCTGGGCGCCTGCGGCGCGCTCGAGGCATGGCTCGCGGTCGAGATGATGAATCATGGCTGGTTCGCACCGACCATCAACCTCGACAGCGTCGACCCGGAGTGCGCATCGCTCGACTATATCCGCGAGGGTGGCCGCGACATCAATACAGAGTACGTGATGAACAACAACTTCGCGTTCGGCGGCATCAATACGTCAATCATCCTGCGCCGTCACGATTGACGACATCGATGATAAGCATCGCCTTCGCCGAATTGGTGGACGATCCACCGACCCGATACCTGTCTGCCGCCGAGCTCGAACGCGCGAATGATTTTACGTCGTCGTCGAGAAGGAAGCAGTTCCTGCTGTCCCGTTCCTTACTGCGGGCCCTGCTCGAGGACGTCACCGGCGAGCCCGGTGGTTCATTCGAGTTCCGCAAGGGTGACCACGGAAAGCCTTTTTGCGTGGACGGGCCGGCGATCAGTATTTCCCACAGCGGCAACTTCGTTGCCTGTGCCGTCGCCGACGATGGAGCAATCGGCATTGATATCGAGTTTCCCGGACGAGAGCGTAACACCGCGGGAATCGCCGGCCGGTTTTTTTCCGCTCGTGAGTCCCGTTGGCTGGCGGACCAGCCGAAGGATCGTTTCTACATGCTCTGGGTGCTCAAAGAGGCCTGGCTCAAGGCGATCGGTACCGGTCTTGCCGGCGGTCTCGACAGTCTCCAATGCGCCGTGACACCGCCGGAGATCGAGGTGCTCGAGGTCGGCGACGACCTCGGCGGGCTGAGCCTTGTTGGGCTCGGGCAGGGATTGATCGGTATTGCCACATTGGGCCGGCCGGCGACCGAGATCCTGATGCGCCACTGGCGCCCGGACGACGGCGCCTTCATCGCGGCCGATGATGCAACGGTGATCGCGGAGTACGCCGCAGTCCGGTAAGTGTTTCATGTTGTATCCCGGGAACCGGGCGATCGGGAATGATTGGTATGTTTACCGGACTCGAGACTGGAGACGAAGCGAAATGACGGCCTTTTACCGGGTAAGCATGCTGTTTCTCTTGTTGCCACTGGCGGGGTGTTTCGGCATGGCGCCTACCGAGGTTCCGATTCCCTCCGTGGAAACCGTCAATCCGGCAAGCCGGAACAATACGCTCGTCGTCATGTTGCCCGGTCGGGGCGACCGCGCAGACGCGTTCATTCGCGAGGGCTTCGAGGTCGCCGGGCAGCGCAACGGATTCGATACGATCGCGGTCGATGCCCATCTCGGTTATTACATGCAGCGCTCGCTGCTCGACCGCCTGCATGAAGACATCGTTGCTCCGGCAATAGCCGCCGGCTACTCGAAGATCTGGATGCTGGGCATTTCGATGGGCGGCCTCGGCTCGCTACTTTATGCGTCGGAGTATCCGGAACAGGTCGATGGCGTTATTCTGCTGGCCCCGTTCCTCGGCGACCGCAGCGCGATCGAAACGATCGTGGAAAGCGGCCCGCTCGAGGAATGGAATGGCGAAGGCGAAGGTCTGAAAGACTACGAGATCGCCATATGGACGTGGATCCGTGACGCCAGGCGCAACTCGGGAGTGACCCCGCTAATCCTGGGCTATGGGCTGTCGGACGGTATGGCCGAGGGCTACGACAGGCTGATCGACGTTATCCGGCCTGCGGGCGTCTATACGCGCGAGGGTGGCCACAAGTGGACCACCTGGAAACCGCTATGGGACGAGATTGCGGCCGAACTTCCGCTCTAGCCAATCAGGCGCCCCCTAACCTTCTTGCGCCTCCTCGCTTTCGTCTTCGTCGTCCTCGTCATCCTCGAGGTCCCCCAGCTCGGCATCCATCGTCGGCGCGGCCAGCCAGGTCGCGATATCCTCGCCTAACTTCTTGACGATGCGCTTCATGATCGAGCACGTACCCGGCATCATGCCGATCAACGAATGCCGACGAACGGTCATTGACGCGATCACCGCGCCATCTTCCTTGAGTTCGCCGGCTACGATCACGCTCTTGGAACCGCTGTAAGCGCCGCCGCCCGGGGCGAATACATTGGTGATCTCGAGATGCAGCACCTTTCCTGCCACATCGTCCAGGGGCCCTTCGGCCAGTTCCACGTCCACCTTGCGTTTGCCCTCTTTCCTGATGTATTCGGGCAGACGGGTTTGCATCTCACATTCTTCCTTGACGTTGTCGGAGGCGCCGCTGTCCGCGGCGAACGGGACGGACTTCGCGATCGTGACAGTGTCCGCCTGTGCGGGAGATATCCACGAAACTGCAACAATCGTTACTAGAAGGGCTGCCGGACGCATCGCATTGCTCCTAACTGTGGTGAAGCGTCGACTATACCCGCTCTGGCGGCCAATTGGCTGGCGAGCATGCTAACCAAGTGCGAGCCTGGTGCATCCAATGTCCGATGGTGGCGATATTGCAGACTGCGGGCCTGCCGACCCAGGCGGATTTTCACGAGGCGATCTCGAGTCGATCAGATCGCTGGTTCGCCGCGTGCCTGAAGATAACGCGTAACCGGGACATGGCCGAGGATGCTGTTCAGGACGCCCTGCTCAGCGGCTGGAACAAGCATCACCAGTTCGACAACACGGCCCGGCTCGACACCGGGATACACCGCATCGCGGTCAACGCCGCTCTGCAGCTGCTGGCTGTGGAGAAAGACTAGTCGGCGGCCCGGCTTCGGTAAACACCAAAGTAGACGAACGGATATTCGGCGGTCTTGCCCGGCAGCACTTCGTCGGGCACCTTGTGCCGCACGGGCTTGATACTGCGCAGATAGGCGACAATTGCGTCGACGTCTTCCTGGGTTATCTTCGCGTAACCCTGCCATGGCATCACTGCTATGCGCCTGCCCGCGTGCCTGCCGAGACCCGCGCGAATCGCCCGCTCGATCTGGGTGTCGCTCCAGGTACCGATGCCGGTTTCCTCATCGGGCGTAATATTCGGCGGATAGAGGACGCCGGGCTTATCGATACCCAGCGGGTTGTTATACGCGATACCGATACGTGAACCGGCAAGAGATTTATCAAAGTCCGGAACGCCTTCCAGGGCTCCGTCCGTATGGCAGGCACCGCAACCGAGCAGTTCGACGAGGTATTCGCCGCGCTGGACCTGAAAGAGCCGCTCGGGCGCGACGGATCCTGGCACCGGGCCCGGCGCGTCCAGGACAGTCGTTGCGTCGATCTCCTCGTAATCCTCGAGTGGATCGTAATACGTCTCGTTTGCCGGATCGGCGGCGCATCCGGCAAGCGTTACGTACGCAATCAGCACAATGCAACGACTTTTCATATTGTGTCAGTATTTACGACAGTGAAAATCGCAGTCGCCAGTATAGCTTTATTGTTGATCTGCGCCACGCCGGCAAGTTCCCAGGAGCGTCCAGACTCGCCGCCTGAAATGAGTGCATACGCCCTTGCAGCACCACCGGCGATCGACGGCGCAGTCATCGACGATGCGGCCTGGTCCGGAGCTATTCCGGCATCGGGTTTCTGGCAAAACCGTCCGGATGACGGCCAACCCTCGAGCCAGCATACCGAGGTCCTGATTGGATTTACTGATGAGCACCTGTATGTGGGCGTTGTTGCCTATGATGACGATCCTGACGGCATCATCATCACTGACAGCCGGCGCGACTCGAGTCTCGATAATACGGATGCGTTTCTTTTCATTATCGACGGAATGCTCGATCGACAAAACGGCTTTGTGTTCGGCACCAACGCCGCCGGTATCGAGTACGACGGGCAGGTAACGGGCGAAGGCGCGAGTGGGAATATTTTGTTCGGCGTCGGGGGCATCAACCTGAATTGGGATGCGACCTGGCAGGTCAAGTCGAAAGTTGGAGATTACGGCTGGAGCGCCGAGTTCGAGATTCCGTTTCGCTCGCTGCGTTACGATAATAGTGATGTTCAGGACTGGGGCATCAATTTCCAGCGGAATATTCGGCGCAACAATGAGGTCGCCTTCTGGTCGCCGCTCGATCGTAACCGTACCCTGTATCGTGTGTCGGAAGCCGGTACACTCCAGGGCATCGAGCCTCCGCCGCAGCGCAACCTGCAGATCACGCCATACGGTCTCGCGAACGCCAACCGAGGCGGTGACATCGACGGCACCCAAACCGACACTGAATTCGGCATCGACATCAAGTACTCGATTACGCCGAGCCTCACGCTCGATGCAACCTACAACACGGATTTCGCACAGGTCGAGGCCGATGTGCAGCAGGTCAATCTCGATCGCTTCAACCTGTTCTTCCCCGAGAAACGACCATTTTTCCTCGAGAACGCTGGCATATTCGATGTCGGCGACTTGCAGTCGGCCCAGATCTTTTTCAGCCGGCGCATCGGCATTTCCGACGACGGAGAGGTCATCCCGGTCGATGGCGGCTTGCGGCTGTCCGGAAAGATTGGCGGATCGACCAATGTCGGGCTGCTTCACATGCAAACCGACGCCGTGGAGGATGTTGCGCCTGGCAACAAGTTTACGGTCGCCCGGATCCGTCAGGAGCTGCCGAACCGATCATCCATCGGCATCATTTTCACCGACCGCGAAGGCGATGGCTCGTACCTCCTCCCGCAATCCGAAGACAAGAATCGAGCCTATGCAATCGACGGACGCTGGGGTATTGGTGATCACATTTCATTGAGTGCTTGGGTCGCCCGCACCGATACGCCCGGACTGAGCGGCAATGATCAAGCTTTCTCCGCGGAAGGCGAATACAGCTCGGCTTTGTGGGATTTCCGGCTGGGTTACAGGGAGGTCGAGGAGAATTTCAATCCGGAGGTCGGTTTCCTGGCGCGGACCGACTATCGGTTCGTCAACCTGTTCCTGCTGAGACGAATACGAAATGAAGACTGGGTCCGGATTCTCGAGCTAAGACCACACATTTCGATCCGGAACTACCAGAAGTTTGATGGCTTCGATGAGTCACGGACCTTTCATGCCGACCTCCCGATTGTATTTCGTTCAGGTGCGGAGACTCGGTACATTCTGGAACGAACGAGGGAGGGCGTGATCGATGCCTTCGAGATCGTGGATGGTGTGTTCGTTCCGCCCGGCACATACGACCACACGCAGATCAGGTTTAGCGGCAGCAGTGATCAATCACAACCGCTGAGCTACGGATTGAACGCTACGGTTGGTGGCCGATTTGGAGGTGATCAAATCAGTTTGCAGCCATCAGTTGAATACCGGATCGATGAAACTTTCCGCTCTTCACTTTCGATCAGCTATAACAAATTCGACCTGCCCTATGAGAACGGCGACTTTACCGCCAACCTTGCACAGTTGCGCCTTTCATACTCTTTTACGCCCAAGATACAACTCCAGGCCCTGATCCAGTACAACGAACAGACAGACTCGATCGGCACCAACATCCGGTTTTCCTGGCTGCAAACGGCCAACTCCGGCCTGTTCCTCGTCTACAATGAAGTCGATGAGAGGTCCGTTGGCGCACCGCCAACCGGCCGGGAATTCATCGTAAAGTACAGCCATATTTTCGACGTCTTCAATTAATCCAGGCGGCAAACTGCCACGCGATGAGCAAGCGGTCTTTCCTCGAGAATCTCAAAGAGCGTCGCGTCATTCGCACGACACTGCTTTATGTGGCGCTCCTCTGGGTAGTGCTGCAAGCGGCCGACCTGCTCGCCAACGCTGACATCATTTCCGAGCAGCTGGTCCGCTGGATCATCCTGCTTGGCGCCATTGGTCTGCCNNGACGGCGATCGCCGGTGACCTTTTTATCATCATAGCAATCACCGGGACTGCCGCTCTTTTCACCTGGCAGCACTGGTTCACGTCATTTACACGCCCGACCATCGCCGTGCTTCGTATCGAGGCCACCGACCTGCGTCCCGACAGCGACAATCTCGGAAGACACGTCGCTCTTCGCCTGCGCACCGCGCTCGCGACGCGACCGGAAATAAGGGTTATCGAAACGTCCAGCTCATTCAGCGACAGGCTCGAGGGTATGTCCCTGGCTGAAAAGGCGACCTTACTCGGCGCGGACTTCGTGCTAAGCGGCACTACTGCCCAGCTCGACTCCCGGGTCCGCCTCAACGTGCAGGTCTTTGCGGACGACGGGCAGATTGTTCATGGCGCGACACTGGAGGAGCGCCTGCTCGACCAGGCGCAGCTGCAAAACCGGGTACTGGCCGAGCTCTGGCCACAGCTTCCGCTACCGGCCGATGGTCTCGATGATGTGAGGAAGATCATTGGCGACTGCACCTACCCCGACAACCGCGATGCGTTGTATGCCATCGCCGCCGTCGACAGCGGCGACACGACCCTCGACCTCGCCGACTTCGTCGCAAGGTTCGACGACTCTGGAATGCTGCAGCTTGCGCGCGCAAAACTCATTTTCAGGGATATCGCCAGTGCGCCTGCCCCGCAACGTCCAGTCATGCAGCAGGTTGCGATGCAGTATCTTGGCAATGCTCAGCGACTGTGCCCCTTTGCGCCGGATTGGGAGCTGATGCGGCTCCTCAACACGCAGGAGTTCATCGGTGACGAGCTGTTGCATCAGTACCCCAATGCGGCGGCCCTGCACAACCGGGCCGCCGCGCAGAGCAGCGAGCCGCAACACGCCAACGCCCTGTTGAACGAAGCGCGGCTGCTCGATCCGCTTGGCGACTGGTAAACTGCCCGCCAGTAAAATCGCGACTGATTTGTAATAAGCAACAAAAAGGAAACGGGGATGTCGAGACTCGCGAAATTCTTTTCAGAATTGCAGCGCCGCAGCGTCATTCGCGCAGGAATCGTGCATGTGCTGGTCTTCTGGCTGCTCGTGCAGGTCGCCGACGTCGTGCTCCCTTACATCGGCGTCGTCGACGAACCCGTCCGATGGGCTGTCGTCGCCGGTATCGGGCTGTTCCCCATCACTCTGATTATTGCCTGGTTCTTCGAACACCCGTGGACGAAGTACACACGCGGCCGGCTCGCGACCGACATCATAATGATCGTCCTCATTGCCGCCGGCGCGAGTACCTGGGTACTGCGCAACCTGCCACAGGTCGTTCACACGAAAACGAGCATCGTCGTAATGCCATTCGCACATTCGGGCGACGTCACCGAAGAAAGCCTGTCACGCGCACTTGCGTCCGAGGTCAACAGCCTGCTCATGAAGTCGAAGTCGATCGACGTGATCGGCTTCGAGAGCGCCGCGTCACCGGTGCTGCAGGGTCTCGAGGCATCCGCGGTCGCGGAGCGACTCAGCGTGGCGCATGTTCTGGCCGGAACGATAGCTGCTAAAGGCGGGAGCCTGCGTATCGACCTGCAGCTTTTCGATCGCGTGGGCATGACACTGTGGAGTTACGTTATCGAGGACAAGCTCGAGAACCTCGTGTCGATCCAGGAAGACATCGCCATCTCGATCGAATCGCTTCTTGGCGCCGGCGAAGACGCCATTCCGGTTGCCGAGGTCGCCGCAGCGCGCTGTTGGATGCCGAAAGATCCCGCCGCTATCGAGAAGTTCTATACTGCGCGCTATTTCACCGAGTTGCGCACTCTCACAGAAGATGCGCAGGAGAAATTGCGCGACGCGATCCGGTATTACAAAGAACTGATCGCCGACTTTCCGGAATTTGCCGAGGCCTATTCCGGGCTCGCCTGGGCCCAGCTCTACCAGGTCACCTACGACCGCCAGAACGCGATCCCGAACGCGCGCGAGGAGGGAACTCGGCTCAGCCAACTGGCCCTGCAGTACTGTCCAACGCTGGGCGAAGCGATGAATCTGACACCCAACCAGTACGATCATCCCAATCGCTGGATCAGCGAGCACCGGCAGCTCACCGCGTTCATCGACATGGAGCCGCAGCGGGGCGAGAACTACCAGCGACTGGCTTTTCACTATCGCGCAACGGGTCATTTCGACCGGTCGTTGGCGATCGCGCGCAGCAACTACGAACGTAACCCGCTATCGGTCCGGTCCATCAGGGAATACGCGTCGGCGCTGCAACACTACAGTCTCGAGGAATCGGCCGCTATGAGGGACCTGGCGACCGAGCTCGGCTACACGGGGCCGAATTTTGCCAGGCAGCTGATTCCCCTCGACGCCTGCGACCGACAGGACCTCGATTGCATCGTTGCCGCACTCCCTGGTGTCTTCCCCCCACCCTTCGATTACATGCTGTTCGAGGGCTGGGAAGAGTTCTTCCGCCAGTTCTACAGAACACCTGCAAATGAGTCCGAGGCCGCCGCGGCGATCGACATGGCCCTGACCAAGGTGCGCGAGCAAGGCGACTTCCTCAATTGGTTTAATGGCTCGGCATGTAATTATGATCACCTGACGCCGTTGTTTTTCGAACTGATCGACTACGTCAAGGCAGAAAATCGCTATCGCCAGTGGTTCTGGGCTAATTCCTGGGGCGCAGATTGCGGAAACGTGTGGGCCGACCCGCGATTTCGCGACTACGTCGAGGAGTTCGGTTTTGTCGAATACTGGCGCGAAGTCGGCTGGCCCGAGGCGTGTCGTCCCGAGGATGATTCCTTTACCTGTGGCGCCCCCTGAAAACGCCGCAACTCAGCATCGGAAATTACGTAGTTTGCTCGTGCAGTGACGGGCCTATAGTGGGGAAAGAGTCTCTACGGGAGGCCAACTATGGATACGTCTGTCATTCAGAGCTTTATCGGCATCGCAATGGCCGGTATCGCGGTTCTCATCGTCCTCGTCTTCCGCTCGTACCTTGCCAACGGTTCCGAGCGGCGCATGCGCAGCATGCTCGAATCGGTCGGGCTCGACCCCGCGATCGCAGCGAGTAACGAAATCCCCACCATCATGCGCGAAGTTCGCCAACGCTGTCGCACCTGCAATGCCGAAGGTGTCTGCGAGCGCTGGCTCGAAGGCAAGGAGAAAGGCAGCAACGACTTCTGCCCCAACGCGAAGGTTTTCGAAGCCCTGCACAAATACGCCAAGGCTGCCTGATCAGTAAAGCGCGTCGTCCTTGTGGTCCTGGTACCACTGGCGTTCCTGTGCCATGCGATCGCGCAGCTTCTGCACGATTGTGAGAAAACGCGGGTCGTCCTTGTACGCATCGAAACTCGGGTCGTTTTCGAGGCCGTAGGAGTAGAACATCCAGCCCGCATCGATAGCCGCTTCGAGGGCGTCCAGCGCTCGGTTCTTCTCGCCGCGTATGGCGTAAATCTGTGCGTCCTCGTGGCCGGCAACCCAGCCCGTGCCCTGCAGCTTGCGCATGCGCTGAACGGCCCGCTCGATCTCGGCGAGCAGCGCCAGTCCCCTGTCCTTTTCCCCCGTTTCTACATAGGCCTGGGCAAGCAGGCGCGCCGGCCACGAGGTCCAGTCGTCGATCTCGGGCGCGTTGCCCGCCAGCTGCGGGTAGGCTGCTTCGACAACGTCGATCACCTCGGCATGGCGCCGCTCCCAGCTCAGGAAATTCGCATACTGGACCTTGCGATATTCGAACCAGGGCTCGGCTTCGATCTGTTCCCGGAACAGCGGTTCGGCAGCGTCGGGACCATCCCGAAACCACAACAGGTTTTTCTTCGCGTCCAGATCGTCGGGAAACCGCTCGAGGTACGCCTCGGTGCAGGCGAATGCTGTTTCCTGGTCCCAAAGCTGGTAATGCATGTCACATACGGCGGCCTGGCGCCGCTGGCTCTGGGGGTCCAGTTCGAGCAATGCCTGTCTATAGCGCATGGCCTGCCCGGGTTTGCCCATCTGCATGTACCAGCGTGACAGGCCCTGGTAAGCGCTCGGGTTCGACGGGTCCTGTCGCATCAGGTCCTTGAGGATAGCAATCGCCTCCTCGGCGCGCGCCACGCTCCAGTAGGCGTTTGCCAGCGCCATCATTACGCTTTCGTTGCGCGGGTCGAGTTCCGCGGCGATTCGGGCCTGTTCGAGAGCGCCGTCGTTGTCGCCGCTGGCGAACAGCCTGTACGAGTAGGCGACGCGTGCATCGACGAGACTCGGGTTGAGTTCGATCGCTCGTTCCAACGTTGGCCCGACTTTCTCGAGCTCATCATCGAACCGATAGAAGAGCGCAAGGTGTACGAGCGCATCGGCCGACAGCGGATCGAGCTCGAGCGCCCTGTCGATGAGGTCCCGGCGCTGCTCGTTGCGCTCCTCCATAGACAGATCGTCACGCAGATTGAGCACATCCGCCTTGTGAACGTAGGCCATCGCATAATCCGGGTCGATCTCGATCGCCTTGCTGAAGTGGTCCCAGGCTCTCATCGCGCCGTCCACGGTGTGCGTGTCGAGCTCCTGCTTGCCCAGCACGACCTGTTCGTAGGCCGCGAGGTCGGGACGGTACTCCTCCTTGAGAACGGCCTCGTCCTGCTGCAAAACGTCGTTCAGGGCATTGACGACCTCGACGGCAATCTCGTCCTGGATTTCGAAAATGTCGGCAACCGGCCGGTCGAAAGTCCGCGACCACAGTTCCGAGCCATTCTCGGACGAAACGAGTCGCGCCAGCACGCGCACTTCCTCACCTTGCCGCTGCACGCTGCCCTCGAGAAAGTGGGCAACGCGCAGCTCCCGGGCAATCTCGAACGCGGTCAGTGTCGTCTCGCGAAACGCCTGGGCCGACGTGCGCGCCGTCACGAGCAGGCCTTCGACCTGGCCGAGGACGTGGGTGACGTTATCGGCGAGGCCGTTCGACAGGTAGCTGTGATCGGCGTTGGGGCTGTAGTCCTGGAACGGCAACACGGCGACCGAGTTGCGGTGCACGACGAAATCGCCGGCGATCGTGACGGACTGCTCCGCATCCTCGATGACCTGCGGCAGGAGTTGCCAGGCCGCCAGCCCTGCGACGACGAGGAATACCCCGATCATCACGTAGTCGCTGCGCTGCAGCGACAGGTCCGCGTCATCGGCTGCCCGCGCCGGCGCCGTGCGCACGAGGCCGTGCTCGCCGATCTCGTAGCGCCAACCCAGGAACACGGCTACCGGGAAGCCGATCGCCGCGAGATACAGCAGCGCCGTCATCGTCCACGGCGGCAGCCCCGCGGGCTCGGCGACAACGTCGGCAACCTGCAATACGAGCCAGGCACCCACGAGGTACAGGGCAGCGCCCTTGAAGACCTTGCGGCGTCGCAGCTCTCTTATGAACGAATAGGCGCCGGCCATGCCTTGCTCGCTTTACAGGTTGTCGATGACCGCATTGAACGTATCACTCGGGCGCATGGCTTTCGATGCTTTCGTGTCATCGGGCCGATAATACCCGCCGATATCGACCGGCTCGCCCTGGGCCGCCTCGAGTTCGGCAACGATCGTGTCGGCGCTCGACGCGAGGGCCTCGGCAACGGGTGCGAATCGCCCGGCGAGTTCGGCGTCATCGCGCTGCGCAGCCATGGCTTCGGCCCAGTACATCGTGAGGTAAAACGTGCTGCCGCGGTTGTCGAGTTCGTTGACCTTGCGCGATGGCGCCCGGTTCTCGGCCAGATAGCGGTTGTTCGCCTCATTGAGTGCTGCGGCAACGGCTCTCGCCTTGTCGTTGCCCGTCTTCTCGGCCAGGTCCTCGATCGACACGGCCAATGCGAGGTATTCGCCCAGCGAATCCCAGCGCAGGTGCCCTTCGGCGAGGAACTGCTGCACGTGCTTCGGCGCAGAGCCTCCCGCGCCCGTTTCGTAAAGACCGCCGCCGGCCAGCAGCGGCACGATCGACAACATCTTGGCGCTCGTCCCGAGTTCGAGTATCGGGAAAAGGTCGGTCAGGTAGTCACGCAGGACATTGCCCGTCACCGAAATCGTGTCCTCGCCTTTGCGGACTCGTTCGAGGGTTGCCGTCATCGCCTCAGCCGGCGAGAGAATGCGAATGTCCAGGCCATCGGTGTCGTGCTCTTCGAGATATCGCTGCGCGAGATTGATCAGGTTGTTGTCATGGGCACGGTTGGCGTCGAGCCAGAAAATTGCCGTCGCGCCGGTCTGTCTGGCACGCAGTACCGCCAGCCTGACCCAGTCGCGGATCGGCAGGTCTTTTGTCTGGCACATGCGCCAGATATCACCTTCCGATACGTCGTGTTGCAGCAGGACATTGTCATCACTGTCGACAACCCTGACTACGCCGGCTGCGGAAATTTCGAAGGTCTTGTCGTGCGAGCCGTATTCCTCGGCCTTCTGCGCCATGAGCCCGACGTTGCACACGTTGCCCATTGTTGTGACATCGAACGCTCCGTGGCGCTTGCAGTCGTCGATGACCACCTGGTAGATCCCGGCATAGCAGCGATCCGGAATCGTGTAGACCGCGTCGTGCAACTTGCCGTCCGGCCCCCAGCTCTTGCCCGAGGAGCGGATCGCGGCCGGCATCGACGCGTCGATGATGACGTTGCTCGGCACATGCAGGTTCGTAATGCCCTTGTCCGAATCGACCATCGCCATCGCAGGGCGCTTTGGATACATCGCCTGTATGTCCGCCTCGATTTCGGCCTGCTTGTCGTCGGGCAGGGTCCCGATCTTGGCGTAGACATCCCCGATACCATTGTTGGCGTCGATGCCGAGCTCGTCGAAGAGACCACCATGTTTTTCGAACACGTCATCGTAATAAGCGCGAACGGCATGGCCGAATATGATCGGATCCGAAACCTTCATCATGGTTGCCTTGACGTGCAGCGACCAGAGCACGCCCTCGTTCTTCGCAGCGTCGATCTGCTTGTCGAAAAATGCTCGCAACGCCTTGCAGTCCATACGTGTCGCATCGACGACTTCGCCTTGCAGCACGGCCACGGCCTCTCGCAGGACGGTCGTACCATCCGCCGTCGCGAGCTCGATACGCAGGTTGCCGTCAGCTGCAACAATCGCGGACTGCTCGCTCGAATAGAAGTCGCGATCGCTCATGTGCGCGACCCGGGACTTCGAGTCTGGGCTCCACTCACCCATCGAATGCGGGTTTGCCTTGGCATAAGCCTTGACGGCGGCCGCGACCCGCCGGTCAGAGTTGCCCTCGCGCAGGACCGGGTTTACAGCACTGCCGAGAATCTTCGCATACCTTGCTGCAGTGTCGCGCTCGGCGCCAGTCTGCGGTTCTTCCGGGTAATCCGGCACGTCGAAACCCTGCGACTGAAGCTCGGCGATAGCGGCCATGAGTTGCGGGATCGATGCGCTGATGTTCGGCAGCTTGATAATGTTCGCGTCGGGAGTCCTGGCAAGTTCCCCGAGCTCGGCCAACGCATCGCCGATGCGTTGGCCGTCATCCAGGTTCTCGGGGAAATTGGCGAGAATGCGCCCCGCCAGTGATATGTCACGCGTCTCGACTTCGACTCCGGCCGCATCTGTGAACACCTTGACGATTGGCAACAGCGAATAGGTCGCCAGGGCCGGTGCTTCGTCGGTTTTCGTGTAGATAATCTTGGCTGTGCTCATGCTTCTTTCTTCTTCGTTCGTTGGTATCCGGTATGCGGAGCGCGCGCCATTATAAGGGCGGTGCCGGAAAAATGGCCAAAATCGCGGGATTTCCGGCCGTCCGGCCCTCGTTTCTTGTTGCGACATGCGGTGGACGATTACGGACAACGACGGGGCTAAGCGGATACACTCCGGCTTATGACGGAGACCTCCGAGCGGCCAAAGGGCGCAACTCTCAAACCGCTCCGTGCGCTTGCGCCGTTCATCCGGCCATATCTCGGCACGCTGTACCTCGCACTGATCGCCCTGGTACTGGCATCCGCTGCCCAGCTGACGTTACCGGTTGCCATTCGCTACCTGATCGACGCAGGGATGCTCGCGGACCGCGCCTCCAGCATTGATCGCTACTTCCTGGGTTTGTTTGTGGTTGCGATGGCGTTCGGGCTGTTCTCGGCATTGCGCTTCTATCTCGTAACCTGGCTTGGGGAACGTGTGGTCGCCGATATTCGCGATGCCGTCTACCGTCATGTTGTGCGGCTCGACCGTACATTTTTCGAAATCACGAAGACCGGCGAGGTCCTGTCACGGCTCACGACCGATACGACCCTGATCCAGTCGATCTCCGGAGCCGGGCTGTCTATTGCGCTGCGGGCGTCGCTTAACCTCGTCGGCGCCGTCGTCATGCTGGCAGTCACGAGCCCTCGCCTCGCCGGCATGATCCTGTTGTTGCTGCCGCTTGTTATCGTGCCGATCATCATGATTGGTCGCCGCGTACGGAAATTGTCCCGCGCGAGTCAGGATCGCGTTGCGGATACGAGCGGCCTCGCTGACGAGACCCTGAATGCGATTGCGACGGTGCAGGCATTTACGCTGGAGTCCCTGCAAAGCTCCCGCTTCAATGACGCCGTCCAGGCCGCTTTCCAGACGGCCGTCAAACGAATACGCGTTCGAGCGCTCCTGACCGGCATTGCGATCCTTTTCATATTCGGTGCGATCACGTTCGTTCTCTGGCTTGGCACCCGATCTGTCATGGCAGGTGAGATGACCGGGGGACAGCTTGGCCAGTTTCTTCTCTATGCGATATTTGCGGCCGCGGCTGCCGCCGGACTCAGCGAAATGTGGGGCGAGGTACAGCGTGCAGCCGGTGCAATGGAACGTCTCGTGGAACTGCTTACCGCGGAGCCGGCCATCGTCGCCCCGCCCGACCCGGTGCCGCTACCCGACCCGAGCCAGGGACGGATCAGTTTTGACAAGGTTTCATTTCGCTACCCGTCACGGCCCGACACGTCGGCGATCGAAAACTTCTGTCTCGACATCGAGCCCGGTGAAACCGTAGCCATTGTCGGACCGTCCGGCGCCGGCAAGAGTACCCTGTTCAAGTTACTGCTGCGTTTTTACGATCCCAGTTCGGGGACGGTCCGCGTGGATGGCGTTGATATTGGCCAGGCGGCGCCCGAGGACGTACGCGCACGCATTGGTCTCGTACCCCAGGAAACCGTCATTTTCGGTACAACGGCGCGGGAAAATATCGGCTATGGCAGGCCGGGCGCCAGTGACCAGGAGATTGAGGCGGCGGCGGTAGCTGCGGCCGCCGATCACTTCATTCGCCATCTGCCTGAAGGCTACGATGCCTACCTCGGCGAACGTGGCGCCCGCTTGTCCGGGGGGCAGCGCCAACGTGTTGCCATTGCACGAGCCATTCTCAAGGATCCGCCTATCCTGTTACTCGACGAGGCCACGAGTTCACTCGACGCGGCCAGCGAAAAAATTGTCCAGGAAGCCCTCGAGAAACTGATGGTAGGCCGCACGACACTGATCATCGCGCACAGGCTGGCGACAGTCCTCAAAGCCACGCGCATCGTGGTCATGGACCACGGCAAGATTATCGATATTGGAACCCACGACGAGCTCGTTGGCCGTGACTCACTGTACGCGAAGCTCGCCGAACTCCAGTTCGGCGAGCTGCAGCCGGATTAGGCTGCGGGTCGGATTACGCCAACGAAGTCCCTGGCCCGCAACTTCGCAGCCGCAGCCGCGAGCCGTGCTACAGGCACGCGCGGCGCGGAACACGATACGTAGTTGAGCCCCACGTGGTGGCAGAATCGGATCGTCTCGGGATGACCCCCCTGCTCGCCACAGATGCCGATCTTGAGGTCTTCGCGCACCGCCCTGCCGCTCTGCACGGTCATTTCGATAAGCTGACCGACGCCCTGGATGTCGAGCACCTCGAACGGATTGTCCTGCAGAATTCCTGACTCGTTGTACATCGGCAGGAACTTGTTTTCGGCGTCCTCGCGCGAGAACGAGAACACGGCCTGGGTCAGGTCGTTCGTTCCGAACGAGAAGAACTCGACGTCGGCCGCAAGCTGCCGGGCCCGCATGCATGCCCGAACCGTCTCGATCATCGTGCCGAAACGGAATTTGAGTTCGACATTGTTTTCGGCCTCGAGCCGCGCTTTCAACTCATCCACGGTACTCTTGACATGTGCGAGCTCCTGCGACGTGATGACCTGCGGCACCATGATCTCGGGCTGTGCGTCGATATTTTCCTTCGCGCAATGCGCCGCNNCCGCGGTGGCCCAGCATCGGATTTGTCTCCTGAAGCTCACGCACCTTGTTCAACATGCGTTCTTTCTTGGCCAGGGCATCCATGACGTGCTCTTCGGTGAGCTCCGTGAATGCTTCGGGAAGCGGCGCTACGCCTTCGATCGACGCTATCGCGGTCTGTCGACCCCTGACCACATCGCGATACGTGCGCAAGGTTTCGATCTGATCGAGTAACTGATGTTCCGTCGGCAGGAATTCGTGCATCGGCGGGTCGAGCAAACGAATCGTGACCGGATCCGGTGCCATCACCGTAAAGAGATCGATGAAGTCCTGCCGCTGGATTGGCAATAGCTTGTCGAGAGCGCTTTGCCGCTCTTCAACGTCCTTTGCAAGAATCATGTCAATCACGATCGGCAAGCGGTCGCTCGCGTTGAACATTCTCTCGGTACGGCAGAGCCCTATTCCCATCGCGCCGTATTCCCGCGCCTTCCTGGCGGCTTCCGGCGTATCCGCATTGGCCATAACCTTCATGCTCGATGCTTGGTCGGCCCACGCCAATAGCGTCTTGAGGTCCTCGGAAAACTCCGCGTCGAGCGTCGGTACCGCACCGAGATAAACATTACCGGTAGCACCGTCGAGCGTAATTACGTCGCCTTCGTGAATGAGCTTGTCACCAACGCGGGCCAGGCGCAGCGACACGTCGACGTCGATTCCCTCGGCGCCCGCCACACAGGGCTTACCCATGCCGCGCGCTACAACGGCCGCGTGCGAAGTCTTGCCGCCGCGGCTCGTCAAAATGCCCTCGGAAGCGAAGAACCCGTGAATATCCTCGGGCCGGGTCTCCTCGCGCACGAGAATGACCTGCTCGCCACCACGGCCGAGCTTTTCGGCCAGGTCAGCATCGAAGACGCATTTGCCTGATGCTGCGCCCGGCGACGCCGGCAGCCCGGCTGCGATCGGGTCGACTGCTGCCAGCGGGTCGAGGCTCGGATGCAACAACTGCTCGAGCAACTCGGGGTTGACGCGCAGGAGCGCCTGTTCCTTGGTAATCAACCCTTCGCCGAACATATCGACCGAGGTTTTGACGGTCGCCGACGCGTTCATCTTGCCATTGCGCGTCTGCAGGCAGTAGAGCGTGCCCTTCTCGATCGTGAACTCGTAGTCCTGAATTTCCTGGTAGTGAGACTCGAGCCTGTTCCGCAATTCGACGAGTTGCTCGTACTGTTCCGGCATCTCGCCTTCCATTTGCTGCAACGGCTTCGGCGTGCGGATGCCGGCTACGACGTCCTCGCCTTGCGCGTTGACGAGATACTCGCCGAACATCTCGTTGTCCCCGGTGCCCGGATTTCGGGTGAACCCGACGCCGGTTGCGCAATCATCGCCCATGTTACCGAAGACCATTGTGCAGACATTGACTGCCGTGCCATTGGCCATTTCGGGCGTGATGTGGAATTCACGGCGATAGTCGACCGCCCGTTTGCCCATCCAGGAACGGAACACCGCCTCGATAGCGAGCTGCAGCTGCGTCACAACATCTTGTGGAAACTCGTTACCTGTCTCACGCCTTACAACCACCAGGAACTTTTCGCTGATTTCCCTGAGATGCTCGGCGCTGAGTCCGACATCGGCTTTCACACCCTCGCGGTTCTTGACCGCTTCGAAGTATTCATCGAAGTGTTCGTCATCGATGCCGAGCGCAACCTTGCCGAACAACTGAATGAAGCGGCGATAAGCATCGTAGGCGAACCGCTCGTCGCCGGTTTGCTCAATCAATCCGCCGAGCGTTTCCTCGTTCAGGCCAAGATTGAGAATCGTATCCATCATGCCGGGCATGGACAGCGCGGATCCCGAACGGACGGATACGAGCAGTGGATCGGGTCCTGCGCCGAAGGTCTTGCCTGTTGTTTGTTCGAGACGGTTGATCTGGTCCTGTATTTGCTCGAGCAGATACTTCGGAAGCTCGTTCTTTTCGAGGTAATCGAGGCAGGCCTCGGTCGTTATGACGAAGCCGGGCGGCACATTGATGCCGATCTGGGTCATTTCGCAGAGATTTGCGCCCTTGCCGCCAAGCAGTTTCTTGTTCTGGCCATCACCATCGATAAATGAATAAACATACTGATTTTTCATGGACTTAAGTACCCTGGTTGCGGAGCTTGCTGCTCTCAAAATGGTCTCCCAGCCGTCCCCGGCAGGCTATTACGGCAAACCACTAGGAGAAATCGGTTAGGCGCAGCGTACTCTACGCACGCTGCGGTGCTGATAAGATAGTTCTATGAAACGTCGCATCGTGACACTCGTCGTCGGAGTGATCCTCGTGGTCGTGGTCTCTTATGGCGTCTACCTGGGTGTTCCTCGCCATGATTATTTCATCGATCGTATTGGTGACATTCGCGACGTCGAAGTCATCGAGGAGGAACGCCCCATCGACCGCAGTTACAGCGTGCGCCTCCGGTCCTCGACCGGTCTCGAAGTCAACATGCGCGTCCTGCGGCCCGAGGTCGACGTCGGCGACAAAGTACCCCTGGTCCTCGTGCTGGGCGGGCAGGAGACCGGCAAGGATGCCATCGACCTGCTCGGCAACGCCGATGGAATCGCCTTTGCGGCCATTGACTATCCCTATTACGGCGATAAGGATCTCGATGGTTTCTGGAAGTCCATTTATGCGGTTCCCGACGTCCAGCGAGCGTTTCTCGATTCACCGCCGGCCGTGTCCCTTGCTCTGACATGGCTGCTGGAGCAGGACTGGATCGATCCCGAGCGTGCCGAGCTTGCCGGAGTAAGTCTCGGTGTCCCATTCGCGCTCGCGGCTGGCGCGTTGGACGAGCGATTCAGTCGCGTCTGGATGTTGCATGGTGGCGGCGACAACCTGGCCTGGGTCAGTCACGCCGCACGCCGACACATTGACAATGACTTCCTGCGCAATATGACTGCGCGCCTTGCTCTTTTTGCGGTGCATGGAAACTCCTTTGAGCCGCAGCGCTGGATACCGGAGATCGCGCCACGCCCACTAATCATGGTCGCGGCTCGCGACGACGATTACGTGCCACGCGAGGCGCAAATACCCCTCGAGGAAGCAGCCAGGAGCCCCAACATCGAGCTGATCTGGACCGATGGACGGCACATCGGACCGAATCGCGGCAATGAACTGCAGCAGCTGCTCGCGATCGTACGCAACCGGGTGCTGGGTCCGGAAAGCCGCGTAACTGGTCCGGTGCACCCGATCGAGTCGCTCCAGTGGGTAGCGCCCGACAGCGGTGCGCTTGTCGAGCTCCCTGATCTCAACGATATCGATGCGTACCTGCGACTCGAGATCGTCGATACGTTCGGCTCCGGTCTCGACCTGCTGCTCGCCAATGACGCGATGATCGACCGCATCGTTGCCACGATCGATAACCTGCCACGCAGTCATGTTGCCGAGCGTGTCCGCCCGATCGGCCGCTTGAACAGCACCTTCGAGACAAGCGCCGCTGGCGAAGCCGCGATTCTGGATCCGGCAAACTTCGAGCGCTATCGCGTCCTGGTCGATATGTTAGTGCTGGCGGATCCTGACACGGTCGTAGACCTTTACCGGCGCTACTACCCACTATTGCAGAAGTCTTACGAGTCGCTGGGCTACCCGCAAGGCTACTTCAACGATCGTGTCGTCGCAGTCATCGACCACCTGCTCGAAACGCCTGTCCCCGAAGAACCGCTCAGGCTGATTCGGCCGCACGTGCTCTTCGAGTTCGAGGACCCCGAACTCGAAGCATTGTCGAGCGGCCAGAAATTCCTGCTCAGGATGGGATCCGAAAACGCAGCGCGCACCAAGCAGGCGCTTGATGCGCTGCGCTCTCGTATCGCAGCGTCCGACTAGGTCGCCGAGGCGGCCGCAATGCTGGCAATCGATGCGTCCAGCGTCGCGTTGAACTCTTCGTCCGACTGATTGGCGTTAAGGCCTTCGGCCAGTGCGCGCGAAAAGCTTGCGACCATGCCATTTTGGCGCGAGAGCCGATCGTTGGCCTCCTCGCGCGAATAGCCGCCCGACAACGCAACAACACGCGCGACGTTGGGATGCGCAATACAGTCCGCGTAAAGATTGTCCTTCTCGGGCAATGTCAGCTTCAGCATGACGATCTCGTCGGCGTTCAGGCTGTCCAGGTGACCCATGATCGCATCGTGCAGCATATCTTCGGCGCCCGCCTTATCCGGGCAATGGATATCGACTTCGGGCTCGATGATCGGTACGAGTCCGGCCGCAACGATGCGCCGGCCGATTTCGAACTGCTGGTCGACGACGGCTTTGACACCAGCCTGATCCGCCTGCTTGATTACGGAGCGCATCTTCGTGCCAAAAATGCCGGCCGCCGTCGCCTTTTCGAGCAGGGCATCGAGGTCGGGCATTGGCTTCATTACCTGCGCGCCATCGACCTCGTCGGCGAGGCCCTTGTCGACTTTCAGGAAAGGAACGACGTTCTTGACGTTCCAGAGGTAGGAAGCCGTCGACTGCCCTTCCACCTCGCGGTCCATCGTGTTCTCGAACAGTATCGCGCCAAGAATGCGATCACCGTTGAAAGCGGGGCTCGTCATGATGCGACTCCGCATCTCGTGCACCACCGCGTACATCTCTTCATCGTTCGACCACGCGTCCGGCGTCACGCCGTAAAGGCCGAGGGCCTTGGGCGTGCTGCCACCGCTCTGGTCGAGCGCGGCGATAAATCCTGGGGCATTCTTGATCTTGTCGAGTTGCTGTTCGTTGTTGCTCACGGTGTTTCCTGCCTGTTAAATGTACGGAGAGGTATGAAGAGCGGAATTCTACATGACACTGGCCGAATATCGAGCCGTTTTGTGGCGGCATCGATATTTCTTCTCATGTCCGCTACGCCGGCATTTGCATCGGCACTGTTCGATGACGATTCCCCCATAGACATCACGCTGAGTGGTCCTTTGGGCACGATTAGTCGGGAGCGGCAGGACGAAATCCGCGTCGAGTACCCGTTCGTTCTCACCATCGACGGCAAGGAGGTTCCGCTCGGCGTTCGCGTGCGCGGCCACAGTCGCACGTACCTCTGCAGTTTCCCGCCGCTCAGGCTGCGCTTCGAAGCAGGTGCTTCGGACAGCACGGTCTTCGCGGGCCAGGACACTCTCAAACTCGTCACGCACTGCCGGAATGACAAGGCCCATTACGAAGACAACGCGCTCGACGAGTACATGGCCTACCACATATTCAACCTGATATCGGACGTCGGATACCGCGTCCGTCTGCTGCGCATCCGCTATGACGACACGGACGGAAAGCTCAAGCATCTCGACCGGCCTTACTACGGATTTGTCATCGAGCCGGACGACGAGCTCGCAGCGCGTGTCGGCGGCAATATTACGGAAACACCCGGGGTCCTCTACTCTCGCCTCAACGCAATCCAGACGGCCCGTGTGAATGTCTTCCAATACCTGATCGCCAACATGGACTGGTCGCTCGTCACCGCGACCGGAGAGGACATCTGTTGCCACAACATTGACCTCATGGAAATCGACGATGAGCTCTTCCCCATCCCTTATGACTTCGACCTGTCCGGTGTCGTGCATGCGAAGTACGCAAAGCCACCCGAGGAAGTGCGTGTGCGGAGCGTTACGACGCGCGTGTATCGAGGTTACTGCCGATCTCCCATCGAGGAAGTAGCAGCAGCGCTGGATGACATCATGGATTTGCGCGACGAGATCATGGCCATTGTCGAGGCCTCACCGGCCACAAACAACAAAGACGCGGAAAAAAGGACGCAATTCCTCGGCCGCTTCTTTGAAGAAGCGGCCGAGGACCGTGAAAAGCTGATCAGTAAATTCGACCAGGACTGTATCGGCGGACGCTAGGCTCGCCGACGCAGCAGCGCCGCCAGCGAGAGCAGGAACACGAACAAGGGCCCTGTCGACCCGCCGCCGCTGTCGTCCGGATCTTTGACCTCGATTCTTACGCTACCGCTGTTGTCGCTTGGCGCGAGCTCCGCCTCGGCGGAGGAAATCGAATAATTCACTCTCGGCGTGCCGGCGCTTAATCCCGTGGCTGTTACGGACACAGTCGTATTCGCATTGGCTGCAAACGTTGCCGCCGTGCAAGTCACTTCCTGCGGCATGATAACGCAGTTGCCTAGCGGCCAGCTGGCCGTCGTGGCGAGCAACGAACTACCAATATTCATGGTCAACGTCACTCCCGTAGCATCCAGTGTTGCGCGATTCTCGAGCGTTGCCGTGACTGTGATGTTTTTGTCGACCCTGACTGTCGATCCGGCCGGCGCGGTAACTACCAGGTCCACTGCCGGGTCGACCGAGACGTTCACCGCCTCCGTGTTATTGCTCAGCCGATCATCGACGTCAGCCGAAACAGTGGCCGTAATCATCGCGGCGCCAAGTGCGGTCGGGGTCGTCGTGAGATCCACCGTCCGGGTGGCCTGACCGGGTACATCGCCAATATCGCAGGAGGCAGAACTGGCGGTATTCGTACACGTCCCCTGCGACGGAGAAACCGAGTCGAGCGTCAGATTCGCCGGCATAGTGAAGTCAACTGTCACGCCGGTCGCGTCAATCGAGCCGATATTCGAAATATCGTAGGTCAGGACGGAACTTGTCCCGAACAATACCGACGAGCCGGATGTCAGCATTGGCCGCATGTCGATCGACGGCAACAGCGTGATGCATGCTCCAGGGGGAGTACGGGCATTGGCGATGTCATCGGCCATCTCGTCAATGCTGCACTGCGAGAACTGATCGACGCCGTTCAGCTGCGGGGACATGAGCCAGTCGCCCGCTTGCGATTCGCACGGAGACCCCGCTTCGCCGTCGTGCGGCGCGCCGAAGTTATGGCCGATCTCGTGAGCCGCGACGAGGCTGTCGAAAGTCGGGGTGCCATTACCCTCACTCAGCCCTGCGCCGAAAAAATTACTGCAAAGAGCGCCCGTCCAGGCAATTCCCACGGTCGTGCCGTTGAGGTTCTTGCCGGTATAGAGATGGGTAAGTCCATTGGCGTTCTGTCCAGGGGTCGTCGACCGGTAGTCCGATACCTCGTCGAGCAACAGGGCCGCGTCCGTTTCATCGGTGAACGGATCAGCAGGGTCGCTGAAAGTCTCGATCAGGTTGACCGTAATCTGTATGCCGAGTTGTGCGCTGAATATGCCGTCGACCCGGTTGAGCCGATCGGTGATCGCCGCGGCAGCAGCGACATCACCGCCTTTGTCGCTGGTGAATTCGAAGTCGCCAATCGCACCCAAGCCGATCTCTTCGATAGCGCCTGGCGCCTGGGACATCGTCCCGAGTTCACCAACCAGGCTTTCGAGCGCTGCCTGCCCGCTGGTCATCAGCGCCGCCGAGCCACAACTCATCGACCCGGGCGCAACCTGCATGTCGGCAAGGCGAAAGACCACGGGTACGTTCGAATCGACAATGCTGTCGCCGGGTGCTTCGATCGCATACATGTCCTCGCCATCGAAGAACATGCCGCGCGGGACACCGTTTGCAACAACGATTCGCGCCCAGGAGCCTGGCTCTCCCGCAACCTGGCCACGGTAGATCTCAACGCCGTCCAGCATCGGGTTCTGGCGCGCTGCTTCGAGCATCCGGATGTTCGGCTCGAGCTCGAGGTCGAAGCCGCGACCCAGGGCGTCGAAACTCATGACGATGGGCCCGGCCCCGGTATCGCCAAGTGAATTGGCGGCCATTGCCGACATATTGCGAATCTCGAGCTGGTGGATCGGCTCGTAGTGCGACAAGGCGATAGAGTTCGTATCGGCCGCGGAAGCGACGGAGAATGTAGCCGCCAGCGCAGCGGCAAGTGCCCATTTCGAAGTGCCCATCCGGTTGCCCTCGGGTGTCGTCCCGGAAAAACCCTAGCTAATCAAATGACTTGGCGAACAACAAGGAAATATCCGTCGCCTTCCGACGACATTGGACAATAAAGTGTGCGCTATATCCCAAATTTTAGGATTTTTTTGACGGGATATCGAATCAGGCCCCATCCGACGCCAGGTCAAGGGTTTTGGGGCTCAGGGGCCCGGTTGGTCCGGGCGGTTTTTTGTACTGTATATTGCCTGTATGCGTCGTCATCGCCTTCATCGTTTCCTGCTTGCTGTCATCGCTTTCGCGCTGCCCGTAATCGCCTGCGCGCAGGTGCTCACCGACAAACCCGTCCTGTATGGCAAGAATTGGGTAGCGATCACCGGAAAACCCATGGCTGCCACGGCCGGTGCCAAAATTTTCTTCGACGGCGGGAACGCCGTCGACGCCACATGCGCGATGCTCGCTGCCGCGGCAACGATGTGGGATACGCTGCACTGGGGCGGCGAGACCCAGGCACTGATACACAATCCGGAAACCGGGCAGGTCATCGGCATTAACGCGATGGGGGTGGCGCCCACCGGCGCAACGCCGGACTTTTTCCAGAATATGGGCCTCCAGTATCCGCCAGAATATGGCCCGCTGGCAGCGACCACCCCGGGAACTCCGGGCGGCCTGATGGTGATGCTTGCGGAATACGGCACGATGAGTCTCGCCGATGTGCTGGCGCCTGCAATCGAAATGGCCGAGGGCTATCCGATCGAAGCGGGTACCGTAGAAAGAATCAATGAAAATTTTCACGAAATCGTCAAGTGGCCATATTCGAAGGCACTCTTCCTGGCGCCCGAAAGCGGCGGAACCCGGACGCCCGAGGTCGGAGATATTTTTCGCCAGCCCCAGCTCAAGGCAACGCTCGAAAAGCTCGTCGCTGCGGAGCAGGATGCGCTCGACAAGGGTCTCGATCGCAAAGCGGCAATCTATGCGGCATACGATCGTTTTTATCGCGGTGATATCGCCGAGGAAATCGTCCGCTCGACACGTGAGCAAGGCGGCCTTTTTACGCTCGAGGATCTCGATCAATGGCAGGTTCACATCGAAAAGCCGGTATCAACGAACTACAGAGGGTTCGACGTATACAAGCTAACGACGTGGACCCAGGGTCCGGTCCTGCTGCAGGCGCTCAACATTCTCGAGAACTTCAACCTTGGTGACATGGGCTACAACTCGGTGCGCTATATCCACACCGTCTACCAGGCGATGAATTTAGCGTTCGCCGATCGTGACTATTACTACGGCGATCCGTACTTTCCGCCCGAGGAGCCTATCGAGGGCTTGCTTTCAAAAGAGTACGCGAAAGAGCGAGCCGGCCTGATTCGGCCCGACAGGAACAATCCGCATATCAGTCACGGGCAGCCGCCGGGCGTGGATGACGATCGCGGCCTGTTCGAGAAGCTGCTTGACGGCATCATCGGCGAAAATGCCGATGACGCCTCGAACGATGAAGCATTCTTCCGCGGCACGACATCGATCCAGGCGGCCGATAAAGAAGGCTGGGTTGTCTCCGTGACGCCCAGCGGTGGCTGGGTGCCAGCGGTCATCGCCGGCGATACCGGGGTCGGCCTCAGCCAGCGCATGCAAAGTTTCGTGCTCGACCCGAACGAGAATCCCTACAACGTTGTCGAGCCCGGCAAGCGGCCTCGTGTCACGTTGACGCCGGGCATGGCGCTCAAGGACGGCAAGCCGTTCCTGTCCTTCGCCGTGCAGGGCGGCGACGCGCAGGACCAGATGCTGTTGCAGTTCTTCCTGAACATCGTCGAGTTCGGCATGAATGTTCAGCAGGCAGCCGAGGCCGACAACTTCCTGAGCTACCAGATGCACCAGTCATTTGGCGACCACATCAAGGAACCAGGAAAGCTGGGCGTCAACGAGTCTGTGGATGACTACACGCGAGACACCCTGCGTAAGATGGGTTATTGGGTAGAAGTCGGTTTTTGGGGTGGATTCGAAAACACCTCCGGACCGATCAACGCGATTTACTTCGACCAGGAGAACGGCATCATGCAGGGCGGTTCCAGCACCCACGGCGACGACTACGGCATCGCATGGTGAGACCCGGTGTGCAGAATCACGCCTCGGGCGGGCTTCTTCTCAAATAACGCAAACAATCGCCCCCGGTCCCGGTAAGCCTCCGAAACAACCAGAAACAAAGTCACACATTACTGAAACCAATCGGACGACGGCCGTTGTTAGTGTTTGCAGCGGATTTAGTACCCCCTGTAAACCAAAGCCTGGAGATTCAAAATGAATTCACGCTTCAGTAAGGTCTTCGGACTCGTCCTGGTCGCACAATTTGCGCTCGCCTTTGTCGCATCACAGGCGGTTGCCGGCGATTACGACAAGACCGCGAAGAAGGACATCGTCGATACCGCCGTGGCCGCCGGCCAGTTCGAGACGCTCGCCGCGGCGCTTGGCGCAGCCGAGCTCGTCGATACGCTCAAGGGCGAGGGCCCGTTCACGGTATTTGCACCGACTGACGAAGCGTTTGCGAAGCTGCCCGAGGGAACCGTCGAAAACCTGCTCAAACCGGAAAACCGCGATCAGCTGATTGCAATCCTCACGTACCACGTCGTCCCTGGTGCGGTAAAAGCGGCCGATGTCGTCAAGCTCAGTGAAGCCACTACTGTCAATGGGCAATCGGTTGCCATCGAGGTCGCCGATGGCGGTGTCCGGGTCGATAACGCCAATGTCATCGCAACGGATATCGCCGCAAGCAACGGCGTGATTCACGTCATCGACACGGTGATCCTGCCTACGTCGTGATATATGCGACGGCGGTGCCTCTGTGCACCGCCGTCACACTACGTTATGGATCTTCAGACGTTTACCGACGATGCCAATGTCGTCATCGCCGGCGCGAGCGGCGGGATTGGTGCCGAGCTGGTACGACAGCTGTCCGCTGGCGGCCGAACCAGGCGGGTGTTCGCCCTGCACCGTTCCGGGGCTCCGGAGTTTGCTCCAAACGTAATGACGATACCGTTTAGCCTCGATGATGAAGAGAGCATTCGCTCCGCCGCTGAACAGGTCGCTCGGCATGGGCCTGTCGACATCGTGATAGTCGCTACGGGGATACTGCACACGGCCGCGCTGCAGCCGGAGAAAAGTATCGGGGAAATCGACAGCAAAGCGATGCTCGAGGTTTTTCGCATCAACACGATCGGCCCGGCGTTGCTTGCCAAGCATTTTCTGCCTTTGATGCGCCGTGGCGCCAAGTCCGTGTTTGCGGCACTTTCGGCCAGGGTGGGCAGCATTTCCGATAATCGCCTTGGCGGTTGGGCGTCCTACCGGGCGTCGAAAGCCGCTCTGAATATGCTGCTCAAAACGTGCGCCATCGAACAACGAAGGCGTCGCCCCGATTCGATTGTCGTCGCATTGCATCCGGGAACGGTCGATACGCGGCTTTCCGCACCGTTTCAACGCGGTGTGCCGGAAGGAAAGCTGTTTTCGCCGTCCTGTTCGGCTGAGCGCCTGATCGAGGTAATCGAACAACTCGTCGTCGACGACTCCGGGCGCTTCTTCGCCTGGGATGGTCAATCCATCGAATACTGACTTGTTAAAAGGAGAACACCATGAAAAGACTGGCAATGGTCCTTGTTACCACAACGCTGTTGTCTGCCGGAGAAACATCGATGGCCATTGAAGAACCGGACTTCGAGGTTATCCGCACTACGGACCAATACGAGATCAGACAGTACGCACCTTTTATCCTCGCAGAAGTCGATGTCGAAGCGGGTGGGGGCGATGCCGGAAATCGTGCGTTCCGGATTCTTGCCAATTACATTTTTGGAAATAACGAAAGCGGCACGAAGATGGAGATGACGGCGCCGGTTGTATCCGAAGCGCCACGCGAGGGACGACGGAACTACACCTATTCGTTCGTGATGGAGTCACGTTACTCGCTCGACACGTTGCCCAGGCCCCTCGACCCGCGCATTCGAATCGTCCAGAAACCCGCACAGGTCGTCGCGGCAAGAGAGTACTCGGGTCGCTGGACCGAGGAAAGCTACCTGCAACACGAGCTGTCGCTCATTACTGCGCTCACGATAGACGGGCTGGACATCCGGGACGAACCCAGGCTGGCTCGCTATGACAGTCCGTTCAAGCCCTGGTTCCTGCGGCGCAACGAGGTACTGGTCGAGCTCGACTGGAAATGAGCCGCCGGGTGCACCGGCACCTGTAGAATGACCGGCCATGGTGTTTTACATGCGTGGCGCCGCCCTGCTGCCAATTCTTTTGCCCCAGACACTCTGGGTTCGCCGGACCGTGCCGAAACTGCCGGAACCGCCTGGCGACCGTCAGGGTACAAGGGGCACGGGCCCGGTCCTTCGTCTGCTTGTCGTCGGGGACTCGGGCGCGGCCGGGGTCGGCGCCCGCAGCCAGGACGACGCGCTGCTCGGCAGGCTCGTCGGCGACCTCGAGACGGATCACACGGTTTGCTGGCAGCTGCATGCAACGAGTGGTCACAAGACGTCCGACGCGCTTGCTCGCCTGGAGGCCATGCAACCCGAGAAATTCGATGTCGCGGTGACCTCACTCGGCGTCAACGACGCGTTGTCCATGGTGAGTCTCGAGAACTGGCGTCGACAGCAGGCGCTGCTGCGGCAAATGCTGCGGGACAAGTTCAGCGTCGACGTGCTGATCATCTCGGGACTGCCACCACTACATGACTTCCCCGCCTTGCCGCAGCCTCTCCGCTGGCATTTCGGCGCCCGGGTTACTCAATTCGAGCGTGCCCTTGCCGCGGATGTCGCCGGGGATGGCGAGGCCCGGCATCTGGACCTTCGCTATATGACCGACATGTCACTAATGGCAACCGATGGATTCCATCCGGGTCCGGGCATCTATGCCGAATGGGCCCGGCGTGCGGCCGAAGTTATACGGCAACGTCGAGTTTGCTAAATTCGTGATGTGAACTACGACCAGACTCACTGGGCACCCGTTCAGCGCCGCGGGGTTTTGCCGACCTTCTACTACCACGAGCATTTTGTCGAAATGCTCGATTTTGTCGCAGCGCACTATGCGCACGTCTTCCTCGAGGAGCATGCGTCGTTCGTTGATGAATTTCACAAGCTCTCTCGAAACGCCCAGTGTCTTTATGTGCGCCTGGTCAATCGTAAGGGGCGAGTGTTTGCGCGGGCCCGCTTGCGCTACCCGGAGCTCGGGCAGCTTTCAGTACTGATCGACGAACTACGGGCAAAGGGCTGGATCGGAATCCCTCAGGCCGAGCACTTCGGTGAGCTCCTCGGGTTTCTGACGCGCGAAGATATCTACCGCGTCTTGTTACCCCGCTTCACGGGGATNNCTGATTTCGTTGCCGCGCTGGTTACCGATCGCATCCTCGTGCAACAGCGATCCGACGAAATCCGCTACCTGCTGTTTCTGTATTTCGGCAAGATTCGGAACAGTCTTTCGCAGTTCACGATGCGTGACCTCGGCCTCGTTCGTACCCAGCAGCTGCGTGATAACTACGAGCCTCGCTTCGCCGATCGGGACGAAGCGCTGGAGCACTTCTTTTTCGCCTCGCGCCTGGATTCGACTCGTCAGGGTAAACCGTCGGCAGCTGCTATCGAGAATGTCGAGTACTGGCCGGCGCCTAATTTCCAGGGCAGCGCAGCAATGCGTGATGAACTCGCGTACAAACTGGGCCGCCGGGCAGAACGGTCCGGCGACAAATCAGGCGCCATGCGTTACTTCATGGCCGGCGAGTCGGCCGCCTGCAGCGAACGAACAGTACGGTTGCTGCTGGCTGAAGGCTCACGGGACCGCGCCCTCGAGTACCTGGAGCGCTGCCTCGACGAACCGCGCAGCGACGAAGAATGGTTCGTGGCGCGTGATCTGTATGAGCGAAAGTTCGGCAAGAAACGCACGTCCGATGTGACCGACATGCTGCGCACGGCAGAGGTTATCGAAATCGACGAGTCGAAGAGCGGCTCTCCCGAGCGCGCAGCCATCGAGCATTTTGCCGCGCTCGGTGCATCGGCGTTTCGAACCGAGAACCTGATGTGGCGAACCTTGTTCGGCCTGCTGTTGTGGGAGGAGTTGTTCGTCGATGGAGACGCCGTCACCCTGGCCCCCTTCGAACGCCTCCCGGCGTCCCTGGTGAACGGTACGATTTATGACAAGCACCAGGCTGCTATCGAGGCAAAATTTTCGTTGCTTGACGATGCGAACTTGGCCAGAAGCCAGATCCTGAAGTCGAGCACGCGTCACTATGGAACTCCCAACGGTCTCTTTCGCTGGCGTGAGTCCATGAACGATGCGGTGATAGCGCTGATAGAGAACGCCGGTGGCGAATCCATAGCGCAAGTGCTGCGTAACATGGCTATGGACTATGAGAACGCCAGGTATGGCTATCCGGATCTTATGGTCATCGACAACCAGGGCGTCAGGTTCGTCGAAGTCAAGGCAGAGGGTGACCAGGTTCGTCGTAACCAGTTCTTGCGAATCGAACAGCTGCGAAGAGCAGGATTCAGGGCTGACGTCGTGCGGTTACGATGGATTATAGATCCCGACCAGACCTACGTGGTTGTTGATGTCGAGACCACGGGCGGACGCGGTGACGACCATCGTATTACGGAGATAGGCGCAGTCAAAGTGCGGGGAGACAAGGTTGTCGATCGATTCCAGACACTTTTGAATCCGCAGCGGACCATACCGGGCAACATCGTGCGCCTGACGGGAATCACGCCGGCGATGGTCGAGGATGCGCCCTACTTTGTCGACATCGCCGATAGCTTCGAGGAGTTCATGCGGAATGCCATCTTTGTTGCGCACAACGTGGACTTCGATTACGGATTTATTACCCGGGAGTACGCGCGTATCGGCCGGTCTTTTCGCTATCCGCGCCTTTGCACCTGCTCATCGATGCGTCGTCTTTACCCGGGGTTTTCGTCCTACAGTTTGTCCGCCCTGTGCCGGCAATACGACATTCCATTGAAGGAGCATCATCGCGCGCTGTGCGATGCCGAGGCAGCCGCTGAGCTGCTGGTTATTATCAACGAGAAACGCCGGAAAGATCCGGTCGAGTGAGGTGCAGTTCCCATGGCCAGGCCTGTTATCAATATTGACGAACTCGAATTCACCACTTTCGGCAAAGGCGACAAGTTCCAGGCTGAACGTGCAGCTGTTGCGGCGCACATCGGTGCCAGCAAGCTGGGCTATGCCGTTATCCGGCTGCAGCCGGGCAAGCGTGCATGGCCCTATCACTCGCACCATGTCGTTGAAGAGATGTTCTATATCCTCTCGGGAGCCGGAACACTTCGTCACGCCGACGAGGAATATTCGATACGGGCTGGTGACTTTATTTGCTCGCCCGCCGACCCGGCACAGCCCCACCAGATCATCAACACCTCCGACGATGAGCTCACCTATATTGCGCTCAGCGAGCAGATGACGACCGACATCATGTTGTACCCCGACTCCGGCAAGTACGGCGTCTGGCACGGCGACTGGCGTGACCCGAAGAACCCCGGCAATTTCCGCGTCTTCGCGCGCAAGGAAACTGCCGTGGATTACTGGGACGGCGAAACGGAGGAGGAGTAAACCGCCAGCTCTCGCTAGGCGCTGCCCCAGGATCGCGAATGAATATGACTGATCTTGTCACCGAGCGGCATGCGGTAGAACCGCCGCAACTCCTCGAGCACCGTGTCACCGTTTTGCACCAGGCGCCGCCGCAGCCTGCGACAGAAACGTGCTGCGTATTCACTGGCCGCGCGGTAACGCTCCAGCTGTTCCTGGTCCAGGTCGTCGCGAAACCGGAAGTTGTCGAATAACCGGCTGTGCAATGCGTGCACCATGTCGTTATCGCGCTGTTCGAGTGCGAGTTGCATCGTACTGACGTACTTGTCGACCTCGGCCTGCAACTCGAGCTCCAGGAGCGTCATGCGCTGATCTCTCGCGGCCCGCCACACAACGTAATTGAAATGGCTGACGCCCTCGATCACCTTGCAGAGATCGTCGAGCTGCTCTTCCCGTAACTCCCGGGTCGGATCGCCCGACTTCAGGCGACTCAGAATCTCGTCTTCGAGGTACAACGACAGCGCCAACCCGTCCTCGTCTTCGCTGACGAGCAGCGTCTCCCCGCTGGACGTCAGTGTGTTGTCTCCACTGAGCGCCTTCGCGAGCGTTGGATCGGTGATCAGGTAATCACGAACGTCATGACCGATGTCGGCCTGGTAGGTATCGTTGAGCTGTCGCTGCAGGCGGCCGAGCATCTTAATGACGGCGGGTCTTGGCGTCCGTAATCGGCACCACGCCTTGCCGCCTCAACAAGGCTTCTGCGCGGCGGCTGCCGGTCTTGCGCCAGACTTCATAGATGCGAATCAGGTCGACGTCGGAGCCGTCACACGGCCCGTCGCGAACCTCATTGAGCACGTCTACGAGCAAATGAAACTTGATCGCGAGCTCGCGGTACACGCCTGCAATCGCGTTGCCGCGAAACGTGCCGCGCACCTCTTCCGAGAGCGACCCGTAGGCGTTGCCGCCCATGTGGATGTAGTAGTCGATATCGACCGCACGCGAAGCAAGGCTCTCGGCAAAGAAACCGGCGATGAACAGGGCGACATCGCCGATACGCTGCAGCAGGTGGTTGCGATGCTCGACGGACGGAGCATCGGCAGCGTCGGCAAGCATCAGCGCGAGCGGCCGGAGCCCGTAGCTTTCCCCGTCATCTTCGTAGAGTTCATCTGAACGAGAGAATAAAGTAAGCATGTTGACGACGTAGTGCGAGGCGTGAGGATCGATCTCGACCTGCTGCCTGGCCACAACGTCGTCGATGGAGGTTCGAAAGTAGTCCTGCAGGTTTCGTACCCGCATCACCCTGGTACCACTTTCGTGTCCGGCCATAAGCATCAAACCTTGTGTGGAATGATGGATATTAAGTTATATAGGATCCAAGCTTAACTCCATGTGAACAAGGTCACGGAAACGACCAACTGGGCGGTGACACATGTCTCAAGATACCGATCTGAAATCCGGTTACTCGCTACTCGGCGATGTCGAGGGTGCCGAGAAGCTGTTCCTGGCAGGCAGGCGCAGTCGCGAGGCCGATCTCGAAAGCGCGGTCCGATTTTTTCTCGAGTTCCTGCGTGGATTCGAAAGTTTCGACTTCGACGGTCCCTGCGTAACGGTGTTCGGCTCGGCGCGCTTCGACGAGGACCATCCGTTTTACGCGATGGCCGTGGAACTCGGCGCTGCACTGGCGAATCGCGGTTACGCCGTCATGACCGGCGGTGGACCCGGCCTGATGGAAGCTGCCAACCGCGGCGCCAGGGAGGCTGGTGGTCTGAGCCTCGGCTGCAACATCAAGCTGCCGAAAGAACAGGAACCGAACCCGTACCTCGACAAGTTCATCGAGTTCGAGCATTTCTTCGTGCGCAAGCTCATGCTCGTGAAGTACTCGACAGCTTTTGCAATTCTGCCGGGCGGCTTCGGGACCCTCGACGAGGCATTCGAAGTCGCAACGCTGATACAAACCGGCAAACTCGATCGCTTCCCGATCGTCGGTCTCGGCGGAGAATTCTGGACTCAGTTGCGCAAGTTCGCTCGCGAGACCATGCTCGCCCACGGCGTCATCAGTCCCGAAGACATTGCTTTCGTGCACCCGGCCGAATCGGTCGAGGAGGCGATGCAATTCATCCCGGACATCGACTAAGCTCAGAACGGAAGAAGCCCCAGGGGTCCCGGCTCGACCGTCAGGCGGTGGATGACTCCCTCGAAAGGCACCTGGCCCGCCCGATTGTCGACGACCGGAACGCTACGATCGTGGCCAATGTCGAACGTTTCGACATGACTGGCAACAATGGTCACGGTTTTTTCGATACGCCCTGACGCAAGCACTTCGCCATCGACTGAAATCGTCGCCTCACCGCCCGCGCCAAGCCCTCCCCCGTCATAGTCAAAGTCGACAACGACGGTATGGCGTCCGGCAGCAACGGGCATGCTCGTTCTGATTTCGTACTGATCGCCGGGACGCTGGCTGAACGCGTGGTGAAGCACGACCTGGCCCTCGTCCAGGAAAATACTCCATCCTCCGAACCAGCTGCCGAACCCCAGTAGCACCCCACTCGCCCCCTCCCCGGTGGAAATGTCGACCTCGATCGAAAAATCACGGGCAAAGAGCGGCGGCGCGATCGCAAAAGGCAGCGAGATACCCTCGCCGTGATATACGAATTCGTCACGCGCGCCCCAGCCGGCGAGGTAACGATCGACGATTCTTGCCAGGCTGCGCCGATCGTCGAGCGGCAAAACATTGTTGCGTTCCGCCTCAGCCCAAAACAGCGCCTGCAGCTCGCGCAGCTTGTCGGGATGCTCCACAGCGAGGTCTTTGCCCTGGCTGTAGTCTTCATCGAGGTTGTACAGCTCCCAGCTGTAACTCTCGTCCGGCGATCCGTCGGGGTCTTCCAGCACCCAGGGCATCTGCCGGGGTGTCGTGCTGGCCATCCAACCGTTGTCGTAAATCGCGCGATTGCCGAACAGCTCGAAGTACTGCGTCGTCCGTCGATCAGGCGCGGCCGCATCGTCGAAGGAGTACATCATGCTGACGCCGTCCATCCGTTGCTGCCGGATTCCATCAACGACATCGGGCGCGGAAATACCGGCGGCCTCGAGCACAGTCGGAACGATGTCGATGACATGATGGAACTGATCCCGTATCTCACCAGCTGCGCTGATTCCATCGGGCCAGGACACGACCATGCCATTACGCGTGCCGCCGAGGTGGGAGCCGATCGTCTTTGTCCACTGGAACGGGGTATCGAGCGCCCACGCCCAGCCGATCGGATAGGTCTGGTAACTTTTGGGGCCGCCCATCTCGTCGATCATCTCGAGCAGGTAGTCCTCCGGCTCGTCGATGCCATTGACGAGATGGCCGATCTCATTGAGCGTACCGAAGAGTCCCCCTTCCGCGCTTGCTCCATTGTCACCCTGTACGAATACGATCAGCGTGTTGTCGAACTCGCCCATGCGCCTGAGTTCGTCGATTACGCGACCGATCTGTGCGTCCTGGTAAGCCAGCGTTGCCGCAAAAACTTCCATGAAGCGTTCATTGATCCGTTTGCGCTCGGGGCTCAAGGTGTCCCAGGCAGGAATCAGGGACGGGCGCGGCGTCAGGATCGTGGATTCCGGAATCAGGCCTGACGCGGCCTGCCGGTCGAAGTTTTCCTCGCGCAGGCCGTCCCAGCCATGGCTGAACTTGCCTCGAAATCGATCGATCCACTCCTGTGGCGCCTGGTGCGGCGCATGCGCCGTGCCGGGCGAATACCAGACCATGAACGGCTTCTCCGGAGCTGCCGCTTGCTGGCGGCGCAACCAGCGAATGACCTCGTCGGCGAGGTCTTTGTCGAGAATGTAGTCATCACTCATCGGTGGGTCGGCCGGTTGGTTTCCGCGGAACAGGCTTGGCCGAAACTGGTCCGTATCACCGCCGATAAAGCCGTAGAAATACTCGAAGCCCAGCCCCGTTGGCCAAAGATCGAAGGGGCCGGCAGCGCCGAGCTGATCCGCCGGCACGTTGTGATGCTTGCCGATGAAGGCCGTGTTGTAGCCGTTGCCCGTCAGTATGCGGCCAATCGTTGCCGCGCTCCTCGGAATGACGCCGTTATAGCCCGGAAAGCCCGTGGCCATGCTGGTGATGATGCCGTTGCCGACCATATGTGCGTTACGGCCGGTCAACATCGCCGCCCGCGTGGGCGAACACATTGCCGTCGTGTGGAACCGTGTGTAGCGCAATCCGGCCGCGGCAAGTTCGTCGAGATTCGGGGTAGGCACTGGTCCACCGAAAGCGCTGGATGCCGCAAATCCGACGTCGTCCGTCAGGATCAACAGTATATTCGGCGCGCCATCCGGTGCTTTGACCGCGGACGGGTAATGCGGCCGCGAGTCAACGTAGGTCCTGCCGATGCGGCCGTCGAACCCGGGCGGAATTCCCGGCAACGAATTGTCACCGGTCGCCTCCGCGTGCTCGGCGACGAATGCCGGCTCGAAGCGCGCCCCGAAACGAAACCAGGCGCTACCGATTGCAATACCGATTGCGATTAACAGAAGTGACTTTAATACAGACTTCATTCACCCGGTCCGGATGGTCTCCTGATAGCGTACCACGCGACTGTAAAATGTCGCGTAGCAGGCTATAGTGCTACCTGTCGGGCCGGTTACACGATGGATAATCGATCTATCAGAATAAAAAGAAGGGGAACATTATGAATCGACGCCATTTCCTCGGATCTACACTGACAGCCGCAGTCGCGGCAGCGATTCCGGGCGCCGCAAATGCGGGCAGCCTTTTGAACGCTCTCACAACGATTTCGTCGAGTCTCGTTGCCAAAACGGGCGCGGGTGACGAAGTTACGATTGAGGAGGCGGCGCTCGAGGAACTCAAAGGCGCGTTGCGCGGCAACCTTTTGCTTGCAGACAGCGAGGGGTATGACAAAGCACGCAGAGTGCTGAACCCGTCGATCGACAGGTTTCCGGCGCTGATCGTGCAACCATCCGGTGCAACCGATGTCGCGTCCGCTGTTACGTTTGCCAAGGAGCACGATCTCCTCGTCGCCGTAAAGTGCGGCGGCCACAGCTTCTCGGGCAAATCGACCTGTGACGGGGGCATGCAGATAGACCTGTCGCTGATGCGTGGCGCCCATGTCAACCGTGCGGCAAAGACCGCGCACGTCGCCGGCGGCAGCCTGCTCGGCGACCTCGATCACGAATGCATGGCGCAAGGACTCGTCACGACGGCAGGCACCGTCTCCCACACCGGCGTCGGCGGACTTTCACTCGGCGGCGGATTCGGCAGGCTGGCGCGCAAATACGGGCTTACGCTCGACAACATCAAGAGCGTGGACATCGTCACTGCGGATGGCGTGCTCCGTCGTGCCAGCGCCGATGAAAATGCGGATCTTTTCTGGGCCGTACGAGGTGGTGGTGGCAACTTCGGCGTCGTCACCAATTTCGAATTCGGCCTGCACGAGATGGACCGCACGGTTATCGCAGGCGACGTCGTCTTCCCGATGGAACGCCTCCGGGAAATCATGAGCTTCTATGCCGACTTCAGCCTCGCCGCTCCCGATGAGTTATCGCTCGATTTCATTGCGGCGTTACCGCCAGGCGGTGAGCCGGGCGCAGTCGTCATCCATGCCGTCTGGTCGGGCGACCATGCTGCGGCCGACAAGGTGCTGGCGCCCATTGCCAAGCTCGGCGAGCCCGTCGCAAACACGATCGGGCCGATGGACTACGTGGCGCTGCAAAGGGCCTGGGATGACTCCGATCCGCGGCACGGGGGCGATTACCTCAAATCGGGATTTGTCGCCGACATCAGCGCCGCGCAGATGGACACCATTGCCGACGGATTCGAGGGCCATCCCGATCGTGGGACGACGTTCTTCTATCAACAGTCGGGCGGCGCAATCAACCGGGTTGCCGAAGACGCTACCGCGTTCCCGAACCGCAATGCCGAAAATGGCGCGGCCGTCATTGTGGCCTGGAACGAAGGCGTCGACCGGCAACCGCACGTGGATTACATACGCAGCTATTGGTCGACGATCGAGAAATTTACCGATGGTTTCTACACGAACACCGGCGACTACGAGACCCAGCAGGCCACGAATAGCAATTACCGCGGCAACTACAAGCGGCTTGTCGAACTCAAGGACAAGTACGACCCCGGCAACCTGTTCCGGCTCAATGCCAACGTGGCGCCGTCCAAAGCAAGCTAGCCGGTGCTCGATATCGTTTTGCTTCAAAGGAGCTGGGTTCCGCGATAGCGCAGCGGCCGATTCGGTGTAAGCTCGGTAGCTGCGGGCGTGCCGCAACCGGGATTGCAGATGCAACAGTACTTTGCCTACAACTACACCGGCGGTGCTTTTGAGTTGTTTGGCACTGGCCATCTCGTGTACCTGGCCATCATCGCCGGCATCATTGCATTCCTGATCTGGGGGTGGCGAGACCCGAGTGAGAAGTCGAAGCGCAGCGCGCGGCTAGTGATCGCCAGCATAATGCTATTGAACGAAATCGCCTGGCACAGCTGGAACATCGCGACCGGCGCCTGGACCATCAAGGAGCACATCCCGTTTCACCTGTGCGGTATCGCGATCTGGAGCTCGATCTATATGCTGCTGACGCGTGACTTTCGTGTCTACCAGATTATCTTTTTTATTGCACTCGCCGGCGCGATTCAGGGTGTGATCACACCGCCAGCGGGCGAATACGGCTTGCCACACTTTCGCGCGTTCCAGACGCTGATCTCGCACGGCATGGTGGTGATAGCAACGGTTTACATAGCAACGATCGAGAGNNTACCTGGCGTTGATGTTCGGCGTGAATATGCTGCTGGACAGCAATTACCTTTTCACGATGCGCAAGCCCGAGACGGCCAGCTTGTTCGACCTGTTGGGACCATGGCCCTGGTATCTCGTTGCAGCCGAGATCCTGGCGGTGATGCTGTTTTCGCTGTTGTATCTGCCGTTCGCTCTATCGGATCGGCGTACCCGGCAGCGTGCCGAATAGCGGCTGCTCGCCCGCTTGCGGCCATCCACGATTTCCCTGCGCTCGTCACGGTGGTAGGTGTAGCTCGGAGGTGGACGTGATGAGCAGGTCAAAATACATCCTTGCAATAAACGGGTCCTATCGCTCTGGTGGCTTTACCGATCAGGCTGTCGATAGTGTTCTCGAGAACCTGGGCGATCTCGGCGCGGAGGTGGAGCATATTCGGCTGCGCGACTACCCGATCGGCTTTTGCCGCAACTGTCGGCAATGCATGCAACAGCCCGGGGACGCTCCGGGCACATGCGTACAGGAAGACGGCATGGCGGACCTCGTGCAAAAGATCGAGAAGGCGGACGGGTACGTGTTTGCCGCGCCGACGAATTTTTCATCGGTAACGGCCTTGTTCAAACGCTTCTCGGAACGCCTGGCGGTCTATGGTTACTGGCCGTGGGGTCAGCTTTCACCCACGTTCCGCAAGGCCAAAGGGCCCAAAAAGCCGGCGGTGCTCATATCATCGTGTGCCGCGCCCGGTCTTCTCGGCCGCCTGACATACGGTACGAACAGGAACCTCAGGATCGCTGCCAGGACGATCGGCTCGAAAGTCGTCAGCTCCATGGTGACCGGGATGGTCGCGCAGGAGCAGGACGTGGAACTTCCGCCGCGGGCGCGCCGCAGAGCCAGCGTATTGGCTCACAGGCTGGTCGCGTAGCGTCGTTCGTAAGCGTCGCTGTAGCGGATGATGGTCCCGGTACCGAGCCTGTCACCGTTCTCGAACTCGGAACCTCGCGCCGTTACCTCGATCATCGCCTGGCCGATTTGTCGCGCCCGAACGGCCGCGCCTACGGGCCTGAAGAACCAGAAGAGCAGGTCCTGCCCGATATGAGCCTCTTCCTCAGTGGGGCCGATGTAATCCGGCCGGTATGCGATGACCCTGATTTTCCTGTCCTCTGCAAGTGCGAATAGAGACTTTTCTGCACGAACCTTCTGGCGCGCCCACATGGCACTCGAGTCCTCTGAAATATCACTCGAACTGATGTAGTGAAATGAGGCCCCGGGCTTGCTGCTTACCGCCGTCCATTCCTCTACGAAACGCATCGGGAAGTCCACATGGATCATGGCGTAGGTCTCTTCGTCGACGCCAATCGAACTCAATCCGATCGCCCAGAAAACTGCGTCCGAGTCGGCTACCTGGTCCCGCACCGGCGTGTAGTCCAGGTAATCCGTATGAATCGTCATCCGTACCTTGCCAGACTCGACGCCCTCGTCGATTCGTGGGGTCGAGCGTCGCGTGATGACATGGATCGTCGTTACGTCAGGGTCTGCCAGTGCTGCCTGCAAAATCCCGTCACCCGCGGTCCCGCTCGCGCCGAAGATAGTTACGGTCTCATGGCCAGCCGGATCGCCCTGCAGAGTGGCAACTGTCCGATCGTCCAGTGCGAGCATGATGGCGCCAGCGATATACACCAGCACGAACAGTACGAGCGGCGTAAGCAGTATCGTGCGCAGCCTGGGTAATCTCATGATGCCCGGCCTTCGTAGTGGAGCAGCATTCAGCGCACAGGCCGCGCGTGTGCGCTGCCCCTGAAGATCGCGTTCATAAAGATCACGTTGAGGCCGGTCTGGTATGCCCGGATGGTCGGGTCGGATGTAAATGCGATCACGAAACCAGCCCCTGAGGCTTGAACGGCAGCAAATGGCTTGTACGCGAGTTGCTTGCGGTTTTCCTCCCACATGTAACCGCTCGCAAGCAGCGCGTCTGCTGACTGGTAACGTGCAACGTTGACGCCCGCATCGAGTTTGATCGGCGTGTAAATGTCGGTCCCGGCATACACGACGTTAATCGTCGAGGCGACACCTGCACCGAGCCAGTGATCCGGATCGACGTCGGCCCGCGCAATGACGCCATCCTGCACATCGGGACTCTGGGATTCAGGTGTAATTGCCGATTCGTAGTCGTCGGTGCTCGCCAGGTAACTGCCCTCCACGGTCGGTACCGGATCCTCTTCGTCACCGGAACTCTTCTGGCCGCCGCCATTATCATCGTCGCCCTCAACGACGGCGTCTTCGCGCCGAATCGAGATCAGGTCGACCCTGGGATCCGCCAGGAATCGGTTCGCCGTGCCGATCCCGATCAGGACACCGCCATTAGCGACCCAGCCCTTGAGATTCTGCACGCCCTCCTCGCCGAGCGTCGCCGCATACTCGCCGAAGCCCTGGGAGGGAAGGATGAGAACCTGGTAGCGATCGAGATCTGCTGTGCCGAGCCGGTCGCTGCGAATTGCCGTGACCGGATAGTCGAACATGCGCTCGATGACGAAGCGCATATTGCCGGCAGTGTATGCCCATGTCGGCTCATCCCATGCCATCGCGATCCGGGGCGTGTTGTGTACCACGACGTTATTACTGCCGAAATTGGGTCCATCGGTAACCCAGCTATCGTTAACGGCGACGACGTTGGCGCCCGTGCTTGCAGCGAGTGCGCGCACCGATTCGTGCAATGACGGGTCGTTATCCGCCACGTCGATGATCAGCGTACCCGACGGGTAACGTTGCCCCTCGTGCGTGAATGCGAGGTCGGTGCTCTTGACCTCGATACCCGCCCGCAATGCATTTGCGAGGAAACGCACGGCCGTCGCCTCGCCCCAAGGAACCAGGTAGGCAACCCTGGCGTTACCGCCCGATACGGTTCCGGGCAGCACGAGGTCGCCGGCTGCCGGACGGGTGGCGGCCGTAACAGCGCGATTGCACGTGTCGGCGCGAATATTCATCATGAGCGGCATGGACCACGCCGTGACGTCGTAGATCTGGTCTCCCATATCCTTGGCGCGACGCCGCTCCTGCTCCGCCATGAACTCCGCGTCCATCGGAACGTCGGTGTCCAGCAAGGTCCGAACCAGGCGCTTCGCTGGCTGAGCGAGGTTGATGACATAGCTGCCCGGTTCGTAGGACTCACCACACGCCCGAAACCTCTCGGTTGCAACGCCAACTTCGACGCCTTGCTTAACCAGCAGCCCTGCGAGCTTGTTTGCGCCGGCCTGATCATCCTGCGTTGGAAGCACATACGCACGAATATCGCCGGTCGCCCCCTCATCGATCGCCGACAACTGATACTCGTAAAATTCGCGCAGGAATTTCTCGCGATTGCTGGCAACAGTTTCCGCGGTGCCCAGCGAGGTCACGAAATGATTTCGTACCGTGGACGCGTACGTCATCTCGTTGCCGTGATACTGGCGCCAGACCAGGCCACGCGCTGATGCCTGTTCGTAAGTCATCGCAATACTGCCGAAGTACGACGGCCAGCTGGCGCCATAGCCCGGATAAAACGCGTCGTAGATCTCACGCGTAAAGTAATCGATGCCGAAGCGATCGAACCACCGTGCGTTTGTCCGTCCGAAAAGTTCCAGGCTCGCGCGCTGATCGGCCGCGAGATGCGGGTTATACGGAATCGCCTCGGGTGCAAAGTAATAGGTGTTGTCCGACCCCATTTCGTGCGCGTCGACAAATGCGACCGGGTACCACTCCTGGGTGGCTACGATCCGGCCCTGAGTCTCGGGCTGGGACATGATGAACCAGTCGCGATTCAGGTCGAACAGGTAATGATTGGTGCGACCGCCCGGCCAGGGCTCGTCGTGCTCGGCAGAGATGCGATCCGGGTCTGGCAAAAGCCCCTCGGCCATCTCGAAGTGATGAATGAAACGATCGCGGCCGTCAGGGTTTTGCATCGGATCGATGATCACGACCGTGTTCTGCAGGATTTCGTCGACCCGCTCATCATTTCGGGCGGCAAGTAGATGATACGCCGTTAGCATCGCGGCATCGGTCGATGAAATTTCATTGCCATGCACGCCATACGACAACCATGTCACCGCGGGTTGCGACTCGATGATGCGCTCTGCCGCCTGGGCGCCTGTGCTCCCCGCATTGCGCAATTGCTGCATTCCGGTCTTGATGTCAGCGATGCGCGACATGTTTTCGGCCGAAGTGATTACCGCATAGATCAGTTCGCGCCCTTCCCATGACTCGGCATAGCGATGCACGGCAACGCGATCGGGATAGGCCTTCGCCAAAGCGTCGAAGTATCGGACGACATCGGCATGCCAGGTGATGCGTTCGCCGGGCTCATGCCCGGTGACATCTTTGATCGTCGGCACCGACGGGTCGTAAACGGCGCCTGGCCAAAAGTCGATTGTTTCCGCGCGTACGAATGACGCAACCAGTAACGCAGTGAATACGGTAATCAGTCTCATCGTGGTTTCCCTCGCGGCCCGCCGCAAGAACGCGGGTGGCCCGATTGCTTGTTCTTTATAGCTACATTACCGCTTTGGGCGGCTCAGGGCATTAGCCGTCACTGAATTGATGACATTTCTTCATTCTTGACGTGGTAGAGCGGGAGGACCCCGTAATCCTTGGCGAGTTTGGTCCGGCCGATGTAACTGAAATCCAGCGAATCAATGCCGCGCGCCGCAGCGACGGCGGCGAATGCGCTGCTCGCATAAACCAGTCCCGGTGGCGTAATCGGTTCGATCCGTGCGGTGCGACTCGTGTGATTACCGGTGTATAGGGGTTGGTCCGTAATCGGGTCGCGACCAACGAAGACCGGTCCGCAATGCAGGCCGATACGCACGTTGAGGTCTGCCGGCAGTCCCTTGCTCGCCCAGTCCTGCTTGTTGATGAGCTCGCTCAACCCGAGCGCATAGTGGGCTGCCGTCCCGGGATCGTCGAACACCATGTACATGCCGTCGCCCGCCGTCTCTATATGCACCGCCTTATAAGGCGATGACTTATTGTATTTGGCGATGACACCCGCATAGCAGTCGAAGAACAACGGAATCTGGTCCTCTGTCAGCCGTGAGTATCCGACTGCATCCGCGAACAGCATCGTTTCAATCTTGTACTCGAAGGCCCATGTATTTCCGGTTCCCGAAGATCGGTCGGGCAGCCGATGCAGGATCGGCGGCGGAGTCGGTTTTGAAGAGCCAGTATTCTGGCCAACCATAACGTGTTCCAGTGGTATGCCGGACTGTTTCCACAGAGAAGCGATCGCTCCTGTACCGCCTTCGCCGGCAGCAGGCTTGCCATCCCAGACCGCGATCCCGTGCAGGCTCGTGTCGAGCATCTGGGCACGAAGTTTTGCCAGCCCTGTCATGATCAGATTGCTGTACTGGAATATGGATTCACCGAGCGGCGGCGGACGTTGACTGATGACAAGCACTTCCTTGGCATTGGCCAATAACTTTTCGAAGCGCTCTCCCCAGCGGCCGTCTGGCCGGAGGTCGACACTCTGGGCGCGGAAATTGTCTGCCGCAAACGGCAGTATGATATGCAGCTCGCCCCCGAGTTCCTGCATGCACTCGAGACAAAGAATGTCAGCGCCACAGGCCGCCGAACCGTATGCCGCGACAGGGCCAAGGCGCTCCAGCCGTTCGGCAATATCCGCTTTTACGGTGTCCTCAAGCTCCGGGGAAAACCGGGACTCTACTCGCCCGGGCACGTCAATCAGGTGGCCGGTGTAGACAACAACCGGCGGAAGGTGCATCGCCTCGTCCAGCCATTCATTGCTGTGACCAAGGTACTGCAACAATAACTTGGCCTGATGCCGTGTCGAACTGATATCCCCATAGCGACGACCGGCAAGCAAAGCGGCCGCCCTGTAACACTCTTGCGCCTTCTGCCATTCGCCAAGAATCAGCGCAGCTTCGGCAAGCGTCGCCTGCGGCCAGTACGCATCACCCGGTTGTTGGCTGCCTTCCTGAATTGCGCGCTTGCAAAGTTCTTCGACCTCCGCCGCTATCTTGTGCGCCGATTCGATATCGCCGAGCAATAGCGCCACAGTCGCCGCATTGATGCCCGTGTAATAACCATCGGCAACCGCATCCCGCCGAACTGATTCCCGGTAGCCGGCGGAGTAAATTTCAAAGGCCGCCGCCAGATGCTTTTTTTTAACTGATTTGCGGGTTGCCGCCAGGCCCAGGTTCTTGTGTGTCCTTGCCAGTATTCCGAGCGTTTCGCCATCAATGCACCCTTCTTCGCGAAGGGCCTGCAGTTCCTCGTTCGCCCGGCGCACGGCGCCGCTGCGGGCGAGCGCGAGACCGCTGAGCTGCCTCAGGCGGCAGTCGCCGGGCCAGTTTTCGAGGGCCTGCTGGACCGTGTCGTACGCCAGCAAAGGCTCGCCGGACCTCAGCAATTCTTCGGCACTGGCCGTTGCGGCCGAAACTTGTGGCATCATCTCCCTGGTCGACGCGGTCACAAGTTCCGGCGCCGGCAAAGTGTTTTCCATATCTTTCAGAGAAGAAATAATGTCGAGCCCTCTATGTTTACGGTCGACCAGCTAATTGCCCACACGGTAGGCGATTACCTGCTGCAAAGTGAGTGGATGGCGCGTGAGAAGACCAAGCGGTCTTTTCCCGCACTGGTTCACTGCCTTTTTTATCTGCTCCCGTTTCTATTCATCACTCGGAACCCGCTGACGCTGGCAGTCATCGGCGGCACCCATTTCGTCATCGATCGATGGCACCTCGCCCGCCACGTTGCCTGGTTGAAAAATCGTCCGTGGCCCGGCAGCCGGCCCTGGTCCGAGTGTAAGGCTACGGGTTTCGATCCGGATACGTCGCCGTGGCTTGCCGGTTGGCTGGTTATCATCATCGATAACCTGTTGCACGTACTGATCAACGGCGTCGCCATCACATACATCGGCTAAGGATCGGACCGCTGGCGCGCATCGTTATGATCATCGCCCTGCCGTGCCTCGAGATATCCGCACGGACAGATCTCGATACACTTGCCGCAGCCTTCGCATGCATCCAGCGCCATCGCGAAATAGTGTCCCGGGCGGGTTTCTTTTAAGCGTGTGAATCCTGATCCGTTGCAGTACATGAAGCACTGCTGGCAATCAAAGCACAGGCCGCACGACATGCAACGAGCTGCTTCCTCACAGGCCTGTTCATAAGTCAGCGTCTGGTCGATCTCGGCTTCGGGATCGGTTAGCCATTCCTCCGGCGATTTGCGAGGCAGTTCGGTCCGCGCCCGGTCTGTGTAGTAATCGACCTTGACCGTTCCACCCGGGACCGGCTTGCGCCGGTCCTCGATCGGTGGGGCCGGCAGGCCGCGAAGCTCCGCATGCGCCGACTCGGCCGCCAGGCGCCCTTGCGCCAGCGCGCTGCTCGCGATTCCCGGGCCCTTATCGTCTCCTCCCGCCCAGAGATTGATATCGAGCTTGCCGTCAGCAGCCGTTCGCAGCCAGGAGCCGGTACTGGCCAGGGATTCCATGCCATTCCATTCGGGCGCCTGGGCCACGGCCACGATAACTTTGTCGGCCGGCAGGCACTCCAGCTGTCCCGGCACGGGTTCGGGGCGCCGGCGGCCTGATTCGTCGGGATCGCCGAGGCGCATCGCCTGGATCTCGACGCTCCGAACCTTGCCGCGCTCCCGCCTGATACGAGTTGGGGATACGAGGAAGCGGAATTTGACCCCTTCCACGCGAGCATCTTCGACCTCACTCGAAATGGCCGGCATTTCCTTCTCACTGCGGCGATACAGCAGAACGACATCAGCACCGTCCCGCCGGGCGCTGCGTGCGGCATCAATTGCCGTATTGCCACCGCCGATTACGAGTACTTTCTGATCCTGCAGGGAGTCAGCTCGCTCCTTGCGTTGTTGCAGGTAGTCGATCCCTGCGAGCACGCCCGGTCCCTTTTCCCCCGGGATGCCCAGTGCGCGCGCCGCCTGGGCGCCCAGACCCAGGAAAACCAGTTCGTGCCGATCACGCAGCTCGTCGAGTCCGATTGTTGTACCGACGTCACTGTTGTTCGCAACGGAGACATTCAGTTCGAGAATACGCTGCACCTCGGCATCGAGTATCTCGCGCGGCAGCCGATAGTCCGGAATTGCGTAGCGCAACATTCCGCCCGGTTTATCACGCTGTTCATAGATCGTCACTTCATAGCCGCGGCGCGCCATCTGGTAGGCAAATGACAGGCTGGCGGGCCCCGAGCCGATGACGCCAACCGTTTCCGGATAACTTTTCGATTCGATGCGAGGTAAGGACAGTGAGCGCGAGAGCGCCCAGTCGCCGAGAAACCGCTCCATCGCATTGATCGATACGGCGCCGTCCTTGTCATGGCGCGTGCACAATGTCTCACAGGGATGCGGGCAGATGCGGCCGATCGTAGCGGGCAAGGGGTTTCGCTCGGCGATCATCCGCCACGCCTCGTCGTAGGCCTCGTCCAGCGTCAGCCCGTTTTTCTCGTGTTGTGCAATGACGCCGAGCCAGCCGCGCACGTCTCCGCTGTTGGGGCACTGCGCCTGGCAAGGCGGCAACTTTTCGAGTTGCCACGCCAGTGTCTGAAAAGACCTGGCCGTAGTCATACCGTCTGTCTTGTCAGTGCTGGACATGGTGTTTCCCGGTGCCCGTGACGCTCGGAGTTCGCGCATCGCTACCTGGCAAATTAGCGACGACAAGGTTCCACATGAGACCGGCGATATACGCAGGGCTCAGCGTGCGTATGAAAACGTTTGTGTACGACGCGCTGCCGCTGAACAAATCCCACAACACCCCGGACATGCGCCTGTTCCCTTCAGACTGCTGTTCGTTTGCCGTCATGCGCAAAATACCGCGGCGCGCGAAGCGCGCTTTTTGCACGAGGCCGGCGATATTGAAAACGAATTTGCCGACCAGGTTGTCGCGACCGATCCGCCGGCACATTGGCGCGTAATTCTGTTCGAGGGTCTCTGCGTCGACCCCGTGGAACACTACGGTCTTCGCGGCGGCCTTTGCGGTGCGGTAAGCCGCACCGATGCCATCCTTGAACAGCCGCGTCGCGCCGCTGTCGCCGATCATCACCAGGCGATCGCCGAAGACCGGGTGGGACGGCCTCACGTTGATGCGCGGAAAACAATGGCATGCGTGCTTGGGTATCTCTCCACCCGGGAAGCAGTTCCTGACCTCGGGCGAAGCAAAAAACCGTCCCATCAAATCCTCGTCGATATCGTCGCCAAGCATGCAGAGGGTGACGTAATCGCCCTTTGGAATCAGGGCGGCGAATTCGAGTCTCGGGATATCGAGCAAGAAAACATGCATCGACGGTCCGAAAGTCTCCTGGATAACATCGCGGCCCAGGTTGAATTCGCAGATAAACGTCTTCGTCCGATCTGGCCGCGCAAACCCTAGCGATTCGGCCTCCAGCATTTCGAGCAAGCGGCTGTTGACGCCAGCAGCCACGACCACCAATTCGTAGCTGCCGCTCGTCTGGTCCGCGCACCCGATGATCATGCGGTCGTCTTCCCGATTAACTTTGGTGACGAGTTGAGGTATGACGTTTGCACCTTTTTCCTCGGCAAGTCCGAGCAGGTAACCGTCAAAGCTGTGCGTGTCGATAAGCTCAGAATTTCGCGGTCCTTCGCCGCGGTAGATGGCCGCAATCCGTTTTTCTTGCAGTGGCGTCGCGATTCGTACATCACCTACGTCCATATGCAGGGTGTACGATTCGATGCCGCGTTGAACGATGTCATCGGGCAGCCGGATGCCTTCGATTGCGAGTCGTTGCACGAGTGACTCGGAAACGATTCCACCACAATGGTTGCAGCCGGCGGGACCGCGGTGACAGAAACGTCGCGGCTCGAAGATATCTACGTTAACGTCCAGCCCGATCGTTTCCGCCATCGACAGGGCAAAATAGCTGAACATCGAGCCGGCAGGACCAGCTCCTATTACGGCGATTCGGGAGCCATCTTGCAGCGTCTTCAATACGTCATTCGAAGTGTCGCTTTGTTCAAAGCGCTCGAAGCCCGAACTACTGACGTTGCTCCTCATTGCACCCATCCTCAGCCCCGAACATGATCAGAGCCGTTATTACGGCGTGCTACTGGTTTCTTCGTATTTCGCGAGCCGTTCGGTCAGGTCGCGAATACGATGCGACATGGTTTGCAGAATGCGAAATGCGAGCGACGGATCCTCATGGATGCCCTCCAGGAGATTCCGCTTGTCGATCGTAAGCAAGTGCGTTGGCTCGATGGCGCGAATCGTGGCCGTCCGCGCTACTTTTTCGAACAGGGCCATTTCGCCGAAGAATTCGTTGGGACCCATTGTGCGCAACCGGACCTCTTTGCCACCAGCTTCTGAGGTAGCTTCAACCTGGCCTTGCTGGATGACGAACATACAGTCACCCTTTTCGCCCTGGCGAAATATCACCTCCCCCTGATCGAATTTTTTACCTAGACGGGCCAAAACTGCGACTCCCCCTTTCCGGCTCCAGTTCAAACCGTTTTTTACCGCAGATCAATACGGAAAAACCGACAGAGCAACAGGCAGTTGGCTTGATCGGCGACGGGAAGGTTGCCCGCGGTGATCCCGGTGGCCGCAACGCCGACGATCTTTCGGCTAAAATATCGGCAAAATGGTTCCCGCCAGATTATTATCGATTAGAAGAGGGCGGAATGGCTGCTGAAATCCGCCGGGCCGCGACCGGGCGCGACGAGCCCCAGGACCCCCAAGTGCTCGATGACAGCGAGGTCAGCTCAAGGCCGCAGAGGATGCTCTATGAGATTGTTGACCTTTTTGCACGACGGCGCCGAACAGGTGGGCGCCCGCCGCGGTGACCGGGTCGTTTCCGTCGCGAGTGTCCTGCCGGACGCTCCGCCCTCGCTGCGCCAGATGCTCGACGCTGACTGCCTGGGACGGCTGGCTGCGGAACTCGAGACAAGTGATGAGCCCGGGGTCGACATCGGCGACATCGAATACCGGCCAGTCATTCCGGATCCCGGCAAGATCATCTGCATCGGCCGCAACTACGCGGCGCATGCCGCCGAAGGTGGCGCGGACACGCCGACGTTTCCCGAGATTTTCTACCGCGGCGCGACCACGCTGGTTGCACACCAGTCGCCGATTGTTCGCCCGCAGGCATCGACGAAGCTCGATTACGAGGGCGAGTTCGCGCTTGTAATAGGCCGGACTTGCCGCCACGCAAGCGAAGATAATGCGCTCGATTTCGTCGCTGGTTACTCGCTTTTCAATGACGCAAGCTTGCGCGACTACCAGCGCTTCTCGACGCAATGGACGATCGGCAAGAACTTCGACGGCACGGGGCCATTCGGACCCGAGCTCGTTACCGCCGATGAGTTGCCGCCCGGCATGGCCGGCCTGACCCTGACCACGAAACTCAATGGCGAGCTGATGCAGGAAGGCAACACCAACGATCTCGTATTCCCGGTGCGCACACTCATCGCCATTCTCAGCAAATGCATGACACTCGAACCTGGCGATGTCGTGGTCACCGGAACTCCGGCCGGCGTCGGATATGCACGTACGCCGCCCGTGTGGATGAAAGCAGGCGACACCGTCGAAGTTGAAGTCGTGGGGCTCGGCAAACTCGTCAATACCGTCGAAGACGAGGTCATGTAGGCAGTTTGGCGAACGCAAACAGCAACCTGTTCGCCCATTTCGCCGCGCAATTCGCGTCCCGTGCAGACGAGCCGTTACTCGTAACGAATGACGAGACCGTTTACTCGTATGCGGATATCGACCGCGAGTCTGCACGCCTTGCTCGATTCCTCGGTGAACTCGGCGCCAGTCCGGGCGATCGTGTTTCAGCACAGGTCGAAAAGTCGCCGGCAGCGCTCTCACTCTACCTGGCCTGCCTGCGTGGCGGCTTCGTGTTTCACCCACTGAACCCGGCTTACCAGGCCGCAGAACTGGAGTATTTTTTCAGCAATGCCGAACCGTCGATCGTTGTTTGCGATAGTCGCAATGCCGATGCCATTACGCCGCTCGCGAACGCGGCGGGCGTCGCTCACCTGCTGACGCTTGACGGTCACGGCCACGGTACGCTGATCGACCAGTCGCGCAGTGTCCCGACCGCTCCTCTGCTCGTGCATTGCGCCGAGAATGACATGGCCGCGCTGCTCTACTCGTCGGGCACGACGGGTATGCCCAAGGGCATCGTTCTGACGCACGGCAATCTCGTAAGCAACGCCCGGTCGCTGGTCCGGGCCTGGGCATTCACGGAACGAGATCGTCTGCTGCATGCTTTACCGATATTCCACGTGCATGGCCTGTTTGTCGGCATTGGCTGCGTGCTGCTCAGCGGCGCGAGCATGCGCTGGCTCGATGCTTTCGACGCTGCGTCGGTGATCGGCTACCTCCCCGAGTGCACCGTGATGATGGGCGTGCCGACGTATTACACGCGTCTGCTCGCGGAGTCCGGCCTTACGGCGGACGCCACGGCCAACATGCGAGTCTTTATTTCAGGGTCCGCGCCGCTGCTCGAGGATACGTTTGCCGAGTTCGAATCCCGCACCGGCCACCGTATTCTCGAACGCTACGGCATGACCGAGACCAACATGAACACATCCAATCCACTGGATGGCGAACGCAAACCGGGCACGGTAGGCCTGCCCCTGCCCGGCGTCGAAGTGCGCATCGTCGACGGCGATGGCGCCGAGGTTGCGGCAGGCGATGTCGGCAACCTGCAGGTTCGCGGCGCCAATGTGTTCGCCCGTTACTGGCGTATGCCGGACAAGACGGCGGAAGACTTCACCGCAGACGGCTTTTTCGACACCGGTGACAAGGGCTGTGTCGACGATGACGGCTATGTCTCGATCGTCGGCCGGGCCAAGGACGTCGTAATCACCGGTGGACTGAACGTGTACCCGAAAGAGGTCGAACTGTTCATCGATAATCTCGACGGCGTCAGGGAGTCAGCAATCATCGGCGTGCCGCACGCGGACTTCGGTGAGGCCGTTGTCGCTGTTGTCGTCCGCGACTCCGGGCGGGCGATCGAGGCCACCGATGTGATCGACCGGGCGAAGGCGTCGCTTGCCAATTTCAAGGTGCCGAAGCAGGTCGTCTTTGTTGACGAGCTGCCGCGCAACTCCATGGCGAAAGTTCAGAAAAATCTGCTGCGTGACACTTACCGTGACCTGTTCACACGAAATCCGGATCCATCTGGTTGATATCAACGACGACGCCGGGTCACCATGAACAAGCAGCAGGGCATCAGCTGGCCTATTTGCTGGCCGTGAGTTCTCCGTTGATCCCTTCTGTATCGAGCATCGTCATCCATCTGTAACGGGCTGACGAATCAGGCGCGTAAATCAATCCGACACCGACGCGATAGTCGTCATGAGACGGCCAATTCTGGACGATGGGCGGCCTCTCTTCTACCGTTACCCAGAGCTGGTAGTCGCCATTCGTGAGCGACTGGCCTCGTCGCCGCCATTTCGGATACTTGTCTGCAAGCGTGTCGAGATAACGATCCGCAAACAACGCCGCCCTTGGGCGTCCCGAGAAATACCACTCTCCGTATATGCCCCCTATGATGAGGCTCACGGGCGACACATACAATGTGATGGAGTCCACATGATGCGGATGCGCCTTTGGGCTCAGATCGACGACCATGGCACCGGTAATGTGGCCACGGCTGCCAGCCCTTTTCGGAATGTTGAATGTTTCACCCAGCCTGTAGCCCAGGTATTCACCTTCGTTTGCATCCGCGTATGCATTGGACGCGACGAAAAAAATGAACAGGAGCATCAGTAGACCGACGATTGTGGCTTGTATCAGGCTATTGAGATGGTTCATCGCTTGGGTTCCTTGTTATTGACGAACGAGTGTCTGGAGCAGCTCCAGGTTTCTTTGTGCCTGCGGGAAATAGGTCGGTGACAGGCGGACTGCCTCGTCGAGGTATATTTGCGCCAATTCCAGGTCGCCGTTATCAATGGCAATCTGACCAACGCTGTTGTAAACATTGGCCTCGGCCATAATCTCGCGATAGGCCGAGATCGCGTCTTCGTACAGGCCCTGACTCGCATAGACCAGACCAAGATTGCCCCACGCCATCTCGAATCCTCTGGTCGATGCGGCCGAATGCAGGTCCAGGGTGGCTCCGGCAATATCGCCGGCCAGGTACTTCGAGTAGCCGCGGTTATTAAGTACTTGTCCCGAACCGGGATTGCGCGCCAACGCCGAGTTATAGTGCGCCTGCGCCGCGGAGTAATTGCCCGATCTGTCCAGGTACACGCCAAGCGCATTGTGCGCCCGCCAGCGTCCGTCATCGATTGCCGTCGCCCTCGCGAGCTCATTTAGCGCTTCGGTCTCGTTTCCTTCGCTGAGATGAATCAGTCCGAGGGCTTCGAGAGTTTCTGCGTGTTCCGAATCGATACTGAGCGCCCGAACGTATGCCCGCTTGGCCCTGACGAGATCGTTGCGCTTAAAATGAATGTCGCCGATAAGCGCCAGGAGATCGACATTTTCAGTGTTGAATTGCAGGGCCCGAACATAAAAGAACAGAGCCTTGTCCACTTCTCCTGCGCGATAAGCATTGTTTGCTTTCAGCAGCGCTTCATCCTGCGACTCAACCGGGAATTCAGTGGCGAACATGACGTCCAGGTTGGTATTGCGCAGGGCGTCATTGGCTGACGTATCCTGGTCAGTCTTCGGTGTGCCGGCGCATCCCGCAAGAGCGCCCAGGACACATATTCCGACGATCCTCCCAGCACCGGTTTTGATTTTCATTGACCTTCTCCCATGCACAATTCATCCGCCGGGCTATCGGCTTGCCATCCATTCAATGATCCTGAGTACGGCCGGCCCGATCGCGACGATGAAAAATATCGGGAACATGCAAAAGACGAGCGGAAAAATGAGCTTGGTCGCCATTTTTGCGGCGGCTTCCTCGGCCCGTTGCATGCGTTTGTCCCGAAATTCTTCGGAATACACTCGCAAAGCGTCGCTGATGCTCGTACCGAACTTCATGGTCTGCACCAGGAGTCCAACAAGTCCCTTGATGTCGCGGACTCCGGTGCGATCGGCCAGATTTCGCAACGCTCTCTCGCGCGGCACGCCGGCGCGAATTTCTGCATTTACTGTCGACAGCTCAAAGGCGAGTTCCGGATGGCTCACATCGAGCTCATCCGCCACCCGCTGGATGGCGGCTGCCAGGCCAAGGCCTGACTCGACACAGACAACCAGCAGGTCGAGCGCGTCAGGAAAACCATTACTCAACGCCTTGACTCGTCGATCGACGAGCTTGCTCAGTACAATGTTTGGCCCGAACAGTCCGAACCCTGCGGCTATCAGCGCGAAGTTGAACGCCGATTTGTTCTCCAGCATCGGCATGAATCGAAATGAGAGCAGAACGATCAGCGGGAGCCCCACGATCATCAGCGACTTGATTGCATAGAACACCTGCAGCGCTTGTGGCGACCGAAATCCGGCGCGAAAGAGCTGCAGCGTCATCTTCTGGCGCTCCACTTCCTTTTGCGGCAGTACGTAGCTTGCAACCGGCCCCAGAACTGTCGAGACCTGCACTGCGATACGGTTCTTGACGGGTTCTTCTTCGACAACCAGTCCCAGGCGCCGCCGCACGGGGCTCGAGAAGTTCCGGATCAGCATCGAAAGGCCTAGGCCCAGGATAAATATCGTCGCGGCGGACAAGCCTACGAGGACACGACGCATGACAATGTCGTCATTCAAATAGCTTGTCAGTAGATCGAGAATTCCTTCCATAACTCAGACCTCGATTCGCAGAATCTTCCGGATCCAGAAGATGCCGACCACACCCGATATGAAGCCGTACACGATCATCTTCTGCCCACCCTCGTCTTCGATCAGTGTCGGCAGGTAGCCAGGCGTCAGGAACCAGAGCGCAACGAAAAGCACCAGGGGCACCATTGCCAGCACCCACGCCGACATACGCCCTTCGGCTGAATACGTTTTGACCTTGCGCTGGAATTTGAACCTCCCGCGGATGACTGCCGATATGTTTTGCAGAATCTCTGCAAGATTTCCTCCGGTCTCTTTCTGGACCAGAATCGATGTCACAAGGGCCATGACAGTCACGCTCGGCACCCGACCGAGCAGACCAAGCATGGCGCGCCGCACGTCATTGCCGTAATTGATATCGCCAAAGGTCAGTTCGAATTCCGTTGCGACAGGATCGTCAAGTTCATCAGCCACGAACTTGAGCGCTGCGCTCAGTGGGTGTCCCGCTCGCAGCGCTCGCTTCATCGTGTCGATTGCGTCAGGCAGTTGCTCCTCGAAGGCCGCCATGCGCTTGGTCCGGTCCATGCTGATCTTCATGAACGGTATGTAGGCACCAATGAATGCCAGTGCCGACGCGGCTATGGGCATCCGAAAATAGACCCAGCTAACGACCAGCGTAACCAGACCGATGACAAGCGAAATCAGAACCAGCCGGTAGGCGAGAATTTTGTGGCCAGCCTGCTCGATGCGCTTTGCCAATCCTTCCATCATCGGCAGGGATTCGAGCCGTCGTTCTATCGGCGATAGCCGTCGCAGGTATTTCTCACGCAGCAGCGATGACAACGCATCGTCGGCGCTTGCGCCCTCGATCTCTTCAATGCGTTTCTTCAGGCGCTTGCGGGCCTTCGCGCTTTCCCCGAAAACCGGAACCACGAGGCCCTGCATCAGCAGCACCACGGTGACGAATACCATGACTATGAAAATTTGCGCGCCGCTGGACATCGATTATTCCCCCCTATGTCCACTCAGGCTGGAAGACTTCTACCGGAAGATCGATGCCGCGTTGCGCCAGGCCCTTGTAAAACGCCGGAATGATTCCCGTCGGCCGCAACTTGCCAATCACCTTGCCGTCTTCGTCCACGCCCTCTCGATGGAAGGCGAACAGCTCCGACATCGTAATTACGTCCCCTTCCATGCCGTTGATTTCCTGCATGCTGATCAGCTTGCGTTGACCGTCTTCGAGTCTCGCTATTTGCAGCACAACGTTGATTGCCGATGCGATCTGTGAGCGCAGTGCATTGATAGGAAACGAGATGCCTGTCATCGAGACCATGTTTTCGATTCGGCCCAAGGCGTCTCGGGGCGTATTGGCGTGAATAGTGGTCAATGATCCGTCATGACCTGTGTTCATGGCCTGGAGCATGTCGAGTGCTTCGCCGCCGCGCACCTCGCCGACGATGATGCGCTCCGGCCGCATGCGAAGGCTGTTGCGAACGAGGTCGCGCGCCGTTACCTCACCCGCACCCTCGATATTCGGGGGCCGCGTCTCGAGCCGCACGACATGCGGCTGCTGCAGCTGAAGTTCAGCGGAATCTTCGATCGTAACGATCCGCTCGTCGGCAGGTATGTAGCTCGACAGGATATTCAGCATTGTCGTCTTGCCGGCTCCTGTGCCGCCCGATACCACGATGTTCAGGCGCGCGCGAACGATTGCCGAAAGCACCTGGGCAACCTCTTCGGTGACCGTGTCGAGCTGAATCATATTGTTCATGCCGAGCAACTCGACGCCAAATCTTCGAATCGACAGCATGGCGCCGTCGATTGCCAACGGCGGGATGATGACGTTGACACGCGAGCCGTCGGCGAGGCGCGCGTCCACCATTGGCGAGGACTCGTCAATTCGCCGGCCCACGGCCGAGACGATACGGTCGATCGTGTTGATCAAGTGCGCATGGTCGGTAAAGCGGGCGTTCGTGCGCTCGAGCTTGCCCCGCCTCTCTATGTATATGGTGTCAAATCCGTTGACGAGGATGTCCGATATCGTTGAGTCCGCGAGCAGCGGCTCCAGCGGCCCGAGACCCATAACCTCGTCTTCGATACGGCCTATGATGAGCTTGCGTTGCCTGCGGCTCAGCGGCGCCGACTCCTCCGTCAACAGACGATCCGCGATTTCCCTGATTTCCTTGCGCGCTTTCTCGGACTCGACCGTATCGATCAGGGACAAATCGAGCACCGTCAGAAGCCGGTCGTTGATTCGTTCCTTCCATTCGATTTCCTGGAGCGTCAGCGGGCGTATCCTGTCTTCAGGATCTTCGGCTTCATTACTGATTCCGCTATGGAACTGTTCCGTCATTACTGTCGCCACGTACTATCTCCTCAGGAAACTCGGCAGTGAGCGTTCGAGCAGGGTCGGGTTCGGACTATCGTCGGGTTCGACCAAAGAGTCCTTGAGCCTGCGAATCGATTTGGTCAGTCCGGCGCTACTGGAAATATCGGCAAGCGGCACACCGGTATTAATGCTCTCCGATGCCAGTTTGTAATGGTTCGGCACCGTGTGAACGCTGTTGAGTCGAAGAGCCTTCTTTATGTCACCGATCTCGACCTCGGCATTCTTTGTAAACCGGTTGACGATCACGACCATCCGGTCCCTGGAAACACCCAGTTCGGACCCAAGGATTTGCATAAGCCTCGCCGCATCCTGCACATGCGGCAACGACTGTTGAACCACGACGAAGACGTGGTCGGCTTTGTCGAAGAAAAGGGCGGTCGCAGGATCCAGGTGTGCAGGGGAATCTACAACGACGAAATCGTTGATTGACAGGTACACCTTCAGCAGAGCCTCGAGCCTTTCGATCGACACGCCTCTCGGCATGACCGGCTGCTTGGACTGCGCCGCCATAAGTTTGAGTCCGCTCGAGTGGCGGCATGTATATGCGTCCGCCGACATCTCGTCCATTTCGGTCGCAGATTCCAGCGCCTGCATCATGCCCACTTCGGGACTGATATCCAGGTAGCGGCAAAGACCGCCGAACTGCAGGTCGAGATCAACGAGTGTCACTTCGTTGCCCTCGTCACCCACGAGGCTGTGCGCGAGGTTGGTGGCGATCATGCTTGCCCCGGAACCACCCTTGCCGTTCACTACAACAATCAGCTTGCCGTGCTCGGCATGCCGGTGGCGAGCCGTTTCGTCGCGGATTCTCTGGATGCTGTTCAGGAGATCCTGTTTGGGCATGCTTTCCGTCAGGTAGTCGCGCGCACCCGCCCTCATTGCCAGGCGCATCGTTACCGTGTCGCCGTCGCGTCCGCAAACGATCAATGGCGGTTGTTCACGCACGCCCTGATTCGCCAGAAATTCAAGTTCACTGTCACCACCGGTGCAATGAAGCAGCAGGATATCGGGCAGGGTCGAAACGTCGTGGAGCGGATCGGCGTGCCCATTGCTCAGCACCCGGATATCGACCCTGAAATCAGTCTGACCAGATAAAAAGCTGGCGAGCCTCTCGGCTGTCTGCCGCGATCGGCTGGCAATTGTGATTCTCGTTCTAGGCAATTCGGTTATCTCTCCATACTGACTAACACGGTGTTATTGCACCGGTTCGTGGAATGCCCAGGCTTTCTCGCGGCAGCACCGTTGTGAAATCGGGCATTGTGAAAGGCAACAGTGCCGTCGCAAAAGGAATAAACATCTGGTGCTGATAACCAACGACGGCAACGCGGATAAAGCGGATCTGCCGAAAATCGGTGGTCGCCGGGCTACCTAATGGATTGCCGGCGATGCTGAGATATTCGACCGATATATCGCTCGCATCGAGATCCGGGATCACGGCGTTGTCAAACGCGGCCGCCTGAGAAATCGCAGGGTCGTTGACGGGGCAAACTACGGCCATGCGTGCGCCACGCCTGGCTGCTTCGTCCAACGTGGCGGCAACAAAGAATGCCCGACCGACCTCGATGACGGCGAAGATTAGAATGAACAGGACGGCCGCGACAATCGCGAATTCGACGATGGCCAGGCCCCGTTGGCGGCGACGCACATTCATCTCAAAGGGCCCTCATCGTGACGGTCGCTTCGAGCGTAAAAACCATGTTGATGTCGCTACCGCCCACAAAGGAGCGCAGTACCGGTCCAAGCAGACCGCTGATGTTGTGCGTAGCCGTGACCTCGATGTTATTCGCCCCGATATCGGTGACTGTGACATTCGCGGTAGTCAGCCCGGGAAGTACCGGCGTACCGCCACCGGCCAGGTTTCCATACACGACCAGGTTCTGTACTTCCGCACGAAGCACCGGCCCGATATTGACCGTACCGGTCGTCCCCTGGAATGCGAATGAAGACACATGGCGCGCTCCATTGCGCACGGCTTTTGTCAGCGTGTTGTGGTCGATGAACGCACGGGAAACCTCCGCCGTCGCCAGCATCATGAATACGAGGATTGGCGTAACGAGTGCCATCTCGGCAAGCACCGCACCGCTTTGTCTTCGACGCGTATTGTGTCCGTCAAAACGCATCAGGAGTCTCCCGAGTCGGGATCCTTGTAGAGCTGGATAAGGTATGGCCCTGGTCCGGTCCCCGGGTTCGGTCCCGATGTGCCGCCCACAAGACATCCGTCGACGAACTGACCGTAGATGTGTGCGCCGTCGGACGCCCCGGTCGAGACGGTCTGCAACATGAAGTAGCACGCAAATCCAAGGACATCGAGCGTTGACTGACCGGTCTGGTCGCCCGCGCAATCCACGACCGGCATCGCCATGATGCGTCGCCACCGTGTACCGAGCGGAGCCAGTCCTTCCGTGACATCATGCATCCCGCCCTCTGTTCTGTTGAGATAATCCGTATAGTTGTTCGTAATCTCGGCGCCCAACGTAACCTGGTTCGTAGGCGCCGCAGGGTCGTCGCACGGTCCGAGGCAGATCTGGTCGATTTCTTCCCCTGGATTCAGTGGGTCCGGCACCTGCTGCGATTCCAGTCTTGGTACAACCTCCTGCGTGACGACATCCGGTGGAAATTCGTATGGGCTTACAGGGCCCGCGTATTGATTGAAGCGTGTGTTGAAGCCCTGCGACGTCGGACCTGCCATGAAGCCCGGCTCCGTTTCGGCGGTGCTCGCCGACTCCGCACAGCCGCCGTAAGCACCAGCCATGTTGTCGCGGAACTCGTCGCCCCCGGGGTTATCCTCATCCAGACGGAGCATCTTGTAGTTGCCCGCGCCGATGTCCTCGTGATTGCCCGGCTCGGGTTTGAGCACCATCAACGCGTCATCACTGAAGCCGAAATAATCCGCCGTTGGCGAAGGGTCGTTGGCACAGACGGCGATCGGCGCAATATTGCAGGCGTAGTCAATTGTCGGACTCGGGCCGGCGACAGCAGACGCGGTAATGGGCATGCTGGCAATGCCGACGACGTTGCTAAACGTAGTCAACATGTCAAAACCGGTCGCGATAACACGGACGTAGGGCCCGATTCCCGATGGCACGAACGGATTTAGCGTGGGCGAGAACTGCACTATGACCGATATATCTCCGGCGTCGTATGCGGCATCGACCTCAAAATTGCCGCTGCCATTGGTATTGATGCCGAACACGCTGTTCGCCGCTGCTGTCGACATCAGCGTGTCCGCGGTCCCGTCATATATTTTGGCCGCCGCAAGTGCGGCAGCATCAGCCGTGTTTTGCAGCCGTGTCTTATTGACATAGGCATGGCTGCTGTCGAGCGCCAGGCCTGCCATCGCCAGCATTGCCACCAGGCCTATCACGACGAGCGGCAAAGCAACACCGCGTTGCCTGTATCGATTGCTCATAGCCGTTCCTCGCACAGTCCCTGGACTCCTAGTCCGTACCCACGCTGATCGAAATCGGCTGCCGTACTTCTTCGGGTTTCGATACGTGTTCACGATACGTTTCCAGAACGGTGTTGAGCCGACTGGTATCACTACCTTCAACCGCGTTGGGCTCAGGGTGCACGGCCGCTTCGTAATCATGGATCTGGCTGTTCATTACGCTGCGCACGGCCGCGCCGAATTCCTGTTCGGGAACCGTCCTGTGGCTGCATGCTGCAGTACTGCCGACTGCGGCGATGACTGCTGCAATAGTTACCAATTTGATGATCATGACCTTTCTTCCTCTTTTTGCTCGGTGCGCCAGACTGTTATTCGGAAGCGCTTCATTCCTCGCTGCGTCCTTTCATGCTGCCCATGAAGTACCAACCGAAGTCGCTGGGGTCCTCGAATCCGTCCGTGGGCAACACGACTTCTGCGGGAACGAGCGGCTTGGCCAAATGCGGAGTAACGAGAATCAGCAGTTCCGTCTCTCCCTTCTGATACTCCTGGCTTCGGAAAAGCGCTCCTATGCCCGGAATGCTGCCGAGGCCCGGAAACTTCGTAACGACCTCGCGCATGTTTTCACTGATGAGGCCCGCCAGGCCCAATGTCTGCCCGTCCGCCAGCTCGACCGTCGCCTCGGCACTGCGCTTGGTCAGCGACGGAATGACAAACGTTGACGACACGCCCTGGGAGCTCACCGCAACGCTATTGGGGCTGGCGAGTTCGCTGACGCTGATATTCAGCTTCAGGCTGATCCTGCTCTTGTCCAGGACGACCGGCAGAAAGCCAATGCCCACGCCGAATTCCTTGAATTCGATCGTTACGCCGTTTTGTCCGCGCGGCACCGGAATAGGAAATTCACCGCCGGAAAGAAATCGTGCCTCGTGTCCTGTCTGTGTGACGAGCGTCGGCTCGGCCAGGATTTTCGCCAGACCGTTTTCTTTCGCAGCATCGATTGCGAAGTTGAACAATGCGTTTGAACTGAGAAAGCTGGCAAAGAATCCCTTGTCACCGATAATCATGTCGTTGGGTGCAAATTCGTCGATGACCGGTCCGAACGGCGCATCGTTATTGAATACCGGTAACCGGACACCACCGGGCTCGAAGGTCGCGTCGGGAAACGACGCCCCGCCATTGACGCCGCCCCAGTTCCATCGGCTGCTGCCCTGAAGAATCGTATTAAACTGGACGTCGAGCTTGCGAAGCTCTTCCCGCGAGATTTCGGCAACTTTGACTTCCAGCATGACCTGCTGCACGCCACCGACGCTCATCAGGTTCACGACCTCGCCGACACTTCGGTCTGCACGCCCGGACCGGTCCGACTGGAGCTCGAAAGTTTCCGATTCGGTTGCCGTGCTCAACTGCGTGAAGTAGCCATATGCAATCTGCAGGGCGGCATTCATGTTCGCGACGTTGGAAACCCGGCCCGCGAGGATGATATTTCTCTGCGCCGAGTAGACCTCGATTTTTTCATTCGGCAGAACGCGGAAGAATTTTTCCTTTAGAGACTGCAGATCATGCGTCACTTCCACATTGACCGTGCCAATCAGGTTGTCACCACGATCCCACAACAACACGTTCGTGGTACCGAGATCCTTGCCGAGGACATACAACTGGGTCGACTGCAGAATCAGTATGTCGGCGACATCGGGGTTTCCGACAGAAACTCTTGCCGCCGGAGCGTTGAGGGCTACGACACGTGACTTGAAGAGTGGCACGGTCATCGAACTCGCGCTCCCACCGCCGAGACGCGTCAACTGATCCTGCGCCGGCGCCGATGCCGTCAAAGCCAGCAAGCACAGCACCATGGCTATTGATGACAGCCTTGTTATTGGTTTTGGTTGGACTTGCATCATTTCTTCCTCTCTCGTTCTGGCCCGGCGGCACGCATTCAGCTAGTCGCGGGTCTTTGTCTTGTCCACGCTCGTCCCGCGAATCACCATCACCTCCGTTGGCGGCGGCGTTCTCGGGCGCGGCGCGCGCTTCGCAACCACCTGCGGCTTGGGCGGTGGTGCAACTTCCTCTTCTTGCGCAAGTGGATTCCGCAAAGTCAGCTGAATCGTGCCTTCTGTTCTCGCACGAAATAGTTCTTCGGCCTGGCGCGGTGCCATTTCGAGCGTCACGGCGCGAACAATGACCGGCTCATTGGAGTCGGCCGATGCCGTCTGATCCACGGCAAGGACTTTGATGTTGCGCAGGATCGTTTCGGTCTCTGCGCGCTTGTTCGTCTGCTTTCTCGAAGCCAGAACGTCAACACGGTTTCCGGGCAGAAGGAATCCGGCAACACCAACGACGTCGTCGACCCTTACCGTTACCGCACGCATTTCGCGATCAACCAGGGCAGCCAACGTGCTGCCGGCCGAGTGCTCGCGAAACCGCTGCGCGATCAGGATTTCGCCTCGCGGAATTTCCGTCGTCGACACCTTTCCGGCCACCTCGTCGATGCTCGTGAAGAAGCCCTCCGGCGCCGCGCCTTCGGGCAAATCAACGAGGCGCAGATGCCGCTCATCGACTTTCGTAGCAAAGGGAATCGTCATTGCGGCCGCGACGACCTGTTGCCTGTCTTGTTCCGCTGCCTTATCAGGCATCACCCGCGCGATGACCCACTCGTTAGCCACGTATGCTGCGCCTACCGCCATCAATAGCGATAGAAAAATCAGCGTCATTCCTCTGCGCTTTGCCATGACATTCGTCTCCTAATTCAGGGCATTTGCCGTCCCGTTGAATGTTTGTGTTCGTCGACGCTCACGAAGTAGTTGTCCCAGGCCCAGCGCAGGTGATCGGTGCTCACCCTGCGTGAGTTTTCTTCATAAACGGCGTGGTCTACTGCCATGCCGAGCAGGTCTCTCGGATGACATGGGAGGAGCGCAACCCGCTCCTTCATATGAAGTTCGTTGATTACGTACTCGAGAACTCGGGCGTCGTACTCAACGTCGTAGGTGTTGCATGCGTCCCGCCATATACGCTCGTACTGTGACGGCGTTAGCGTTCCGAACCTGATCTTGTAGCCGATACGACGCAGGAAAGCCTCTTCGGCAAGATCCAGCGGATGAATGTTCGTGGAGAATATGAGAATTACGTCGAACGGTACTGTGAAATGACGGCCCGAGCCCAGCGTCAAGTAGTCCCTGCGCTCTTCCATAGGCACGATCCAGCGATTGAAGATGACCTCCGGCGGCACCTTCTGCCGGCCCATATCGTCAATTATGAACATGCCGTTGTTGGCTTTGAGCTGCAGCGGGGCCTCAAAGAGCTTGCTCGAGGGGTCGTAATGAACCTCAAGCATCTCCGCCGTCAGTTCGCCGCCCGTGATCACAACCGGCCGCTCGCAAATTGCGAACCTTGGGTCGTATCCTTTCTCCAGCTTGAGCCAGTCGTCACCAATCTTTTGGTGCACTTGCTTGTGTACCAGCGGATCGAATACCTGGACGACGTGTTCGCCGATAGCGATCGCGTGGGGCACGAGTGTCGGATGGTAGAAAAGCCGACACAGTCGCTGGGATATATAAGTCTTGCCGGTACCCGCGGGGCCATAGATAAAGATGGCCCTGCCAGAGTTGAGCGCAGGCCCCAACCGGTCGAGCATTCGACCGTCCAGAACGACATCTTCGAACGCCGCCCTCATGCCGTCCTGGGTCACCGATCGCCGGTGGATTGTCTGCGCTCGTGAAATCTGGGCATATTGCTTGACGGGTATCGGACACGGCCCCAGGTAGCCGCTACGTACCATGGCGTCCATCGCGCTAACGCGACCACGTTCCGTCAACGTATACGACAGCTTGCTGTCCATTCCGTGACTTGGCCGCACTTCTATTCGTGCTTCCGAACGCATGAAATTCAAAGTGCTTTCAGCGATAGATCCCGTTATTGCCAGTTCGCGAGAGAGATCGCCTAGTGTCATCGCCCCTTTATCAAGCAGGTGCTTGGCAATCAGATCGGCAACGAATGTTTCTGAAAGTCCGGTTTCCTCGAGCAATGTTGGACGGGGGACCATCCTGGTAGCCCGCGCCAAACCCAGCTGGTTAAGTTCACCGGCTGTAATTGATTGTTCTGTTGTGCTCATCGATCTAGCCGAGAATCTGAATTGGTGAAGCGCCCATGTACCAAAGCGCCAAAATCGTTCCAGCCGCAATGGCCGGCGAATACGCGATCTTGGTTACACAGGGTGTTTGGTCGGTGGCGGTGGAGACTGCCGTCGCGTGTAGCATGTTTCCCTGGACGCCGGTAACTTGCCTCAGGTAGAGCTCCACTGGGGGCCGGCACCTTTGCCAGACGATGACGGCGATACCCAGCACCGCGCCCGCCATCAGCGTGGCAATGCCCGTTACCAGTGCACCCCAGGGACCGAGAAGACTGCCGACAACACCGACCAGCTTGACATCGCCGGCGCCCATGCCGCCAATCAGGTAGAACGGCAGCAGCATAGCCATTCCAACAGCCAGGCCGGCGCCGGTTGCTAACAGTCCCTCCATGCCCGATCCCAGCGTGTGCACCAGGAGCGATAGCGCCAGAGCGGGAAAAACCAGTACGTTGGGAATACGATGGGTCCGAAGATCCGAGAGCACGGCCGTTACCAGCAGAATCAACAGTATCGTTAGGGCGGTTGAGTTGACGAATTCGTCGCCTGCCATCACGGAAATTTCCTTTTGTGGAACAGTTGGGGGGTTGACAGGCCGTGTCGACGAGACCGCAAGGCGGTCTCAACGACACAACCATCTTCCTTGTCTAGATGTAGCCGGTGATTGTCGTGATAACGTTTTCCGCAGCCGCACCTAGCGCACCAAACGCAGCCGCAACAGTTGCCGTAATCAGACCGGCAGCGACTGCATACTCCACAATGGTCAGTCCTTCTTCGTCACGAAGGAATGCGATTAGCTTCTCTTTCATTATTAACCTCCTAATACCTACACGAAGTAGATCTACTTCTTTCGTCAGATGAGGCTTTCGAGAAGATCAGCGACTAACTTCACCGAGAATTTCCCGACTGCTTCGTTGACCCTGACGAATGTATTAGACGGCAGTCGAATGTGAGTAGAATTTTTTTGTCGAAGTGAAGAACTATTTTGTTGAAAGGCGATTTTGCCTTAGCACTTTCTTGTCCACTTAAAGGAGTATTTTGCGAAACGCCTCCATACTTAACTCGCAGTTGAACAAGAATCAGTAAACTTATGAATCTTCGTTGGCGATTATGTAAAGAGCGCAAAACGACTTTTTGCAAGAAATAGTGCGGCGAGTAGAATAAATCCGCAAAATCATTTTCTGCACTAATTTCTATAACAATAGCGAAAACTCGTTAATCAAAGTGCAACAACCAACTCTTGTATGGCTCGATATGACGCTTGCAACACAGCACGCGGAGATCGATCGGGTTATGCGCAAATTCTTTGACGTACATCATTGCACTAACGTAAACAGTCCCGAGAGTGAATTCGACCTCGACGCTGGATTAGGCCTATGTTTCGAGTTCGACTACCCGGACCGGCCAGGGCTGGAGTTGATGCGGGCCACCAAGGAACGCCTGCCTCACGTCCCGATACTAATGATCACGACACATCACTCGGAACGGCTTGCGGTCTGGGCGTATCGCAACCGGGTTTTTGATTTCCTCGTGAAACCAATTACGGACGACGACGTTCTCCGATGTTATGAGCTCCTGTCGGCGATTCAGAACATCGATGCCCAAAACAAGCGTCCCATACTGAATTTCCGCTCGCGCATCCCGTCGGAAATTCCTGTGGGTCAGCGACTCGCTCACAAGCGCCTGTCTCCCGCATTGCGGTTCGTGGAAAAGAATTTCCGCGGGAAAATTCGAAATGCTGATGTCGCTGAACTATGCGATATGAGTCAGTACCACTTCAGCCACGAATTTACTGAGACATTTTCACTGACCTTCCAGGAGTATGTTCTGCGGTACCGAGTATTCCAGGCATGTACGGAACTGCAGCACCCCAACGTTGCTGTCGCAAACGTGGCCTACTCGGTCGGCTTCAATGACCCCTCTTACTTTGCCAGGGTCTTCCGGCGTTATATTGGATGCTCGCCGACAGAATACGGTGCTGCTGCGAATCAGCCAGGCCAGGCAATGCGTCTCGAGGATATCGCCCGCAAGCTCGAACTGACTGGTCTCGAATCTGCGTCTGTGGATCGCCGGCAGTTCGATCGACGCATCGCCAACATTAACGATCCGGGAACATTGCGGTGAGCGCGGCGACCAGCAAGGATATAAGGCGGAGGCGGCCTGGCCGTTTCGAGATCAAGTCCGAGCTGAATGCATCGAGCCTGCGAGGTGTCGGGCTTGCTTTTACCAACATGTTTCTGGCGACGCTCTTCATTTTCTTCGCGATTGCGAATGCGAAAAGCTTCCTGGCCAACCCGCGATTGAGCGTTTTACTCATCGTTATCACGGAGAGTATTGTCGCCTTTTTCCTTATTGTCCGTCGCGACCCCGAGGAAACGCACCACTCCTGGCAAACATGGGTAACGACGACGTTGGGCACCCTGGCGCCATTTCTCTTGCGCCCGGTTGACGTCGAGTCCGATCAATTTATCGGCAGCGTCCTTCAGATCAGCGGCTTCTTGCTGCAGATCGCAGCCCTTGTCGCGCTCAATCGGTGCCTGGGCTTGTTACCGGCCTATCGCGGTATAAAGTCAGGAGGTCTGTACGCATGGGTAAGGCATCCACTATACCTGGCCTACGTCATTACTTACCTCGGGTACTTTCTGAGTAACCCGAGCGCCGCTAACCTGGTAGTCATCGTCTCGGGCACTGTCTTTCTTGTCTTGCGAATCTGGTATGAAGAGAACCTTCTCCTGCGCTATCCGGAATACAAATCCTATGCGAGCAGGACGCGCTGGCGATTGTTGCCCGCAGTCTGGTAGAGCCGATGCCAAGACCAGTTTTTTTCTTGATTCTCGCATGCGCCATCTCAGCATGCGCCGGGCCTCAGGTATCCGAAAGCGATTCGGGCAGTTACGCTGCAAACGGCGTACCGCCAGCGGGTCCGGCTCGTCCTTCCGTGACTTCGGGCATTCGCAGTGAGCTGGATGCATTAGAATCGAATGAGTTTTTGCCGGTAATTATCCGTCTGCAGGAAAAAGCGGATGTCCGATCGGTTGCCGCCATTCAGCAAGCGACCGACAAGTACCAGTTGCGACAGGCGATTGCGGCGCACCTGCAGGGTTTTGCCGCCAACTCGCAGTCAGAAATCGTGTCCGTAATTGAAGCCCTCGAGTCGGACGGGCTTGTCAGGGACGTACAGAGGCTTTGGATCGCCAATGTGATCTGTCTCGAAGTGACGCGATCCGCTGCAGACTACCTGTCCCGGTTCGAACAAGTTCAGTACATCGCGGCCGACTCGGAAGCACCACTGTTTCTGCAGGACACTGCCTGGGGCATAGAACATATCAACTCGCCGGAAGTGTGGCGGCGTGCCGCTGGTGACATTACAGGACGCGGCGTCGTTGTGGCCCTGCTGGACAGTGGCGCCGACTTGCAACATCCGGACTTGCTTGATCAGTTCTGGGTCAATCAGGCCGAAGACCTGGATAACGACGGCCGATTGACTCGAGCCGACATCAATGGGCTCGACGACGATCAAAATGGCTATGTCGATGACGTGGTCGGCTGGGACTTCGAGACCGACGACTATGACCCGAGCCCTGATCTGTTTGAGTCGGGCCGGGCACGCGGTCATGGAACGCACGTTGCCGGAATCATTGCCGGGAACGGCACGGGCGGTGTGATAACCGGCGTCGCGCCCGGGGCCAGGCTGATGGTACTGAAGATCGACTCGCAGCGGTCTGCCTGGGCGGCGATGCAATACGCAATGACGAACGGCGCCGATATTCTCAATGCGAGTTTCGGCTGGCCGACGTCCCTCGCGCCGGACCTGGCTACATGGCGAGATGCCGTCGATAACATGACGGACGCCGGTATCCTCGTCGTGGCGGCTGCGGGCAGCGGTGGCGAAGCCCCGATGGTGCATTCCCCGGCTCCTGGCGATATTACGACGCCTGGTCGTGTGCCGCGTGCTCTGACCGTTGCCGCCGTCGCCCCGCCCAATGCCCAGGCCTGGCTGGATCCGGTTGCGAGATTCAGCTCGGCGGGACCCGTCAGCTGGCAAAACGTGGCGGGGTTTGGCGACTATCCGTATCCACCGGGTTTGATGAAGCCCGATTTGACCGCGCCCGGTGTAAACATCAAATCGACGATGATAGGGGGCTCCTATGCACTGAAGAGCGGCTCTTCTATGGCTGTGGCACACGTATCGGGAGCCGCCGCATTGTTGCTCGAGCAAGACCCCGGGCTACTGCCGCATGAAATCGTTTCGCGCCTGCGCGAGTCGGCCTGGCGCTTTACCGGGCCAAATGATGTGCGCGGCTGGGGCAGGGTCGACGCCCTCAGTGCCATAAATACCGAAACACCAATATCAGACATCGACCTCGCCATCGACGCGCCCAACCAGATCTGGCTGGCGAACAGCATATGGATTGATAATGATGGTGATGGTGAACATGATGCGCCCGTAGCCGGCATGGCGAATCGGGTTTTCGCTCGCATCAAGAATCTGGGTGGCCAGCCCGTCGGCAACGCAGAAATGCGGTTTTACTACGCCAGCGTCGGTACGCTGGGACAGCAACCGATCGATCTAACGGGGCCGCAGCCAGTTGACACGTCACCATTCAATTACATTGGCTCCTATTTCGTTCCCGTGATCGGGCCCGCCGGGTCCATCCAGGACACGGCCACCGGGGTCGTGGAGTGGGACATTCCGGCCGCTTCCGATACTGCGACCCACTGGACGATCCGGGTCGAGGTAGTGACGCCTACTCCGCCCAACAGGCCCGACGTTAACCCGGACAACAACTCGGCAATCAGCAATCATTTCTCAATCGGTGTCGCGCCAGGCAAGATTTCCACTTTTCGTTTTTATATCTACCCGGATCCTGACCACCCGGCCGAACCATTTCGACTCGAGCTGTTGCGCCAGGGCTTGTCTTCCGAGTTCGAAATAGAGTTTTCGCTCGATGGCCTAGGAATTCCGGACGCGACGGCCACGATTCGTGGCCTGGCGCCCGTTCAGCCTGCAGAACTCGCAGAGTTTCCCGCAGATATCGCTTACAGCGCCAACAAGACGTTGCGCCTGCTTGGCGACCGTGGTCAGCTCGATCAAATCGTCCTTGCTCGTGGCGAGCCGGTGTTGGCTCGACTTGTTATCCGTGCACCCGAGGCCGACAGCCAGGTCTATAACAACAGCCTTTACAGGCCGCGCATCCTGACCGTAACCACGAGTAATGCGTTTGGCCGATTCGGCGGGCTGGCGCTCGACTTCACAATCGACGGCGATGCTGCGCGGGTCGATAACCTGATTTACGCGCAAAAATGAAGGCCACACGCAATTTTTCGCGCGCGCTATCGGTAATTCGCCCAGCTGTTGCATTTCTCAGGTGCGAACAAGGATTGACGGTAACAGAATATGCCGTTGCAGCCGGGCTTATCGCAGCATCACTGACCGCGACATTCTTCGCTCTCGGAACCACGATTGACGCGATAATTCTCACGGTTATAGCTTTTCTTTAACCGTGGACTACTGTTGGCAGCGCCGGCTCGCCGGCGCCTGCGTCAATCTTCAGAGGCTTTGGATCGAGACTGCAACACCCAGCCGACCAGGAAGCCGACAACACCGCCGATAGCGGCCATCGTGTACATGTCCATCTGCTCGGAATTGACCAGTACGCCGGCGACTCCGCCGACTACAACACCGATGACAGCAAACAGGATCGTTTTATTCTTCATTATTCCTCTCCCACAGCGCTTGCGATGATCTGCCGGAGAATGCAGGTTCTTCTGCGCAGACCGGCACTGTCATTACATTCTGCACATGGGTGAGCGTTCTGACAACGGCCTGACTTGTCATAACGCAGTCGGTGACGGTATCAATACATGTGGCGCCGGTTCTACCTGGCTACACACTTGCCGATAGCCATGGATAAGCTGTCGTTGCTACCGCTCCAGAAGCCGAAATATCTGAAAGAGACGAACCGCAGTTCTTTGCGGTTGAAGTGAAGTTCGTTGGTACCTTGCCGACAAGTAAAAGAACCGTCAGCTGGACCGGATCGATGCAGGCATATCGCAGACCAGGGCCGACCCTCATCGATTCGATCGGCCCGATAGACATCCTTTTCAATCTCGACGATCGCGAAGCGCTCCCCGGGCAAGAAATCAGCCTGGCTCCACGAGTCGGTGGCCGAATCATGATGAAACCCTGTCACGAGATCCACGATGCACTCGTAGGTCGTATCGCCTCGCGCCGCAGGTACGAAGGCTGCAAGCACCGCAGCCAGGAATATTATTTTTTTCATTTCGATCACCGCTACATTGGTTCTATTATTGTTCGTGCGGCGCGCATCCAGGGTGCACCAGATCAAAACGCACCATGGGTTATTATGGACCCTACGATCACCAAACTAAACCAATAGTGGCCTTGGACGAGGCAGATGGGGAAGCACATGACCGGGAGGAGATTATGATCGACACAAACCGCGTGCAGTGGTCATCACGCCTGACATTTGTGATGGCCGCCGTCGGCTGTGCAGTCGGTCTCGGCAATATCTGGTTATTCCCGTTTCTTGCCGGCGCCAATGGTGGAGGTGCGTTTGTCCTCGTCTATCTCGTTGCCGTTGCGATACTCGCCCTGCCGATCCTGATCGCCGAGCTCATGGTTGGGCGGCGCGGGGCCGCGGGGCCGCCGCGAGCAATCGCTGCCGTCGCGAGAGAGTCCGGTCGGTCCGAGGCATGGCGCTGGATGGGCGTCTTTCTCGGCGGCCTCGGCGCTTTGTTTGCGCTCAGCTTTTACGCCGTTGCGGGTGGCTGGGCCCTGGCCTACACGTTCAAGATGGCCGCCGGACAGCTACAGGGCGTTGATGCATCGCAGGCGACGCTGGCATTCGACGTGCTCAACGGATCACCCGGATCACTGCTGCCGTGGTCAATGGCATTTCTGGCTTTAACCATTTTCATCTCGGCGCGCGGATTACATGCCGGAATCGAGAAGGCAGTAAAGTTGATGATGCCCGGGTTGTTCGTAATGCTGATTGGCATCGTCATCTATGCGGCGTTTGTCGGAGATTTCGGGCGTGCCGCACAATTCCTGTTTGCACCCGATTTCGGGAAACTCGACAGCAAGACGGTGCTTGCTGCCTTCGGCGCGGCTTTTTTCTCGGTCAGCGTGGGCATCACTAACATGATGGCCTATGGATCGTATATCGATCGTGATACCAAGATTCCCGGGACGGCCGGTACCGTCGTATTGGCCGACACCTCGGTCGCCTTACTGGCAGGTTTAATGATCTTCCCGTTGCTCTTCCAATACGGGCTTCAGCCAACCGAGGGGCCCGGGCTTGTATTCATGACGCTGCCGATCGCGTTCGGCCAGATTCCGGGTGGCATGCTGATTGGGACGCTGTTTTTCCTGCTGCTGTTTTTTGCGGCTTTGACATCCTCTATCGGTATGCTCGAGCCGCCGGTGTCCTTACTGACGGATTCGACAAAACTGAAACGCAGCAGCGCGGCACTCTTATCGGGCTCTATCGGCGCTGTCTTCGCAATCCTCGCGGTCCTGTCGTTCAACGTACTCTCGGATTTGCACCCGCTGGACGCGATCGCCACCTTCGAGGGCAAGAATTTCTTTGAGTCATTCATTCATTTGGTGCTGAACCTGATGATGCCGATTGGCGGCATCCTGATCTCCATATTCGCCGCCTGGATCGTCAAAGCAGAGTTCAGTCGCGACGAGTTGTTCGAGGGCCAAGACACGCTGGCGTACAAGATCTGGCAAGTATTGCTGCGCTTCGTTGCGCCGCTGCTGCTCGCCTTCGTACTGATTGATGTCGCGAATAGCTAAGGCGGCTCAAAACTCGTCGGGGTAAGCCACGAATTAGCGGATACGCGGAATTATCAGGTCTGATCGTCGATAGACGCATCCACTGCCGCCCGACCTACTGCAGCGATACCATTGTCCCGAGCTGCTTCTGTTTCGTAATTTTCGCTCGTTCCAATCACCTGGCCGTTCCGTGCTTTCAGGTTAAAGCGGAACTTGCCGCCGTCCGTCGTCTTTTTCTCGAAGCACTCTTCGTCCAGGCAATTCTTCTGCACTGACTCAATACCGTTAGAACAGGCGGCCTTCGACGTGTAACCCTCACTGGCGAGAACCGTTTCGCCATTGCTTGCTTTCAGCCGAAAGCGAAATTCACCGGCTTTATCTGTATAACACTCAAACTTACCTGCCACTCTTGTCTCCTTTTAAGGGTCGGTTTTTTCGGGGCAACCGATTAAACCTCACGAGATCGCGCGCTGCAATCGCGAGATCCTGTAAAAACGCATCCGCGGTCAGTGCCTGCCGTCACTGACCAGCCAGTTCTTCCAGCCGCGCCCGCGCCTTGCCGAAATGCCCCAGGAGGTTCGGAATCGGCGTATTGCCGTAACCCGCCTTGAGATCTTCCTCGGCGACGTCCAGGAGCATCAACAGGGTCTGGGCCGATTGCCTGGCGGCAGCGGCGTCCATGCTGCCAATTTCCCCAAACCACACGGGGCTCGTCTCGGCAAACAGCGAGCTGTTAAGCGCCGGCCAGCCGATGTTCTCGCCTGTAACCCGCGCCGTTATCCATCCACCTTCAGGCACTTCGATCGTCCCTTGGTACTCCTTGCTGCCGGCCTCGGCATTGCCGTCGAGCGTTTCCAGAACATTGCCGTTCACAAAGATCTCGAGCTTCTCGAAGGGTAACGCCGAGTGCACGGTGGCTGTCCAGGCCACGCTGCCGCTGTTCGCTTCAACTACACCACCGGGGCCCTGGCCCGCGACTGAAATTTCCATCATCGGGCCCGTGCTGACAAAACTCTTGCCTTCCTTGAGCGCCTTGAGGAATGACTCGCTCGTGAGCTCGCCGTCCGGCCTGACATATACGCGAGTTGCGCCAATGGTCATGGTGCGGAAGTAGTCATTCATTACATCGCTACCGGCCGATGCCGCCAGCGGCACGCCGATGTTCAGGACCTCGTGCCACACCGCTGCCGTTCCAATCTCGTCGGTCCACAGGCAGGCCACCTCGATAATATCGATCTCACCGAGAACCGCGTCGGCAACAAGGCCTATCGGAACGGAACCTGCTGTTTCCGGCGTGAGCGGGTCCGGTATATCCACGGGATGGACATAGCCGCCCAGCCCCCCGTGTTCCCGGGCGTGGCGCAGCACCGTTGCATTGGTTCGGTCGTCCGTCCCGTATACCTGGTAGCCGGGACCCCAGATCCACGGCCAAAACAGTTCACCCGAGCCCAGTTGCTCGACATGACCCAGGAAATGCGAGCGAACCTCCTGGCCGAACTCAATGATAGGCCCCTTGTCGTACGACCAGCCCCAGAGCTCCTCCTGCAGAAAGCGGTGGTGCAGGTTGGCCAGCAGCGGATAGGCAACGTCGAGGCCTTCGCCTTCGAGCTCCGGCACGATGTCATCGGGGGCCATGCGATACGTGCCCCCGTAGTTCACGTGGAAGTGATTATCGGATGAATACCAGCCGTTGGCAGAGGCATCCCATACGGATTCCAGGTCCAGCGTCACCGTGCCGGTCTCGTTGCGACGAACAGCCACGGTCTCAACCACTTCGGGTGTCTCGAATCCCTGTACTGCCGATATGGTGACGTCGCCCACGGGCGCCGTGAGTTCGATAGCCCCATCCGAATAGAAAAAGACTCTGCCGTGCTGCCCTTCCGAGTGAATCGCGCCAACGTCCGGGATAATCGGGTGCCCGTTCTCGTCGATTACGTTCATACGAACCGGCGCAGCCTGCCCGTCGACGTTTGACTCAATGCGCACCGTTCCGGTTCGTGCGCCCCAATTCATCTCATTGATGTCGATCGTCTCAACCGGTCCGCCGCGCGCACTGATCCGTTTCAGTTCCGTGCGGTGGTTATCATTGGATTCAGCAAAGTAGATCCATTCACCGTCGTGGCTGAACGCCGGTGACAACGGCATGCCGAGACTGCGGGTTAACAGGACCGACGTGTCCGGCGCGGCAAGCGACAACAGCCGCAGTTCATGCCCACCGTCATAGGGCCAGGTATAGGCGAGAAATTTGCGGTCGGGCGACAGGGACATGTCGGCCTGTGCCGTAAGCCGGTCTTCAAGCAGCTTCGTGGTCGTGTTCGTGAGAGTGTTGTGCACCTCGATGAAATCGCGACCATCGTACTTGTTGAGGTACAGCAACAAGATGTCCTCGGAAAGAATCAACGGCCGCCGCTTTAGCGGCCGATGACGCAGACTATCGGACGTTGTGACCTGCTCCCGGTGCAACGTGTCTAGCGATACCCGCCAGAGCTCCAGGGGGCCGCTTTCGGCGGAGCTGTAATAAACGTATTGCCCGTCAGGCGAGAACACCGGATCGAGGTTGATCACATCGACGTCGACCAGCACGCGCTCTTCGCCGGAACTCGCATCCACCATCACAATGTGCAATTCGTCGCCACTATCGCGAATGAACACGATGTCACGGCTGTCGGGTGACCACTCCGGCCGGGAATCCATGCCACCGGACTCGGTAACGCGGCGCGCATTACCGGACTCGAGGTCCATCACCCACAGCCAGCCTTTGGCTGAAAACGCAATCGCCTCGCCATCCGGCGAGGGCGCCGGATCCATCGGGCCGGCATTCAGTACCGGCAGCTCATAACCTTCCAGGTAAACATGGTGGCCATAACCATCAACCCTCGGATAGTGGTTGGTCCACTGCGCGTATGCGAACACGGGCAAGAGCAAGGTCAGAACGACCAGTACGGATCTCAGAGGCATCACGGGTTCCCCAATTCTTTATAGCCGGCTCTTGTCGCTGGCCGTTGCCAATGCAGTGTACCCCGAATAAATAGGGTCCGCCCGGCAGGGGTGAGAATCGACCCACCGACACCCAGGAGCGTCGGATCTCGGGCGTCTTCGTTGTGATTGTTTTGTGATATCCACGCGACCTGCACGTGAACCAGCCCTTCTAGGATCAAGACTCCTTACCATCTGACTGAAGGAGTTTGACTGTGAAACTGATGAAAACAATAGCTGTGGCAGCGATTCTCACCGTGCCGGCCATGATGGCNNCGTGGCAGTGGTCCTGTCATATATGTGACCTCCCAGGGCCTGTTCTATGACACCCTCCTGCTCACTGAATTGCCGCTGAAAGGTCGGTTCCAGCAGCTGACCGTGGGCCAGTTCGGGCCGCAAACAGAGTTCGGTCCCGGCGACGTCGGCTATCTCGGCGGTCGTTGGTGGGTTGACGGCAATGGCAACGGCTACATGGACGAAGAGGACACTTTTTTCCTGTGTCCGTTGCTCGGCCCGGGCCGCAGTGCTCCCTGACGCCTGATCCTGTGACATTTTCGTGCTTCCCCCGGTCTCTAATGGCAACGGGCCTAATGACTGGGGGAAGCGCATGCGCAAGAAAATACTGGTGATCGAAGATGAGCGTGATATTGCCGATCTCATCCGACTGCACCTGCAAGACCTCAATTACGTTGTCAGCGTGGCCCGCGACGGCAACACCGGCCTGCGCAGGAGCTCAGCCGGTTCCTGGGACCTGATCATCCTCGATCTTCGCCTGCCCGGCGTTGACGGCCTGGAGATCTGCCGCGGCCTGCGCCAGCGATCGGAATATGTCCCGATCCTGATGCTGACCTCGAAATCGTCCGAACTCGATCGCGTCGTTGGACTCGAAATGGGTGCCGACGACTACGTCACGAAGCCGTTCAGCGTCCTCGAGCTCATGGCCCGCGTAAAGGCCATTCTGCGACGCACAGATTGCTTCGACNNCCGGCAACGCGAAATGCGGCGGTTCGCGGCGAAGCCGTCGAGCTTACGGCCAGGGAATTCGATTTGCTGTTTCACTTCGCAAAGCACCCTGGCCGCGTCTTCAGCCGGGCGGAGCTTCTGGACCATGTGTGGGGATACGGTCACGAAGGCTACGAGCACACCGTAAACTCACACATCAATCGACTACGCAAAAAGATCGAGAATGATCCGGCACATCCGGAGTTCATCGTCACCATGTGGGGTGTCGGCTACAAGATGAACGGTTTGCTCGATCAGGAGCAGTGCGCGTGAATCGTCTCCACTACAAACTTTCGGCCGCCATGCTGGCCATTGTTTTCCTGCTCGGCGTCGCGTTTTACCAGATCGACCGCTACAGCGTGCGCATTTACCACGAAGAGCTGAGCCAGAGACTGAACTCTTCGATTGCGATGTATGTCGTCAATGCAGAACCGCTGATCAGCGGTGGCCGCGTCAACTTTGAAGCGCTGTCCGAGCTGTCCAACCGCGCGATGATCATCAACCCCACTGCGGAGATATATCTGCTGGCGCCCGACGGAAAGATTCTCGGCCATGCGTTAGCCCCCGATGAGATCTCTGTGGAACGCATCGACGTGGGCCCGATTCGCGATCTGCTGTCCGCATCGCGGCCGTTGCCGATAAAAGGCGTCGATCCCCGCAATCCAGGGGCGCAAAAGATATTTTCCGCATTCCCTGTTGTCGATCCCGACATTTCGAGCAGCGACGCAGGTTACTTGTACGTGGTCCTCGGCGGCTCTCAATACGAGGCTGTTGCGGCGCAGGTCTCCGGCAGCGACAAGCAGCGCATGGTGGCTACGGGAATCGTCCTGCTTATGTTGGCCGCATTCGTCGCCGGAACTTTGCTGTTTTCTTTACTCACCCGAAGACTCCGCAAGTTGACTGCCGATGTTACGGAGTTCACCCAATCGCAGCTCGAGGTGAACAATCCGATTGACAGAGTCGCACAACCAAGAGATGAGATCGACCAGCTGCGCAACACCTGCCATTTCATGACAAATACGATTCAGCAACAGATTGCCCGCTTACAGGAAAGCGATCGACTGCGGCGTGAACTTTTCACGAATATCTCTCACGACCTGCGCACGCCATTGGCGTCGATGCAGGGGTACATCGAAACACTGATCATCAAGGATGAAGCGCTGGATCGGGTAACGCGCCGGCAATATCTGGATACTGCCTGTAAACATGCTGCTCACCTGGGCAGGTTGATACAGGACCTGTTCGAACTCGCCATGTTCGACTCGGGCAACGCCACGCCGGTGTTCGAGGAATTCTCGCTCACTGAACTGATTCACGACGTCGCGCAGGAATTCAGGTTACAGGCGGATGAGGCGCAGGTATCTCTGCAAGTCGACCCTCACGACGAAACCGTGAACGTCTATGCGGACATCAGCCTGATTCAGCGTGTCCTCGAGAACCTGGTTGGCAATGCGCTCAAATACACGCCTGAAGGCGGCAAGGTATCGATCTCGGTGCAGGCCTACTCGGCTGCAGTCGGAGTTTCGGTTGTGGATACCGGCGCCGGCATTTCGGCACAGGCCCTGCCACATATCTTCGATCGCTTTTACAGAGAGAATCGCGAGGTAGACGAGGATCGCGGCTCCACGGGCCTGGGGCTTGCGATCGCCAAGAGAATCCTCGAATTGCACGGGAGCGAAATCCGTGTGACAAGTGAAGAACGACACGGCACCCGTTTTGACTTCGACCTGCCCCTTCAGGCACGTGCTGCCTGACTGCACCATCGCAAGATTGGTGGCCAGGGGCAGACCGATTCGCGCAGCGAATCAGGACGCACGTAGTGCGCCCCGAAGGGGTGAGAATCGCCCTGAGGCGATTCGAATCAATCGAACTGCCGACACGCGGATTTTCAGAAATCTAAGTGGTTGATTCGATTCATATTTATCAACCAGTTACCGGGGCGTCCGTTGCTCTAAGTGCATGACTGTGCATGACGATGCACAGCTCATCCACGCAAAGCTCACGCAGCCCGCCCGTCGCGCCCGACGATCGAATTAAAGCCCTCCGGCACCTCAGCGTGTGGAACCCACAGCCCGAGACCCGCTCACCCGCCGGCGCAGCCGGCCATTCATACCGCGACGACTTGAGCTACACACAACGCCCGCCTATTTGCCCTCCGCACCAGGATGCAACGGCCGTTTTTCGTTCTCCGGGGCTCAATGACGCGATAGAATTTCCTATCCTTCGGCTAGAATTTGCAATCAGGGTATTCGGGAGTATGTAGTGCGACTGCTCACCACAATGCTCACGGAGTTACGACGCCGCCGGATGTTTCGGGTGGCCGGCCTGTATATTCTTGGTGCGTGGGGTGCCCTGCAGGCAGCCGGTCTCGGTTTCGAAAGCTGGGATATTCCTGCTAGCGCACTACGCTATGTCTGGATCGGCTCAGTATTGGGCTTCCCTATCGCTATGATCCTGGGCTGGCGCTACGACGTTGTGGAAGGCCGCATCGTTCGAACGACCGCCGCCCGCGGCCATGTAGACCTGACACTGCGCTCGGCCGACTATTTGATAATTACGGGCCTGACGCTCGCGATTGTGGCAACAATCTATGGCATCGGATACGGGATTTCGGATACCCGCCCGATCGTTTCCGATGCTCCCGTTGCCGATGTCGACCCGAACGCCATTGCAGTACTGCCATTCGACGAAACCAGCGACGACGATAGCCTCGCAGAAATTCTCGCCATGGGCCTCCAGGACGACCTGTTGACGCGGTTGTCCAAGATTCGGTCCATTCATGTAATTTCGCGCACCTCCGTCGAGCAGTATCGTAACGCGGACAGGAATATGCGTGACATCGGCGAGGACCTTGGCGTCGGCAAGATCATCGAAGGTGGTGTCACATACTTTAACAACAGGGTCCGGGTGAACGTGCAGCTCATCGAGAGTACCTCGGACAGGCATCTCTGGGCCGACACCTATGATTACGACCTTACCGCGGAAGACCTGTTCGACGTACAAACCGAAATCGTTGAATCTGTTGTCGAAAGTCTCCACACATCGCTTACCGAATCGGAATCTATAGCGCTAACTGCCAGCCCTACCGACAACTTCGATGCTTACACTGAATACCTTAAAGGCAAACAACTCACCGACACCGAGTCGGAGGAATCTATTAGTCGCGCGATCGAACACTACAAGGCAGCGTTGAATCTCGATCCGGATTTCGCTCTGGCCCATGTAGGAATCGCCGATTCATACCTGACATTAAGTGAGCTCTTCTTCGGCAATTTGACCTCAGCTGAGAGCATTGTCCTTGCTCAACCACACGTCGAACGGGCGCTGCAAATTGACCCGGACTCCGGTGAGGCATATACGTCATTTGGATTATTACTTATGGCGCAACAGCGGTGGCAGGATGCGGGCAACGTGTTCGATAAGGCAATTCAGCTCAGCCCGAACTATCCAAGGCCCTACCAGCTATACGCACAACTGCATTGGAACTTCAACAACCGTGCTGAAGCCATCGAACTTGTCGACTCCGCACTAAAACTGGATCCCTACTCCATATCTCTCAATTTCACGAGGGCACGAGTTAGCGACCAAACTGGCAACTTCGACGATGCACTCGTTCGTTACCAGTGGGTGATCAGTCAAAATCCGGACTACGCGTTTGCGTACGTATACGTGGCGGCAATCTACTACCTTGTCTATGGGCGGATTGAGGAGTCGCTCATCTGGTACCACCGCGCCGCGGCGGCCGACGCGATGAGCCCGGGCTTACAGGCGGCACCGGCATTTGCATATCTGGAACTTGGAGATGTCGAAAGTGCAGCCTTTTGGGCCGAACAAGGCACGGAGCGTGGCCCGAATACTTTCTGGGCCCTGTGGGCCCAGACGGTACTGAACGTTTACCGTAACAACGACGACAATGCGCGCCAGTATGCGAGACAGCTCCTCGAAGTACATCCGAAAAATTCCTCGGCGTTGCGCATCCTTCGGGACCTGGATGTTAAAGCCGGGCGCAACACGGCTGCACTATTACGCTACCAGAGCCTGTACCCGGAGTTGTTTGACGAAGACAACCTGGAAATTCACCTGGGCAATCGCTGGGCTGCTGCCGACCTCGTTATCGTGCTCGCAAACGAAGGACGTGACCGGCACGCGCGTAAGCTCGTGGATGCCCTGGTGGCAACCCTGGATACGCAGGTGCGGCTCGGAGAAAATGGCTACTGGATTGACGACGCCCGTGCCTATGCGTCAATAGGAAAAAACGAATTGGCGCTCAATCGCCTGCGCACTGCCGTCGATGAGGGATGGCGCATGCTGACCTGGTACCACCTCGACCGCGACCCGAGCCTTGCGTCGATTCGCGACGAGCCCGAGTTTGAGGAAATTCGCGCACACATCCAGATGGATCTTGCCGCGCAGGCAGAGCGGCTGAACGAGCTCAAGTCCAGTGGCGAACTGCCCCTCGACTAATGACGGACCTGGTAAGCGTCGCTAGGCGTGACCCCATGAACGGGCGTGAATGTGGCTAATCTTGTCCGCCAGGGGCATGCGGTAAGAACGGCGCAATTCGTCCAGCGCCTCGTCGCCACCGTGAACGAGGCGCCGCCTTAGCCGGCGGCAAAACCGTGCGGCGTATTCGCTCGCCGCTCGATAACGCTCCAATTGCTCGTGGTCCAGGTCGTCGCGAAACCGACATTGGTCGAACAGCCGGCCGTGCAGACTATGAAGCAGATCGTTGTCACCCTGCTCCAGAGCGATTTGAATGGTGCTCACGTACTTGTCGACCTCGGCCTGCAGTTCAAGTTCGAGTAGCGTCATGCACTGATCTTTGTTTGCGCGCCACGCCACGTACATGAAATGGCTTAGGCCCTCAATGACCTTGCAGAGGTCGTCTAGCTGATCATCTGCCAGTTGCTGCGCCGGATCTGTTTTTCTTACCCGGTCCAGGAGCTCGTCGTCGAGATATAACGACATAGCCAGCCCGTCGTTGTCTTCACAGACGAGCAGCGACTCGGCGCCGGCTGTGAGTACATTGTTGCCACTGAGAATTCTCGCAAGCTTCGGGTCGGTGATCAGGTAGTCGCGGACGTCGTGACCGACATCTGCCTGGTAGGTTTCATTGAGCTGCTGTTGCGGGCGACCGAGCATGTTAATGATGCAAGCCGCCGGCGCAGCCGGCCATTCATACCGCGACGACTTGAGCTACACACAACGCCCGCCTATTTGCCCTCCGCACCAGGATGCAACGGCCGTTTTTCGTTCTCCGGGGCTCAATGACGCGATAGAACTTCCTATCCTTTCGCGGCTCCACGGGCCTGGGGCTTGCGATCGCCAAGAGAATCCTCGAATTGCACGGGAGCGAAATCCGTGTGACAAGTGAAGAACGACACGGCACCCGTTTTGACTTCGACCTGCCCCTTCAGGCACGTGCTGCCTGACTGCACCATCGCAAGATTGGTGGCCAGGGGCAGAATCGAACTGCCGACACGCGGATTTTCAGTCCGCTGCTCTACCAACTGAGCTACCTGGCCATGGTAGGGATGGGCCGGGTATTAGACCGCCCACTAAACCCTCAGTCAAGGCCGAAATACGTATAAGCCACCATCCCGGCATCACTCCGTGAATGCCTTCGGGGCGTATACTTTGAGGGTACTGTGGTCATGATGGAGGTGAACCTGATGCCCTCTCAACAACTGAAGAGCTTCCTCGACAGCAACCACGTCAAGTACAAGACTATCACCCACTCACCCCAATACACGGCGCAGGAGATTGCAGCGAGCGCGCACATTCCAGGGAAGCATCTCGCCAAGACGGTGATCGTCAAGGTGGATGGTGAGTTCGCGATGGCGGTACTTCCCGCATCACTGCACGTGAGCCTGACGCGGCTGAAAGAGGCCACCGGCGCAGACAACGCAGAAATTGCCTCCGAGCAAGAGTTCGGGGAACTGTTCCCGGATTGCGAGGTAGGCGCCATGCCGCCTTTTGGCAATCTCTATGACATGCCGGTCTTCGCCGCAGAGCAGTTGATCGAGGATGAGGAAATCGCGTTCAGCGCCGGCTCGCACACCGAGCTGGTCCAACTTGCGTATCGCGATTTCGACAAACTCGTGCATCCGAAGGTCATTGCCCTGAGTTGAACCTCGGGCGTGGGTGATGAGATTCGACCGGCGTGACAAGCCGGAGGTGTTGCGCTGCGCTCGTGCATGATGATCTCAGTCGTCGACGTCTTCGACGTTGAACTGTCCTGTAACACGTCGCCAGACGTGCGACCACGAGACACCAACCGCCAGTACGACAGACAAGGCGACCAGCGAAATCCACGTGATTGCCGACACGGAGTGTGACTCGAGCAGGCCGATATCGAAGAGCAACCAGATCAGCGCGGCCAGGATGATGATCGCCAGCGTAACGCCGAGTGTTCCCAGCGCGCGCCAGGTCGCGATCCAGAACACCGACCAGCCGGCCAACAGGACGCCCAGGAGCAGCAAATGCAGGGGACCGAAAGCGCTCGCTGAAATTGCCGTGGATATCCAGTGGTAACCCGAGAAACCGCTGGGATTGTAGGTAAACAGCACGAGCACGAGCGCGGCAGCGAGGCGCCACGCGAAGCCTGCCGCGGTCATGCCGCTCGTGGATACGTCTTTTTTCCCGTCAGCCATTGTTTAGACTCTTTCTTATTGGGCGAACTTTAGCTTAGCTGCGTTGTATTTGGGATAATAATCTCACGTTTTCTGGTTGACAGCGGTGCTGTCAGTATTCGGGCGTGCGGAGGCCTTCTCTTGAACGCTGACCTGCTAAAGGGATTTTACCTGGGCGACCTGCTCATCGAGCCCGCCAAGGGGCGCGTGACGAGCCGACAGGGGTCGGAACACCTGCCGCCCAAGGCCACCGAGGTGCTTCTGTGTCTCGCCCGACGGCCCGGCGAAATCGTCACGCATGACGAACTGATCGAGTGCGCCTGGGGCGAGCACCAGGGAAGCCGTGACGCCGTGACTCATGCCGTCAGCGAGGTCCGCCACGCGTTGAACGACCAAAAAGACGACCCCGAGTTTATCCAGACCCTGCCCAGGCGTGGCTATCGATTGCTCGTAACGCCCACCCCCGCCGCCGGCGACACCGCGACTGTGGTCCTCGGTGCGAAGAACAGCTTGAGCCCGGACGAGCTCGGTCTTTTCGAAAACCTCAACCGTCGCGGGGTGCTCGAGACCGGCATTGCCTATCTTATTCTGGGCTGGTTGCTGATACAGGTTGCGGACATCGTATTCAGCCAGCTGTTACTGCCGCAGTGGGTTGGTACTTTCGTCACCGTTCTCGTCATTGCCGGATTTCCGATTGCGCTCGTGCTGTCCTGGTTCCTGGAGTTCCGTGACGGCAAGGCGGTTGTTGACGACCTGTCACCTCACGATGCCCGGCGGCGGCGTTTCGGCCGAACGTATCTGTCTGTGCTTGGCGCGCTTGCAATTGCTTCGATCGGCGTGTTCATCTACGACCAGAGCATCGGGTTACCCGAAGTTGACCCCGAGCCGGTTGTGGCTAGCGCTGCAGAGGATAATTTGCCGCCCGTACTCGAGAACTCGATCGCGGTGCTTCCGTTTCTCAACATCGATGGCAGTGAAGATACTCAAATATTTGCTGACGGGCTCGTCGACGATGTGATCACCCGGCTTTCGCGGGTCCCCGGACTATTGGTATCTTCTCGAGGCGACTCGTACACCCTTGAGCCAAATTCGGCGTCGAATCTGGTGCGCGAACGACTTCGTGTTGCCATGTACCTCGAAGGCAGTGTTCAGAGCGCAGGCAATGAACTAAGAGTTATTGTCCAGCTAATCGACTCGGATACGGGTTTTCATATTCTCTCTCGCAGTTTCGATCGGACCCGGGACGAATTTTTTGAAGTACGGGACGAAGTTACGCAGCTCACAGTCGCAAATGTCCGGGTTGCTTTACCGCAAGGCACCCAGGCCATTGCAACTGTCGCTCATGACGACCCTGTCTTGGATGCCTACATACTTTATCGACGTGGACTCGAGGCGGCCCGGGAACCCTCGATCGAATCGATAGACGGAGCACTAGAATGGTTCGACGCAGCACTCGAGGTTGATCCCGAGTATGCTGCAGCTCACGCCGGCAAATGTGTCACCTACGCCCAAGGCTATGCACCAACCGACAATCCGGAGTTCATCGATCTTGCTGAATCGTCCTGTTCCCGAGCGCTTGAGCTAAACGCAAATCTCGACGTCATCTACACCGCGCTCGGCCAGCTATACCGCGAAACCGGCAAGTACTTTGACGCTGAGGCTGCCTATTTGAAGGCGCTGGACACCAGCCCAAGCAATGTAGATGCATTGATAGGTCTCGGCGGAGTCTACGACCTCCTGCAGCAAACTGATAAAGCCGAGGAACTTTTGGTAAGGGCGATCGGCCTGCATCCCGGAGACTGGTCAGCCTATAACTTCCTTGGCGCATTCCTGTTCCGATATGGACGCTATCTCGAGGCTGCGCAGCAATTTGAGGTTGTTGTCGCGCTCGATCACACGAATGTCCTTGGCTACGCAAACCTTGGGACGGCATACATGCTCGCTGCCGATTTCGCGTCGGCGGCCCCAGCCTTTCAGAATGCCATCGAGCTGGAACCGCGCCCAGCCATATACAGCAATCTGGGCCTGATGCATTACTATCTGGGGAATTTCGAGGCTGCAACTCAGGCTCATCTCGAAGCCACGAGACTTGCACCCAACAATTACCTGGTTTGGTCCAACCTCGGCGACGCGTATTGGGCCGCGGGCCGATTTGACGCATCTAACCAAGCATTCGAGAAGGCGTTATCACTCGCCCGGCCGCGGTTCGAGGTTAATCCGAATGACCCCGGAATTCTGATGGACGTTGCCTGGATTCGCGCCATGCTCGATGACATTGAACGTGCCTATTCGCTGATCGGCCGAGCCCTGGAGTTTGCGCCGGACGATCCTTACGCGCACTTTATCAAGGGTCTTATCCAGCTTCGGGACAGGGACCACAGCGCTGCCCTGAAATCAGTGCAAGAGGCAGCAGACAAAGGTTACACGATTGAGATGCTGGTGGCCGAGCCGCACCTGGCACCGCTGCGAGACAACCCTGAATTTCGTCAACTGCAAGATACTAGCAAATCACTCTGAACAGTCTATGCTTAGACAGGGGCTAGGGAGAAGAACAGTGAAGAAACTAGGAGCGATACTCTTTATGGCCGTTATTACGGCTGGCTGTGTTGACGGTAAGTTCATCAAGAGAACGACCGAAAACAAGTGTGAAGGAACTGGCTGGACTCATACCTTTATCCACTATGGCGACTCCCGGGTCATCGTTATTCCATTGTCTGACGCTGTCTCTGGCGAGGAGATGCGCTTTTACCTCGTACCACAGATCAAAGGCCGCGCCGCGAAAGACTATCAAAACGCGACTATCAAGATCTCCGCTAAGCCAGCTGCTGATCCATGGTTTGCGGACGTCCAGGGTCAGGCAAGTCAGGTGTTCCTTTCCACCTGCGTGAAAGATGGTCTGGCGGTGGGCTCCGAGCATGAATATAAGGTCGAGGTAATCATGCCCGGCGAGACACCCCCGCTGAAAGCCTTGCTCGACCCGCGCGCCATCATTATCACAAAATAAGAAAAGGCCGGGCTTGCGCCCGGCCTTGTTGCTTGCCTGTACCTGTCGGGGGGAGAGAGGGTTCAGGCTGCTTTTAGTGCGTCCGAGGCAGACAGATATTCGTAGCCTAGATCGTGGGCTACGGCCTCGTGATTGACATGCCCGGCGTGGACGTTGAGTCCGTTCGCGAGGTGCGGATCCCGGCTGAGCGCATCGCGCCAGCCGAGATTCGCCAGTGCCTTGACGAACGGGAGAGTCGCGTGTGTCAAGGCGAACGTGCTGGTGCGGGGGACGGCACCAGGCATGTTGGTTACACAGTAATGAACGACGTCGTCGATCACATACGTCGGTTCGGCGTGCGTGGTAGGGCGACTCGTTTCGAAGCATCCGCCTTGGTCGATCGAGATATCGACCATGACTGCGCCCGAATGCATGTCCTTGACGTTCTGGGCCGATACCAGCTTCGGCGCAGCAGCACCCGCGATAAGAACGGCGCCGACGACGAGGTCTGCTTGTGGCACGAGTTCGTCGATCGCATGCTTCGTCGAATAAACCGTGTGAATACGGCCACCCCAGATGTCGTCGATTTCACGCAGACGCGGCAGCGAACGATCGAGAACCGTCACATCCGCGCCGAGGCCGATCGCCATGTCCGCAGCATGGCTCCCGGACACGCCACCACCAATGATGACGACCTTGGCCGGCTGCACGCCCGGCACGCCGCCGAGCAACACGCCGCGTCCGCCGTTTGCTTTTTGCAGGTGATACGCGCCGGACTGAATGGATAACCGGCCTGCAACCTCCGACATCGGTGTCAGGAGCGGCAACGAGCCGTCGTCCGCGGTCACGGTTTCGTATGCGATTGCCGTCGTGCCCGATTCGACCAGCGCCTTGGTCTGATCCGGGTCGGCCGCCAGATGCAGATACGTGAAGATGACCTGGTCGTCGCGCAGCATCGCACACTCGTTGAGCTGTGGTTCTTTGACCTTGATGATCAGATCGGCGACGTCGAAAACGTCCTTGGCGCTGCCAAGCACGGTCGCACCGGCCTGTTCGTAGTCGGCATCAGTCATGCCGATGCCCATGCCGGCGCTCGTTTCCACATAGACCTCGTGGCCGTCGTGTGCGAGTTCGCGCACGCCGGCCGGCGTCATGCCGACGCGAAATTCGAGTGTTTTTATTTCTTTTGGTACCCCGACCTTCATGAGTCTCTCCCGGTTCTCATGCTCCTCTAGGAAAGATACTCCGACCGAAGCGCCATTTGCTTGCAAAGCATGTGACAATAAGGCCAAAAAGTGGCATTTTATTGCTCTATATCGCTTTTTTCCGCAATTCTATTGATAACTCATGGACCGTTACGACAGATTGATTCTCGAGGCGCTGCAGCAGGACGGGCGCATCAGTAACAAACAGCTGGCAGCCGAGGTTCACCTCTCTGAATCCGCATGCCTGCGCCGCGTCCGGGCGCTCGAGGAAACAGGCATGATCGAGCGCTACGTGGCGATGGTCAGCCAGAAGCGGGCCGGCCTGCCCGGCGATGTCCTGGTCCATATCGGCCTGCACCGCGAGGAGCAAAGCGAACTCGCGGCGTTCGAGGAAGCCGTCCGCAACATTCCTGAAGTGATGGAGTGTTATCTTATGACCGGAGAATTCGATTACCTGCTCCGGGTCGTCGTTGCCGACATGGCCGATTTTGAACGCATACATAAGGAAGAACTCACGCGCCTGCCGGGTGTCGCTCGTGTCAACTCGAGCGTCGCTATTCGCAAGGTGCTGAAACGCACCGCTCTACCGCTCCGATGACCCTGACACAACAATTTCTCGAGGCGCGCAGCGTCATGCCGCGCTTATGCGCGCCCCTCGAAACCGAAGACACCGTCGTCCAGTCGATGCCCGACGTGAGTCCGTCGAAATGGCATCTCGCGCATGTCACCTGGTTCTTCGAGCAATTCGTCCTCAGGGAATATGATTCTCGGTATAAGGCAATCGACGACCGCTACCATTACCTGTTCAACTCCTATTACTACACGGCGGGCACAATGCATGCCCGACCGAAGCGCGGGCTGCTGTCACGCCCCACGCTGGCCGAGATTCTCGAATACCGCGCTCACGTCGACGCAGCAATGCAATCATTGCTCGAGACGTCGGCAGACAATCCGGACGTCCGGACCCGTGTCGTCCTCGGAATACATCACGAACAGCAGCACCAGGAACTGTTTCTGACAGACATCAAGCATGTCTTGTCGTGTAATCCATTGCGGCCGACTTACGACAGCGGGCTTCAAGTGTCTGGTACCGGTTCGCCAGGTTCGTACGAATACAGCAACGGCGCAGGCGGCATTCACCGCGTAGGCGCGAAGGGCGGCGAATTCTTCTTCGACAACGAGACGCCGCGGCACGACGCGTTGCTGCACGAGCATCGAATCGGCAGTCGCCTCATCACGAACGGGGAATACCGCGAATTCATCGAGGACGGCGGCTATGACGATTCGAATCTCTGGTTGTCCGACGGCTGGGCGACGATCAACGAGCGCGGATGGACGCGACCGCTCTACTGGGATGAAAGCCTCGACAGTGAGTTTACGCTCGGCGGCCAGCGCGATATCGACCCGGATGCGCCCGTAACGCACGTGTCCTATTACGAAGCCGATGCGTTCGCGCGCTGGGCCGGTGCCAGGTTGCCGACCGAGTTCGAATGGGAAATTGCGGCATTGGGCGCCGAGCAGGACGGCAACCTGATGGAATCGGGCCGCCTGCATCCCGTGCCCGGCAGCCACGAGCAGTTTTTCGGCGATGTCTGGGAGTGGACGTCTTCGGCCTACGGGCCCTACCCCGGCTTCGTGCCGCTTGAAGGCTCGCTGGGCGAATACAACGGCAAGTTCATGTGCAGCCAGATGACGGTCCGCGGCGGCTCCTGTGTCACCGCGGCGGACCACATTCGCCCGAGCTACCGCAGCTTCTTCTACCCCGATGCGCGCTGGCAGTTCCTCGGCATACGGCTGGCAAAGGACGGGGCGGGATGAGCGGGCACAACACGCAACTCGCGGAGATCATCGCCGGACTCAAGAAGCCCGACAAGATGATCTCGCCAAAATACTTCTACGATGAGCGCGGCTCGCAATTATTCGACACGATTACGCATCTGCCCGAGTATTACCCGACCGAGACCGAGTTCGGCATCATGCGCGACAATATCGACGAGCTTGCCGATCTCGTCGGCCCGCAGGCCAGCCTGATCGAGTACGGCAGCGGTTCGAGCCGCAAGACGCGCATATTGCTGGAGCACCTCCACGACCTTGCCGTATACGTGCCCGTGGACATCTCCGAAGACCACCTGTTTTCGACCGCGAAGAAAGTGCGTGCGGAATTTCCCGGCCTCGAGGTGCTGCCGGTCGTCGCGGACTTCACGAAACCCTTCGCACTACCGAACCCGGCGATCATGCCGCTTCGAAATATCTTTTACTTCCCCGGCTCGACGATCGGCAACTTCACGCACTCCGAGGCACAGCAGCTGCTCGACGTCATGTACCAGGAAGCCGGAGAAGACGGCGCGATGCTGATCGGCGTCGACCTGCAGAAAGACCCCGAGATCATCGAGCGCGCCTACAATGACAGCGCCGGAGTAACCGCGGAGTTTAACCTCAACATGCTGACGCATTTGAATCGCGAGTTCGGCTTCGACTTCGACGAGGACGCCTATTCACACAGCGCGTCTTATGACGACGAGAAAGGCCGCATGGTGATCGAACTTGTCAGCGGCCGCGACCAGGTCGTGACGAACGGCGACGAATCGATCGAAGTCGCCGACGGCGAGACGATACTGACCGAGTACTCCCACAAGTACACGCTCGAGGGTTTTGCCGCGATGGCCAACCGCGCCGGTTTCAAAGTCGCAAAGGTCTGGACTGACGACGATCAGTTATTCAGCGTGCAGTACTGCGTTCGCTAGGCATCAGGATCGACAAACTCGTCCGGCACATCCGAGCCGCCGCCGAAGAAAAACTTCTCCATCTCCGTCTCGAGAAATTTCCGCGCCTCGGGTTCGATCGGGGTCAGACGATACTCGTTGATCAGTATCGTCTGGTGGGCAAGCCACTTTTGCCACGCCTCTTTGGAGACATTGTCGTAGATCCTCTGGCCGAGTTCGCCGGGGTAAGGGGCATAGTCGAGTCCCTCGGCGCCCTCGCCGAGCATTACGCACTTAATCGTTCTGGACATGGATTTCGTTTCTCAATGAATCGATCAGTTTCCTGACTGGCGCCGCAATTCCTCCGGGAGGTGCGGCATCGAGTGGATGCCATGTCGCGTCGCCGTCGTCCGCGACTTTACGCGACGGCGCATCGATGTGCACGACTACCGGACGAATGTCGAGGTCATAGTGGCTGAAGCTGTGCCGCAGCATGCCCCATGAGCGAGAATCCCGGGCCGCGGCTTCAAGCCTGGCCTTGCACCAGTCGGCCACCTCGCCATCGTCGATTTCAGGCAGGCTCCACAGCCCGCCCCAGATCCCGGCCGGTGGCCGGCGCTCGAGGTAGACGGCGCCGTCGCTAACGGCCAGAACCATCGTCGTCTCTTTGAGCGGTTTTGGCTGCCTGGCTTTTCTTCCGGGGTACTCCGCAATCGTGCCCGCCTTACGCGCCTCGCAGTCGGCGCGCACGGGGCAGATGCTGCAGGCGGGCTTACTGCGTATACAGACGGTCGCGCCCAGGTCCATGATCGCCTGCGTATAGTCTGCGATCCTGTCGGCCGGTGTGATTTCTTCGGAAACCGCCCAGAGCGAATTCGCCACGGCAGTCTTGCCGGGCCAGCCGGCTATTGCGCGGTGCCTGGCCAGGACGCGCTTGACGTTACCGTCGAGTATCGCGTGGCGCTCGTCGAATGCCAGCGCCAGTATCGCGCCAGCGGTAGAACGCCCGATGCCTGGCAACGCGCAGACCTGGTCGAATCCGGTCGGGAACTGTCCATCGAATTCGTCGCGGACGACCTGCGATGCTTTGTGCAGATTTCTCGCCCTGGCGTAGTAACCAAGACCCGACCAGTGATCGAGCACGACATCGAGATCAGCGTCGGCGAGTGCCACGATATCCGGGAATCGTCGCACAAACCGCTCGTAATACGGAATCACGGTCTGCACCTGTGTCTGTTGCAGCATGATTTCCGACACCCACACGCGGTACGGATCCTTGACCTGCCAGGGCAGGTCCTTGCGCCCGTGACTATCGAACCAGGCCAGCAGGCGGTTCGCGAATTCAGTCATCGTCCCGGAAGAGCTTGTCGAGCAGGCGATCCTTGAGTTCCTCCTCGACCTTCTTCTGCACCTCCTGCTTGAGCAGGGCTTCGAGATCGGGCGCAATTGTCGGATCGACGAGCGGGCCGGTAACCATCAGCGGAATTTCGGCCTCGGTGAAGTCTTCGAGTTCCTCCGGGGTCGCGCTCGATGCGAACTCCGGCTTGTCGAGAATGCGCGCCGTCATTCGATAGTCGACTTCGCCGGCAGCAAAATTTACCGTGCCTTTGCCTGTCAGCCGCATGAAAGGCAGCTCGGCGAGCAACTCATCATTACGAAATACGCCGTCCCTCACAGGACCCGCCGCCCTGACGTTACTGAACTGCGTTCGCGCGGGTAGCGTCGGTTTGGGAGGTTCTTCCTGCCGGACCAACGCCCGTGCTCGCCGCAGCTCGTACCAGATATCGGTTCCTTCCCATGCGCCGTCGATCAGCTCCATCGTGATGCTGCCGCCGAGGCCGCGCTGGATTGCCGCCAGGTCCTGGCCCCTGCCGCCGAGCTTGAAGGATCCATTGATCGTTCCGCTTATGTTCTCCTGGTCGAACATCGCCTTTGCCAGGGAGCCGAGGCTTACGGCGCGAATATTTTCGTTGACCGATAGCGAGGGCACATCTCCGGCGGCATTGATGCGGACATCGCCGTCGTATTTACCGCCGAAAAAATCAGCCGCGATCGGATGCATGCGCATGTTGCCATCGGCGGCATCCAGGCCAAGCTTCACGTTTTCGAAAACCATGCCGCTCAGCTCTGCGCTCTCGACCGTGAGATCACCGCGCACGTTGAGCGCGCGAATCAGCTCCGTTGGAATTTCGACGGGCACCGCGTCCTCGCTGGCCGCCGCGCCTTCGGCTGCCGGCGCCATGTAGCGGCCGAGATCAATCGAGTCCGCGGCAAGTTTGACGCCAATCGTTTCCGCCAGCATCACATCGCCCTTGAACGTCGTGTCATCGACAACCAGGTCCAGCCCGGTGACAGCAATCGCGCCGTCATCGAGGCGTATGTCGCCCTCGAGCACTATCCTGCCGAGCGCGTCGGGATCGGCCGTAACCGGAGGCTCGATATTGAGCCTTGTCATGAGGCTCTTGAGCGAGAATGCATCGACCTGCAGGTGATATCCCGGCTCCGCCTCGAGAAGCGATAACGTGGCGTCGAGGCCGACCGTCGAAATCTCGGCATCGCGCAGCATGACTCCTCCATCTGCGTCAAAAACCAGCGCCGTCTCAATCGAGAAATCGCCGACAAGTCCCGCAGGCTGAGCCTCGAAGTTGAATGTGCTGCGAATATCGATCGGCTCGCCGCTGGCAATACGGCCCGTAGTCAGGTTGAAGTCGGTAAGGCTGTAGGTCTCCGAGGCCCTCGCGTCGCGGTAACGCACAGCGGCGGCGCCGACCTCGATACTGGCGACGCTGAACGAGATTTCCTGCCCTGCTTCCGCCTCCGGCGGAACCTCTGATTCCGCACGACCCCGGGCTGACTCGGCGTGTTCCGGGATGTCCTGCCAGTTATTGCGACCGTCCTCGGCCACCGCGAGATTCAGCTGAAACGAATCCAGCACAATGCCGCCGATCTGCAGCCCGCCCCCGGTAATCAGCGGCATGACCGCGATGCTTAGCCTGGCTTCCTCGAAGCCTAGAAACGGTTCGTCGCCGAAGCCGGGCGCATTGCCCAGTGTCGTCCTGCCGACATTCAGCGCCAGCCATGGGAATAAGGTGAGATCGAGATCACCCTCGATGACGAGTTCCCGTCCGGTCTCCCGCCTGACCTCGTCCGCAATACGATCGCGGTAGTCGTTAGGGTCAATGAGTAGGGAAATGGCAATCGCCGCGATCACGAGGAACGCCGCGATGCCGAGTACCAGGTAGAGTAATTTCTTGAGTAGATCACCCATTGACGGCCTCCGGGTTAGAGGCCGTCTAGGGTATCAAATTAGTTGCAGATATCGATGTCGCCATTCAGTGTCGAGATCGTAACTCGACCGTCACCATCACCCTCGGTGAAGCTGAGCTCCCAGCCCGGCGCATACTTGCTCGTGCGCTCGGCCTTGGGCCCGAAGCAGTTCGTGATGTCTCCATTGAACGTCTCGATATCGAACTTGGCGGAAACGTCACCGCTGAACTGGATGTCTACGTCGCCATTGACCGATTCGGCGGTCAGTTTTCCGCCATCGCGCAGGCCACCTTGAAAACTTATCTCTCCATTGACCGTGTTGAGGCCCGCGCGCTCGAATGAACCGTCGCGAACCAGGATATCGCCGCTGACGGCCTCGGCCGAGACCGCACCTGCAACACCGATCAGCGTAAGATCGCCGGAAACCGTGTTGGCCGATGTTTCGGCATCGTCACCGGTACCATTGACATCGACATCACCACTGACTGACTGGGCGGACACGTCACTGCCGTATGCATACGTCTCGACATCGCCGCTTACCGTGTGCAGCATCTGATCGCCTTCGACCTCCTGAACAAGGATGTCGGCGCTGACCGTTGACACATCGAGCGAACTGCCGTCCGGCACGCGAACCGTCAGGTCACTTGAAATATTGGTGCTGTTATTGCGCGGCACCTTGACTTTGACGAGCACTTTGTCGCCATTGCGCTCGAGGATCAGCTCCTCGACTCTTTCACCGAGTTCGCCGGTAACTTCTACGCTGCCTTGCGACCAGCCATACACTTCCACCGAGCCGGAGATATTGATGATCTCGACTTTGCCGTCTGCGGCAGCATCGATTGACTCGTCAACCTCCCTGGCGTTTGCTGTCAATGCAACAGCAAGCCCAAGTGTTCCAATCGCATACTTGAATATTGATTTGTTCACGTCTCACCTCTTTCCGCGTGGCATCAATGCCCCGCTCAAATATCCCTGCGCGACATGACATGTTGTGTCAGGCCGCCCACTCTTTGCATCAGCGCAAGCTCTTCCTTGTAGGTCTGCAGTAACAATTCCTGCAGCAGCGGATTGTCCGGTTCCTCTGCCAACGCTTCGTTAATTTGTCCGATAGCACCGCGGATCATCGCAAGATTGAGTTCGACCTCCTCGCGTGCTTCGGGCGACAGGCGAGCAAGTTCGGTCTCGAGCTGCGCCTCCAGATCACGGCGCGCTTCCTGGTAGCCGACGCCCAGCGCATACCGACCACCGAACGATGCCTGTTCTACTGTCAGGCCGGCCGGTACAACCTCGATAACCTGCACCCGGTCCTTCGTGGACAGCCAGGTCAGCCCCGACGATGCGCCAACCAGCAACAGCACCGCCGCCGCCTGCGCAAAACGAGGCGTCCACCGCGACCGCTGTGGCCGTAACATGGCTTCCTCGATGCCGGGCCAGAGGTCTCGCTCCGGGCTGATCTCTGTCGCCAACCTGCTTGCCTTTGCAATCAGTTCGTCTTCGCGTTCCATCTCGTTCATGTCTCGAACCCTTCCTTCGTCAGCTGCTGTGCGAGCAATCGCCGCGCCCTGTGCAGCTGCGCCTTGCTGGTCCCCGGTGCAATACCGAGCATGTCACCAGCTTCTTCATGGCTGTACCCGTATACGGCGTACAGCACAAAAACGTGTCTTGCGCCTTCGGGAAGGCGGTCGACCGCCTTCGCCAGATCGCGCATCTCGCCGGTATCGGCGTCGGCAACCGGCGACTCCAAAGCCTCGCCGACTGCGTGAATACGGTCCTGCTCGCGCTTGGACTTGCGCATCCTGCCCAGCACGGAATTAACGGCGATTCGGTGTAGCCACGTTGCGAATGCGCTATCTCCACGGAACCTGTCGAGCTTGTTCCAGGCCTGGATGAACGCCTCCTGGGCGCAATCCTCGGCCTCGGCCACGTTACCCGTCATGCGCAGACACAGCCCATAGACCTTGTCGATGTGCATGCGATAGAGCTTCTCGAACGCACCCGCATCGGCCTGCTGAGCCCTGGCAATCCAGCCAGCCTCGTCCGTGATCGCAGATTCGTTAAAAACAGCCATTGACGGACTATAGTCGCTGAAATTCGGTGTCAAAAGCGCTTCCAAGGACCAAATCTCCTGCTAATTCGATCTTTGGATGCCCCCACCGGGCCAATGGTTTAAGAGCCAGGGCCTCAAAACAGAGAAAAAACGCCATAAGCGCCTGTCATTTCACGCGATTCTGGTATTATTCGCGTGGCCCGTCACGTCAACGGCCACCACGGTTTCGCAGCAGAAAAGGAAATATGGCAGGGCATTCGATCCTCTACCTAGGCCGCGGTGAATTCGCTACAGACTACCTGAGCGAACTGGAGACGCTCCCCTTTTGTGCCCTGCTGACCCGTTCGGCCCAGCTTGATATCCCGGACGACGCCCCCTCGGTTCTCGACATCGTGTTGCTCGAGGCGGGCCCGGCGATCGCTCAATCCGGTCTTTCACTATCCGAGATGATTGCGTCGCTCGGCGACTACCCGGTTGTGGCGCTGACCACGAAAGACCGGGAACACCGCGGTATTGCCGCCGTTCGTGCCGGCGCCCAGGCTTACATCTGCGCCGATGACGTCACCGTCGAGGCCCAGGAAGCCATTTTCGAGCACGCCGTGCAGCGCCATCGTCTGCAGCGGCGCCTGTCTGAAACCGATGTCACCGTGTTGTCGATCCTGCGCGACATCAATGACGGCGTGATTGTCGTCGACGAGCATGGGCACGTACTCGATATCAACCCCGCGGCACGATCGATTCTCGGCCTTGGTCCCCGGGTACAACCGGACGCAACCTGGGCGCAGATGTTCTGCTGTATCGACGAGAAGGGCGACAACTACCGCAACTCGGCCGACCTGCCGATGATGCGTGCCCGCAGCGGCGAAAAGTTCGGCAACCAGGTCGCGGTTTACCGCATGCCCGAACAGCCGGACACGATCCTGTCACTTAATGGCCAGGGGCTTTATGACGGTAATGGCGACCTGATCGGCGGTGTCGTTACGTTCCGGGACGTGACGGAAATCGCAAAAAAGACGAGCGAGCTGCAAAAACTTGCGCAGTACGACGAGCTTACGACGCTGCCGAACCGTAGCTTGTTCACCGAGCAACTGGCCCGCGCGATCGGGCGGGCACAGCGCAAGGACGCGCCGCTTGCCGTACTGTTTGTCGATCTCGATCGCTTCAAGTCCGTCAATGACACACTGGGCCATGACATCGGCGACTCCTTGTTGCGCCAGATTTCCGGGCGCTTGCGCAGCAACCTGCGCATCGGCGATTTTTCAGGACGCTGGGGCGGCGACGAGTTTGTTGTCTGTCTCGAGGACTTCGGCGATTCGGGTAATGCCGCAGCCGCAGCCCAGAAATTGCTGCTGGTTTTGTCCGAGAAATACGAAATCGGCAACAGCGAAGTCTATGCGACGCCGAGTATCGGCATAGCAATCTATCCGGACTCCGGGGATAGTGCTGACCGCTTGATCAAGGCGGCAGATCTCGCGATGTACGAGGCTAAAAAGCGCGGCGGCGGGCGTTTCCAGTATTACTCACATGCGCTGAACGCGAAGCTCGAACAGCGCGAAGAACTCGAAGTCGGCCTGCGGCACGCACTTGTGCGCAGCGAGTTCGTGTTGCATTACCAGCCGCGCATCGATCTTTCGTCCGGACGCCTGATCGGCCTGGAGGCGCTATTGCGCTGGCAGCACCCGCGCTTCGGGCTGCTGCCGCCCGCTCGCTTCCTGCCGATTCTCGAAACGAGCGGCCTGATTCACTCGGCCGGCGAGTGGGTTATCTCGACGGCGTGCCGGCAACTCGCGGCCTGGCAACGACAATTCGAGCTTCCCGACTTGTCGATCGCAATAAACCTTTCGCCACAGCAGCTCATGCATAACCGCCTCGTCGACGCTGTCGCCGATTCGATGAAGAATACGGCCATAGACCCGGGGTGTATCGAGCTCGAGATCGGTGATGGAGACATCGTTCGCAAGCGCACGAAAGAACTCGAAACGTTGCGATCCTTGCGCCGCCTCGGCGTACGAATCTCGCTGGATCATTTCGGCACCCGCGACGTGTCGTTCGAGTCGCTCGACAACGGTTTTATCGACAGTTTCGTCCTGGACCAGTCGTTGATAGCCGACATCGATGAGAATGACAGCCACCAGCGCATCATTCGTGCCGCAATCGCCATGGCGCAGGGTCTCGACATCGAGGTCGCCGCCGAGGGCGTCGAAACGCTGACGCAGCTCGAATTCCTGCGCAGCTGCAACTGCGACCTTGCACAGGGCTACCTGATCAGCCGGCCGATACAGCCCGAGAAAGTATCGGCGATACTACGGAGCGAGATTGCCGGCACGAGGTTGCTGGCTCGCGGGATGCCTTAAGCTTCGGTACCGCAGTTCCAGCAGGCCGCGAACTGACCTTCATTCTGCTCACCGCACTTTTGGCAGCGCCATGAAGCCGCCGGACTTTCGTCAGAGATCGATTCGTCGATAAGCTGCTTCGCCCGATCGAAGTCCATCTCATTGATCACCCAGAGCTCCGGCCACACTTCCTGTAACGGCATTTCGCCTGCGATGCCGCCCAGGAATTCGTTCCTGATCTGGCTGGGGATCCCCTCGCTCTCGAGTACGTTCTTGTAATGATTGATCGTGACGATCGATGGCGATGAGGTCAGCTTCTTCATTTGCCGCCCAGATGTTGCAGGAACGCCTTGGGGTTTCTGCCCTCCTCGAGAACTTCGACGAGCGCGGATCCGACGATGGCGCCGGATGCGTGCGCGCCGACATTTACAACGTCAGCCGCCTCGCGGATCCCGAAGCCCGCGCAGACCGGAAGATCCGACACCGCACTCACACCATCAAGATAATCCGCCAGGTCATCAGGCAGACCGCTGTTGCCGCCCGTGACACCGGTGACCGTCACCGCGTAGACGAAGCCGCGCGACGCCTCGCAAAGCATTTCGAGACGGTCTCTCGGCGTCGCCGGGGTCACCAACTGGATCAGCCCGAGCCCTTCATTCTCGAGGGCCGCCCGCAGTTCCGCACATTCCTCGAACGGCAGGTCGGGGACAATGAACGCACAGACGCCCGTCGCACGCGCTCGTTCCGCCAGTCTTTGATAGCCAAACGCGAGCAGGGGATTCAGGTACGACATCATGACCAGTGGCGTGCCAAAAACGCTCGCCATCTCGAGTTCGCCGAATATCCATTCGAGACTGACGCCATCTTGCAGGGCGATATAGCTCGACCGCTGGATCGTCATGCCATCGGCCATTGGATCCGAGAACGGAATGCCGATCTCGATGACGTCGCCAACCTCGGCGATCGCTCTCAAGGTATTGATGAACTCGCCGGGCTCCGGGTAACCGGCCGTGATGAACGGCACCAGTGCCGGCCGGTTGTTGTCGTTTGCAGCGACAATAGCCGCGGTCAGTCTCTCATGCGCCGGCATAGGTGCGAATCCTTGCGGGGTATTTCGTCAATGTTGGCATGTCCTTGTCGCCGCGTCCCGAATTACCGATCAGCACCCGTTTGCCGGGGTTTTCCCGGGACCACTCTCGAGCCGCTGCAAAAGCATGCGATGTCTCGAGCGCTGTCAGTATGCCTTCCGCCTCACAGAGCTCTTCGAGTGCTTCCAGCGCTTCGTCATCCGTAGCCGAAATGTATTTCACTCGGCCCGCTGCCTGCAGGAACGCATGTTCGGGACCAACGCCCGAGTAATCGAGGCCTGCCGAGATCGAATGCGTCTCCTGCACCTGACCGTCTTCGTCCTGCAGAATCACTGTGTACGAGCCCTGCAATACGCCCGGCGTACCCGTAGCCAGCGTAGCGGCGTTCTCGCCCAGCCCGTCCCCGGTTCCGCCCGCCTCGACGCCGATCAGTTCGATGTCGTCACCAAGCAGCGGGTAGAAGAGCCCGATGGCATTCGAACCGCCACCGACACAGGCGAACGCCGCATCGGGCAGTGCGCCGGCCTGTTCGATCATCTGTTGCCTCGCTTCCGCCCCGATCACCGACTGGAGCTCCCGCACCAGGTACGGGTAAGGATGCGCACCAACCGCGGACCCAAGAAGGTAGTAGATGCCAGACGGGTCCGTAACCCACATGCGCAAAGCCTCATCGATCGCCGCCCGCAAAGTCTTGTCGCCCGTCTCCACGGCGACCACCTCCGCCCCGAGACGATGCATCCGGTCGACGTTCGGCGCCTGCCTTTCGATATCGACGGCGCCCATGTAGACACTGCAAGGCAGCCCCACCCGGGCGCAGGCCGCCGCCGACGCGACGCCGTGTTGCCCGGCGCCCGTCTCGGCAATGACGCGCCTGGCGCCGAGGCGCTTGGCAAGCAGCGCCTGCCCGATCGCATTGTTGATCTTGTGAGCACCCGTATGCGCGAGATCCTCGCGCTTGAGCCACACCTCGGTACCCCAGCGCTCGCTGAGCTGTGGCGCAAACGTCAGCGCCGTCGGCCGGCCAACCCACTCGCGAAGCTCTCTTTGAAATTGCTCCTGGAAATCCGGGTCGTGCAGGAATTGCCGCACGCCATCTTCGAGTCTCTCGAACGCCGGAACCAGGGTTTCCGGCACGTAACGCCCGCCGAACGGTCCGAAACGGCCTCGCTCGTCCGGAAGCTCTCCCCTTAACTGGGCATCGAGCAGCGACCGTGCTTCGTCTGCTCCCATTTGCAACTTCATCCCTCGATCTCCGCGGCGCGCGCTGCACCGATGAACTGCCTTATTTTCTCCATGTCCTTTTGGCCCGGTGCGGACTCGACCCCGCTCGAAACGTCGACACCCCAGGGCTGCGCTTCGCGGATCGCAGTCGCCACGTTATCTGCATCGAGCCCGCCCGCAAGAATCATCCGGCCCTGGCCGGCCAGCCTCGCGGCGTTGCTCCAGCTAACCGTCTCTCCGGCGCCGCTGACTGGCCCCTCGTAGACGAAGACTGCCGGTATCGGGCCAGCCGCCGCGGCGCCACCCTCGCGAATTACCGGCCACTTCGCAATGCGTGATGGTATATCGAGATTCGCAAAGTCGCCTGCGTCGGTTTGCAACACGTCAGGCGCGAACCCGTCTCGCACTGCTTCCCAGTCCTCTTGCGAAGGATGGCGCATGACAGCAACCCGTTTCACGTCGGCCGGAACGTTGCGCGCTGCTTCGCTGGCCTCGTTGACACTGACCTGGCGCGGCGACTCCGCGAAGACGAAGCCGACGGCGTCGGCTCCCGCCGCAATCGCGACAGCAACTGTTTCGGCATCGCGCAAGCCGCAAATCTTGACGAACACGGTCACGCTGCCGCGCCTGCCGTGCGCATCGCTGCGATCAGTGATGCAGGGTCGTCGCTACGCATCAACGCCGTTCCGACGAGAGCCAGCCGGTAACCGAGCGCCGCCGCTGTCGCCGCGTCCTGTGCATCGTGCAGGCCGCTTTCGGCAACGCAGCAACCTTGCGGAAGCGCCGGGGCGAGCTTTTCGAGGCGATCCGGGTCCACGTGCAGGGTACGCAGGTCCCTGGTATTCACCCCGAAGAGCAACAGCCCGTCAGCCGCGCGCTGGCTGTCGGCCGGACTCTCGAGCAGCCGCGCCGCCCTGTCGAGATCTGTCTCATCGAACGCCTCGAGTAACACGAACAGGCCGTGCTCAGCGGCACAATCGAGTAGCGAGCGCAGCTGCCGCTCGCCGAGCATCGCAATAATCAGCAGCACCCCACTGGCGCCAGCCTGGCGCGCCTCGATAATCTGCACGGGATCAACAAGAAAATCCTTGCGCATCACGGGCGTGTCTGGAACCGCCGCAATAACCTCCTCCAGGTGCTCTAGCGCCCCGTCGAACCGGCTTGGTTCGGTCAGGACCGATATTGCCGCAGCACCGCCGGCCACATACTGTTGCGCGCGCGCGGCACGATCAATCGCCGGGCCCGCCAGTTGTCCTTCGGCAGGGGACCGGTTCTTTATCTCGGCGATAATGTCGAATGACTCCAGGCGCAACGGCACGACAGGCTTGTCGAGTGCAGACTCCGGGATCTCGCCGACAGCGGCAGCTCGGTCGGCGCTGAGTTCTGACATTGTCTGCAGGAAATCGCTCATACGGCCGCGAAATGTGCATGCAACCTGTCGAGAAAAGCTGCGGCATCGCCGTTGTCAACTGCCGCTGCCGCCAGCTCTACACCCTGTCGCGGACCGTCGACCGTTCCCTGCACTTCCAGAACGAGTGACGTGCCCATCAGCAAGGCATCACGATGCGCGCCCATGTCCTCACAATCGAAAACGCGTCTCAGCTCTCGAGCGTTGTGCCCGGCATCGCCGCCAGTGAGCGCCTCCGGTGCACATCGCGGGAGACCGTAGTCTTCCGGTGAGCGACGAGACTCGCCGACCTTGCCGGGCGTTACATCGAATAGCACGAACTCGCCGGCCGGGGTTGCCTCGTCCCAACCCGGCTCGCCATGAACGACGAACGCCCGCTCGATCTGCATACCGGACAACGCGCCGGCCATGAGGCGCGCCGCGTCCACACTCCACGCTCCGATCAACTGAAAAGGCGGTGTCGCCGGATTCGTCAGCGGTCCGAGCATATTGAAAACGCTGCGCACACCGAGGGCCCCACGCACCGGAACCACCGCCTTCATGGCGGGGTGATAGGCCGGCGCGAACAGGAACGTAAAACCGGTTGCGGCGAGGCAATCGACAGCTTGCTTCTCGCCAAGCGGCAGCGGCATGCCCAGGCACTCGAGCATATCGGCACTGCCCGACTTGCTCGAGATCGAACGATTCCCGTGCTTGACGACCCTGGCGCCGCAGGCGGCGGCCAGCAGGCCGGTGCCGGTCGACAGGTTCAGGCTGCCGGAGCCATCGCCACCGGTGCCCACCGTGTCGACAGTCGGCGCGTCCCCGGGAATTGCCGGACGCACGGCCAGTTCCCGCATTGCCGTTGCGAAGCCGCGAATCTCTTCGGCGGTCTCACCCTTGGCGCGCAAACCGGCGAGGAATGCGCCTGCCAGCGCCTCGGCCATCTCGCCCCTGGCAAGATCGTGCATCAAACCGTGTGCCTGGCTCTCGCTCAGCGAGTTGCCATCAAGCAGCTGATCCAGCAATTCGCTGTATTCATTGCTCATGATTTACCCGCTCCCAGAAAGTTCGCCATGAGATCGTTGCCATTGGGCGTGAGAACGCTTTCAGGATGGAACTGCACCCCCTCGAGCGGCAGATCCCTGTGACGAACGCCCATGATTTCACCGCGTTCGCTCTTTGCCGTCAGCTCCAGCTCATCCGGGAGCGTTTGTTCTTCTGCGCACAGTGAGTGATAACGGCCAACTTCGAGAGGCTGCGGCAAGCCCTCGTAGATCGTCTTGCCGTCATGCGATGCCAGCGAAGTCTTGCCATGCATCAGGCGGCCGGCGCGCACGATATCTCCGCCGAAATGATGGACGAGGCACTGGTGGCCCAGACAGACGCCGAGTAGCGGCACGCGCCCTGCGAACGCGCCGATCATGTCGAGCGATACGCCTGCATCCTCGGGCCGCCCCGGGCCCGGCGATATGACGAGGTGCGTCGGTTCGAGTTGCAAGGCTTCATCGACGGTGATCGCATCATTGCGATACACGTCGACATCGGCGCCGAGCGTTGCAAACGCCTGGACAAGGTTGTAGGTAAACGAATCGTAATTGTCGATCAGCAGCATGCGCACGTCAGAGTCCCTCCTGCGCGATCTCGAGGGCGCGCCTCAGGATCGCGCTCTTGGCGAGCACTTCGCGATACTCTTTCTCAGGCACGGAGTCGGCGACGATCCCCGCTCCGGCCTGGAAGCTGAACTCATCGCCGGAAAATACCAGCGTCCGGATCGTTATGGCCTGGTCCATATCCCCCGACAGTCCGAAGTAGCCGGCCGTTCCGCCGTACAGGCCACGACTGACGTTCTCCATCTCTTCGATAATCTGCATCGCGCGCACTTTGGGCGCGCCAACGAGCGTTCCCGCCGGAAAACTGGCAGCAAACAGATCGAACTGGTCCCGCCCTTTTGCCAGTTCACCCTTCACGCCGCTGACGATGTGCATGACGTGGCTGTACCTTTCAATGGCGCGATAGGGATCGACATGTACCGATCCGGCGCGGGCAACCCGGCCGAGATCGTTGCGGGCGAGGTCGACAAGCATCACGTGCTCGGCTGCTTCCTTGGGATCCGCGAGCAACGCCTCTTCGTTGGCGTGGTCTTCCCCGCGTGTCGTGCCGCGCGGCAAGGTGCCGGCGATCGGCCGCAGCGATGCCGTCGTCCCGTTCAGTTTGACGAGCGCCTCGGGCGATGACCCGACAACCTTCAGATCACCGAACTCCAGGAAAAACATGTAAGGCGACGGATTCAGAAGTCGCAGCGCCCGATAGACCTCGAACGGAGGAACATCGGAACGGCCACGGAAAAGCACCGAAATTACGATCTGGTAAATGTCCCCGGCGGCAATGTATTCCTTGCAAGCCTCGACCCGCTCGCAAAACTCCGCCTCGGTGAAGCTGGCCTCCGTTGTCGAGATCGTGGCTGCACCGTTACCGTTTGGTACCGGCCCGCGCAGACAACGAATCACGTCGCGGCGCAGCGATTGTCTTTCCTCTTCCGGCCCATCGTGCAGAAGCGCCACTCGCCGGGTGAGGTGATCGAAGACGAGCAACGAGGCCGGCGCAACGAAGGCTGCATCGGGTATGCCTGCCTGCAACTCGTTGGTGCGCGGCAATCGCTCGAATAAACGCACCACGTCGTAACCCGAGACACCGACGAGGCCGCCGGCGAATGGCAGGCCGTCGACATCCGGCCCCGGCCGTGGCGCCGCGGCCAGGGCCGCACGCAGTGCGTCGAGATAATCTTGTTGGGTGTCGGGCCGAGATCGCGCTTCGCCATTCACCTGCAGCGAGCCCCCGACCATGCGCACATCGACCGCATCACCGAAACCAAGGAACGAATACCGTGCAAGCCGCTCGCCACCCTCGACGCTCTCGAGCAGGAACCGCGGTCGCAGCTTCCCTAGCTTCAGGTACGCCGAAACCGGCGTATCGAGATCAGCTGCAATGTCGAACGGTGCTTCCAAAGTCTTCGTCCACAAAAAAAACCCATCACCACGTTTGCGGAGATGGGCCCTGGATGTTTCGCTCAGCTAATAGTCAGCCGGCCGCCCCCTCCGTGCGGGACTGCCACCACCAGCTTTCGCGCCTAGCATTCATGGCGGCAGTATCGCCGCCACTTATGTTCGGGTCAACGGTTGCGAGTGAAACCCTGGGCGCCCGTCGGGGACGGCAACATTGGCTACAAGTCGTAAAGCGCCGGCAACACCAGCGAGAAGCCCAGCCACATGATGATAGTGAGCGGTATTCCGACACGCAGGAAATCGGAGAATTTGTAGCCGCCCGCGCTCAGAATGAGGAGGTTGGTCTGGTAACCATAGGGGGTGGCGAAGCTCATATTGGCGCCAAATAGCACAGCAAGTATGAAAGGTTCGGGGCTCACGCCCAGCTCCTGGGCAATACTAATCGCGATGGGCGTGCCGATTGCGGCAGCCGCGTTATTTGACACGACGTTGGTCATCAGGGTCATGAGCAACAGGAATGCGCTCAGAATGTACGCCGTTGGCAGGGCCGAGACGGCCTCTACGAAACCATGGGCAATGTAGAGGGCCATTTCTGTTTCGACGAGCGCCCGCCCGAGCGCGAGTGACGTCACGATAATCATTACAACCGGGATCGATAACGCGCCTGCTGCGTCCCGCCAGCCCAGGCATCCGGTAGCGATCATCAGGCCGAGACCGACCACTGCGCTGACCGAGATAGGCATGATACCCAGGGCCGCGGCCGCTACGACGAATCCCATGATCGCGAGTGCACGCTTGGCATTATGTGTATGCGGCAGGTCGGTCGTGCCGTCAAGAACAAGCATCGAACCGCTGTCCTTGAGCCTGGAGATCGCTTTCCTGGAGCCCTGCACCAGCAGAACGTCGCCGGCGCGCAGGCGGATCATGTTCAGGTCCCCGGTTACCTGTGAACTCGGCGCACGCGCCCGATGCAGCGCGAGCGGCATCAGCCCGTAACTGCTCGAAAAGCGCGCGGCCGCCAGGCTGCGCAAATGAAGTGGCGATCCGCGGGTTACAACAACTTCAGCAAGCTGCTGACCCTCCGCCTTGAGTGGCGTGTCATCGTCGACCGGATGCTCGAGGTCCGTGATGTTGAACAGCGTGGCGCCAAGCGTCTGCTCGTAGTGCTTGAGATTCTCCGGCGAGTCCTTGACGAACAGCCGGTCGCCCGGTTGCAGCGTTACCGACGGCAACTTTGCAAGCTGCAATGATTCGCTGCGCTGGATCTTGTCGATGCGCATGTTGCCGCCTGCCTTAGCAAGAACCTCCGACAGCGTCTTGCCATCCGAGTACCCGCCTTCCTTGACATGCAACTGGGCGCTGAACACGCGGGGCATTGTGTCGGCCATCGGGGGAGTGCGATCCGGCAGGAGACGCGGCGCGACGAGCCAGAGAAACGCAATGGCAACACCACCAACGATCGCAACCGGCAGCACCCACTCGAACATCGCGAACTTGTGCATACCGAGGTCCTGGGAGATACCGACAACCAGCAGATTGGTCGATGTGCCGATCGTCGTCGACATGCCGCCAACGATTGTGGCCAGGCCCATCGGCAACATGACCTCGGATACGGGGAACTTGGACCGTAGCGATGCCCCGACGAGAATTGGCATGAGCAATACGACGATAGGCGTGTTGTTCATAAACGCACTGAGTACGGCGCCTGCCAACAGCGTTGTGAGCAGCGCGAGTACCGGCCGCGTCGACCAGGCCTTACCGACAACATTCGCCAGCGGCTGCAATGCGCCGGTCGTCTCGAGCGCCTTACCGACCATCATCAGAGCACAAATCGCGACGAGCGCCTCGTTGCCGAAGCCGGAGAAGAACTCGGAAGGCTGGAGCACGCGCTCGCCTTCCCTGTAATAGGGAATGAGCTCGAACCCGACGACGAGAATGATCAGGATCGTGAGTGCGGACGATTCGAGCGGGATCCTGTCACGGGTAAACAGAAACAGCGCAAGGATTGTCAGGACCAGGACGGCGATGCCATGAGCGTCGGGAGTCATCGCTCGCACCGTATCTTAGATCAGGCTCGAACTGCAATCCGGTGCGACACGCCTCTTTGCTGTAGAACCGCGGCGGTCTGTTGATGAAACCCCCTGAATTGATTGAAATTCCAGTCGGCGAGATCGGGTGGCGGCCCGAATGCGCAGGTATCGGCAAAACGCAATATCGGTAACAGGTTGAAAAAGCGCAGATCCGTGTCGCCTGGCGGAAACAGGCTCCAGGGTGACAACGCCAGCAGGTTGCGGTGCCGCGTCGCACTTGCTGCCACCGCGAGTCGCCAGCTTTCCGACCAACCGTCGCGAAGCCTGCCGCCGGGAAGCGCATTGGCAAGGTCGGCTTGCTCCAGGGCAGGCACATGGCCAACCGTTGCAGCCATGCGCTGTGACTCGGCGACGGCATAATCGCGCACCCAGCGGATCAGGCGCAGCATTTCGTCGAGTGCCGTGAAACGCTCGGGGTCCAGTCCACGCAGGCGAACGAGCGCGCCGATACCCGCGATGTTGATCGCGAGCCGCCTGTTCAGCCAGGCATCATGCCTGAGCCGCGCGGTAGGCCAGCGGGTGCAAGAGTGCAGTGTTTCTCCGGCCTCCACTGCACCGCGTATGGCGGCGGCGAGGTCCTCCCTGTCGATTTGCCCGCGCGTATCGGCGACATCGGTAACGTCAACCGAGACGGCGGCCCAGGCCGACTCGGGCGGGCCCTGAACGCAGGATCCGGGCACCAGGCTCGCCGCGAGTTCTGCGGGCAACAGCCGGCACGGTGAAAGGACAAACGGCACACAGAGCAGACCGACCTTCGCCGTGGTTCTTAGCTCCCAGGCCTGTCGCCACGCCTCATCCTTCATTGGGTGTGACGGGCGAATGTAAAGTGGACCGGAATCGAGGTACTGGCATCGCAGGAGCCATGCAGCCTGCGGGCTGATTTCCTTCGCCCCGGTTACGATGATGAGATCTCGGGCCATGCCGCCAGCATCCAGCATCGCTTCGGCAAGCAAACCGAAGACGAACTCAATCTCGCTGACGTGTTGAGATTCTCGCGACGAGTGCTCGACCGATATGGAAAGCTCCAGCCCTGCCGCCGCGAGGTCGAAAACCTGGCGGCGAAAACATGACGCAGCGGCCATGGACTCATATACCGAGCTCGCATCGACCTGCAGCGAAATTCCAGGGTTAAATGCCACATTGTCCGCGAAAGGAGTATCATCGCTTGTAAAAACCATATCTGGCATTGTCCATTTCGCGAGCGGCGATCACCGCTCGCGTATCTGGGTAGCATGAACAGATTTTGCTGAATAACTCTCGTACTCCGTTTTGAATTTCCCGGCTAGAAAGTTGCGATGGTAAGTGGAGCGCACAAGATCCTGCGGCGCCAGGACATCATGTTTGAGGACAAGGACCAGGCCTTGCGTGATGACGTGCGCACGCTCGGCACAATGGTCGGTGACCTGATCCGTGAGCAAGGCGGCGAAGAGTTGTTCGAATTCGTCGAAACCGCGCGGCGCCGTTCGATTCGCCGCCGGGAAGGAAACGAGCTGCCAGGCCAGGAACTGGCCCAGCTCGTCGAGAATCTCGATCCCGAAACCGCACTGCAGGTCATCCGCAGCTTTTCGACCTACTTCCAGATGGTCAACACGGCCGAGAAAGTCCATCGCATTCGACGACGGCGCGAATACCTGCGCGAAGTCGGTCATTATCAGCCCGGCGGCTTTGAAGACACGCTCGTAAAACTCAAGGCGTCGGGTATGACCGTCGATGAGCTGCAGGAACTAATCAACTCGCTGAGCATAGAGCCTGTTTTTACGGCACACCCGACTGAACCGACACGCCGCACCATCCTGCGCAAGGAACAGAACATCGTTCGCTACCTTGTCGACCTTCTGAATCCGACGATGACGTCCCAGGAGCGGCATGCGTGTCTCGAGAATATCCGGCTGTTGATTACGACGGGTTGGCAGACCGACGAACACCCGTCGGAGCAGATGACTGTCGCGGATGAGCTCGAACACGTGCTCTTCTTCATGACCGACGTGCTTTACCGTGCGACGCCGCCATTCTATGAGGACATCAAGATGGCGGTCACCCGGATTTATGGTGAGGAGGGCGAAAAGATCGATGTGCCCTCTATTCTGAAGTTCGCCTCCTGGGTTGGCGGTGACATGGACGGCAACCCCAACGTCAATGCCAAAACCATACGCGCGACACTGGCCAGACAACGTGCGTTGATTCTCGACCTGTATTTCAAAGAGTGCGCCACGGTATCGGCAAAACTCAGTCAGTCGACGGAGCGGGCGAATTTCAACGACACGATGCTCGCGAAGATCGAAGAGTATCGCGGCGTTTTCCAGAACGCCTACCATGCGGTGCCCGCCCGTCATCGCAACATGCCGTATCGCGTATTCCTGCGGCTGATTCAGCAGCGACTTCAATCAACATATGATGACGACGTTTTCCCTTATGAGACCTATACCCAGTTTCGCGCAGATATACAGCTGATCGCCGACAGCCTTGTCGAGAACAAGGGCCAAAATGCCGGTTTATTTGCCGTCACGCGGCTGCTCCGGCGCATCGACACTTTCGGGTTCCACCTGATCACACTCGACGTCAGGCAGGATGCCGAGGTACACCGCAATGTTGTGGGCGAGTGCCTCGGCGAGGACGATTGGGACGAGTGGTCCCCTGAGGATCGCAGCGCAAGAATCCTGGAGGCCCTGGACAGCCGGGAGAGCATGCCGGGAACGCTGAGCACGCAGGCACGCAAGACTATCGCGGTATTCCAGGCCATCTCTTTCTGCCGGCGCAAGTATGGCCCCAGCGCGATCGGTCCGTTCATTGTCAGCATGACGCAGGGGGCCGATGACATCCTGTCAGTACTGCTCCTCGCTCAGTGGGGCGAGCTTCACAACAAGCGTTTCGAAGTGCCGCTCGATGTCGCCCCGTTGCTCGAGACCGTCGACGATCTCGATGCCGGTCGCCAAATCCTCTGGGAGTTGCTTGCAAAGCCACAATATCGCGACCATCTTGCCCGTCGCAAGAACCGGCAGACTGTCATGATCGGTTATTCCGACAGCAACAAGGACGGTGGGCTCGCATCCGCAAGATGGTCGCTGCAAAACGCCCAGGTAGAGCTCGCCCAGGCCGTCGAATCGGAGGATGTCGAGCTGACGCTGTTCCACGGTCGCGGCGGCACTATCAGCCGCGGCGGAAGCAAGACGCACGTAGCTGTCCTGGGCGCGCCCCCGGGGACCGTCAACGGCCGTCTGCGGGTTACCGAGCAGGGCGAGATCATTAACGAGAAGTATGGCCTGCGCGGCATCGCATTGCGCACGCTGGAACAGGTCACGGGCTCGGTCGCGCTGGCAACGGCCTTGCCGAAGCACCGCGGCAACGATATGCCCGAGTGGCATGACATGATGGATGTCATTGCCGACGAGAGCCGCCGCGCCTATCGCAAGCTCGTCTACGAGACGCCGGCCTTTTACGACTATTTCCGACTTGCCACCCCCATCGATCTGATCGAGCGCATGCGCATCGGGTCGCGGCCGTCATCGCGGCGGTCGCAACACGGCATCGAGGACCTGCGAGCCATTCCTTGGGTATTTTCCTGGACGCAATCCCGGTGCATGTTGCCGGGCTGGTACGGCATCGGGACGGGCCTTGCGAAAGCGGTGGAAAAATTCGACAACGAGTCATTCCGCGAGATGTTCACCGAGTGGTATTTCATGCGTGCGCTGACGGCGGACGCGGAAATGGTGCTTGCCAAAGCGGACCTTGGAATCGCCGAGCTCTATTCGCAACTTGCCGGCGACCTGCATGACGAATTCTTCCCGATCATCAAGAACGAACACGATCTTACGCGGGACCTCGTTCTCGAGTACTCGGACCATGACCTGTTACTTGAAGGTGATAGCACGCTGCAACGCGCCATTATGCTGCGCAACCCATACGTCGACCCGATGAGTCTTATGCAGGTAGATCTGCTGGCCCGCTGGCGCGATTCCGACTACGAGGACGAAGACGTATTCGAAGCATTGCTCGCGAGCGTGAACGGCATCGCACAGGGCTTGCAGAATACCGGGTAAAATTGGCCCATGACGACGCCCCAACCGACCACGCTGTATGCGACTTGTCTGCTGCTCTGCAGCCTCGCGTTGACCGCCCTCGCGGACGGCCGGGCGCCCGAATTTGCTCGCGTAGATACGGACGCCGACGGTCGGCCACGGGCGCTGCAGATGTCGATAGTTGCTTATGTGCCTGCTGACGCCAGCAAGTTGTTCGAGGTGGATCTTGTCAGCGCGATCCACATCGGTGACCCGGCGTACTACGCAGAACTGAACAGCCGTTTCGAAGAATACGATGTTCTGCTATATGAACTCATCGCACCAGCCGAAGCCTTGGGCGCCGAGCGGCTGGACGAACGCAAGGGCATTCTCTCGACGGCCCAGGTCGGCATGACCAAACTGCTCGACTTGTCGTTCCAGCTCGACGAGATCAGGTACGACGCCGCCAACTTTGTGCACGCCGACCTGTCGCCAGAAGAATTGCGCGCAAGCATGGCGGAACGCGGAGAATCACTTTACGTATATTTCTGGCGCATTTTCTTCGCCACGCTCAACGAATACGCGAAGGACCCCCTGGGACTCCGGGACGTCGAAATATTGTCGGGTATGCTCGCAGCGGGCCAGGACGACTCTTTGAAGACGATGATGGCCTATGAGATGACGAATCTCGATGCGGTCGAAGACATGCTCGGTGATGACTCGAATAACGCAGTCATCGGCGCCAGGAATCAACGCGCCATCGATGTACTCAGGCGAGAAATCGAGGCCGGGGCGAATCGTATCGGCATATTCTATGGCGTCGCCCACATGCCGGACCTCGAGGAGCGGCTTCTCGAGCAACTCGGCCTGACCTACGACCGCACGGACTGGGTCGACGCCTGGCTGCTTGCCGGCGGCAACCGTGGCGAGCCGCGCAAGAACCTGGACAATCTCTGATCTTTGCGACGAACAGCGGCTTGCGACGGAGAAGCCGCTTACCGGAAGTAAAGCGCAGCGCAGCGAGCCATGGAGGTAAGCGGTTATCGCAGTCGCGAACCGCTACTTCTCAACGAAGCTTGCGAATTCCTCGAGGTTCTTGCGTGTGATGTCGGGTACCTCGGCATCCTCGGCCGGGTAGCCTGCGACGAGCAGTAGAAACGGCCGTTCGCTCTTCGGGCGACCGAGAATCTCGTTGAGAAACTTCATCGGGCTCGGTGTATGAGTTAGCGTCGCAAGCCCTGCATGGTGCAGTGCCGTTATGAGAATCCCTGTCGCAATACCTGTCGATTCGACGGGATAGTAGTGCTTGACCTTGCGGCCATCGGGCAGCGTGCCAAATTTCTGCAAGAAAATGGCGATCAGGTACGGCGCAGTCTCGAGGAACGGTTTGTTCGAATCGGTCCCCAGTGGCGCCAGCGCTTCGAGCCACTCCGCCGACGCCCGGTGCTCGTAAAACTCGCGCTCCTCGACTTCTGCTGCTGCGCGTATCGTCTTCTTGGTCTCGGCGTCGCTGACGACCACGAAATGCCATGGCTGAAGGTTGGCGCCACTCGGCGCCGTGCTTGCTGCCTTCAACGCCGTTTCGACAATGTCTCGCGGCACGGGGCGGTCCGAAAACTCGCGTACCGTGCGTCTCCGGTCGACATCGGCGTAGAACTCCTGTACGCGCCTGCGCATCTCTTCTATCGGAAACTCCTGGTACGTGCCCAGTGGCTTGCTCGGATACTCACTCATCGTCAATCGCTCAGTTTTTGCATCACGGTAAATAACTTCGTTTCGTTCTCGGAGACCGCCCTTCCTTTCACCGATATGCCCGCATCATGAACGGATTCCGGGTCCCCTGTTATCAGCGGATGCCACTCAGGCAGGTCCTTGCCATTTGCCAGGCGCCGATAAGCACAGGTGGCCGGCAGCCAGCCGAACATCTCCGGCTTGTCGGCAGTGAGGACGAAACACTCCGCGACCTCCTTCTCGCGATTCGCATAGTCGCAGCACCGGCAGCTGTCCAGGTCGAGCAGCCGGCAAGCGACATCCGTATAGAAGATCTCGCCGGTATCTTCGTCCTCGACCTTGTGCATGCAACACAGCGCACACCCGTCGCAGAGCCCTTCCCATTCCTGGGCCGTCATCTCGGAGAGCGATTTGCGTTTCCAGTATTCATCCTTCATCGTCAGCCCTTTTGTGACAGAGACCGGAGAAAATGGCAATGAAAGCCGTGTTCCTCGACTACGCGACGGTTGGTCACGACCTCGACCTGGGCCCGCTGGAGAGCCAGGTATCTGACCTCGAGCTGTTCGACGACACGCCCGACGAGCTCATTGCCGAGCGCATAGTGAGCGCCGATTTCGTGATTGCGAACAAGGTGGAACTGACCGACCGCCTGCTCGCCGGTGCGCCGAACCTGCGCTTTATCGGCGTGACGGCAACAGGCACCGACAACATCGACACGAAGAGCGCACAGCGCCTCGGCATCGCTGTCTGCAATGTCCGGAACTATTGCACCGAGTCGGTCACCGAACATGTCTTCGGCCTGCTGCTGATGCTGACGCACAACCTGCATAATTACGTGGCCGCCGTACGAGCTGGCGCTTGGCAGGAGGCGCAAAATTTCTGTCTGTTGGCCTTCCCGATCCGTGAACTGGCGTCGATGACGATGGGCATTGTCGGGTACGGCACGCTCGGTCGGGCCGTCGCCGAGAAAGCCCGACAATTCGGCATGACCGTCATCGTATCGGCACGCCCCGGTCACGGCGAAGTGCCTGACGATCGTGTCTCGTTTGACGGACTACTCGAAGCATCGGACGTGATATCACTGCACTGCCCGCTGACCGAGCAAACGAACGCATTGTTTGGAGAAGCGGCGTTTCATGCGATGAAACCCGACGCACTGCTGATCAACACGGCTCGCGGCGGGCTGGTCGATGCCGCGGCGCTTATCGCGGCGCTCGACTCCGGCGCAATCGGCGGCGCCGCGATTGATGTGCTCTCGAAGGAGCCGCCGACCGAAGGCGACCCGCTCCTCGATTGCGCGAACGACAACCTGATCGTCACGCCGCACGTCGCGTGGGCCTCAAAAAGGGCACGCCAGAACGCCGTCGACGAGATGGCCGCCAATATCGCGGCATTTCTGGGCGGCGAAGAGCGTAATCGGGTCGTCTAGCCGCCAACGATCTGCCGCGCCCACTGAACAACGCTGCGCACACGAGGCGTTGCCAGGTCGTAGGCCTCGTCAAAGCTTACCCAGCGCCATTCATGGTGTTCCGGTTCGCCGGTCTCGGGTGACGGTCCCATTACGACGGTCGCCTGGTCGGTGCTCGCGAGGTAGTAGCGCGCCGTCTTGCCTTTGCTGTAAGGCCCGGTCTCGATGAAACGGTCGCCCCACTGAAAGTCCAGGTCTTCGATGCTCGTCTCCTCGCGCACCTCCCGCAGGGCGGCGTCGAGCGGATCCTCGCCTTCCTCCCGCAGACCCTTGGGAAAATCCCAGTGATGGTAGGCACGCAACAATAGCGTCAGCCAACCATCATCGGTGTGCCGAGCCAGCACGACACCACAGGACAAGAGGGGATCGATCATCAGGCGGTCCGCAATACATCGACAGGAGCGGCATTGACCGCGCCTCTTGCCGCAACGAATCCGCTGGCGCAAACCACGAAGATACCGGCCCCCACACCGGTGACCCAGAGCCACGGATTGAATTCGTAGGGCAGCTCAAAAAGCTCGATTGCGACAATGGCTGCGAGCACCGACGCGCCGGCTGACGCCAGTATTCCGGCGGCAGTCCCGAGCGCCGCGAATTCGGCCATGACGCCCGAAAAGACGATGCGCTTGCGTGCTCCGAGCGCCCGCAGCATCGCGCTCTCGAAACGACGTTCGTCAATGGTCGACTGGACAGCTGCAAACAACACGGCGATGCCGGCCGCCAGCGTAAAAATGAACACGGCCTGCACGGCGAGACTGGCCTTCTGCACGATGCCGCGAATCTGCTGCAGGATCGAATCCAGGTCGATCACCGAAATGCTCGGGTGCGTCCGAACCAGCCTGACGAGTACGGGCTGCTGTTCTTTCTCGAGCCGCAAGCTGGCAATGTATGTCGTTGGCATATCGTCGAGCGCTCCGGGCGAGAACACGATAAAAAAGTTCGGCTGGAATGAATCCCAGTTGACCTTGCGAATGCTGGCGATCTCCGCCTCGATTTCCCTGCCCGCGACAAGAAACCTGAGGCGATCGCCAATGACCAGGCCGGTTTCCATGGCCGCCTCTTCCTCGACAGACACCAGCGGCGGGCCGCTGTAATCCTCGGACCACCACTCGCCTGCGATGACCTCATTGCTCGATGACAGTCGAGCGGTAAACGACAAATTGTGCTCCCGGTTGGCCATCCACTCGCCGCCCGGATCCGGGTACTCGCGCTCCTTGACTGAAACGTCGTTGATTGTCGTCATGCGCGCCCTGACCAGCGGCATGTACTCGGGTGGCTGGATACCTGCCGAACGATAGATATCACTGACCGAGTCGCGCTCGTGGGGCTGAATGTTGATCATGAAATGATTGGGGGCGTTCTCATCGAGCGTTTGCCGCCATCCGTCGAGCAAGTCAGTACGAACGATGGTCAACAGCAAAAGCACCGTCAGGCCGAGACCGAATGCGACTACCTGTACGGCGCTATCGCGACCTCGGCGCGCAACGTTGGCGAGCCCATAGCGCCAGGCGACGCCGACGCCCGACCGGAAGCGGCCCATCATCGCAACGAGACCGCGTCCCACCGCATACAGGGATGCGGCAATTACAATGATGCCGCCGAGCAGTATCAGCAGCATCTGCGCATCACCAACAGACTGGTAAAGCAGCGCCGCGACGGCGGCCAGTGCCGTGCCGGCAACCAGGATTCGGGACGGCGACGGAGGCATGGCGTCGTGGCGCAATACGCGTAGTGGGGGAGTATTGCGCAGCTGAATCAGGGACGGCAGCGCGAAACCGACGAGAAGCACCATCGCGCTGCCGCATGCCAGCACGATCGGCATTGGTCCGACCGGGGGCAGATCGCTCGCAATCAGGTCGGCCAGCACCATCGTCAGAATCTCCTCGGCCGCGTAACCGACGAGGCTGCCGATCACTACGCCGAGCACACCCAGCATCACGAGCTGGACGATCGACACTGATATGACGAAGCGCTGCGTGGCGCCGAGGCTCTTCATCAGCGCCACCGTGTCCATGCGCCGATGCGCAAAGCGCCGCGCGGACATCGCGACGGCAACAGCGCTCAACAACAGCGCAATAATGGCCGTCAACGACAGGAAACGCTGTGCTCTGTCTGCTGCGCGATAAGCGCGCTCACTGCTCTCCTCGCGGTTCGAGGAGCGCACGGCGTCGGGTAGCTCTGGCTGAATCGCCGCGTCGAAGTCGTTGACCGATTGCTCATCACCGGCAACGAGTAGCGCATAGCGGACGCGGCTACCCTCGGAAATCAGCCCCGACGCCGTTATGTCATCGATGTTCATCAACAAGGAAGGGGCGAGCGACGCAAATCCCATGCTCTGGTCGGGGCGATACGTGAGTACTGCTGTGACCTCGAGCTCGAGCGAGCCGACCGTGAGTTTGTCACCGATGTCTGCATTCACGCGCGCCAAAAGCGCCCCGTCGGCCCATGTCTCGCCCCGGGCCGGTATGGTTTCGACTTCGCGTTGTTCGCCAAAAAGTGCGTCGGCGATCCTGACATTGCCGCGCAACGGGTAGTTGTCGCTGACGGCCTTGATCGTTGCGAGCGCGCTCAGATCTCCGGCAAATACAACGCTGGGAAACGTGCTCGTATCGGCTGTCTCGAGGCCATATTCACCGGCTTTCTCGTGCCAGGTCTCCGGAATCGGCTCCTGCGACCTCAACCGCAAGTCAGCAGCCAGTACCTCGTTGGCCTGACGGGCGACCGCCTTGCCGATGCGATCGGTCAGGAAGCCAACGGCCGTTAGGGCGGCGACGGCAAGAGCAACAGCTCCCAGCAGGACGAGAACCTCGCCCGAGCGAATTTCCCGACCGAAGCTCCGCAGGGCGAATCGCAGGGCCTTCACCCGGACACCCCTGTGTCGCTAACGAGCCTGCCGGCATCAAGAGCCAATATGCGATCGCAACGCTCGGCGAGCCCAAGATCGTGCGTTACGAGTACGAGCGTCGTCGATGAACGCCGATTGAGCTCGAACATCAGCTCCATGATGTTGGCGCCGGTGCGCGTATCGAGGTTACCGGTTGGCTCATCGGCAAACAGTACGGCCGGCTCGGTCGCGAACGCCCGCGCTATGGCGACACGCTGCTTTTCACCGCCCGACAGCTGGGCCGGGTAGTGGCTCCAACGCTCGCTGAGCCCCACCTGGCGGATGATGCCTTGTGACGCAGCGCGCGCATTCTCCCCACCCGCCAGCTCCAGGGGCAGCATGACATTCTCGAGCGCATTCAGGGACGGCACGAGATGAAACGACTGGAACACGAAGCCGACGCTTTCGGCCCGTACCTGCGCCCGCCCATCCCCGTCGAGTTCCGAGAGATTGGCGCCATTGAGGACGACATGCCCCCGCGTGGGGAGATCGAGCCCGGCCAGTAACGCGAGCAATGTGGATTTTCCGGCCCCTGAAGGACCGACGACAGCGACGCTTTGGCCCGCCGTGACCTCGAAACTCACGTCTTCGAGGATGGTCAGACTACCCTCGGGGCTGCTAACCTCTTTGCTGATTTCGTGCGCAGCGAGTACAGCCCGGCTGCCCATTGAAGAATTGTTCATGCTTAAGTATCTAGCCTTCGTCTTCGTTTTCGTGTCATCCGCTGCGCAAAGTGCGGAGCCGCCTACCGTTCTTGTCTTCGGCGACAGCCTCAGTGCCGGGTATGGAATAGATGTTGACCAGTCCTGGACGTCATTGTTGCAAACGCGACTGCAGGAGCAAGGGTACGAACATCGCGTCGTGAACGCCAGCATCAGCGGCGAGACGACCGAAGGTGGCGCCACGCGTATCTCGTCGGCTATCGAGAAATTTACGCCACAGGTTGTCATCCTGGAGCTGGGCGGTAACGACGGTCTCCGGGGTTTCCCGCCGTCCCGAATGAAAGACAATCTCGGCCGGATCATCAGCACCAGCAAAGAATCCGGCGCCTCGGTAGTGCTGCTCGGCATCACGATCCCTCGCAATTACGGCGAGCGCTACATCGAAATGTTCGAAGATGTCTACCGCCAGGTCGCCGCAGAGTACGAGGTGCCCTGGATCGAGTTCTTTATGGAGGGTGTTGCGCTCAATGAAGAGCTGATGCAGGGTGATGGAATTCACCCGAATGCTGCAGCGCAGCCCATTCTTCTGGATAATGCGTGGCCAATAATCAGCGACGCCCTGGCCGAATAAGGACAATCGATTGGACAGAATCTGGCTAAAGTCCTACCCGCAAGGCGTATCAGCCGAACTGCCGGATCCGCCGTTTCGCAATTTAAGGGAGATATTCGAGCAGGCTTTCGATGCCTGGCCCGATCGTCCCGCATATACGAACATGGGGACAACCCTTACCTACGGCGACATCGACGAACTGTCGATGCAGTTTGCCTGCTACCTGCAGCAGGAGCTGGGTCTGACCCGCGGCGAGCGGGTCGCGATCATGCTGCCCAACGTTTTGCAGTATCCGGTCGCACTGGCCGGCATCTTCCGAGCCGGGCTCGTTGCGGTCAACGTCAACCCACTGTATACGGCCCGGGAGCTCGAACATCAGCTCAAGGATTCCGGTTCCCGCTGTATCGTGATCCTCGAAAACTTTGCTCATACGCTGGAAGCGGTGATTGACAACACGCCCATCGAGCATGTCGTGACTACGGGTATCGGCGACCTGCTCAGCTTTCCGCGGGGCCCGGTGACAAATTTCGTGCTGCGTTACATCAAGAGGGCCGTGCCGCGATACTCGCTGCCGGGTAGCGTGAGCTTTCGTGCGACGCTCAAGGTCGGCTCAAACAAGGGGCTGCAGCATGTCGAGCTGGGCTTCGCCGACATCGCCTTTCTGCAATACACCGGGGGTACGACTGGCGTATCCAAGGGCGCGATGCTCAGCCACCGCAACATGGTCCGCAACGTGCAACAGATCATGGTCTGGCACGAGGATATTTACGAGGGATTGCCCTGGATCATCGCAATAACGGCGCTACCGCTTTATCACGTCTTCGCACTGCAGGGTAATTGCCTCACGATATGCGCCATGGGCGGGCAGAACATCCTGATCACGAATCCCAGGGAAACGGAATCATTCGTTGCGGAAATCAGCAAGTACAAGTTCAACCTGATCACGGGCGTCAATACGCTGTTTGCCGCGCTTCTCAACTCGCCGCGTTTCGTGAAGATCGATTTCAGTGCCCTGCGCGCCTGCGTCGGCGGTGGTATGGCCGTTCAACCTGCGATTGCTGCTGAATGGGAAAAGGTCACGGGCAAACCGATACTGCAGGGCTACGGGCTGACCGAGACTTCGCCGATCGCCACGGCAATGCCGTTCACGAGCGGGTTCAACGGGTCGATAGGTTTACCGCTGTCCGGTACCGATCTCATGATCGCCGATGACAGCGGCAACCCGCTGCCAATCGGGGAAATCGGCGAGATCTGCATCAAGGGTCCGCAGGTCATGGAGGGCTACTGGAACCGGCCGCAGGAAACGGCTGACGTCATGCTCCCGGGCGGGTGGCTCAAGACAGGGGACGTCGGCCGCATGGACGAAGCCGGCTTCACCTACATCGAAGATCGCAAGAAGGACATGATTCTCGTCTCGGGTTTCAACGTCTACCCCAACGAAATCGAAAATGTCGTCGTNNGTGCGAACCGACCCGAACGTTTCCGAACAGGACGTTATTGATCACTGCCGCGAAAATCTGACCAATTACAAGCGCCCGAAAGTCGTCGAGTTTCGCGACGAGCTGCCAAAGACGAATGTCGGCAAGATTCTGCGCCGGGCGTTGAGAGACGAGTAAGTTATGAGAAAACTGCTGATTGCCGCGGGCCTTTTCGTCCTCGGCATGGCCGTTGGCATCGCCGCCACATCACCGCTCGATCCGCTGCGGGCGGCACCCCATATTTATGAACTGGCTTTCGAGAATGACCGGGTTCGTGTTCTGAAAAGAACGATTCGTAATGGTGAGACCCCGCCGCTCATCTCGCAGCCCGATCGCGTTGTGATCTATCTCAACCCCTGCGCCTGGATGGTCGAAGACGAGGTCGGCAAGCGTATGGAGTCATTCCGTTTCGGCGAGCCTACCTGGACCCCGGCGAATAGCCATGGTGGGGAAACATCGAATGTCGTGCAGGAGTGTCACGTCGTCGAGGTCGAGCTGAAGTAACGCAGAGGAGTTCGCTGGCGCTGAGTTCGAATAACGACAAGAGGTGATTCCAAGAATGAACTTTCCAGTCCGGTCATGTCTCGCATCTGCCCTGCTCTTTGTGGCGGCAACATCCGTGTCTCTCGCACAGGGCAAGACCGCCCTGGTCGGTGGCCGCCTGATCGACGGATTCGGGCACGCTCCCATTCAGAACAGTGTGATCCTGGTCGAGAACGATACGATCGTCGCCGTTGGTACTGTGGAGACACTGTCCGTGCCGGACGATTATGCGGTCATTTCAACCGAAGCGATGGACGTCCTGCCGGGGTTGTGGGAAAGCCATGCGCACCTGATGCTGACTGGTCATGCCGATTACGTACACTGGCAGGCGACATACGGCGACCGCTACGCCACCGAGATAATGCCGGCAACCGCGGTTCACCTGCTCCTGGCCGGCATTACCTCCGCCCGAGACCTCGGAGCACCGCTAGAGGCATCGCGGTCCCTCAAAAACCGGGTAGAAAGCGGCGAGATCCCCGGTCCCCGACTGTTCATGTCCGGGCCGTTCTTGCAGGCGGATGTTGAAGAATGGCAGAAACATTACCGGTGGGCCGTAACTTCGGTGCGCGATGCGCGAGAGAAGGTTGCCACGCTCGATCGGGCGGGCATGGATATCGTGAAGCTCATCGACCAGGACAAGATGCCGTTTGAAGTCGCGTCGGCAATCGTTGACGAGGCTCACGAGCGGGGCATGAAGGTCGTCGCCCATTCACATCGCCCGAATGAAATCCGTGTCGGGCTGCGGATCGGCGTTGATAACTTCGAGCACACGGGCCTCACTACCGCGCCCGAATACCCGCCCGATGTCGTGCAGGCGCTCCGGGAACGCACGGCAACAGGTCGTGTAGCCGGCGGACCACTGTACTGGACACCGACAGTCGAAGGACTGTGGAATTTCGATCGCACCGTTGCGAACCCGGAGAAGCTGGATTCCGACTGCTGGGAGCGCGGACTCGAGCAGGATACCGTGGCCGATATTCGCGCATCGCTCGCGCAACCGGGCCAGCTCGGCTATACGCAGCTGACGCCGCTGCGCAAACCGACCCTGAAAAGAAAGATTGCCCAGTTGCGCGAAGCCGGTGTGGTGTTTCTCGTCGGCACGGACAGCGGCATCCCGATGAAATTCCATTGCCAGTCCACGTGGAACGAAATGGATGTGCTCGTTCGCGTGATGGGGATGGCGCCCATGGAGGTCATTCGCGCCGCTGTTTACTGGCCGGCCGTGATGATGGGTGTCGACGACGAGCTCGGCACTGTGTCGGCGGGAAAGAAGGCCGACATAATCGCGGTGCGCGGTGACGTACTCGAATACATCAACCTGTTGCAGCACGTCGACTTCGTGATGAAAGGCGGCGTTGTTTACAAGCAGGACGGCGTCCCGATCGAACAGAACCTGTAACAATCGGCGGCTGATCCGCCTTGATCTTTGTCGGCGCGCTATGCTTTCTGCGCGTTGATGAAGTCGAGAACCTCGTCATACGTCGGCGCATTCAGTACACCGGGGGACCGGGTGCAATTGATGGCCGCGACCGCCGCGGCAAAATCGATCATTTGTTCGTCATCCCATTCTTTCAGGAGCCCATAGACGATTCCNNAAAAAACCTGACGGCGTCATTATTCCTTGCGTACCACAGGGGCGCATCGCCGAATGTAAATATGACCAGCCCGTTCGTGGCGGCCCGATACGTCCGGAAAAGCTCCTCGGGATCACTGTTCGGATAATTGTCCCTGATATAGGACTCTGCGATCACAACCGCCGACGTATGTTGCAGCAATGGATCATCGTGTCTGCAGTCCACGGTAACCACAGGGATACCTGCATTAAAGCCGACCTCGGCAGCGTGCGATGCGGCCTGTGAGAAAAACGGGTCGAGGCAGATTATCTTTGCCTGTTCGATGTCCTCTTCTCGCGGCATGTTCCAGTCCTTGTTTTCCAGCAGCCGGACATAAGTGCCAAAAATCGTCCGCGTGCTCCGGGTCGCAAATACAAGCTCTTCGACGCACCGGTATCCCTCTCTCAGCGACAGCCGGGAGGTGTCGATCCGGTAGTCCGACAGCATTGCCTTGGTCCGCCTGCCGCCTTCGTCGTCGCCGAGCCAGTTTCCGTCCAGCTTGACCCGGGCGCCCAATCGCGAGAGCACGATCGAAGAATTGGCGGCCTCCCCGCCCGTCATATGCTGGACGTCCTCGATCTCGGCATAGCCCTCTGCTTCCGGAAACGTGCCACGGATGTTGTACAACGTGCTGGATGACACGACGCCGTAGGAGTAAACGTCGTAAGCGGTCATTTCTGCGTCTGCCCCAGGTCAAACTCAGCCCGCCGGCAGTAAAGTCCAATCACCCACAATGTAGCCGGCAGGAAACGGGTTGGGCTACGCGCCATCTTTGACAGGCCGCGCAAGGCCTGGGTGGTCCCGAGGCCGAGGATGATTGAAACCATCACCATCAGGTATTCGAAATGGTCCATCAGTGGTATTGCGGGCTCAGTTCGTGGACTGCGTCGACGAGCACGGCCACGTGATCGGGGTCGATGTCGGGCGTGACGCCATGGCCGAGGTTAAAGACATGGCCGGGCCCTTTACCATAGCTGGCCAGCGTATCTGCTACTCCCTGCCGAATGACCTCGGGCGACTCTCTTAACGTCGCGGGGTCGAGATTGCCCTGCAGCGCCACCTTGTCGCCGGTGTACTGACGGGCATCTGCCAGGCTCGTGGTCCAGTCCACGCCGAGCGCATCGCACCCCGTTGCAACCATGTCTTTAAGCAACACGCCGGCGCCCTTGGTGAACAGGATAACCGGAATCCTGCGGCCTTCGTTTTGACGTGTGAGGCCGTCGACGATCTTTTGCATCGGCGCCAGCGAGAAGCGTAAATAATCGTCTCGCTCCAGCGCAGAGCCCCAGGTATCGAAGATCATAATGGCCTGCGCGCCGGCTTCGACCTGCGCATTGAGGTACTCGGTTGTCGTGCGCGCCACGATATCGAGCATCGAGTCGAGCGCCGCCGGGGCTTCAGCCGCAAGACCTTTGATTATCGGGAATTCACGGCTCGAGCCACCCTCGACCATGTACGTTCCCACCGTCCAGGGGCTGCCAGCGAAGCCAATCAGCGGTACCTGCCCATCGAGTTCTCTGCGGATCGTACGAACCGCATCAAAGACATAGCCGAGCGTCTCCGAGACATCAGGGACCGCGAGCTTCCCGATCTGCGCAGTACTTTGCACGGGGCGCTCGAATTTCGGCCCCTCGCCCGCCTCGAAGTAAAGACCCAGGCCGAGCGCATCCGGTACGGTGAGGATGTCCGAGAACAGGATGGCCGCATCGAGCTTGTAGCGCCTGAGCGGTTGCATCGTCACCTCGCAGGCGAGTTCGGGGTTGCGGCACAGGCTCATGAAGTCGCCAGCCTGGGCTCGTACTTCCCGGTACTCCGGAAGGTAGCGACCCGCCTGGCGCATGATCCATAGCGGCGTGCGCTCCGTCGGTTCGCGCAACAACGCCTTCAACAGCAGGTCATTCTTGAGTTCCGTCATGCTGCTACCGCCGCCGCTATCGTGGCCTGGATGGCCTCGGCTGCCGCCCGCGGGCTCTCGGCATCACGGATGGGTCGGCCAACGACGATGTAATCTGCACCGTTTGCAAACGCTGTGTCCACCGTCACGACGCGCTTCTGGTCGCCGGCCGGCTTGTTGTCTACGGGCCGAATGCCGGGCGTAACGACGAGCAGCTTGTTATCCACTTCTTCGCGGAGCCTGGGCACCTCGAGACCCGAGGAGATGACGCCATCGCAGCCGGCCTCGAGCGCTCGGCGCGCACGAGACAACACAAGATCACCAATATTGCAGTCGAACCCGAGGTCGTCGAGATCGCCGCGATCGAGGCTCGTCAACACCGTGACTCCGAGCACTTTGAGCGTGTCGCCCTTGTTTTCAGCCGCTGCCTCCATGATCGACTGGTTACCATGGACAGTCACAAATGTCGCGCCGCGATCCTTGAGCTGCCGCACGGCGGAGCCGACCGTTGCCGGGATGTCGAAAAACTTGAGGTCGCAAAAGACTTTCTTGTCGCGTTCGAGCATCCAGTCGAGAAGTTCGAAATACCCGCCGCTCATCATGAGTTCGAGACCTATCTTGTAAAAAGTGACGGCATCGCCGAGCTGGTCTGCAAGTTGCCGGGCAACGTCGCAATCAGCGACATCCATCGCAAAAATCAGCCTGTCTTGGGCAGGAATCTCTTTGTGCTTCACGTGCTGGTCTCTCCGTTAGTGCGGTTTTCGCGCGCGCATTCTAACAGAGCAGCCGCTCATGTTCGGAGATTGCATACCGGTCAGTCATTCCAGCAATGTAGTCGGCGACGACCCTGGCTTGAATCGCTGATTCTTCACCAACAGCGCGAGCCGCGAACTCTTGCGGCAGCCGGCCTGGATCGACGATGTAGAAGTCGAATAATTCACGGACGATCGTTTGAGCCCTGCGCGTCATTTCGAGTTTCTTTTCATGCGAGTAGAGATGTTGGTGCAGGAACCGTTTCAGCGAAACATGCTGCTCGGTCACTTCGGGCGAGAGCGCGACAAGCGTTCTGCCGGCTTTGCGGACGTCGTCAATCGACGCCGGCCCTGCCGCGTCGATATTGGCCTTCGTATTCTCGACCAGGTCGGTCACGACAGTGCCTATCATGCGGCGAATCGTCTCGTAGATCAGGCGCCGGTCTTCGAGGCCGGGATAACGTTCCTGCACCTCCTGCAGCGCATCGGCGAACAGGGCCTGATTACGCAACTGCTCGATCGATAACAGACCGGACCTCAAGCCATCATCCACGTCGTGGTTGTTGTACGCGATTGCGTCCGACAAGTCGGCTATCTGGGCCTCCAGCCCCGGTTTTTCCCGTTTGAGGAAACGCTCACCGACATCGCCGAGTTCGCGCGCATTTGCCTTTGAGCAATGTTTGAGAATGCCCTCTCGCGTCTCGAACATCAGGTTCAGGCCCGGAAAGTCCGCATACTTGGCCTCGAGCTCATCCACGACCCGAAGAGATTGCAGGTTGTGCTCGAACCCGCCGAACTCCTGCATGCAATCATTGAGTTCATCTTGGCCTGCATGTCCGAACGGCGTGTGACCCAGGTCATGGGCCAGGCAGATAGCCTCGGTCAGCGGTTCATTGAGTGCCAGCGCGCTCGCTACCGAGCGTCCTATCTGCGACACCTCGAGCGAGTGAGTCAGGCGTGTTCGATAGAGATCGCCCTCGTGATTTACGAAGACCTGGGTCTTGTAGACGAGCCGGCGGAACGCGGTCGAATGAATAATCCTGTCGCGATCTCGCTGGTATTCGCTACGGTAACGTGCCGGGGGTTCATCAAAGCGCCTGCCCCGACTCTGCGCCTCAAAGGCCGCATACGGAGCAAGACCAGGCATCAGCTGGCCGCCTCGAGCACTTGGTCCAGTAGTGATGGGTCGTAGTCGCTGGTCACATTGGCGGCACCAAGGCTCTCGAGTACAACGAACCGCAGCCTCTTGCCTAGCACCTTCTTGTCCATGCCCATCGCGTTCATCATCGCTGCGGCGCCGACTCGCGGTGGGGCGACAGGCAGGCCTGCCGCCTCGATCAGTTTTTGCAGTCGCGAAAGTTCGGATGGTTCGACACCACTGAGTTTGGCCGCCATTACCATACCGGCTGCCACGGCCTCGCCATGCAGCCATTCGCCGTAACCCTGGCAGCGTTCGATCGCGTGTCCGAAAGTGTGGCCGAAATTCAGGATTGCCCGCCTGCCCGACTCCCTCTCATCCTCGGCAACCACTTCCGCCTTGATCTCGCACGAACGCCGGACAGCGTGTGCCAGTGCTTCGGGATCCTTGCCGAGCAAGGCCGGCATATTGGTTTCGAGCCAGGCAAAAAATTCTGCATCGGCGATTGCGCCGTATTTGATGACCTCCGCCATGCCGGCCCGAAGCTCGCGGTCAGCGAGGGTCGCGAGCGTGTCAGTATCGATCAGGACGATCCGTGGCTGGTAGAACGCGCCGATCAGGTTCTTCCCGCCGGGATGATTGACCCCGGTCTTGCCACCAACCGACGAATCAACCTGCGCCAGCAGGGTCGTCGGAACCTGCACAAAGGCCACGCCACGCATGTAACAAGCCGCCGCGAAACCCGCAATGTCGCCGACAACGCCACCGCCGAGAGCGATTACGGTTGTGTCCCGGTGAGCGCCACTTGCAACCAATGTGTCGAGGATGCTTGATGCCGTATCCAGCGTTTTGAATTCCTCGCCGTCGGGCAGGCTGATTGTCCCGACCGCGCGGCCGGGCAGGTCCGCCTGCAGCTTGTCGAGATAAAGCGGCGCAATGGTATCGTTACTGACGATCAGGCAATCGTCACCTGCGAGATATTCACCCAGATCAAAGGCACCGCCCAGCAGTCCGCTGCCGATAACAATCGGATAACTCCGCTCCCCGAGCTCCACAGTGATGGTTCGCCGTCCCGACATAGCCGGTAGATTACATCAGCACGGTACGGGCCGCGACGGAGAAGTTGTTTACCGGAAGTAAAGCGGACCGAAGGGAGCCATGAAGGTAAACGACTTCGCAGTTGCGGCCCTTAATGTTCGGAATGAAGTCTAGAGTCTATCGAGTATCTCGTTGGCGACAGCCTTCACTTTGCGCCCGTCGGTATCAACCACAAGATCGGCGACCTCCCGGTACCAGCGATCGCGCTTTTCCATGAGATCTTCGAGTATCTTGCGGCGATCACCATTCTCGAGCAGCGGCCGTTCACGGCCACGCTGCGTTCTCGATAACTGCTGACCGACCGACGTATACAGGTAAATCACGAACCCCCGTGCTCCCAGGTGATTGCGATTCTGGGCGTCGATGACGGCGCCGCCACCCGTTGCAAGAATGACGCCCTCCCTTAGTGTCAACTCGTCGATGACGCGGGACTCGCGCTGGCGAAACCCCTCCTCGCCTTCCTTCTCGAAAATAAACGAAATATCCACACCAGTACGCGCTTCTATCTCATCATCACTGTCGATGAATTCGAGATGCAGCATGCGCGCAAGCTGGCGGCCGACCGCAGATTTTCCTGCTCCCATCGGGCCGACCAGAAAGACGTTTTGCGGTTTAGCCATAAGTGCCTATATGAGAAAGCCAACCCGAAGGTTGGCTTTCATCAATGCTTGTCTCATACGGTCCTAGTAGATACTTGAACCTTCCTCGAGAATCCTCGGTGTTACGAAGATAAGCAGCTCGGCCTTATTGTCGACACGCTGCTTGCTCCTGAAGAGCGCACCAAGAACCGGAATGTCGCCAAGGAACGGAACCTTGTTGATCGTCTCTCGCCGCTCGGTCTCGTAAATACCGCCAAGCACCACTGTCTGGCCGTCGGCCACGAGGACCTGGGTTTCTACCGAACGCGTATCGATACTCGGCACCGTGCCACCAAGGCCACCCGTTGAAATGATGTCACCAACGTTGTCCTTGCTGACCGAGAGATCCATGATGATGTTGTTGTCCGGCGTGATCTGCGGGGTCACCGTCAGCTCGAGGACAGCTTCCTTGAACTGAATGGTCGTTGCGCCCGACGATGCGGCTTGCTGGTATGGAATTTCCACACCCTGCTTGATCGAAGCTTCCTTCTGGTTCGCCGTAATGACTCGCGGCGTCGATACGATCTCACCGCGCCCCTCAGCCTCAAGGGCTGTCAGCTCGAGGTCCACGAGGAAATCGCTTTCCAGAACCGCCAGGGCGAAACGGCCCGCAGCATCGGCGATCGGCACGTTGACATTGTAACGATTCGACAGCTGTGGAATCTGCACCGGGTAGATCGTGCCGTTGGCCGGATCACCCAGGTTCGTGATTGCCGAATTAACCATCGTGTCAGCACCTGCGCCCGTTGCCGTGATGAACTGACCACCATCGCCGGCGCTGTTCTCGTTGACCCCGGTTACGCCCAGACGAATACCGAGATCGCGGCTGAAATCGTCATTGACCACGACGATGCGTGATTCAATCAGTACCTGCTTGATCGGCACGTCGAGAGTCGTAACCATCCGGCGGATATCCTGCAGGCGCTCTGCCGTATCCTGGACGAGCAGCGTGTTGGTGCGATCGTCGACAGCGATACTGCCGCGTTCCGACAACAGCCTGTTGCCGCCAGCTCCGCCTTCTCCGCTAATCAGCGCGGCCAGGTCTCCCGCCTTGGCGTAGTTGACTTGCAGGAACTCGGAGTACAGCGGCTCGAGTTCGCTGATCGCCTGCTTGGCCTCGAGGTCGGCTGTCTCGCGGGCCGCGATTTCCTCCGCCGGGGCGACGATGATGACATTGCCATTCTGGCGCATATCGAGGCCCTTGGTCGTCATAACGATGTCGAGAGCCTGGTCCCAGGGCACGTTGCGCAGGCGCAGCGTGACATTGCCCTGCACCGTGTCGGATACAACAATGTTGCGGCCGGACGTCTCGGCAAGCAGCTGCAGTACAGCGCGTGTCTCGATGTCCTGGAAGTTCAGCGTCAGGCGCTGACCCTCGTATTCCTTGGTCTCCGAGAATAGCGTCGAACCTTCTTCTGCTTCCGCAGCGGCCGGGTTGATCTCGATCGTGAATTCATTGTCCGACTGGTACGCAAGCTGCTCGTACTTGCCGTCAGCAGAGATAACGATGCGCGTGTCGAGATTTGTGCGCAGCGCATCGACGGTCGTAACCGGTGTCGCAAAATCCATGACATCGAGCCGGCGCATCAACTCCGACGGCAGGTCCGTGTCCTTGAATACAGCAACGACGCGGCCGCCTTCCTGACGGATATCGACCGGCGTGGACGGATCCGTCAGATTGACGATGACGCGCCCGCCGCCGTCCCGCGTGCGACGAAAATCGACGGTCGTAATGGAACGGCCGCTCGACGAACCCGCATAAGCCTGCGAAGTAACATTGCTGGCGAACTGGGTGGTACCAGCGCTGTAGTCTTCGCCGTCACCGAGAGTCACTGTTACGGTATTGCCGCTCGTGCGTGTCTCATAGGCAACCATCGTCTCGAGATTCAGAACGACGCGAGTACGGCCGCTGGCCTCAGCCGTCAGCACCGTATCCAGCGGACCCAGGTTTACATCGCGACGGCGCGACGTCAGGCCGAGCGTCGTGCCCGGCAGGTCAAGTGCAATGCGCGCAGGATCATCGATTGTAAACGCGAGAGGCTCGGGTGCTGTGCCGCTCATGATCAATTTCAGTTCCACGCGATCACCGGGCAGACTCTGAACCTGAATGTCCTGCAACCGGTTGCCGTCCTGCGCATTCGCGGATACCGCGAACATCAGGAGCGCGACCTGTGCCACTGCGGCCAGTTTCAGCATTATGCTGCGTGTGACCGACTGTTTCGTTTTGAGCATCATTCCAATTACTCCCAGTTCCATTCAGGCTCAGTCCGAAAGACTGATAGCGGCATCTCTCTCTATATACCCGCCGATCCCGTCAGAGATAATCTCAATAAGTTCGATTTCAGATTCAGTAATATTCGAGATTCGTCCATCGTTTTGACCCAGGTAATTGCCGGGCACGACGCGGTGAATCAGGCCGTCACTGGTTTGTACCAAGCCAAACATCGTTTCGCCGATGTAGAGCGTTCCAACCATGCTGAGCGTGTCGAGCGGAAAGCCTTCGAGAAACTCGCGGCTACGATCCGGGTCCGGACCAATGCCGCCATCCTTACCGGATGTAGCAACTTGCGGCGTATCCGGCACGAAGGGCGAGCGAACTCCCTCGGCATCGGCTACGTAAGTGAAGACCTCGTACGGTGCAATCTCGGGCAATGGCTCGATACGGCCGCCCGGGCGCGACTTCACTTCGTTGATGTACTGATCCAGGTCATCGTTGTCACTGCCGCATGCGGTAAGCGCGGCCATGGCCGACAAGAGAATCAGGCCGTTACGGATTTTCAGAGCGGCACTCATCACTCTGCCTCCTCATCCAGGTAACGATACGTCTTTGCCGTAACTTCCAGGCTCAGACTATCGAAGACATCCTTGCCTTCAGGCGTGATATTGATGTCGTGAAGCGTCACGATGCGCGGCAGGGCAGCTACACCACTGACGAAGTTTGCGATCTCGTGATAACCGCCGGACAGCCGAATCTTGATCGGCTTTTCGGCATAGAAATCACGCGGAATCTCCGGCTGCGGCTGGAACAGCTTTTCCTGCAGGCCCGATGCGAGACCGGTCTGCGAGACGTCGACGATCAGGCTCGGAATTTCGGTTTCGCCCGGAAGCTGCCTGAGCATCGTGCCGAATGACTGTTCGATCTGCGCCAGCTGTGCCTTGTAGGCATCGTAATTCGCGGCTTTGCGCTGCTTGTTCTCGAACGTCACGCGAAGCGTCTGCTCGTCTTCCTGCGCGCGCTGCAGCGCCGGCAACTTGTCCTTGATGATCGTGAACCAGATACCGGCGCCCACGACGGCAAGAAATGTAATGAAGATAACGGCAGCCCTAAATGCGAGCGGCCAGCGGCCAACGTCATTGACGTCCAGATTTCTTAGTTCGTCCAAGACGCTCATGGCAGCATCTCCTCACCCTCGTCGCCCTGGGATACCTGCTTCAGGTAGACAACAAACTCCGCCTGTCGCGAATTTCCGGACTGCGTTGTTTCGACGCGATCGACTTCCGGATCTGACATCCATGCCGAAGCATCGACCTGGCGCATCAGCGCTGATACGCGAGTACTCGATTGGGCCACGCCTCTGACCTCGACGCGGCTCCCCTGCTGCTTGAGGCCGTTGAGGTAAACGCCTTCGGGCATCTGCCGGGCGACTTCGTCGAAGAGGTGGACGATCTCGGGCCGGCTCTTTTGCAGCTCTTCGATAATCTCCATGCGGGCGAGCAAACGCTCTTTTTGCCGCTCGAGGCCGTCGATCTCGGTGATGCTCTTCTGCAACTCGGCAATCTCGTTTTCGAGGCGTTTGTTGCGCGACTCCTGGTTCGAGATCATCTGGTTGAACGCGAGCATGGTCAGAAGAATTACGGCTATCGCCGCGATCACACCACCGGCGAGTGCAACGCCGAATTCACGTTGGCGTCGTTTGCGCTCTTCCTCGCGCCATGGGAGCAGATTAATACGTGGCATTAGTCAAAACTCCTCAATGCGAGACCGCATGCGGTAAGAAGCGCGGTTGCATCCTTGTGCACTCCCTGCGATTTGGCCTTGGACGAAATTTTCATCTGTCCGAGCGGATCACCGACTTCTGTCGGGATACCGACACGGCTCGAAATAACATCGGCGATACCCGGGATGTTGGCGCAACCACCGCAAACCAGAATCATGTCCGGCTGCTCGCGACCACCACCCGATGCCAGGTAGAACTGCAGCGAACGACTGACCTGCTGCGTCATGTCGTCGATGAATGGCTCCAGGACTTCAGGCTGGTAGTTGCTCGGCAGGCCGCCCTGTTTCTTGGCCCGGCCGGCATCTTCCATCGACAGCCCGTAAGTGCGCATGATTTCCTCGGTAAGCTGCTGCCCGCCGAAGTTGAAATCGCGCGTATAGATAACCTTGAGATCCTGCAGGACGCTGAACGTCGTGCTGCTTGCGCCGATGTCGACGACCGCAACGGACTGCCCCATGCCACCGTCAGGAATCTGATGGCTCAGTAGCGCGCAGGCATTCTCGAGCGCAAACGCTTCGACATCGACGATCTGAGCGCTGAGACCTGCGGCCTGGACCGCCGATTGCCGCTGTTCGACGTTGTCGGTACGGGTCGCGACGAGAAGCACATCCATGAGTTCCGGGTCCTTTTCGTTCGGACCGACGATCTCGTAGTCGAAGCTGACTTCTTCCATCGGGAACGGGATGTACTGGTCGGCTTGAATCTCGACCTGGCCTTCGAGGTCTCTTTCCGACAAGCTCGAGGGCATCTGGATGACTTTGGTAATGGCCGCATCACCGCTGATAGCCACCGCAACGTCGGTTGCTTTGGCGCCAGCACGCTTAACGGCTCGACGAATTGCTTCACCGACGGCCTTGGCATCGACAATCGCCTTTTCACTGACCGAACTCGGTGGTGTGGGCTCCGCTGAATAGGACTCGACGCGAAAACGCTTTCCGCTCTGCGAAAGCTCGATGAGCTTGACGGAGGACGTCGTTATGTCGAGGCCAAGAAGCGGCTGAGTTTTTTTGCCAAAAAACACGATTTTTTCCTTCCCTGTCGGTAAGTTGCGAGCCAAAACTAAGCCAAGACTCAGCAAGCGATTTAACTATATATCAACAAAATGTTAAATAAAACGTGACTTTGTTCACGATCCAGCGATCCATATGGTAAGTCGGTCGCCCGCCTTATTCCGTGAACTGGTTAGTACCCGGAGAGTGCAACCTGAATGCACGTATTACTCCTCTTATATTGCGAGTACCGCCCGAGTTGCTATCATCTGCCGCCATATGCTTGGGTTCACGGGGCATTTGCCTTCGAAATGCCATATTTTCTGCACCTGACGGTCACCGGCACAGCGTTTCATGCATCAAAATCCCGGAAATGTCGCCGTAGCGGCAGTGTTCCCGTGTAGCCATTAATCAACGCCAGCGACTATGCAAAGCCAGGTTAAAACCCACAAGAACGGCCGTCACAAATCGAGCAAACGCCACTTTCGCTGGCTAATCATCGTGTTAGGGCTCAGTATTACCGCGACGATCGCCGGCGTCGCCGGCGTTGTTGGCGCTTATTACTACGTTGCTCCCTCGCTTCCCGCTGCCGAGACGATTCGCGACATCCCGCTGCAGATTCCGCTTCGCGTCTTCAGCCGCGACGGTCATCTGATCGCAGAGTTCGGCGAGCGTCGCCGCATCCTGGTGACCTATGACGAGGTGCCCGAGCACGTCGTCAACGCCTTTATTGCCGCCGAGGACAAGCGCTTCTGGGTGCACCCCGGCGTTGACTATCGCGGCCTGCTCAGGGCTTTCTATCAGCTCATTACGACAGGCGACGTCCAGGCCGGCGGCAGCACGCTGACGCAGCAACTCGCGCGCAGCTATTTCCTGTCACTTGATCGCACGGTAGAGCGCAAGTTCAAGGAGGCATCGCTCGCGGTTCGGATAGAAAAGGAATTCACGAAGGAACAGATCATGGCGCTGTTCCTCAACAAGATGTTCTTCGGGCAACGTGCCTACGGCGTATCCGCCGCGGCGCAGGTCTACTTCAACAAGCCGCTGAAAGACCTCAGTGTCGCCGAAGCGGCGACGCTTGCGGGCGTATTGCCGGCGCCGTCGAGTTACAACCCGGTTCGCAATGTCGACCTGGCGTCCAGGCGACGAGGCTACGTCCTCGGCCGCATGCTCGATATCGGCTACATAGACCAGGAACAATTTGACGAGGCCGTGGCAACGCCGATCGAGTCGCGGCTTTATGGAACCGCCGTCGAGCTCGAAGCCCCGTACGTCGCTGAAATCGTAAGGCGAGACATGCTTGAGCGATTTGGCCCAGCTTATTCGACGGATGGCTACCAGGTCGTTACGACGCTGGACTCGCGGTTACAGCGAGCTGCCAACTACGCGGTTCGCAACGGCCTTCTCGAGTTCACGCGTCGACGCGGATACCGCGGTCCCCTGGGCCACTTCGAGCTGACTCCGGATGTCCTGATGACGCCGTTCGCCGAATGGCCGATCGAGATACGGCAGTCCCTCGAGCAATATGCGCCAGGCGACCTGACCGTCGCATTGGTCATCGAAACGTCTGAAATCGACAACAGCGCGGTCGCGGTGACAAGCGGTGGCTCCAAACTGACAATTCCGTGGACCGGTTTGTCCTGGGCCAAGCCGTTTATCGACATGGAGACGACCGGTCCTGAGCCCGAGGTGGTCGGCGATGTCCTGATCCCGGGCGATGTCATTCTCATCATGCCGACCGCCGCCGGCACGTGGGCGCTGGCACAGGCGCCCGCGGCACAGAGTGCCCTTGTCGCCATGGATCCCGAGGACGGGGCCATCACAAGCCTCGTTGGTGGCTTCGACTTTGCTACCAGCAAATACAACCGTGCGACACAAGCGTTCAGGCAGCCCGGTTCCGCTTTCAAGCCTTTTATCTATTCCGCGGCCCTCGAACACGGCAACACAGTCGCAACCGTTATTCTCGACGCACCGATCGTTATCAGTTCATCGGAACTCGAGGCGGTGTGGCGGCCGATCAACTACAGCGGCCGATTCTACGGGCCGACTCGATTAAGAGAAGCGCTTGTAAGATCAATGAACCTCGTCTCCGTGCGCCTGTTGCTGTTTGAAACCGGCTTCGGCAACGCGATCAACCACATCGCGAAATTCGGCTTCGGGGACGCGGCTCTGATACGCAACGGATCGCTGGCCCTCGGCGGCGGCAATGCGTCGCCATTGGACATGGTACAGGGCTACTCGGTATTCGCGAATGGCGGTCATGCCGTCAGCCCCTACGTCATCGACGCGATTTACGGGCCGGATGGCGACTTGCTTTATCGTGCGAATCCACCCGTGGTCTGCGAACCCTGCGAGGCTGAGCCGGATGAGGATTACGTCGTCGAGTACGACGAAGACGGCAATCGGATCGACGAATTCCCTCTCGACCAGATGGCGAATGTGGCTCTCGAGTATATGCCTGACGCGTCCACGGCGCCCGAGTTGTTCAAGAACATCAACTCTGCCGAACGTGTCATCACGCCGCAGAATGCGTTCCTGATCCAGGACCTGATGCGTGATGTCATTCGCCGTGGAACCGGGCGCCGCGCGCTCGTTCTCGGCCGGCGCGACCTCTCCGGAAAAACCGGAACGTCGAATGATCAGCGCGATGCCTGGTTCGGCGGATTCAATAGCGACATGGCTGCCGTGGTGTGGGTCGGCTATGACGACAGCCTGCCGCTGGGGCCCGGCGAGGAAGGCTCTCGCACCGCACTACCGATCTGGATCGAATATATGCGCCTCGCCATGAAAGGCGTACCTGAAAACCAGATGCCCATGCCCGACGGCATAGTCTCGGTGAAGATCGACCGCGAGACCGGGTGTCCGGCTCGTGCCGGGCAAAGTAATACGACGTTCGAGTACTTCCGCGAAGGCCATGTGCCTGTCTGCGAAAACGTCGACGAACTTCCCGACCTGTTCAATGACGCCGCTGGCGCGGATCCCGACCCGGACGCGCCGGATGACGACGAAACAGAGACCCTGTTCTGACAGCCAAGATGCCCGGCAGACGAAACGGCAACGGTGAAAGAGCGCGCCAGACACTGGCGCAGGAAGCTGCTCGTATCATCGTGGAACAGGGCATCCGCGACTACCGGGTAGCCAAGCAGAAAGCGGCAGAGCGCCTGGGTATCAACGGCCGCGGCGCGCTTCCCGGCAATGCCGAGATCGAGCGGGCCGTCAGCGAACACCTGTCATTGTTCCGCGGCGACTCGCACGCCAACCATCTTCGCCTGATGCGCGAGACGGCGCTGGAGGCGATGCGGATGTTGTCGGCGTTTCGGCCAAGGCTCGTCGGGCCGGTGCTACAGGGCACGGCCGACGAAAATTCTGCGGTCAATCTCCACGTTTTCGCAGACAGTCCGGAGTCGGTGGCCGTCGAACTCGATAGCCTCGGTTACGCCTGTCGTCATTACGAACGGCGTCTCAGGACGAGTCGCGGGCGCGGCGCAAGGCCGCAGACGTTTTCGGGCTATCAATTCAAACTGGAAGATGCGGTCGTCGAGGCAACCGTATTCCCCATCGATGGTATTCGGCAGGCGCCGATCTCGCCAATTGACGGGCGCCCCATGAAACGCGCCGACTGCAAGGCAGTGGAATCGCTGCTTAGCGCTTCTCTATAGCGACATAGTCGCGCTGGGGCGGGCCCTGGTACAGCTGGCGCGGCCGTGCTATCCGGCCCTGTGGATCCGAGATCATCTCCAGCCAGTGCGCGGTCCAACCGACCGAGCGACCCAGCGCGAACATGACCGTGAACATCGACGTCGGAATGCCCAGGGCACGGTAAATGATGCCCGAATAGAAATCGACGTTCGGATACAGCTTCTTCTCGACAAAGTAATCGTCCTTGAGCGCAATTTCCTCGAGCTCGAGTGCCAGCTCGAACATCGGTGAATCGTTGCGGCCCAGCTGTTTGAGCACTTTGTGGCACATCTCACGAATGATCGTGGCCCGCGGATCGAAATTCTTATAGACGCGGTGACCGAAGCCCATCAACCGGAACGGGTCATTCTTGTCCTTGGCTTTGGCAACGTACTTCGTGATTTGGCTCTTGTCGCCGATTTCCTCGAGCATCTTGAGCACGGCCTCGTTCGCACCGCCGTGGGCCGGCCCCCATAGCGCGGAAATGCCTGCTGCGATGGCGGAATACGGATTGGCCCCGGAGCTACCGGCCATGCGTACAGTCGACGTCGAGCAGTTTTGCTCATGGTCCGCATGAAGAATGAAGAGCAGGTCGATGGCCCGCGCCGAAACCGGATCGATCTCGTAAGGCTCGGCTGGAACCGAAAACAGCATCTGCAGGAAGTTTTCGGTGTAATCGAGATCGTTTCGCGGGTACATGAACGGCTGGCCGATGTTCAACTTGTACGCGGCAGCGGCAATCGTCGGCAGCTTCGCCAGGATCCGGTGCGCAAAGATATCGCGATGTTCCGGGTTATGAACATCCATCGTGTCGTGGTAATACGCGGACATCGAGCCAACAACCGCCGAGAGCATCGCCATCGGGTGTGCGTCGTAACGGAACCCCTTGAAGAAATTCAGCATGCCCTCGTTGAGCATGGTGTGCGTACGAATCGTGTGATCGAAAGTGTCGAGCTCTTCGGCCGTAGGCAGTTCGCCGTTCAACAGCAGGTAGGAAACCTCGATGAAACTCGAGTGCTCGGCGAGTTGCTCCACCGGGTAGCCTCGGTACATGAGAAGGCCCTTCTCGCCGTCGATAAAAGTGATATCGGACTCGCAGCTGCCCGTAGCCACGAAGCCTGGGTCGAAGGTGAAAACGCCCTGTTCCTTGTATAAAGCTCCAACGTCAATCACGTCGGGCCCCACCGTGCCGGTCCTGACCGGCAGTTCCGATTCCGTGCCACCGGGGCTTATCAGGCGAAACGCTTCCTTGGTCATCATATTCCTCAGGCTATTTCGGTTAGCCGCACGAGCATAGCAGAGCCCCGCCTGAGCTGGCGGCGCCAATCGGTAGAAAGACTATCAATCCCGCTAACTCGCGGGTATCGGGGACTACCCTTAGGCAGGACCGCCCCTAGCTCATGCCGTACTTGCGGCGGAACTTGTCAACGCGACCGCCGGTATCGACGATCTTCTGCTTGCCGGTATAAAACGGGTGACAGGAAGAGCAAACCTCAATCAGGAGGTCTTCGCCGAGTGTGGAACGCGTCGTGAACTCGTTACCGCAACTGCAGGTTACCTTGATTTCGCTGTAGTTGGGATGGATGTCGGCTTTCATTACCTTGCTCTCGTAGGCACGCGGACGTGCGAAAAGGGCGCGTAATATATAGCGAAGTGGCGATTGCCGCAAGCCCCCGCCATTCGTGGGTTTGTTATCCACAGAACCTGTGGATAACTCTGTGGAAGAATTTTGAACGAGTGCGCTAAGGTGCGGATTTTCAAGCACCCTCGTTAATTTGACGATTTTGTGACCATTTTGAGAAAATAAATAAAAACAATTGGTTATGGCCGTTTGCCGACACTCGAAATGAATTGAAGCGCGTCTAGCACTGAAAATATAGGCATCTGCGACGTCTTGTGCATAAGCGCATAACCTGCCGAAACTCAGTTTGGCGACCTGTCGGGCAGGAATTCGGCCTGCAAATCGTTCAAAAAACGCCTTCCCAGCGCGGTCACCCGCCAGGAACCCGGCCCCGAGCGCTCGATCAGCCTCCTTGCTATCGGCGTCTCCAGCCGCTCCCGCAACAGGTCCGCCGACAAACCGGTCCGCGACGTGAACAGCTGCTCGTCGAAGTCGTCAACCAGGCGCAGCACGTTCAGCATGAATTCGAACAGGCGCTCGGCATTCCCGACCGGTTCGAGCGTCGCCGCGCCACGATCGCTCTCGATGTTCTCCATATACTGTTTCGGGTTCGCCGGCTTTGCGTAGCGCCAGACTCCTTCGTTTGACGTGATCTTGCCGTGGGCGCCGGCGCCAGCCGCCAGGTAGTCGCCAAACGACCAGTAGTTGACATTGTGCCGGCAGCGCACCCCACCCCTTGCCCACGCCGATACCTCGTATTGCTCATAGCCCAGATCGCCAAGCAGTCTTTGTCCGGAATCCTGGATTTCGGCGCTCTTTTCGTCGCCCGGCATGTCGGCCGGTGGCCTGGCATGAAAGATCGTGTTCGGCTCGAGCGTAAGCTGGTACCACGACAGGTGATTGATCTCGAGTCGGGTGGCGCGTTCCAGGTCGATCAACGCGGAAGTTACATCCTGACCGGGTAACCCGTACATGATATCCAGGTTGATGTTATCGAAGCCTGCCTCGCGGGCCTCGATAACCGCGCAGCGAATGTCGTCGACGCTGTGTATCCGCCCGAGCGTGCGCAGCGCGGTCCGCGAGAAACTCTGCGCGCCTACCGACAGCCGGCTCACCCCGGCCTTGCGGTACCCGGCCGGGTCACCGCATTCGACGGTTCCCGGGTTGGCCTCCATCGTCACTTCGATGTCCTCTGCCAGCGCGAAGCGCCGACCGACCCGGTCCAGCAGTCTTCCGATCTGACGGGGAGAGAACACGCTGGGCGTACCGCCGCCAAGAAAGACGCTGATCAGCTCCCGATTGCCTGCTCGCTGGGCTTCGGCGTCAAGATCATTCAGCAGCGCCTCAATGTATCGGTCACGGGGTGCATCATCTCCCATCGTGTNNATACAGCGACAGCGGGATGTCACTCGAGTTCATGAAGTTTGCGTGCCAGTTCGCGCAACGCCTGGCCGCGATGGCTGCGGCGATTTTTTTCCTCGGGGTCCAGTTCGGCCGATGTGCACCCGGCGTCCGGAACGAAGAACAGCGGGTCGTAGCCGAAGCCGCCCTCTCCTCGGCGCTCGCGCAATATCCGGCCGCGCCATTGCCCTTTCGCGATTACGGGTTCGGACTCACCGGGCTGCACGAAACACACGACGCAGTGGAACGCGGCAGCGCGGGCCTCCCCGGGAACCCCGGCGAGCTCGGCCAGTAGCCTGTCATTGTTCTCGTCATCGGTGGCATCCGGACCCGCATATCTCGCCGAGTAAACGCCCGGCCGGCCGTCGAGCGCATCGACAGCGAGGCCCGAATCGTCCCCAATTGCCG
>WVYQ01000017.1:141800-191608 GCA_011772865.1 Woeseiaceae bacterium | reverse complement strand
GCGCCCGTCTCCTCGGCGTCGCTGACGCCGTACTCCGACTGCGGGACGACCTCGATATCGAAGTCGGCGAGAATTCGTTGTATCTCTCGTAGCTTGCCTGCATTGCCGCTGGCCATGATGATCTTGCGGGGTAATGCCGCCATCAGCGTTTCGATCAGGCAAGAGCCTCGTTCTGCGCGGCGATGATCTCGGCAACACCCTTCCTCGCAAGATCGAGCATCGCATTCAGCTCGTCACCCGTGAAGGCGTGGCCTTCTGCCGTGCCCTGCACTTCGATGAAATGACCGGCATCGTTCATGACGATATTCATATCGGTTTCGGCCTCGGAATCCTCGGCATAGTCAAGATCCAACACCGCAACTCCGCGGTAGATCCCAACCGATACTGCGGCGACGTGGCCGTGNNACGTAGGCGCCACTGATCGAAGCCGTACGCGTGCCGCCGTCAGCCTGAATCACGTCGCAATCCAGTGTGACTGTGCGCTCGCCGAGCGCATCCAGGTCCGTGATAGCCCGGAGTGACCGGCCTATCAGCCGCTGAATCTCGAGCGTGCGGCCGCCCTGCTTGCCGCGCGCCGCCTCGCGCGCCGTCCGCGTGTTCGTCGACCTCGGCAGCATTCCGTATTCGCCCGTAACCCAGCCGTTGCCGTTGCCGCGCATCCACGGCGGTACGCGGTCCTCGACACTGGCCGTACACAGCACGCGCGTATCGCCGAACTCGGCAAGCACGCTCCCTTCGGCGTGGCAGGTAAAGTCAGGGATAAACCGCACGACCCTCATCTGGTCGGCTTCGCGGCCACTTGGGCGCATTGCTCTCTCCGTTATTCGCCGGACCAGCGCAGTGCCGTTCCGGTCGTATTGTCGCTGTAGGGCGCGTTTACGGTAAGCGCCTTGATACTCAGCTCTTTGAGCTCTTCGGCGAGACTATTTTGGCTCGGCGCACCGATCTGCGCCATATCCTCATCGGACAAGCCCGACCAGAGGCCATCAGAGCATGCCAGCAGCACATCGCCCGGTGACAAGTGACGCTTGCTCGTGATGCTCATGTCCGGGACGGGCGCATCGCCGCCGATGCAGCACTCGACGAAATTTCGCATCGGGTGATCCTGCGCTTCTTCTTCGGTAATTGCGCCTTCCTGGATCAGGACCTCGACATGGCTGTGATCGCGGGAGCGCTCGAGCATGATGCCATTACGGACCTGGTAGATGCGGCTGTCGCCGATGTGCGCCCAGAACGAACCGCCTTCCTGGACGAGGCAGACTGCACAGGTCGCGCGTGGCCTGAAATCGACCGCAACCTCCTTGCCGAGGGCCACGACCTCGTCATGCGCCCGCGACAGCGCCAGGTAGAGAAAGCCTTGCGGGTCGAAAATCGGCAGTTTCGCGTCCATGAACATGTCCTGCACGACCTTGAGCCCGGTCTCGGCGGCCTGGGCGCCGTCCGAATGCCCGCCCATGCCGTCAAACACGAGCATCAGTGCGGCTTCGTCGGCAACCACGATAGCGGCCCGGTCCTGGTTGTCGGTCCGGTCGCCCAGTGCGGATACCTTGGCGTACTCGATCTGCATTGCGGATAAGGGCTACTTAAATAACAATGAATTGATGTTACACAGTATGACAGGCTTTGCACGGCAGTCTGCCGACACGCCCGCCGGCACAATGACGTGGGAGTTGCGGGCCGTCAACCATCGTTACCTCGATGTGCAGTTCAAACTTCCTGACGAGCTGCGACCCAAAGAGGCCGATTTCAAGCAGCAGGTCTCCGCCGTCTTGCGCCGCGGCAAGATCGAGTGCGCACTTCACCTCAAGCGAGGCCTCGACCCGCAATCCGAGCTCAAGCTTAACCCTGAAATGGTCGAGCTCGTCGGTATGCGCATCACAGAAATTCAGGATATCGTGCCCAGCGCCACGACCCCCTCTGCCATGGATATTCTGCGCTGGCCCGGCGCCATCGCCGAAACAGAGATCGATGCCGGACCGCTCGAGAAAGACGCGATCGCCCTGCTCGAGGCAGCGCTGCAGTCTATGGCTGAAATGCGCCGCAATGAGGGCGCTCGCATTCGCGCGATGATCGAGAGCCGTTGCACGGATATAACCGCGCTTGCTGCCTCGGTCCGCGATCGCTTACCCGAGGTCCTCGAGGCGGCTCATGCCAGGCAACGGGATCGAATAGAGCGGCTCGACGTCGATGCCGACCCGGCCCGCCTCGAGGTAGAACTCGCACTGATTGCGCAGAAGCTCGATGTCGACGAGGAGCTCGACCGTCTCGACAGCCATGTCGTCGAGATTCGCAATGCGCTCGATATTGATGAGCCCATCGGCCGTCGCCTCGACTTCCTGATGCAGGAACTCAATCGTGAAGCGAATACGCTCGGTTCGAAATCCGCCGATGCCGAAACGACGAAAGCCGCGGTGGAACTCAAAGTCCTCATCGAGCAGATGCGCGAGCAAATCCAGAATATCGAGTAACGCGCACCGCCGATCATGTCAGCGTTTGAGTATTTTTCGGTAGCACTCTCTTTCGTTCTCGGTCTCGGCGTTACCCGGTTATTGCTCGGTGGCGTCCACGTCTTTCGGGCTCGCCGCCGCCAGCGCGTGCACTGGATACCGCTGGTATGGGCGGCAGGTATTTTCGTCTATCAAATACAGTTCTGGTGGGCCCTGTTTGAGCTCAACGAGGTTCTCGCGGCCTGGACGCATATCGCGTTCGTGACCTTGATGGCCCACGCGCTTCTGCTTTTCGTGGCCGGGGCGCTCGTGTTGCCGACAACAGACTCGCACGAGCGCGAATCCCTGATTGGCTATTTTGAAGGTGACGGCCATTGGGCGTTGCTCGCCATCGCTGTCTATGCGGCACTTTCATACTGGACGAACTGGGCGCTGTTCGGCACGTCTCCGCTGTCGTCTATTGGCCTGATCGTTGCGGTTTCATTCGTGCTGCCGTTGGGCGGGTTTTTCGTTTCGAACAGGACGGTGAACGGCGCGCTGGCGGCCGCGTACCTGGTATTTGTGATCTACGCCTACGTCGTGCTGGCCCCCGCCCAATACTGATGCAGCGCTCTAGAGCGATTCTGGTGCTCGGCTTCGGCCTCGCGACCGCGTCTGCCGCGGAGCAGCCTTGCTTCGACGCACAGCCCTGGGCCGACGCCGACAGGATGTTCAGGAGTTCGTCCGAGTGGCTGGGCGGCGACAGCGCCTTTTCAATCGACCTCGGCAACGACCGCACGCTCTGGCTTTTCGGCGATTCCTGGATCGACCGGGACGGCGAGGGCGAGCGGCAGGGCGGGCGCCTCATCCGCAACAGCGTTGCCATACAGACGGGTGCTGATCCATCGGCAGCCAGCATCGAGTTCCATTGGAAGGAGGGCGCAGATGGTCAACCGCTGCCGTTTTTTCCCGGCATCGCCGACAAGTGGTTCTGGCCGGGTCACGGTATCCGCCTCGGCGACAAGGTCGTCTTGTTTCTTAATCGGATGCGCAGCTCAACAGGTGGTCTCGGCTTCGCGTCGGACGGCTGGAACGCCATATTGATCGAGAATCCTGATGATGAACCGCCGGACTGGCGCTGGTCGTTTCTCGACGTGCCGGATATTGCGCCCGAGGTGAGGCCGGGCTTTGCCAGCGTGCTGCTGTGGCAAAGCTACGTATACGCGTTCGGGACCTCGGACCCCGACAAGACGCATCCCGTCTATTCGACCCGCTGGCCGGTTGAAGATGTGGCGAGCGGCGACCTGATGTCGCCCGAGTCGTGGCACCTGCTCGATAACGGGCAGTCGGAACTCACAATTTTGTGGGATGAATTTTCGGACAGTTTCGTCGTGTTTCAGACGGATGGATTCGGCCCGGCCAACATCGTCTATCGTTTTGCCTCGGGCCTGATGAGTCCCTGGTCCGACAAGCAGATTATCTATCGCCCCCCCGAATACGATCGGCCCAACGTCATGATCTATGCAGCGAAAGCGCACCCTCAGCTCGAAGGTGCCGATCTTGTTTTGACCTACGCGACGAACACGTCCGAATTTGCCGAGCATTTTAGCGATAGCACAATCTACTATCCGCGCTTTGTTCGCCTGCTGCGCTGCGATTAGCCGAACGCCGGCGATGCAACCTATAATTTGCCCATTTCGCGCACGCCCTGGCGAGCCTGGTGGAGGAGCTGATCTGTGACGACGGAATCGTTTGAAGGTGGTTGTACTTGTGGCGCCGTTCGCTATCGGCTGGAATCGCCGCCGCTGTTCATCCATTGTTGCCATTGCACCTGGTGCCAGCGCCAGACCGGCTCTTCCTATGCGCTGAACGCCCTGATCGAGTCTGACCGCCTCACTGTCTTGCAGGGCAGCCCCGAGGTGGTCGACACGCCGTCACCGAGCGGCAAAGGCCAGAGAATCTGGCGCTGCCCCGATTGTCGCATTGCCCTGTGGAGTCATTATGCGGGTTTCGGTGATGCGGTGAGCTTTGCCCGGGTCGGCACGCTCGACGAGGCCGGCCGCCTGTCGCCTGATGTCCACATCTTCACGTCCGCAAAGCAACCCTGGGTGCAAATTCCCGATGCTCATCCTGCATTTGAAGACTTTTACAAGCTGAAGGAACAATGGCCCGATGAAAGCCGCGCAAGGCTTCGGCAGGCACTTGGCGACCAATAAACGACAGGGCCGCTCGTTAACCGAAGCATGCCCCGGATGGAGTATGCTATCTGTATGTGCTCGCACCGTGCCGTAACACCGACTGCGACGAGAAATACCGCCGAACAGGCCAAATATGATGCTCGGTATCCGCGCTAAGGAATTGCTGAAGGAGGCGCGTCGTCGCCGCGTCTTCCGCGCCGCCGGCCTGTATATCGTCGGCGCCTGGGTGGTCGTGCAGATCGCGCTCGCAGCATTTCCCGCATTGTCGATATCGGAAATGGCTGTTCGCTATGTGTGGCTGGCGGCGCTGCTGGGCTTTCCGGTGGCGATGGTTTTTGGCTGGCTCTATGACATTCGCGACGGCCGCATCGTGAGAACGAGCACGGTTGGCAGTGACGTGCCCTTGGCGCTGCAGCGAGCCGATTTTGTCGTGTTGGCGGCGATCAGCATCATCGTCATTGTGATAATGGCGGGATCACTGCGCGAAATAAGCAATATGGACGCGTTGGAAGCCCAATTGCCATCGGCAGGCAACATTGACAACGCATCGGTCGCCGTACTGCCGTTCGTCAACATGAGCGACGACGAACAAAACGAATATTTCTCGGATGGGCTCACCGAAACGCTGCTGCACATGCTTGCGCAATTGCCCGACCTCAAGGTATCGGCGCGCACATCGGCCTTCTCGTTCAAAAACAAAAACATCGATGTCCGGACCATTGCGCTGGCGCTCGGCGTCGCGCATGTGCTCGAGGGCAGCGTGCAAAAGGCCGGCAACCGGGTTCGCGTAACCGCCCAGCTGATTCGCGCCGACGACGGCTTTCACGTGTGGTCACAAAACTACGATCGCAACCTGGACGACGTCTTTGCGATCCAGGATGAAATATCTGCAGACGTTGCTTCGGCGTTGGGCAGCACGCTGCTGACCAGCGAAAACACCGCCATCCGCAACGTCGCGACCGAAGATTTCAGTGCCTATGACATCTATTTGCAGGCGCTCGAGCAGGAGAACATCGCTACGAACGAGGCGACACTCAAAGCCGATCAGTTGTTCGCCGCCGCTCTCGACAAGGACCCTGATTTTGTCGATGCCAAGCTCGGGCTCGCGCGCAATTACATACGGCAATACTGGCGGTCAGCGGTCCGTTTCAGCGATCCCGAGGAATTTCGGGCCGCGCAATCGCTCATTCACGAAATATTGGCGCAGCGCCCCGACAATCTGTCGGCGCAGGTGATGGATCTGCTCCTGCAACTTTATATCGGTTATACGGATAACAGGCACTGGGCCAAAGACGAGACGCTGGAGATCCTTGTCGAGGATATGGTCGTCCTCGCAAAGCAGGGAACCATCGACTCGTTCCTGACAGCTGCGGTCGTCGGGAACCTGTCCGGCCGCGACCGGAGCGACGAGGCGCTGGATCTCTTGCTTGCTGCGCTGGAAACGGATCCGCTGAATATTGATTTGCTGCAATCGCAGTCCAACCTTTATCGCCAAACTGATCGCCCGGAGGAAGCCAAACAACCCTTGTTGACCGCGCTGGAGATCGCGCCGGACAATCCTGAGCTGTACGGAAACCTCGCCTGGCTGGCGCACAGTCAGGAGAACTTTGTCGAGTCGATGGACTGGTTTCGACAGGCGCTGATCGCAGATCCCGAGAGTGTCCAGCCTGTCTATTTTCTCGCACGTAACTTTTATGCGTTCGGACTGCTGCTGGAGGGAGACCTCTGGTTCGATCGGCTTCGTTCCGCTGCTCCCGATAGAATCGACCTGATTATCGAACTCGAAATAGTGGCGGCCGACGCTGCAAAAGATCCGGATCGCCTGATCGATGTTCTCGAACGGGCCTTGCCGCTCGTGCTTACGGCAGAAGCGGACTACTTTAGGCCAACGGTTCACTACCCGAGCATCATGAGCATGCAGGGCCGGTCTCAAGAGGCGCTGGACTACCTGACCGGGCTGATTCCCCGGCTGCAGGATTACAGCCAACTAGTTGACGATAATCGCTTTGCACAATACCTGCAGATCGTCAGCTTCAACCTGCAACAAGATTTGCTGGACCGGGAAAGCTTTGAGCAAATTGCGCAAGGGTTCGTGAAAAATATCGAGGTGCAATACCCGAACCTTGCTGACACGCCTGCCTCGGTCAACACCATCAACAAGGTCATGATCTCCACCTGGCTGGGTAATCACGACCGGGCACTGGAGCTTCTCCTGGAAGGGCATGTCGATTGGCCGATGTTCAGCGGCCAGTGGTTACAGTTGCGGATCTACCCGTGGTTCGAACATCTTCGCAAGGATCCCGGAGTGGCCGCCGCCATCGACCAATATGAGCAGAAGAAAGCCAGGATTGCCGATGAGCTGCGCCAAATGTTGCGGCGGCCGGAATGGCAGCTCTGAGCCTTTCGCATCCCGCGTAAGTTAAATGAGCGGCCGCGGTTGCCGATGTTAAAGTAAACCAGCAGGGGGAGGGCATGTATGTTCGTCGTTACGCTCGAGTTCTCCGACAACAGTGACCATGTCAGCCGGCAAATGGAATCACACGAGCTTGTCGGCTAGCCGACACAGCATATTGGTCTGGGCGGGCCTGATTGTGTCTGGCGCCGCCCTCGCGCTGGATATCGATGAGCTGATCATTACGAAGGAACGCGGCGCGTACCGCGTGCAGATGAGTTTCAGCACGGCGGCCCAGCCCGATCGCGTGATCGAGGTTCTGATTGACTATGAGAACCCGGACCGATTGTTTCCTGACGTCAAGAAGAGAGAAATCATCAGCAGCGAAGGCGGCGTGACCAGGGTGCGCACAGAGGTTCGCAGCTGTCTCTTTTTCTTCTGCAGGGACCTGGAGATGATCCAGGACGTTACAAGCACCGCGAATACGGTTCAGGCTGACATTGTTCCAGAAGGCAGCGACTTTCGATCGGGTACGATGCGCTGGATCGTCGCGAGCACGGAAGACGGGACCAGCCACGTCACTTTTGAATCCAGCATGGAGCCGGACGTATTCATTCCGCCGCTACTCGGCAAGATTCTGATCCGCAGGATGCTCGAACAGGAAGTGCTGGCTATAGCGACCAATCTCGAAAACGAAGCTGCTCACTAGTGCGACTGGCGGTGCCGGCACCCGTTTTGTCAGATACACTCACTACCAGGTATTCGATTGGTGAAATCTATGCGCCGTTTACTCCGTTGCCTCGTCTTGATTCCGGCCGCCGCCGTTGCCGGCGCATGCGCGTCGTTGGCGCCCACCCCCGCGGATAGCCCGTGTGCGCTTGGGCCTGCGGAGCTCGCCCGGGTGAAATCCAATGCGTTCGATTTTCTCGAAGAAGAGTGGCCCGTCCTCGACAAGGAGTGTGAACTCATTTCCGACGAAGTGATCGCCACCGACACCGGCAAATGTTCGATTGCCGGTCGAACCAGGCAAGAGGCAGGATGCGCCAAGCCGCCGCACGAAGGCTTCAGCATCGTTTTCGACAGGACCACGCTGGAACCCGAAGAGATTCACTTCAAGACCGAATGACCGCCGATAATGCCAGGCTCTTTGTCATCGCCGCACCGTCGGGCGCTGGCAAAACGACACTCGTCCAGGCCATCACGCGCAATAACCCCGATCTGCGTTTTTCAATCTCGTACACGACGCGGCCGCAACGCCGCAATGAGGCGCACGGCGTGGACTACCTGTTCGTTGACGTCGGCGAGTTCGAGATCCTGCGCGCCGAGGGCAAGATGCTCGAATCTGCAACCGTGTTCGATAATCTTTATGGCACGAGCCGTGAGCAGGTCGAGCAGCACCTGGCCAATGGGCACAGTGTCGTCCTCGAGATCGACTGGCAGGGAGCGCAGCAGGTGCGCGAGTCGATGCCCGAGTGCGTCACGATCTTCATTCTCCCGCCGTCACATGACGAACTCGTTCGGCGACTGCGATCTCGCGGCACCGACAGCGACGAAATCATCGAACGGCGTCTCCAGGATGCCCTCAGTGACATGTCGCACTGGGATGAATTCGACTACGTGGTGATCAACGACAGGCTCGATGATGCGGTCGCCCAGCTCGAGGCCGTGCTGGCGGGCGAGGGCGAGGCCCAGAGTACGAGCAACGAGGCGCAACGCCGCGCTATTGCTGGTATCGTCGGCTAATAACTTTTTGGAATATAGCCTTGCTTCAGGGCGCAGGGCCGTCCTATTGTGCTTGCTACCGTCGCATTTGAACCAGCTACCGTCACTTCGATCAGTGGCGCGCTGGCCTGAAAACAGAAGGGATACCAGACAGATGGCACGCATTACCGTCGAAGACTGCCTCGACAACATCGACAACATCTTTGAGATGGTGCTCGTCGCCGCCAAGCGCGCGCGCCGCATCGCTCACGGCGCCGACCCGATGGTCGAGCTCGAGAACGACAAGCCCACTGTGATCGCCTTGCGCGAGATTGCCGACGGCCTGATCACCCCGGCCATCCTCGAAGAGATCGAGCAGCCGCCCGCCGAAGAGTTCATGCAGGCTGAAGCCGCCGAGGAACTTCTGCCGGTCCGTGGCATTTCAATCGGAGACTGAGACAGCCTCCATTCTGCGACCTTCCACACCTGACATTCCGCGTAACGCGGGTATGATCGGGGGATGGACTATGCCGCAACACTGCTAGCCAAGCTGCCGGGCGCGCCCAAGCGCGACCACGGCCTGCGGCACCTCGTTGAAACGCTCGAGACCTACCTCCCCGAGGAGCAAATCGAGCTGGTGATGCAGGCCTACGAGTTCGGCGCCGCCGCGCACGACGGGCAAACGAGGAAATCCGGCGAGCCTTATATTTCTCACCCGGTGGCTGTCGCCCAGGAGCTTGCCGATATGCACCTGGACCCCCAGGCGATCACGGCTGCCATCCTGCATGACGTCGTCGAGGATACCGAGGCTTCCCTCGACGATATCGAGAAGCAATTCGGGCAGGAGGTCGCCGGCCTCGTCGATGGGGTGAGCAAGCTCGACCAGATCCAGTTCCGCAGCCGTGCCGAGGCGCAGGCCGAGAGCTTCCGCAAGATGATGCTTGCGATGATCGAGGATATTCGCGTCATCCTCGTCAAACTCGCAGACCGGCTGCACAACATGCAGACCCTCGACGCAATGCCGACGGACAAGCGCAAACGAATTGCCCGCGAAACGCTCGACATCTATGCGCCTATCGCGAACCGCCTTGGCATTAATCGCTTTAAAGTCATTCTGGAAGACCTTGGTTTTCGTCATTTGTACCCGATGCGGTATCGCGTGCTCGACCGCGCGCTGAAGCGGAGCAAGGGCAGTCAGCGACAAATGGTCAAGAAGATCACCGAGGAACTCGAGCGCACACTCGCGGATGAAGGCATCAAGGGTGAGGTCATCGGGCGTGAGAAGCATCTTTACAGCGTCTACAAAAAGATGTCGGAGAAAAAGCGTCTGCTGAACGATGTCGTCGACGTCTTCGGGTTTCGTATCATCGTCGAGGACGTTAACGACTGTTACAAGGTGCTGGGTCTCGTTCATGGTCTTTACAAGCCGATGCCGGGGCGGTTCAAGGACTACGTCGCCATTCCCCGTATCAATGGTTACCAGTCCCTGCACACGACGCTTTTCGGCCCCAAGGGGCAGCCGCTCGAAGTGCAGATTCGTACCCGGCAAATGGACCGGATTGCCGAGTCCGGCGTCGCATCGCACTGGCAATACAAGGCCGAGGAGAAATCGGACGCGACGCCGCAACGCCGGGCGCGCGACTGGTTGGCAAACCTCGCAGAGTTGCAGCGCTCGGGGACGTCCGAAGAATTCCTCGAGAGTGTCAAGGTCGATCTCTTCCCCGACAAGATCTATGTGTTCACCCCCAAGGGCGACATCATGCCGCTGCCCAAAGGTTCAACCACCGTCGACTTCGCTTATGCCGTGCATACAGATATCGGCAATCGCACTGTAGCGGCCAAGATCGACCGCGGGCTCGTGCCCCTGCGCACGCCGCTGCAGAACGGCCAGACCGTAGAAATCGTCACTAGCCGCGGCTCGCGCCCGAACCCGAACTGGCTCTCGTTCGTCCGCACTGCCAAGGCCCGGACAGCGATTCGCAATCACATGAAGTCGATGCGCTCCAGCGAATCGGTCGATCTCGGCAAGCGCCTGCTCGACCGTTCACTCAAGGACCTCGACTCGTCTTTGCGCAAGATCGGCAAGGTGCGCATGAAAGCGACCCTCGATGAGCTGGGGCTCAACAACAATGAAGAGCTTTACGAACAAATCGGCCTTGGCGAGCGTCTCGCCCCGTTGACCGCAAGGTTCCTGCTTGGCGTCAACGACGAGGGAGAGATCGAGAAGCGCACGGCCAGCCTGGTAATTGCCGGCACCGAAGGCATGGTGGTCAGCTATGCCCGTTGCTGCCACCCGATTCCCGGCGACGACGTCATGGGATACCTGAGTTCGGGCCGCGGTGTGGTCATACATCGCAACAAGTGCGGCAACCTCAGTGTGTTTCGCAAACAGCCAGAGAAGTGGATCACGGTGTCCTGGGAAAAGGACATCGATCGCGAGTTCATGAGCCAGATCCAGGTCGAGACACTCAACAAACCCGGCGTACTCGCCGAAGTCGCCGCGACGATCGGCGATGCCGGGTCCAACATCGAGCAGGTGTCGGTGCTCGGGCGCCACGAGGACTGCTCGGTGCTCGATTTCCTGATTCTCGTTCGTGACCGCACTCACCTTGCGAAGATCATGCGCGACGTCAAGAGCATGCCCAATGTGATCCGCGTGATGCGCGACTGCGCCTGAAAGCAACGATAACAAGGAGCTCCGATGAGCAAAGAGGCCATCCACAGCGACAATGCGCCGGCTGCGATCGGCACCTATTCGCAAGCGATAAAGGCCGGCAACCTGGTCTTTCTGTCAGGCCAGATCCCGCTTGACCCGGCGACGATGGAATTTGTCGAGGGCGACTTCGAGGCCCGCGCCCGCCAGGTATTCGATAATCTCAAGGCCGTCGCCGAGGCTGCGGGCGCAGACCTCAACCAGGTCGTCAAGCTGACAATCTTTCTTACGGATCTCGGCAACTTCGCAACAGTCAACAGTGTCATGGAAGACTACTTCGACCAACCGTTCCCGGCTCGTGCCGCGGTTGGCGTTGCTTCGCTGCCGAAAGGCGCTGACGTCGAGGCGGATGCAATCCTCGGACTCTAACCTCGCCTCGCCCCTGACCGTATTGAACGGCGTCGGCCCGGCGCTGGCGAAAAAACTCGAGCGCCTCAATCTCTATCGGGTCGAGGACCTGCTGTTCCTGCTGCCGCTGCGTTATGAAGACCGGACGCAGCTCGTCAAGATAGGCGCATTACAGCCGGGCAGCCGCTGTTTGATAACCGGTGAGGTGCTGCTGGCCGAGACCGTGTACCGCGGCCGACGCAATCTGCTCGTCCGCATCGGTGATGGTACCGGCCAGGTTACGCTGCGCTTTTTCCACTTCTCCCGTCAGCAGGTGGCGCAGTTCCAGGCTGGTGTTCGACTGACGTGCTTCGGCGAGGCCCGCAAGGGTCCATCCGGGCTGGAGATGATTCACCCGGAATACCGAATCCTGCGCGAAAATCAGGACGCCGCGATCAGCGATTCGCTGACCGCGATCTACCCATCGACAGAAGGCGTTCAACAGGGCAGGTTGCGCAATCTGACCGATCAGGCGCTGCGAATCATGCAGGCGCACACGCCCGAGGAACTGCTGCCGGCGGATGTTCGCGGACAGCTCGGTCTGCCCGAGCTGGCGCATGCCGTTGAGTATTTGCATCGACCGCCCGCCGACGCCGATGTCGAGTCGATGGTCGCCGGCAAACACCCCTGCCAGCAGCGGCTGGCATTCGAGGAGCTGCTGGCCCACTACATCAGCCTGCGCCGACTCCGCGCTCTCGCCCGGGTCGAAAGCGCCCCGTCACTGACCGGCGGGGCCGACGAAGTCTGCAAATTTGTCGAAGCGCTGCCGTACTCGCTGACGCGCGCTCAACAACGCGTTGTCGACGAGATCATCGCCGATCTGGCCGAACCTCATCCCATGATGCGGCTTATTCAGGGCGATGTGGGCTCGGGCAAGACCGTCGTTGCGGCGATCGCCTGCCTCAAAGCGATTTCGTGTGGCGTACAGGCTGCCATCATGGCTCCCACGGAGCTGCTTGCCGAACAGCACTGGCGCAGTTTCAGCGACTGGTTCCGCCCGCTCGGCATCGAGCCGGCCTGGCTTAGTGGCAGCCAGCGCACTGCCGCTCGTCGTGAAGCGCTCGAGTCAATCGAGGGTGGCAGCGCATCGCTGGTTGTCGGCACACATGCGCTTTTCCAGGAAGGTGTCCGCTTCCATGATCTCGCGCTGGTGGTTATCGACGAACAACATCGGTTTGGCGTTCACCAGCGCGTGGCGCTGCGCGAGAAAGGGGTCGCGGAAGGTCGCTATCCGCATCAGCTGGTCATGACAGCGACGCCCATTCCACGCACGCTGGCAATGGCCGCTTACGCCGATCTCGACACGTCGGTCATCGACGAGCTGCCGCCGGGCAGGCGGCCCGTGTCTACGGTTGCGGTCCCCGAGACAAGGCGCGACGAGGTCATTGCCCGGGTTCGGGATGCCTGCTCGTCAGGCCAGCAGGCGTACTGGGTGTGTCCGCTCATCGAGGAATCCGAGGTGCTCGACTTCGAAGCAGCGGAGGCGAGCTACGCGATGCTCACCGAGGCGCTGCCGGAGCTTCGCGTCGGGCTCGTCCACGGTCGCATGCGCCCCGCCGAGAAAGAGCGTGGCATGCAGGCGTTCAAGGACGGCCTGATTCAGCTGCTCGTCGCAACCACGGTGATCGAGGTCGGTGTCGACGTGCCCAATGCCAGCCTGATGATCATTGAAAACGCCGAGCGCATGGGCCTTTCCCAGTTGCACCAGCTACGCGGCAGGGTTGGGCGTGGCGCGATTCAGAGCCATTGCGTGCTGCTGTACAAGCCGCCGCTCGGCCAGCTGGCGCGCAGCCGTCTCGCCGTCCTGCGCGACACCAACGATGGTTTTGTTGTCGCCCAGCGCGACCTGGAGCTGCGCGGCCCTGGTGAGCTGCTCGGTACGAGGCAGACCGGGCTGCCGGATTACCGTATAGCAGACATCGGCCGCGACGCGGATTTAATGCCCGGCGTGCAAGTGGCCGCCGAGTCGATCATGCGTGGTTCGCCGGACAGGGGCGATGCTATCGTGCGCCGTTGGCTTGGCGATGCGAACCGCTACGGAAAGGTATAATCCGCCGCGATGAAAGCCATCCTGTCGCCGCAGCTCAAAAAAGACGTCATCACGCAGTTGCGCAATTACGGCAAGCTGATGCGTGTCGACAAGCCGATCGGTGTCTGGCTGTTGCTCTGGCCGACGCTCTGGGCGTTGTGGCTCGCCGGCGATGGTCATCCTTACCAGGGCTTGTTTGTCGTGTTCACGCTTGGCGTCTTCGTCATGCGTTCGGCCGGGTGTGTCCTCAACGACTACGTGGATCGAAAGATCGATCCTTATGTGGAGCGTACCCGGACCCGGCCTATTGCATCCGGGGCGGTGGCGCCCGGTGAGGCCCTGGTGCTTTTCATTGCGCTATCGCTGATTGCCGTGGGGCTCGCGACAATGCTCAACCAGCCTGCACGCATGCTCGCAATCATTGCAGCCGGGCTGACGGTCGCCTACCCATTCATCAAGCGCTGGGTGTCGATACCGCAATTCGTCCTTGGCGCCGCATTCGGCTGGGCCGTGCCAATGGCGTTTGCCGCACAAACCGGCACCACGCCGCAATTGGCCTGGCTGGTCTTCGGAGCCGCGGTCATCTGGGCCGTGATTTACGACACCTTTTACGCAATGGTCGACCGCGAAGACGACAAGAAGATCGGCGTCAAGTCCACGGCCATCTTGTTTGGCGACGTCGACCTGTTCGTCATCGCCGGATTGCAATTACTGATGGTTGCAACCCTGATCTTTGTCGGCTTCATGGCCGAGCTCGGCTTCTGGTATTACTCCTCGATCGCCGGCGCCGCCGGTCTGATGGTTTACCACCTGTGGCTTGCCCGTGACCGTCAGCCGGCAGGTTGTTTTGCCGCATTTCTCCACAACCATTACATCGGCCTCGTCATCTTCATCGGTATCGTGCTGCATTACTCCTTCAGCCCGACACCACCCGTGCAATAGCCAGCGCGCTGACTTTGTTGGCGCCCGCGCCGAGGAGCACCCGAGCCAGCTCCCGGCACGTCTCACCCGTCGTTATCACGTCGTCGACAACGAGGATGTGATCGTAATCGACACTGCCCCGAATGCGGAACGCGTGCTTCAGGTTGCGCTTGCGCTGGGCGGCCGAAAGACCGGACTGGTAGGGCGTATGTCGAATTCGAGAAATATTATTGACGATCGGCAAGCCTGTCGCCCTGGCGATGCCTCTCGATATCTCGTTCGCCTGGTTGAATCCGCGAAAGGCCATGCGGCGCCAGTGCAGGGGCATGGGCAACAGTGCGTCGACGTCACCGGGCAGATCCCGCAGTGACGAGGAAAGCAGGTAAGTAAACGCCGGGGCATAAAAAAGCTTGCGCTGGAACTTCAGTCGCTTGATCGCGGCATCGACCGGGAATGCATACTCCAATGGCGCCAGCGCCGTCACGAGCGGGTCGAGGTGGAACCGGGCGCCCAGCCACGGGAGATCCCCGTAACAGCCCGCGCAGACCGGTGGCGCCCGGCCGTGGAGTTCGACACCGCAGAAAGCGCAGGCGTTCGGTGCAACGATCTGCTCGATACTTCTTCCGGCGCGAGCCACCAGTTCGAGCGCGCCAGCATACAAAGCCAATGCTCGCATGATGCTATTTTGGCGTCCGGGCCCTCGCCCCGGCCATCAGCGAATCGCGGCGAAACGGCTGGAAAGCATGATACCGTCAGCGCGATGAGCCTGCGCGACGTCCAGCAACGTTTTGATCGGGCTGCCCAGACTTTTGACTCGGCAGACTTCGTTTACGCGACGACTCGTGATGGCCTGCTCAGGCGGCTGGAACCGATGACGATCACCGCGCGCACGATTGTCGATCTGGGATCAGCCACCGGATCTTCGGCTCGCCGGCTGAGCGGTTCGTTCCGGCGCGCGGTCGTCGTGGCGGTGGACCTGTCGCACAGGATGCTGGAAGAAGCCACGAGTGGCTCTTCGTGGTTCTCGAAAAAGCTGGCTGTCCAGGCGGACGCGGCAAACTTGCCGTTTGCAGATCACTCGATCGATCTCGTCTTCTCGAACCTGTTGCTGCCGTGGATAAGCGACAGGGCGCCGGTATTCGCCGAGGTCTCCCGCGTGCTGGGGCCAAACGGTCTGTTTGCGTTCTCGACGCTCGGGCCCGACAGCCTGACCGGGCTGCATCATGAACCCTTCGCCGACATGCACGACGTTGGCGACGAGCTGGTAAGGGCAGGGCTGCTTGATCCCGTTCTNNGATCTCCGGGCGGTGGGCGCAGGCGATTGTCTGCCAGACAATCTCGATAGCTTCGATCAGCAGCTGGAACTTGTCTACGGACATTGCTGGGGCGGCGGAAAGGCGGGTTCACAGGCAGAAGTCCGAATCGATCCGGGCCAAATCAGCCGACGCAGGCGCTGATTGTAACGCTTTGTAAACATAGAAGAAATTTCTGTAACAAAGCGTGTCTCGGCATTGCATGCCCTGTCCCGTTTCAGTACACTTCGCGGGCTTTTTCGCGGGCAATCCGGACCCTGCTTGAAAAAGCGCCTTCCACCCGAAAATCTGTAAGGTATTTCGGCCCTGATTTAGAGGGCCACGACGGTGAACAATCTGATGATACGAAAATCGCTACTGAGCTTGCTCGGCCTGGTCTGGGCGAGTGCGGCGAGCGCTGACCGGGCGTTGAATATGCCGCGTGGCATTACCGAACTCAGCGCCGAGACCTACGGCTTGCACATGATGGTGTTCTGGTGGTGCGTCGCGATCGGGATCGTCGTTTTCGGCGTGATGATCATTTCGCTGATCAAGCACCGCAAATCCGTCGGCCACGAAGCCGCCACGTTTTCCCACAGCACCACGGCGGAAGTCGTCTGGACGATCATCCCGTGCATCATTCTTCTGATCATGGCCGTACCCGCTGCGGAGACGATGATCCGGCTCGAGGATTCGCGTAACCCGGACGTATCCATCGTCGTCACCGGCTACCAGTGGAAGTGGCATTACAGGTACCAGGATGAAGACGTCGAATTTTATTCGAGCCTTGCGATGCCGAGCGTGAAGGCGCGGTTCAAGGGCTCCGGCGTCGACCCGTTCAGTGTCGAAAATTTCCTGCTCGAGGTTGACCAGCCCCTCGTCGTACCCAAAGGCAAGAAAGTACGCCTGTTGCTCACGTCCAATGACGTCATTCACGCCTGGTGGGTCCCGGAGCTGGCCATCAAGAAGGACGCCATCCCCGGGATCATCAATGAAGCGTGGTTTACGGCGCTCGAAACCGGGACATTTCGTGGCCAGTGCGCAGAGCTGTGCGGTAAGGACCATGGTTATATGCCCATCGTCGTCGAAGTCGTCGAAGAGGACGCGTTCCAGGCCTGGGTAAGTTCGCGCAAAGACGGCGGTACCCGGTTGGCGCAGGTGGAGAATTAAGGTATGAGCACTGCAGCAGCAGACGTTCACGAGGCGCACGATCACCACGGCCCGGAGAAGGGCATCAAGCGCTGGTTGTTCACGACCAACCACAAGGACATCGGGACGCTGTACCTGGTCTTCAGCCTGATCATGTTCTTCGTCGGCGGCGCGATGGCGCTCGTCATTCGCTCGGAACTCATGCAGCCCGGCCTGCAATTCGTGCATCCCGAGTTCTTCAACCAGATGACGACGATGCATGCATTGATCATGGTGTTTGGCGCCGTCATGCCGGCCTTCGTGGGCCTGGCCAACTGGATGATCCCGATGATGATCGGCGCACCCGACATGGCGCTGCCGCGAATGAACAACTGGTCATTCTGGATTCTGCCGGTCGCCTTCGGCTTGCTCGGCTCGACGCTGTTCATGGATGGCGGCGCTCCGGCCAGCGGCTGGACGATGTACCCGCCGCTCGTCCTGCAAACGGGTGACGCCTTTCCGTTCCTGATTTTCTCGATTCATTTGATGGGCCTGAGCTCGATCATGGGTGCGATCAACATCATCGTGACGATCCTCAACATGCGTGCTCCGGATATGTGGCTTCTAAAGATGCCGATGTTCGTCTGGACCTGGCTGATCACGGCCTACCTGCTGATCGCGGTCATGCCCGTGTTCGCCGGCGCCGTAACAATGCTGCTCACCGACCAGTTCTTCGGAACGAGTTTCTTCCTCGCGGCCGGCGGCGGCGACCCCGTGATGTTTCAGCACATCTTCTGGTTCTTCGGGCACCCGGAGGTTTACATCATGATTCTGCCGGCCTTTGGCGTCGTTTCGGAGATCATCCCGACGTTCTCTCGCAAGCCGCTGTTCGGCCATGACTCGATGGTCTACGCCGCGTCGTGTATCGCGTTCCTGTCGTTCATCGTCTGGGCGCACCACATGTTCACGGTCGGCATGCCGCTGTCCGGGCAGCTGTTCTTCATGTTCGCCACGATGATCATCGCCGTTCCGACCGGCGTGAAGGTGTTCAACTGGGTTGCCACGATGTGGCGCGGCTCGATGACTTTCGAGACGCCGATGCTGTTCTCCCTTGGTTTCGTGTTCTTGTTCACGATCGGCGGTTTCTCGGGCCTGATGCTCGCAATCGCACCGGCCGACATCCAGTATCACGACTCCTACTTTGTCGTCGCGCACTTCCATTATGTGCTCGTACCCGGCTCGATATTCGCGCTCATGGCGGGTGCTTATTACTGGCTGCCCAAGTGGACCGGCTACATGTACAACGAAGGTGCGGGCAAACTGCATTTCTGGTTGTCGACTATTTTCGTGAATCTCACGTTCTTCCCGATGCATTTCCTCGGTCTGGCCGGCATGCCGCGGCGCATCCCCGACTACTCCACACAGTTTGCCGACTTCAACTGGATGGCAAGTGTCGGCGCCATCGGCTTCGGCTTGTCGCAGTTGGTCTTCGTCTACGTCTTGCTGACGGCGAAGCAAGGCGAAAAGGCAACGGACCGTGTATGGGAGGCTCCGCGAGGTCTCGAGTGGACAGTTCCGTCGCCGGCCCCGTACCACACATTCGATACGCCGCCGGTCAAACGCGTCCATGAAGAGGCCTTTGAGTAACGATGGGCAAGAGCGAACAGCGCAGGAACATCCGGCGTACCGCACTGATCATGGCCGGTATCGCGGTAGCATTTTACGTCGGCTTTATCCTGATGGGCGTACTGCGCGCCGGTTGACACGATGAACGACCACCAGCCAAGAATTTCGAACCGGGCGCTGACCGTCAGGCTGCTCGTCTTCGCGGCAGGTATGTTCGCGTTCGGCTTTTTGGCATTGCCCCCGCTTTACGACCTGTTCTGCGATATTACGGGCTTTGGCGGTCGAACCAATACGACAGCGGCTGTTGTTGCCGAGCGGCCGGACGAGACCCGGACGATACGAGTCGAGTTTGTAGCGACCGTCAATTCGTATGCGCCGTGGGATTTTTCCGCTGATGTCGACAGCATGGAAGTTCATCCCGGCAAGATGTATTTCGCTACGTTTTCAGCAACGAATCGCTCCTCCGAGCCGCTCGTTGCGCAGGCCGTTCCGAGCGTTGCGCCTGTGATAGCCAACGAATATTTCAAAAAAATCGAGTGCTTCTGTTTCACCAGCCAGGGGTTTGCTGCGAACGAAGCGCGCGCGCTGCCTCTGCAATTTATCGTAGACCCCGAGCTGCCCGAGTACGTGGACACGATTACGCTGTCCTACACATTGTTCAAGACCGAGAATACTTATGTCTCCCGCGCACGATAAATACTACGTTCCCCACGACAGCTACTGGCCGATCGTCGGCTCGGCAGGGCTCCTGTTCCTGATGCTTGGCGTGTCGACCTGGCTCAATGGCGCCGATGCGGGCTTCTGGGTAATGCTGTTCGGCGTCGGAATCCTCATTGTCATGCTTGTCGGCTGGTTCGGGACGGTTGTGCACGAGAGCGTGGGCGGGCTCTACAACGCGCAGGTCGACAAGTCGTTCCGCATGGGCATGTTCTGGTTCATCTTCTCGGAGGTCATGTTCTTCGCGGCGTTCTTTGGCGCGCTTTTCTATGCCAGGAACATGTCTGTGCCCTGGCTCGGTGGCAGCAGCAACAACTTCTTCACGAACCTGTTGTTGTGGCAGGGATTCGAAGCATCGTGGCCGACCAACGGCCCCGGTGAGGTCGGAGGAGACTACCAGGTGATGGGTCCGTTCGGCCTGCCTCTGATCAACACGGCAATCCTGCTGACAAGTAGCATCACCGTGACGATCGCACACCATGCGCTGATCGCCGGCAAGCGCGCCATACTCACGATCTTCCTCGCTGCGACATTCATTCTCGGCTTCATCTTCGTTTATATGCAGGCTGTCGAGTACGTCCATGCCTACCAGGACATGAACCTGAAGCTGACCTCCGGCATCTATGGCTCGACGTTCTTTATGCTGACCGGGTTCCATGGCATGCATGTGACGATCGGTGCAATCATGCTGACGATCATCTGGCTGCGGGTGGTCAAGGGGCATTTCACGCCCGATAACCACTTCGCCTTCGAAGCAACCGCCTGGTACTGGCACTTCGTCGATGCTGTATGGGTCGGCTTATACGTGTTTGTTTACTGGATGTAGGTGACCCGAGCCGCGACCGCGAAGGTCCTTACCTTCATGGCTCGCTGCCTTGCGCTTTACTTCCCGTAAGGACCTTCTCCGCCGCGCCTACTGCTCCGCCAGGCCCGTTAACCACCCCATCTGGTACGAGATGACGAGCAGGACAACGAGGAGTATCGAAAGGCTGACGCGCACCTTTAACGCAGTGAGCAGCCTGGGCGAGGGCGGGTGGTCCTTGTCTTTCGCGAGGAAAAAAAGGCCGGAGAACAGGGCAATGACTATTGCCGCGAGCAGAACCAGTACAATGATTTTCATGGTTGTTTCCCGCGCCGTCTGATCGATTGAGTATAACGTGACCAAATCCATTAAAGCGCAGGTTCTCGGCTGGATTCCGTACGTAATTGGCGCAATCCTCGTCGTGCAGTTTGCTGGTCTCGGCGTGTGGCAAGTCGGCCGTGCGCTTGAAAAAACGCGTGAGCAGGAGGCGTTCGAGTCCCAGTCGGGTTTTTCTTCGTGGTCGGATGGTATGGAAGTTCGTTCCTTCCAGAAGCTCAAGGCCACCGGACACCTCGAGAACGAACGCCAGGTGTTACTCGAAAACATCATCATCAACAGCCGCCTCGGATACTACGTGGTCACGCCGCTGCGCGTAGACGATCGAACTCCACTGTTGCTCGTAAACCGTGGCTGGTTCGAGCGCGACGGATCTGCTATCGACCCGGCAAGGCTCGAGGTACCGGACGGCCGTTTGACGGTGCGTGGACGAGCCGGTTCGTTGCCCAAGGCGGGTTACCGGATGGGCGAGTCCATACAAGCCGGCCCGAACTGGCCAAAGCTGGCCGTCTACCCGACGCTGGAAGAAGTGGCGGCGGCGCTCGGCGAGCCCGTGGCTCCGTTCGTGCTTCTCATGGACCCTGAGGACGAATTCGGGTTCTTGCGCCACTGGGTACCCGAGGAAATGGGTCCCGGCCGACACTACGCATACGCACTGCAATGGTTTGCTATGGGGTTCGTGCTGGCCGGATTGCTGATCTGGAATTACCGCAAACGGGGGCTCGAGTCATGAGCATGGGCGCCGGCCAGCGCCGCTCGCGGCTGCAGCTGTTGTTCATCGCGCTCGTTTTTCTCGGGCCGCTCGCCGTTGCCGCATGGCTCTACTACCAGGGGGGATCGCTCGCCCCGGCCGGGCGGACCAACCATGGCGTACTGCTCGAACCCATCGTCAATCTGGCGGCCGAGGCGCCCGACTCCCCGATCGCTGACCATTACGCCGGTGCCTGGGTGCTGGTCTACTCGAACACCGCAGGCTGTAATGATTCGTGCCGCAATGCGCTGTATAAGAGCCGCCAGGCCCGCCGCATGCTGGGCAAGGAGATGAACCGGGTCCAGCGTGTTTTCTTGCACGGCGAAAGCCCACCCGATACAGTGTTTCTCGCTGAAGAACACCCCGGCCTGATCACAACTGAGGACGGCAGGCTCAATGGTCTGCTGGAGAACAAAAGGCCCGCGGACTTCCCGGCAGGTGGTTACTTCCTGATCGATCCGCTCGGAAATCTCGTCATGTATTTCCGCCCCGATCTGGATCCGGCCGATATGGTCGATGACATCAAACACCTGCTGCGGCTATCTCGCATTGGCTAGTGACAAAGTAGTGAACACGAAAGTAGAAACTTATACGGACTGGCGCGACTACTACGAGCTGACAAAGCCCCGGGTCGTCATGCTGATCGTGTTTACAGCCATTGTCGGCATGTTTTTATCGGTGCCTGGCTGGCCGGATCCGCTGGCACTCTTGTTCGGAACGCTCGGCATTGGTCTGGCATCTTCCTCGGCTGCTGTCTTCAATCACGTACTCGATCACCGCACCGACATTTTGATGATGCGCACGATGGGCCGGCCCCTGCCACAAGGCAAACTCACCGAGAAATCTGCGTTGACCTTCGCCTCGATTCTCTGCGTTATCTCGATGGTCATTCTCTGGTTCCTGGTCAATCCACTGACCGCCGTGCTCACGTTCATGTCACTGATCGGCTATGCCGTCGTGTACACCGTATTTCTTAAAAGGGCGACACCCCAGAACATCGTCATCGGTGGCGCTGCCGGTGCCGCGCCACCCGTGCTGGGCTGGACCGCAATGACCAACGAGGTCACGAGCAGTGCCTTGCTGCTTTTCCTCATTATTTTCGTGTGGACGCCGCCGCACTTTTGGGCGCTCGCCATCGCGAGAAAAGAAGAATACGAGAAAGTCGGCATACCGATGCTGCCGGTGACTCACGGCGAGGAGTACACGCGCCTCAATATACTTCTATATACGATATTGCTCGTGGTGATCACGGTCATTCCGTACCTGACCGGAATGAGTGGGCTGATCTACCTGGTAGTAGCCCTGGCGCTCGACATTAACTTCCTGCGTTACGCCATTCGCATGCGTCGCACCCCCGAAGATCTCGAGCTGCCAATGCAGATGTTCAAGTTCTCGATCACGTACCTCGGCATACTCTTCGCCGCTTTACTTGTCGATCACTACTTCCTGTTCCAGCTCAGCCTGTAACCGGGCTTCGTGCTCTACCGATCAGGATGCCGCCCCAGGCGATCTCCTCGCCTCGAGGAATAGCAGGAAGTGCCAACCCGATCCTTGCCCATCAGGCCTGCGGCGCTAAACTCGACCCGGAAATGAGCACGGCAAATCAAAACCTGACGTTCGAGCGTCTCGTGCGGCCGCACTTCGACCGGCTGTACCGGCTCGCGTGGCGCCTGGCGGGCCAGAAAGCCGAGGCGGAGGATCTGTTCCAGGAGTTGCTCATCAAGGCCTATGGCATGCTCGACGACCTCGTGGAAAAGGATGACCCCGGCTCGTGGCTGAGCCGCGTCATGTACAACCTGTTCATCGACGAGCAGCGGCGATTTACGCGGCGGCGCATGCAATTGGTCGAGGAGGGGCAGCTCGGCGGCGGCGGTCTCGAGGGCTTTGCCGGCAGCGAGAACCCGGTCGCCGACAACGAACGGCTCGACAAAATCAGGCGCCTCGATAGTGCTCTCGACCAACTCAGTGATGAGCACCGCATCGTGGTCCTGCTCCACGATACCGAAGGGTACAAACTCAAGGAAATTGAAGAGCTTACCGGTGTCCCTGTGGGGACCGTTAAATCCAGACTGCACCGCGCCCGCGCCAGATTACGTGAAATTCTCATCAAAGACGGAACCATTTCCTGAGACGGGTCGTGTAAGGGGTCATACAGGACAAAATCATGCATAGCAGAGACACAGACAGGCAGGATCAGGAGATCCTGGAGCTATTAAAGGACTATCCCATGCCCACAGCCGACGCAGGATTCTATGACCAGGCACTGGCCCGAGCCACGCACGAAGGCACGAAGCGCCAGCGCAACCGGTGGATGCTGACGGGCTTCGGTGCTGCGATCGCCGCAGCCGTCGCGGCCTGGATGATCGGCGGACTGTTGCTGAACGATCCGCAACTGCCGGACGCCGGCTCGACAATCCCGGGCGTAACGATTGCGATGGAGGAGCCTCGTACCGTCAATCTCGTTTTCGCCTCCGCAACGGCGCTCGACTCGGCCACGCTGACCGTGACTTTGCCCGACGGTATCGAGCTCGACGGTTTTCCGGGACAACGGGAGATCTCCTGGACGACGAGCCTCAAAGAGGGCAGGAATTTCCTGCCGCTGACGCTCGTCGCTTTGACGCCGGCCGGCGGCGAGTTGCTGGCCCGCCTCGAACACGATGACCGCGACCGCACATTCCGGTTGCGGCTGGATGTCACTTAAGTAACTGCCGGCAGGGAATTCCGGCGACACATACGGAGTAGGACCATGAAACAGCTGAGTGTGTTTATTGCGACCCTGGTGCTGACGTGTTTCGCATTGGTGCCCGCGGCAGCGCATGCTGACGAGTTCGATGACCTCGATGTGACGATGGAAGTCTTTGACGACCTCGGCGCTATCGACGGCGAGATCGCCATGATGGAAGGCCCGGATGATGACGACGTCGAGGCCGGCGAAGACGAGATGAAAGAGGAAGAGTCAGACGGGGAACACGACGACGACCTGATCGAGGAAGACTCGCATAACGAGGAACATGAAGAAGAGCCTGATCGCGAGGACGAGTCTGAAATCGAGAACGAGGTCGAGGGCCGTTCCGACGACGAGGTCGACGACTTCGAGGACGAGTTCGAGGAAGACCACGACTTCGAGGACGAGAGTGACCTCCACGAAGAAGATAACTTCGAGGAAGACGAAGGCGAAGACCTCGATGACGACGAGTTCGACGAGGAGCATGAAGAAGACGACATGGACGGCATGGGAGACGATGTCGGCGAGGAAGAGAACGAAGAAGACGTTATTTAGTCGCTCGTTCCTGCCAAACCTCAAGAATCCCCCCTTCCGGGGGGATTTTTATGCGCCAGGTCATAGTTTTTTCGGGTGCAATGCCGTTACCCTTGCCATGCTACATAACACGGATGACACGGAGCTTGGGCAGACTCGTGATACGTGAGATCAAACGATACCGATCGGCAGGCGGCGTCATTGCGCTGCTGGCGGCCGTTGGCTGCCTGGCCCTGCCTGGTCTGGCCAGTGCCGATGCCATCGCGTCGTTTCACGATGGCAACCGCCTGTTCCGTGACGATCTCTACTGGGCCGCACTGTTGCGGTACCGCGAGGCCGCGGAGGCTGGTCTCGATACGCCGCTGTTGCATTTCAACACCGGCGTGGCGCATTACAAGGCGCAACAGCATATCCGCGCGCGTCAGTCATTGCTTGAGGCCGCGCAAGCGCCTCAGCTTCGGGCAATCTCGCATTACAACCTGGGCCTGAATGCGTACGCCGCCGGTGATGTCGATGAAGCGCTCGGCTGGTTCCGCCGGGCAGCGGATCAACAGCAAAACGAAAAGATACGGGAATATGCATTTGCTGCCATTGGCCGCCTGAATGCGCAGATAAGAACCACGGACCCCATCCTCGTGCGCGAAGAACAACGGCGCGAGGAACAACGGCCGGTAGCGGGCTTCGATATTCGTGCACGTATCGGTTTCGGTTCGGACGACAACATCTTTCGGGCACCGAGCGACCCGTACATCGATTTCGCTGATCCAACCTTGCCAATTATTGTGCCCGAAACTTTCTCCGGCACGTATCTGCCGGTTGATTTCCGTGCCGGCTACGCAATCAACAACCTGCCGTACGAAAGTTTTTTCGGTGTTTATCGGATGGAGGGCCGCTTTTACGACGGCGACACCGAAAACAATGCCGATGAGTATTTCCATGAGTTGCGTTTCGGCAGCGAATACGATCGGCGCGAGGATAGCCGACGCAGCCGCGTGTACAGCGCCTTCGCGATCGCACAACACGACGAGCAATACATCGATCCCGATACCGGCAATCCGCGGATATCCGGCGGCGAGGAAATTACCGACCGCATGAATTACGTTCGCTACGGCCCCGAGATAAACACCGTGCAGCGCTTCGGTAACTTTGGCCTGGGTTTACGGTTGAAGGGCCAAATATGGGACTACGAGAACGCCGGGGTCGTGCCGGAATATGATCATGAATACTTCCTGATCGGCGGCAATGTGCAGTACAAGTTCCTGTCGTCCTCCCTGGTGCGCCTGACAGCCGAGAAGTCCAGTCGCCGCTATGGCAGTCGGCCGTCATTCGATCTTAACGGCGATCAGTTCATCACGAATCCCGCGGTTCGCTACGACTACGTCGAGTACGGCATCCTCGCGCGGCAGCGCATCACAGACGATATGTGGTTCGGATTTGGCTATGAACTGCTGTTTCGCGAGGACCGTTTCGAGGGCTACAACGACTTTACCCGCGACAGTTACGGTTTCGAGTTCCAGTGGACGCCCGGACCCCGCTTCAAGGTCGAAATGAACGCGGTCTACCGTCTCTACGATTACCCTAATGCATTCGCGTTCAACAATCCGGTTGCCGGGCCCAAGACACTCGAAACGATCGATGCGGAAATTCTGGCTACCTGGCGCTTCAACCGGCATTACCGCCTCGAAGCAGAGCTCGACTACCGCGAGACGGCCTCGACCGACACCCGCATTGAGTATGACCGTACCCGTTACTCGTTGTCGTTCGTCTGGGAACTTTAGTCGCCGCACAGCGCATTTGGGCTCGCTGTTCTGCTAATAACGCCGTGCTAAGATGCCGCGTTTCCCGAACGCGACATAGCTTTACCCCGTGGACGTCACGCCGATCCTCGAATCGCTCAACGATGCTCAGCGTCAGGCTGTAACCGCCCCGGCCGAGCCGACGCTCGTCATTGCCGGGGCCGGTAGCGGCAAGACGCGTGTCCTCGTGCACAGGGCCGCCTGGCTCATAGACGTCGAGGGGCTGTCTCCGCAAAGCCTGCTCGCCGTGACGTTCACGAACAAAGCTGCGGCCGAGATGCGCGGGCGCATCGAGGGGCTGCTCGGCATGCCGGTCGGCCACCTCTGGATCGGCACTTTTCACGGCCTGGCTCACCGGCTGCTCAGGCGCCACTGGCGTGAGGCGAACCTGCCGCAGAATTTCCAGATTATCGATGCGGATGACCAGCTTCGCCTGATCAAGCGGCTGCTCAAGAACCTCGAGATCGATGACAGCCGCTGGGTCCCGCGAGAGATTCAGTACTTCATCAACGCGCAAAAAGATGAGGGCCTGCGGCCGCGACATCTCGCCGATGAGGGTGATCCTAATCGACGGCAGATGATCGCCCTTTACGAGGCTTACGAAGATATCTGTCAACGCGGTGGCCTCGTCGACTTCGCAGAACTGCTTCTTCGAGCACACGAGCTCTGGCGTGACAATGCCGAGCTGCTCGACCATTACCGGCGGCGCTTCCAACACCTGCTGGTTGACGAGTTCCAGGACACGAACGCGATTCAGTACGCATGGCTTCGTCTGCTGGCCGGAGACACGGGCATTCCGTTCGTGGTCGGCGATGACGACCAGTCGATCTATCGCTGGCGGGGCGCTCGTGTCGAACACATCTACAGATTCCAGAAAGACTTCCCTGCCGCGACGGTAGTGAAGCTCGAACAAAACTACCGCTCGACGGCCACGATCCTCAATGCCGCGAACGCGGTGATCGCGAACAACAACTCGCGCATGGGCAAAAACCTGTGGACCGAGGGACCCGAGGGTGAGTCCATCAAGGTCTATGCCGCCTATAACGAGCGCGACGAGTCCGACTTCGTTATCGCTCGCCTCAGGGACTGGATCGATCATGGCAACGTGCGTGCCGATGCGGCCGTGTTGTACCGGTCAAATGCGCAATCTCGCGTTCTTGAAGAAGGCCTGATCAATGCCGGCATTCCGTATCGGGTCTACGGCGGTCTGCGGTTCTTCGAGCGGGCCGAGATCAAGGATGCGCTTGCCTACCTGCGCCTGATATCCCATCGGGATGATGACGCGTCTTTCGAGCGCATCGTCAACAAACCGACACGAGGCATTGGCGCTCGCACGGTCGAAGCGATGCGCTCCTACGCTCGCGCGAACAGTTGTTCGATGTGGCGCGCAGCAGGTGCGCTGGCGAGCGACGAGCTGGCTGGTCGCGCCGCTAATGCCGTGCTTGCGTTCATCAACCTCATCGAGACGATGGCGCGCGACATTGACGGGCTCAGCCTGCAGGAGCAGGTTGATCACGTCATTCATGCGAGCGGTCTGATCGACTTCTTTAAAAAGGAAAAGGGTGAAAAAGGCGAGACACGAATTGAAAACCTGCTCGAGCTCGTCAGCGCCGCCCGCAGCTTCGAGCCTGACCCGCTCGAAGAAATGTCTCCGCTCGACGAGTTCCTGTCACACGCGGCGCTCGAGGCCGGCGAAGGGCAGGCCGAAGCCTGGGAAGACTGTGTGCAACTCATGACGATGCATTCCGCAAAGGGGCTCGAGTTTCCGCTCGTGTTTCTATCGGGAATGGAAGACGGGCTGTTTCCCCACCAGCGATCGATTGCCGACCCTGACGGGCTGGAAGAGGAACGCCGGCTTTGTTACGTCGGCATTACGCGCGCCAAGCAAACCCTGTACGTTACCTATGCCGAGCAGCGCCGTCTGCACGGCATGGACAATTTTTCACAGCCATCGCGGTTTATTGCCGAGATTCCGGACGAGTATATGGAGGAAATTCGTCCGCGTGTCCTGGTGACCCGGCCGATGCGCTCGCCGTCTCGCAGCTCCGGCTCGACGCAACCGGGCGCCGAACTCGGAATTCGCCTGGGCCAGCGCGTTCGTCACGGGAAATTCGGCGACGGCGTTATACTCAATTGTGAAGGACAGGGCGCGCACGCGCGTGTCGAAGTCAATTTTGAGACGGCCGGCACAAAATGGCTCGTTCTGAGCTATGCGAATCTCGATCTCATGTAATATACAGGCCGGAAGCAGCGCCTTTGGCTGCTTGGACACCTGACAAGAACAATGAAAATTCTCATTCTCGGTGCAGGCCAGGTCGGTTCGTCCGCTGCCTATCACCTGTCGCGCGAAGAAGCTAACGAGGTGACCGTTGTCGACATGCGGTCCGACGTGCTGCGTGACATGCAGGACCGGCTCGATATTCGCACCGTTGTAGGCCACGCCGCACACCCCGAGGTCCTCAAGCGCGCCGGGGCCAACGATGCCGATATCGTCGTCGCCCTGACCGACGCCGACGAAACGAATATGGTTGCCTGCCAGGTGGCCTATACGCTGTTTCACACGCCGACCAAGATTGCCCGCATTCGCGCCGCCGAGTACATGAGTGCGAAGGACCTGTTCACCCAGGATGCTATTCCGGTCGACGTGCGAATAAGCCCTGAACAGCTGGTTTGCGAGTACATCGAGCAGCTCATCCTGTACCCGGGCGCATCGCAGGTGCTGGACTTTGCCGATGGCCGCGTACGGCTCGTGGGCGCAAAAGCCGACCGCGATGGCCTGCTCGTCGGTCAACGCATCGCCACCCTCAAAGAGCACATCCCGAATACGGAAGGCCGCATCGCGGCAATCTATCGCCACGGCAAGGCCATGCTTCCGCATGGCGACACCGTCATCCAGGAAGACGACGAGGTCTTTTTTATCGCAGACCGCAAGGACATTCGCGTATTCATGAGCGAAATGCGGCGCCTGGAAGACCCGGTCCGCCGGGTCGTAATTGCGGGTGGCGGCAATATCGGTGTACGGCTCGCGCTGGCGCTCGAGCAAACCAACCAGGTCAAGATCATCGAGCGCGACCCGGCACAGGCCCGCCATATTTCAGAGCAACTCAACAAGGCAATTGTGCTGGTTGGCGATGCCGCCGACGAAGAGCTGCTACTCGAGGAGAACATCGATAACGTCGACGTTTTTTGCGCCTTGACGAACTCGGAGGAAGCCAACATCCTGAGCTCGATGCTCGCCAAGCGGCTGGGCGCTCATAAGGTCATGGCGCTGATCAATCGCGCTTCTTACGTAGACCTCGTCGAGGCGGGAAGCATCGATATCGCCATTTCACCGCAGCAGGTAACGATAGGCTCCCTGCTCGCTCACGTGCGCCGCGGTGATGTGGTCAAGGTGCATTCGTTGCGGCGCGGCGCAGCCGAGGCCATCGAAGCAATCGCCCATGGTGGGGACGTTGAATCAAAAGTCGTTGGTCGCAAGATCGAGGACATCGATCTCCCCAAGGGGGCAGCGATTGTCACGCTCGTCCGCGGCGGCCAGGTCATCATCGCCCATCACGATACGGTCATCGAGTCCGACGATCATGTCATCCTGTTCCTTACGGATCGACGCAAGATCGAGAACATCGAAAAGCTTTTCCAGGTCGGCGTGTCGTTCGTCTAGGCGCATTTACTCGTCATGAACTGGACGGTAGTACAAAGAATCCTCGGCCTGCTGCTGATGATGTTCAGCCTGACGATGTTGCCGCCGATATTGATCGCGATCATCTTCGATGAGCAATCCTGGCTGCCGTTCGTGGAAGGCTTCGGCATAACGCTTGCAGCCGGGCTAATCTGCTGGCTACCCGTTCATCGCTCGCGCAGGGACCTCAGGCTCCGAGACGGCTTCCTGGTCGTCGCTGCATTCTGGACTGTGCTGGGCACGGCTGGCGCCGCCCCGCTGTATTTCGCAGACGCCATTACCCTGACCTGGACCGATGCCGTATTCGAGTCCATGTCCGGCCTGACGACGACTGGAGCGACGATTCTCACGGGCCTCGATGAACTGCCGAAGTCGATCCTGTATTACCGACAGCAGCTCCAGTGGCTTGGCGGCATGGGAATCATCGTTTTGGCCGTCGCAGTCCTGCCAATGCTCGGCGTCGGCGGCATGCAGCTCTATCGTGCCGAAACGCCCGGCCCGGTCAAGGACACGAAGCTGACGCCGCGGATTACCGAAACGGCCAAGGCGCTCTGGTATGTGTATCTCGCATTCACGATAGCCTGTGCGGCAAGTTACATGGTTGCAGGCATGGGCTGGTTTGATGCGCTCTGCCATGCTTTTTCGACAGTCGCCATCGGCGGCTTCTCGACCCATGACATGAGTATTGGCTACTTCGACAGCACTGCGATCAATATCGTTGCGATCATTTTCATGTTCGCCGCAGGTATCAACTTTTCGCTGCACTTTTTCGCCTGGCGATACGTGTCGATCAGGCACTATTCGCAGGATCCCGAGTTTCGTGCCTATGCGCTGATTCTTGTGGTTCTGTCCTTGCTCGTCGTCGCCGGGCTCTTCTATCACCAGAGCTATGCCCGACCGGGCGACGCCATAATCAACGGCGTGTTCCAGGCTGTGTCGATCGCAACCACAACCGGATTTACGACAGCTGATTACTCGGCGTGGCCCGTATTTCTGCCTGTCGCGTTGGTTTTTGCCAGCTTCATCGGCGGATGCGCCGGATCAACCGCCGGCGGCATCAAGGTCATTCGCTGTCTGCTCATCTACAAGCAGGGCCTCCGGGAGATCGTACGCCTTGTGCACCCGAGCGCGGAGATCCCGGTCAAGCTTGGTAACAAGGCCGTGCAATTCCGGGTCGTGGACGCCGTCTGGGGGTTTTTCTCGGTGTATATCGTAGTCTTCGTGGTGCTCATGCTGGCCATGATGGCGACGGGGCTCGACCAGGTAACCGCTTTCTCGGCCATAGCCGCTACCCTCAATAACCTGGGCCCCGGCCTTGGCGAAGTTTCGTCCGGCTTCATGACGCTAAGCGACAAGGCCAAGTGGGTGGCGGTCGCCGGCATGCTGCTCGGGCGGCTGGAGATCTTCACCCTGCTCGTGCTGGTTACGCCTACCTTCTGGCGTCATTGAGAGCGGCGCCATGAGCGAAGCGCCCGGAACGCCTCGGAACCTGTTTGACCGCATCAGCCTCGTCATTGGCCGGGCCACGGCCTGGTTGACCTTATTTATGGTGCTCGTTACGACGGTCATCGTCATCATGCGCTACGTCTTTGACGCGGGAATGATCTGGATCCAGGAGTCCGTGATCTGGATGCACGCTGCGGTTTTCATGCTCGGTGCTTCCTACACTTTGCTCCATGAAGAGCATGTCAGGGTCGACATTTTCTATCGCAATATGGGTCCGCGCCGGCAGGCTGTCGTCGATCTGTTCGGCGTCATCGTTTTCCTGTTGCCACTATGCGGGTACCTCGCGCTTGCTGCTTACGACTTTGCCGCCGTGTCATGGTCGATCCGGGAAGCGTCGCGTGAACCTGGCGGGCTTCCCTATCCGATGATCCCGATGCTCAAGTCTGTCGTCGTCATCATGCCCGTCCTGGTCGCCCTCCAGGGCGTATCGATGATGATGCGCTCGCTAGCCACCCTCAGGCGCAAGTAGTCATGGATTGGGCCGCTCTGCTTCTTTTCTTCACGGTGATCATCGTTTTGCTCGCCGGGTTTCCTGTTGCGTTCACGCTCGGTGGCGTCGCGCTTATCTTTGCCGCCATCGGCGTTATCGCGGGGGAATTCAACGAGGCCCTGTTATCGGGTCTGCCGAACAGGGTCTTCGGCATTATGAACAGTGAGACCCTCGTCGCTGTGCCCTTGTTCGTGTTTATGGGCGTCACCCTCGAAAGGGCGCGCATCGCCGAGGAGCTGCTCGACACCCTGAGCGGCCTGTTCGGCACCTTGCGCGGCGGCCTTGGCATCTCGGTAACGCTGGTCGGTATGTTGCTCGCGGCAAGCACCGGAATCGTCGGTGCAACTGTCGTGACGATGGGCCTGTTGTCATTGCCAACGATGCTGCGGCGGAGATATTCACCGGAGATCTCTACCGGTACGATCTGCGCATCGGGAACACTGGGCCAGATCATTCCGCCATCGATCATTCTGGTCATGCTTGGCGACGTGATGACCTCCGCCTATCAACAGGCCCAGCTCGACATGGGCATCTTTTCCCCGAAGACCGTATCGGTTGGCGACCTTTTCGCCGGTGCGCTTGTTCCGGGCCTGCTGCTGGTCCTGCTCTATATCCTGTATATCATCGTGGTCGCCATCGTCCAGCCGAACGCGATGCCGGCGCATCGCAGTGCCGCCGATGACAGAACCTCTTTGGGCCGGGTGTTGCGCGCATTGGTGCCGCCCCTGATCCTCGTTTTTGCCGTGCTCGGGTCAATTCTTGCCGGCCTGGCGACCCCGACAGAGGCCGCTGGTGTCGGCGCCATCGGCGCGCTCGTACTCGCCGTCAGTCGCAGAGAACTCAACTACCCGCGGCTGCAGGAAATCATGCGAAGCACACTCAAGATCAGCAGCATGGTTTTCCTGATCCTGATCGGTGCATCGGTGTTCTCGCTCGTTTTCCGCGGTTACGGCGGTGACGATGTTGTGCGCGCGCTGCTCGAGTCGCTGCCTGGCGGTGTAGTCGGTGCCGTTATCGTCGTGATGCTCGTCATGTTCCTGCTCGGCTTCGTTCTCGATTTCATCGAGATCACGTTTGTCGTCGTTCCGATCGTCGGGCCGGTCTTGCTTGCCATGGGGCTGGACCCGGTATGGCTCGGCATAATGATTGCAATCAATCTGCAAACGTCATTCCTGACACCTCCGTTTGGCTTCGCGCTCTTTTACCTGCGCGGCGTCGCGCCGCCCGAAGTGACCACGCAACAGATCTATCGCGGGGTAATTCCGTTCGTAGCGATACAGCTGTTCGCTCTGTTGCTGCTGGCTGCGTTCCCGGAGCTCGTCACCTGGTTGCCAGATCGAATCTACGGCAGTTAGCTTACCTTCCTCGCGACGGCCGCCGTGAACACGACATCCGTCGAGCTATTCAATGCGGTCTCGGCCGAGTCCTGGAGGATCGCGATGACGAACCCGACGGCCACAACCTGCATCGCGACATCGTTCGAGATACCGAAAAGTGAGCATGCCAGCGGGATCAGGAGTAAGGACCCTCCCGCGACACCCGAGGCGCCGCAGGCAGACAGCGCCGCAACAACGCTAAGCAGGAGCGCGGTAGGTACGTCGACTTCGATGCCGAGCGTATGCGTTGCCGCAAGGGTCAGCGTTGTAATCGTAATCGCGGCGCCGCCCATATTGATCGTTGCACCGAGCGGGATCGAGACTGAATACGTGTCCTTCTCCAGGTCGAGGCGCTCGCAAAGGGCCAGGTTAACCGGGATATTGGCCGCGGAGCTGCGCGTGAAAAACGCCGTCACGCCGCTTTCGCGGAGCGCCGTCAGGACAATCGGGTAAGGGTTGCTGCGCGTCTTCACCCACACGATGAGCGGGTTGATGACGAGAGCCATGATGATCATGCTNNGTTGCCTGCGACGAGACCAAAGATGCCGATTGGCGCAAGCCGGATCACGATACGCACAATGTGTGTGACTGCGTCGGCCACGTCGGCCAGCATCTGGCGTGTCGTCTCGGCGGCATGATGCAAGAAGATGCCCAGCAACACGCCCCATACGAGGATGCCGATGTAATTACCATTCATGATGGCGCTGACCGGATTGTCGACGATCCTCAGTAGCAAGCCACCGATAACTTCCATGATGCCTTGCGGAGGGGCCGCATCGTTGCCGGCCGTTTGCAGGATCAGCGTCGTTGGGAACAGCTTGCTCATGACGACAGCAAGCAAGGCGGCCGCGATCGTACCGATCAGGTACATCGCAACGATCGGACGCATCTGGGAGGTATGGCTGACGCGGCGGTTGGCGATCGCCGACGCGACGAGCACCAGGACGAGGACCGGCGCGACGGCCTTCAGCGCCGACACGAACAGGTTGCCGAGCAGCATAGCCGACGACCCCGCGCCAGGTGCTACCTGCGACAGGATGACGCCTGCAACAATGCCGCCCGCGATTTGCAGCACGAGGCTGCCCGACATGATCTTGTTCAGAAATTCTCTCGCCATCGTTGCTACGCCCGGCTCCGGGCGTCGGTGACGCCGCAGCCAGGCGCCAGGACCAGAAGCTCGGCGACGATTTTCCTGGCCACTACAATAACCTCGTCTGGAGATTGGCGACTTCCGTCACGAGCTGGTTTGGCGTCGATTGATCGAGAAATGCGTAATAAGACTCCGCAATCTTCTTCCACATCTCGTCCTTGGCGGACAACTCGGCAACGATGTCTTGCGTGTGCGACTTCAGCAGCCGCAACACGTCGTCCGGGAACGGGCGCACCTCGATGTTCGGGTCGTCCTCCAGCTGTTTCAGTGCGATCGCGTTGCCGTGCGTATATTCCGCGAGCATATCCGTCGTCGCCGCCTGGGCGGCAAGTTCGACTATCGCCTGCAAGTCCGCTGGCAGCGAGGCCCATGCTTCGTCGTTGATGAGCAGCTCGAGACCGGCGCTGGGCTCCTGCCAACCCGGATAGTAGTAATACCTCGCCGTTTCGTGCAGGCCCAAAGCCACGTCGTTGTAGGCACCAACCCATTCGGCCGCGTCGACCACACCCGTCTGCAGTGAGGTGTAAATTTCCGACCCGGGCATCGTTACTGGCGTGGCTCCTGCGCGCAGTATTACTTCTCCGCCGAGGCCGGGTATACGGATCTTGAGGCCCTTGAGGTCGTCGACCGAGTTGATTTCGCGATTGAACCAGCCGCCTTTCTGCACGCCCGTGTTTCCGCAAGGCAGCGGCACGATGTGGTGCGGAGCATAGAGTTCGCGCCACAGTTCGAGGCCACCGCCATAATAAAGCCACCCATCGAGCTCCGCGGCGTTCATGCCGAACGGTATCGCGGTAAAGAACTGCGCCGCCGCTACCTTGCCCTTGTGGTAGTAAGACGCATCATGGCCCATCTCGACCGTGCCACGGCTCACCGCATCGAAGACCTCGAGCGACGGCACGAGCTCGCCGCCACCGTATACCTTGATCTTCAGCCGCCCGTCGGAGGCTTTCTCGACCCGCTCGGCGAGATTGTCCACGGCGATGCCGAGGCCCGGGTACTTCGGCGGCCACGACGTCACGCACGACCACTCGAATGTCTCGAGGGGCTCGGCCGTCCCGTCCGCACATTGCGGGTCTTCGCGCGAACAAGCCGCGACGCTCGCGGCTGCCGCCAGGCCGCCGACAAACTCTCTTCTTTTCATCCGGGTCCCCACCCAGTGGAACAAGCGCCCAAGTGTATTGGCACTTGTGCCGTAAGCCAACGTAACAATGTTGGCCAAAGCGCGCCCCACTAAATCTCTTATTTTAGGATTTTATAGCCATATTTTCCCACTTTGATCAATAAATGCTCTGAGTGGGGTTTTTTCGATGCAAAGGCCCCGATCTGGCGATCGGGGCCCATATCTTCCCAGATATGCCGCGGCCTGCGGCGCACCGTCCCTGGCGCTCCCGAATTGTCACACCGCTGCGCTGCGGCTATGGCTATTGAATCTCTTTGATGCATTAATAAAGGCCATGATCGCCCTGATTCAAAGGGTTTCCAGCGCGTCGGTCAGCGTGGACGGCGAGTCCATCGGCAAAATCGGCCGGGGTTTGCTCGCGCTCGTTGCCGTGCATCGTGACGACGGGGAGCCCGATATCGCCCGGCTCGCCGAGCGAATCCTGACCTACCGGGTGTTCCCTGACGCTGAAGACCGCATGAACCGTAGCCTTGTGGACGAGGACTGCGACCTGCTGCTCGTTCCCCAGTTCACGCTGGCGGCAGATACGAAAAAAGGCGCCCGCGCGAGCTTCACCAGGGCGGCCCCGCCCGAGATGGGAGAGGACTATTTCAATCGGCTCGTCGACGCCTGTCGGGAGCGGCTCGAGACCGTTGAAACCGGCCGATTCGGCGCCAATATGCAGGTTACGTTGACCAACGATGGTCCCGTGACTTTCTGGCTCGAAACCTGACCGGTATTGTGGTGTGACACCGGCACGGTATTGTGCCGCCATAGGCGTTATCATGATGCGTAGAGAGGACTAGGGGCCGCGCCCCAGGAGAAATACGATGCTTTCAGGCATTAGCTGGCCACAACTGCTGATCGTGCTGGTCATTGTGCTCGCTATTTTCGGCACCAAGCGCTTTCGCACCCTGGGCTCGGATCTCGGCAATGCGGTGAAGGGCTTTCGCAGCGCAATGTCGGATGCCGAGGAAGCCAAGGGCGAGCTCAGCGACGAGACGAAGCAGGAAGACGCCAATTTCGAAAACACGCCGGTTGAAGAGAACCGCAAAGACGCGTAAGTCGACTGTTCGCTATGTCCGGGGTCGGCTCTTCCGAACTCATTATCCTGCTACTGATTGGGCTCATCGTGCTCGGGCCCAAGCGGTTGCCGCAGATTGCCAACCAGCTCGGCAGCTGGATCGGGCAAGCGCGGCGCATGACCCGCGCCATGAAACGACAACTCGAAGATGAGCTGGATCTTGACGAAAACTTCAGGCCCACGGCACCGCGCATCGCACCGCCGGTAACTCCTGCAGCAGGGAACCCTGCCGATTCGACCCATGACTACGACCCGGATGCCGAAACCGACGCCGTGACTGAGGCCGAAGCTTATATCCCGCAGGACGACGACACTTACTCGCCGTTGCACGACGAGGAAAGCGACGACGAACAGGAAAAGAGCGCATGAGCGATGTCGAAGCCAAACAGGAAGAAGAGGAACTCGCCGAGGGCACGCTGCTGTCCCACCTGATCGAGTTGCGCAGTCGCCTGATCAAGATCGCAGCAGCCGTCATCGTTCTGTTTGTGGTGCTGATCCCGTTTGCGCAGGACATTTTCGAAGTCGTTTCGAAACCGCTGATCGAAGTGTTGCCCGGTCAGCAGATGATCGCGACTGCCGTTGCGTCGCCGCTGCTGACGCCGTTCAAGCTGACGTTTTTTGTCGCGCTGTTCATCGCAATGCCGGTCGTGCTTTATCAGGTCTGGGCATTCGTCGCCCCGGGGCTGTACAAGAAAGAAAAACGTTTCGCGTTTCCGTTGCTGGCATCGAGCATCCTGCTTTTTTATGCCGGAGTCGCATTTGCCTATTTCGTTGTCTTCCCGCTGGTCTTCGGCTTTTTTACGGCGATTACACCGTCAGGCGTCGAGATGATGACCGATATATCGGCGTACCTGGATTTCATCACGACGATCGTCCTCGCATTCGGTATCGCGTTCGAGGTACCGATCGCGACCGTGCTCATCGTCTGGACCGGTTTGACCACGCCCGAGAAGCTCGGCAAAGCCCGGCCCTATGTGTTCCTGATGGCATTTATTGTCGGCATGCTGCTGACGCCCCCCGACGTTATCAGCCAGACCTTGCTGGCCGTACCGGTCTACCTGTTGTACGAGGCTGGAATCATTATGTCGCGCGTGTTTGCGAAGAAACCCGAGGAGCCTGAGACCGTCTCAGTCAAGTAGCAAGTTACATGTGAAATAGTGTTTAATGCCTAGCCCATCCTGATAGGAAATCGCGGCTCAGGCTTCGAGCCGGGGGAAATAATAATGACAGACTCTGTGGCCGCGACAGCGGAAGACTACAGCAGCGACGAGGATTTTCTGGGCCACCCGAAAGGCCTGTACGTCTGTTTCACGACAGAGCTCTGGGAGCGCTTTTCATTCTATGGAATGAAATACCTGCTGCTCCTGTACCTGACCAAGTACCACCTGTTTAGCGACGAGATGGGCCTCGATGTTCTCGGCTCTTACGCCGGTCTCGTCTATGCGCTGCCCGTCATCGGCGGACTGATTGCAGACCGCTTTCTCGGCATGCGCAAGTCGGTTCTGTTCGGCGGCGTATTGCTGTCGCTGGGCCACATCCTGATGGCCGTGGAGGGTCACCAGGCGGTCAACTACCCGGCCGGGATGACGCTGGTTGAAGACCTTACCCTTGCCAGCGGCGAGGTCCTCGTTGCCGGTACGATCCTGGCCGAGTCGATCATGTTCCGTGACACGGCGGCACTCAATGTGTTCTACCTGGCCCTCGCGTTGATCGTGATGGGCGTCGGGTACCTGAAGCCCAATATCTCGACGATCGTCGGCAAGCTGTATGCCGAGGACGACCCGCGTCGTGATTCGGGCTTTACGATTTTCTACATGGGCATCAACATCGGCTCGTTCGTCGCCACGCTGCTGTGCGGCTGGCTCGGTGAAACCTTCGGCTGGAAGTACGGCTTCGGCGCGGCCGGCATCGGCATGATCATCGGCCTGATTTCGTTCTCGTACGGGCAAAAGTTCCTGCACGGCCATGCCGAACCGGCCGAGCCGGAGAAGCTGCAGGAAAAGATCTTCGGCCCGATCAGTCGTGAATGGTCGATCTACCTGCTGAGCCTGCCTGTGCTGGGCGTGTTCTGGCTCCTCGTGCAGCACGAACCCGTTGTCCTGCTCACGCAGAACGTGTTCCTGATCGTCGCCATCGTGAGCATCATTCTTTATTCGATGATTCACACGAGGATGGACCAGGACAACAGGATCGCCTACGTGTTCGCGGCGGTGACCATACTCGCCGGTATCTATACCGTGCTGGCCAACCTCGGCCACATGCCGGCCTTCCTGCCGACGAGCGCTGCGATCGCCGAATACAGCCTTTATCTCGCTGTCACCCTGGTCGTCGCGTTCGTCATCTATGGCTTCATGACGCATAACTCGGACGAGTTCGGCCGTACCGTGGTGCTCATGTTCCTGATTCTGACAACCATCGTGTTCTGGGCGCTGTTCGAGCAATCCGCCGGATCGATGACGTTGTTCGCCGATCGCGTTGTCGACCGAACCGCCGGAAACGTAACGTTTACGGCTGCGCAGTTCGGCTCGCTCAACGCCGGCTTCATCATGCTCCTCGCGCTGCCGTTCGCCGCTCTCTGGGTCTGGCTCGCGAAGAAGAACCTCGAGCCGTCGACACCGGTCAAGTTCGGCCTCGGCATCATCCAGGCAGGCCTCGGCTTCGGCGCCCTCGTGCTCGGCGCACAGTTTCCGGATGAAGCGGGCAAGGTCGCGATGGTCTGGCTGATCCTCGCGTATTTGCTGCACACGACCGGTGAGCTGTGCCTGTCTCCGGTCGGGCTGTCCGCTGTCACCAAGCTATCGATAGGCCGTGTCGTCGGCGTCAGCATGGGCACGTGGTTCCTGGCAACGGCGCTGTCCGAGACGGTCGCCACACGGCTCGGCAAGATGGCTGCTCTGGCCACTGAAGGCGGCGAGGTGGCCGACTCTGCGAGTGCGCTCGCAACCTATACGCAGCTTTTTGAATTCCTGATGTACGTCGGGCTAGGCGTCGGCGTGGTCGTGTTACTCGTTTCTCCACTCTTGAGGCGCGGAATGCACGGCGTGCACTAAAAAACATCTGTAAGGAAGAACTCATGAAACACACAGTAAAACTGCTTGTGGGCTCCATGCTTGCGATTGCTCTTACTGCGTGCACGCAGCAGGCAGCAGATGATGATGCGACCGCGGCCGCGCCCACCGAAACGGCCGAAGAGTTCGTGGCGCGCGTCAACGAAGAACTGAAGGAGCTGAACCGGGAGGGCGGTGCCGCCGGCTGGGTGCGCGCCACCTATATCAACCAGGACACCGCGATACTCAGCTCCCTCGCCAATGAGCGCTATGCGAAATGGCACAGCGAGACCGTTGCGCAGGCACTGGCCTATGACGACATGGAGCTCGATCCGCAGACGCGGCGCGCGCTCAACCTGCTGAAGCTCGGCACGTCATTGCCGACGCCGGACGATGACGCGAAACGTCGTGAGCTGATGGAGATTGCCACCGAGATTTCCGGCATGTACGGCGAGGGCAAATATTGCCGTTCTGAGAACGAATGTATTCCCGGTGCGGAACTCGAGCAGTTGATGCAGCAGGTGCGCGACTACGACGAACTGCTCGAACTCTGGGAAGGCTGGCGCGAAATTTCTGTCCCGATGCGTGACAAGTACCGGCGCTATGTCGAGTTGGCCAACGAAGGGGCAAATTCACTGGGCTATGAAAACCTCGGCGAAATGTGGCGCGCAAACTATGACATGAGTCCCGACGAGTTTCGTACCGAGAGCGAGCGGCTCTGGGAGCAGGTCAAGCCGCTTTATGACGAACTTCACTGCCATGTGCGCGCGAAGCTCGGCGAAGTCTACGGCGAAGACAAGGTGCCGCAGGACGGCCCGATCCCGGCGCATATCCTCGGCAACATGTGGGCGCAGGAATGGATTGCCATATACGACCTGCTGGAACCGTACCCGGGCGTTTCCGACCTCGACGTCGACAGCACGCTGACGGCGAAGAGTTACTCACCGCAGGAAATGGTGCGCTCGGCCGAGAACTTCTACGTGTCGCTCGGCATGCCGCGCCTTCCCGATACGTTCTGGGCGCGATCCCAGTTCACGAAACCCCGTGACCGCGAAGTACAGTGTCACGCCAGCGCCTGGGGTCTCGACGGCGGCAACGACCTGCGCATCAAGATGTGCATCGAGCCCACGGCCGACATGCTGCGCACGATCTACCACGAACTCGGCCACAACTACTACCAGGGCGCTTACAGGAATCAGGATCCGCTGTTTCAGGGTGGCGCCCACGGCGGGTTCCATGAAGCCATCGGCGATACCGTCGTTCTATCCATGACGCCGGACTATCTAGCCGAGGTCGGGCTGATCGGATCGGCCGAGGAAAGTGACCAGGCCCTGATCAACCGGCAGATGCAAAAAGCGCTCGACTCGATCGCGTTCCTGCCATTCGGCAAGCTGATCGACGAATGGCGCTGGGCCGTATACGCCGGCGAGATCTCTCCGGAAGATTACAACAAGGGGTGGTGGGAGATGCGCGAGCGGTACCAGGGCATCGCCCCGGCCGTTGAGCGGACCGAGGAGCATTTCGATCCTGGCGCCAAGTATCACGTTCCCGGAAACGTGTCTTACACGCGTTATTTTCTTGCCCGGATTCTGCAATTCCAGTTCCATCGCTCGCTGTGCGAGATCGCCGGACATGAGGGCGGCCTGCATTCATGCTCGGTCTTTGGCAATGAAGAGGCCGGTGCCAAGTTCCAGGCCATGCTCGAAGCGGGGCAGAGCGCCCCGTGGCAGGAGACCCTCGAGAAGCTGACGGGCACCCAGGAGATGGACGCGTCGGCGATCGTCGATTACTTCGCACCGCTCATGGGCTATCTCGAGGAACAGAACGAAGGCCGATCCTGCGGCTGGTAAGGGAGAAAACGAATGTCAGAAGAACAACAAGAACAAGCTGTGCAGGTTCCCGGTAATGGGGACGGCGGATTTCTCGGCGCCGTAGAACGCATCGGCAACAAGCTGCCCGATCCGGCAGTGTTGTTCATCGCGTTACTCTTCGTCGTCTGGGTATTGTCGTGGATGCTGTCCTACGTTTCTTTCAGCTTTATCGATCCGCGTTCCCAGGAACCGATCGTTATCATCAACCAGCTTACCGGCAACGCGTTCACGACGTTCATGACCGGCCTCGTAACGAACTTCGTTCAGTTCGGGCCCGTTGGCACCGTACTCGTCGCGATGCTTGGCATCGGCGTTGCGGAGCACTCCGGTTTTATAACGACCGGTATACGAGCATTACTCAACGTCACGGCGAAGTGGCTGCTGACGCCGATGGTCATCCTCGTCGGCATCGTCAGCCATTCGGCTGTTGATGCCGGCTACGTTCTCGTCATCCCGATTGGCGGCGTGATCTTCTATGCGGCAGGGCGACATCCGCTGGTCGGCATCGCGGCGGCCTTTGCCGGAGTCTCGGGCGGCTTCTCGGCGAATTTCGTACCGGCCGCCCTCGATCCGCTGCTGCAGGGCCTTACCCAGGGCGGCGCACAGCTGCTGGACCCGGCGATCGAGGTCAACACGCTCAATAACTACTTCTTCACGACCGCGTCGTCGGTGCTGATCATCGGCCTCGGCTGGTGGATTACCGACCGGATCGTCGAGCCGCGCATTAGTGGAACGCCGATCGACGGCGACGAGGAGGACCTCCCCGAGCTGCACGAGCTGCAGCCCCAGGAGCGCAAGGGTCTCATTTGGGCATTGATCGTCATGCTGCTCGGCATCGTGGTTCTCGTTTTCTCGCTCTTGCCCGAGTCGTCGCCATGGCGCGATGCAAGCGGCAACCTCGCGACGTTCCAGGCTCCGATCATGCGCGCCATCGTCGCACTGATCTTTTTCCTGTTCCTGATCCCGGGCATCGTGTTCGGCTATGTGGCTGGAACCCTCAAGGGCATGAAGGATGTCATTCAGGGAATGACACATGCGATGCACCAGATGGCGTATTACCTGGTCATCATGTTTTTCATTGCCCAGTTCGTCTATTCGTTCGGCGCATCGAACCTCGGCACATTGCTCGCACTGGCGGGCGCCGAAGCGCTCAAGGGCCTGCAGGATTATCCGTCTATCCTGATCGTCGGCATCGTCCTGCTGACCGGTTTCGTCAACCTGTTCGTGGGTTCGGCCAGCGGCAAGTGGGGGCTGCTGGCGCCGATTTTCGTACCGATGCTCATGACGCTGGGAATTTCGCCCGACCTGACGCAGGCGGCTTATCGCGTGGGCGATTCGAGCACGAACATCATCACGCCGCTGATGCCGTACTTTCCGCTGGTCGTCGTCTACTGCCAGCGCTATGTGAAGGGCACGGGTATCGGCACGCTGGCCGCCATGATGCTGCCGTATTCGCTCTGGTTCCTCGCCAGCTGGACAGTGTTCCTGCTGATCTACTACGCGATCGGCCTGCCGCTCGGTTTCGGTGCGAGCTACACGTATCCCTAACTGCAGCTAGTTACCAGCACAGGCGCCGGCGTAGGCCTTGGTCACGCCGGCGTTTTCTATCTGGCATTCGTTCTCGTAGGTGACGCCGTCGATGCCGCAGACGGGAGCATACTCCCGCGGGCAGTTCCTGCCCTGGCCCTCACAGACTCCCGCGTAGTCGATGCGGATACCACGGCGCTCCGCCTGGCAGGCATTGCCGTACGTCATGCCGTCAGCACCGCAAACCGGTACGAAAATCGTCGGGCAAGGACGAACATTGCAGATTCCCTGCGTATAAGTCAGGAAGCCGTCTTTCTCGGCAGAACAAGCGTTGTCATAAGTGACGCCATCAGCACAAACCGGGGCAAACACTTGTGGACAATTGTCGAGATCACATAAGCCGATGCGCTGGATCGGGACCCGCTCGGAATCCGCTTCGCAGCGGTTGATGTAAGTCCGGCCGTTCATGCCACAAACCGGCTCTTCAATACCCGGGCACCCGCTTGGTGTGCACTCGCCGAGACCCGCCACTTGCACGCCTGACAACCTGGCAAAACATTCATTGATATAAGTTGTGCCATTGATGCCGCACACCGGGTCGTAGGTTTCCGGACAACCGGAGTCGCCGGTCGGACACATCCCCTGGCTCGCCACCTCGACGCCGGCCACGCGCGCTACGCAATCGTTGCTATACGTCTGGCCATCAACCCCACAGACCGGGTCGTACTGCATCGTGCACGCGACGTCCTCTTTCGGGGCGGCCTCTTCCTCCTGGGCTGCGGCATTCGACGCGACCAGGAGTGAGAGCATGAAAAATACCGGCGTTGGTGAAGCGAGAGTTCTGATCATCGGACGGTGCACTTACGTAATGCTCTTATTAGAACATGTCGATCAAATGCGGTTCCATTCCGCGTGTAGCAGATCGCTGATTCTCACGAGGTCGAAGCCTTGTTCCTCCAGCAGCGGCAGCTCCCTTTCGAGCACCTCGAGCGTCTCGGGAAAGGGATGGCCGATTGCTATGGCGTGGCCTCTTTTTCGCGCCTTGGCCTTCAGGCGCTCTAGCTCCCGCTCTACCGCCTCGACCGAGCGCTCATGGTCGAGGAATACATCGCGTTTCGTCGCGGGCACGCCCTCCTCGGCCGCCAGCTTGAGCGCAATGCTGTGATGGGTCGTATAGCTGTCAATGAAGAACAGGTCTTCGCGCGTGCGAATTTCCTTCATGAGCCACGCCATGTGTCCCGGGTGCCGCGTAAGCAGGCTGCCCCTGTGGCTGCTGACGCCAATCGCATGCGGTACCGCGGCGATCGCGCTGGCGAATGTCGCTCGAAAGTTCTCGCGGCTCATATCCAGCACCATACCGCCCGGCTCGGCGGCGCCTATATGGTTGACGGCCTCGAGCGGCAGGTGCAAAAGCACATCCTTGCCATTCTCATGCGCCAGTCTCGCCAGCTCGCTGCCCCTCGGTGTCTCGGGCAGCACGGCGAAGGTGACCGGGCCGGGCAGGGCTATTGCTCGCTTACCGGCTGCGAGATGATAGCCGAGGTCATCGATTATGATCGCTATCCGCGGGCGGGACTCGGAGTCGGCCTGGCCGGCCAGCAGCACCGCGGCTGCTACGAGAGCGGTCTTGCGCCAGCTCATGGCGCCTTGCTGTGCATCACCCTTTGTCGTTGCAGGCGCTCGACGGCCTCGATCAGTTGCGGGTCGTTCTCGGGGTCGACGATGCCCGACAAGCTCATTTCGGGATAACCCGGCGTGTTCTCGACAAAGACGTCGGGCGTGATGCCGGTCTCGTGGATGGAGTCGCCTGATGGTGTGTAGTATCGAGACGTCGTCAGCTTGATTGCCCGTCCCTTGGACAGTGGCATGACCGTCTGAACAAGTCCCTTGCCAAACGTCGGCGTGCCAACCACCGTCGCACGGCCATGGTCCTGCAGCGCGCCCGCCACGATCTCCGACGCCGACGCCGATCCTTCATTGACGAGCACGATCATCTCCGCGCCGTCCAGAACATCGCCGCGATGCGCCGAGCGCCGGAAGCGTGAATCGGCCGTGCGGCCTTCGGCCGAGACAATAACGCCCGAATCGAGGAACAGGTCGGTAACGTCGACTGCGGCATCGAGCACACCACCCGGGTTGTTGCGCAGGTCAAGCACGAGTCCTTCGAGCATGCCGGCGTATTCGTCCTGCATCTGGTCGATGGCACGGCTGAGTTCACGCGAGGTCGATTCGCTGAATTGGTTAACGCGGACATAGCCGTAAGCATTGTCGAGCAGCTTGTGGTGCACGCTGGCCACCCGAATCACTTCACGGCGCATTTCATGTGTGATGGCTTCGCCATCACGATCTACAGTCAGGCTGATTTTCGTTCCTGGCCGGCCGCGCATGCGCCCCATCGCCTCTCGCATGCTGCCAGACTCAACCGCGTGCCCGTCGATTGCAATTATCGCGTCGCCGCTTTGAATTCCCGATCTCGCGGCAGGCGAGCCGGCCATCGGTGATATGACCGTAAGTACGCCTTCCTGCTCGGTCACCTCGATGCCGATGCCTGTGTAGCTACCGGTCGTGCTGATGCGTATGTCGCGATATTCCTGAGCATCGAGAAACTCGGAGTGCGCGTCGAGGTCGGAGACCATGCCGCGAATGGCCGCGTCGAGAAGCACGGTTTCGTCGACGGGTTCGACATATTCTCGCTTGACGCGCTGCATGACTTCGGCGAACAGCAGCGCCTGTTCCATGGCCCTGTCGTGTTCTTCGGCCGTTGGCCGATCGGCCAGAAAACCGCCGCTGAACGACAGGCTCAGGCCCAATACGGTACCGACGACCACAACCAGAATTGCTCTGGTTTTCAATAACATACGATTCTCCTGCGTCCCTGCTCACGGTGCCCGCCTGGACAGCAATTCTGACGATAGCACAGCGTCGGACCGGCTCCCACACATCAGCGCACGATTTATTGCCCCGGGCGCCGGGTTACCCATTGCCGCGGATCCAGCGGCCTGGTGCCCTGGCGCAGCTCGAAGTAGAGGCTCGACTGGCTCCGCCCGCCACTGTCGCCCACGGTCGCTATCACATCTCCTGGAGCTACCCAGTCGCCAGCATTTTTCAGAATGGTCTCGTTATAACCATACAGGGTCATGTAACCCTCACCATGATCGACAATGACCAGGAGACCGAGGCCAGCCAGCCAGTCCGCAAAAGCGACGCGTCCATGGTAAACCGACCGGACTTCCCGCCCGCGCGGTGCGGCGATTACAACGCCGTTCCACTTGAGCTGGTTGCTCGCCCTGGGCTGACCGAAATCATGCAGCAAGTTGCCCGCAACCGGCCATGTCAGCCTGCCCTTGTGTTCGCTGAACGGGTCCTCGGAGTTGATCGGGTAATCCGACAGGATGGTTGTCAGCTCGGCTATCAGGCGCGTCAGGTCTTTTTCCTGCGCGGCCAGCCTTTCGACCTCCTTGCCTTCGTCTTCGAGCTTTTTCTGCAGGCTCGCCAGCAGTTCCTGCCGCTTGTCCTGGAACTTGCTCAGGCGCGTGAGTTCATCGTAGCGCTCCCGTGCGAGGCTTGCGATGCGCGCCTCTTCGGCGGCAACCGCGCTGCGCAGTTCCGCCAGCTCACGAATGGCTCCGGTTACGGCTTCGATGTTGGCGCTGCGATAGTCATTGAGATAACCGTAGTACGCCATGAGTCTCCCGAGCGTCGCCGGGTCGCGCTGATTCAGCAGTAACTTGATGCGTTCCTGGTTACCGCTCATATACGCCGCGCGTACTTGTTCGGCCAGCTCGGCTGATTCTTCGTCGAGTTCAGCTTCTCGTCTGGCCAGCTGCAAATCGAGTTCGTCCTTGCGCCGGGCGCTGTAGTCGCGCTCGCGTTCGAGTTCGCGGAGGCGGATCCGTTTCTCGGAGATTTCGATTTCGGCCTCCTGGAGCTCGGACGTGATTTTCTCGCGCGCGTCGGCGCTGCGGTCCATGCTCTTTTTGAGGTCCGAAATTCGCTCACGAACCTCCTCGAGTTCCTGCTCCTTGATTTTGGCCAGCTCGCCCCCGGTCTCCTGGGTCATCGCGGAATTTGCCGCCAGGAAAAGAAGCAAGGTAAGAGAAGCGAGCGCTTTCATGAACCGGCAGTTTGGTATAATGCGTGCTTTGCCACAACCCGGGCGCCTCATCTCCCGCCCCAGACACTAGATGGAAAGAATTTTCGAATTCGCCGGCAATCACACGTTGCTGGTGCTGGCTCTCATGATCAGTTTTTTCGTGCTGATTTTTTCGGAGCTGCGCCGCAAGGCGAGTGGCATGGTCGCAATAGCGCCAGGCGAGGCCGTCACGTTGATCAACAGTGACGCGGCCATCGTCGACCTTCGCAACGCGGAGGCATTCTCGCGTGGCCACATCGTTAATGCGAAAAACATTCCGTTCGACGAGTTCGACGCAAAGAAAGACGATTTGAGCAAGTCCAGGCCCCTGATCGCCGTGTGTGATTCGGGCATCAATTCAACCAAAGCAGTCGCGATGTTGCGGCAGTCAGGCTTCGAAAGCGCATACACGCTAAAGGGCGGCATGGCCGCCTGGGGCCAGGCTGGTCTTCCGGTCGTCACCGGCAAGAAGACAAAAAGCAAAGGTAAAAGGTCATAACAGGAAATCAGCATGGCAGAAGAAACTACTAACGAAGGGCAGAAACATTTCTCGATCAACAAGATTTACGTCAAAGATTTCTCGTTCGAGTCCCCCAAGGCGCCGGACATTTTTCGCGCTCGCGAATGGAAGCCACAGACAGACCTGAACCTGCGCAGCAGCCACAAGGCCGTCGAAGGCGAGGACAACCTGCACGAGGTCGTACTGACCATTACGGTCGATGCCAAGGAAGATGACTCGACGCTGTTCCTCGTAGAGGTTCAGCAGGCCGGCCTGTTCCAAATCGACGGCTACGGCGAAGAAGAGTTCGGCGCTATCATCGGCAGCTTTTGCCCGAACATCCTTTTCCCATATGCTCGCGAGACCATTGCCAACTCGGTCTCGAAGGGCGGCTTCCCCGAGTTTGTCCTGCAGCCGATCAACTTCGACGCGCTTTACATGCAATCGCGGCAGCAAGTGGCGCAACAGGAAGCCGAGGCGGCGGAGAAGCACTGATAAGCGAATCTGCTGCAAAGCAAGTAGCCGTTGTCGGCGCCGGGTCGTGGGGAACGGCGCTTGCGATGCAGCTTGCTCGCTGCGGCAGCGACGTTCGGCTCGGCGGCATTCTCGAGCTCGACCTGCTCGAGGAAATGGCCGCCACCGCCGAGAACAAACGCTACTTGCCGGGCGTCGCATTTCCACCCAATCTCGTCGCCAATCCTGATCTCAAGGCCTGCCTGGACGGGGTTCGTGACGTCCTCGTCGTCGTGCCGAGCCATGGCCTGCGCGAAACGCTGACCACGATCAAGCCACTGCTTCGGGACGACTCGCGGGTATGCTGGGCCACGAAAGGGTTCGAGCTTCACACGGGTAAATTGCCGCACGTGGTTGCCGAAGAGGTCCTCGGCGCAGACAGGCCGATGGCCGTGCTCTCTGGGCCCACATTTGCCAAGGAGGTTGCCGAGGGCCTGCCCACAGCGATGACCATAGCGGCGAATGACACCGCATTCGCACAAGACCTTGCCAAGGCGTTATCGAGTGGCAACTTCCGGGCATACACGTCCGACGACATGATTGGAGTCGAGGTCGGCGGCGCCGTTAAAAACGTGCTCGCGATTGCGGCCGGCATGTCGGACGGCCTCGGCTTCGGCGCCAACACCAGGATTGCGCTGATTACCCGCGGGCTCGTCGAGCTATCCAGGCTCGGCACCGCGCTTGGCGCCAAGCGAGAGACTTTCATGGGTCTCGCGTGCATGGGCGATCTCGTCCTGACTTGCACCGACAACCTGTCCCGTAACCGTCGCATGGGTCTTGCGCTGGCCAGCGGCAAGACCGTTGCGGAGGCCCAGGAAGAGATTCAGCAGGTCGTCGAGGGCGTCCTGGCTGCCGAAGCTGTCAAGGAGGTTGCCGATGAACTCGGCATCGAAATGCCGATTTGCCAGCAGATTTACCAAATACTCTATGAAGGTACGTCTCCTCGCGAGGCCGTCCAGGCGTTAATGTCGCGCGAACTCAAGCCGGAGAACCACTAGGAAAAAGCACCGTGCCGCGTCCGGCGGCTGCCCCGACGCATTAGCTGTCCAGCTGGCAAATGCCCGCCAATCTTCTATGATTGCTGGCAATAGGTATATAAAAACTGGGGCGGGTGTTCATGAACCGACGTCACTTCTGCCGTAGCGCATTGGCTGCAAGCGTGGCCGCGGCTATTCCGATGCTCCCGGGCTGCGAGCGCAAAGCGCCCATAGCGACAGAAGCCGACACGAGCATTGCTGCCGTGTCTCTCGGCGGCGCCGAAATCGAGCTCGAGAAAGCGGCTATCCGCGAGCTCGGCG
>WVYQ01000017.1:129914-141781 GCA_011772865.1 Woeseiaceae bacterium | reverse complement strand
ATGAATAGCGACGACGTCAGCAATGTGGTCACGTTCGCCCGCGAACGGGAGATTCTGACAGCAGTCCGCGGCGGCGGACACAGCTGGCCCGGCAAGTCTGGCTGCGATGATGGCATTGTGATTGACCTGTCACAGATGCACGCGGTCACGGCCGACCCGGACAAGCGCCGCGCCTATGCTCAGGGCGGCGCGCTGCTCGGTGCGCTCGACGCCGCCGCGCACGAACACGGGCTCATCACAACGGCAGGTGTCGTGTCGCACACGGGCGTTGGCGGCTACACGCTTGGCGGCGGTTTCGGTCGACTCAATCGCAGCTACGGGCTGACGATCGACGTGCTGCGCTCGGCCGAGATCGTTACGGCCGACGGCAAGATTCACCGCATCAGCGAACAGGACGAGCCTGATCTGTTCTGGGCGATCCGCGGCGGCGGCGGCAACTTCGGCGTCGTCACCGAGTTCGAGTACGAGCTTTATCCATTTGATCGAAACGTGCTTTCCGGGCTCATCGTTTGGCCTGTATCCGAGGCTCGCGATGTTCTCGACTTTTACGGCGGTTGGTATCTCGGCCTCTCTGACGAAATGTATGTCGGACCGATGATGGCAACGATGCCCGACGGGACCAGCGTCATCGTCATGGAGGTTGTATACAACGGTGACCCGGCCATCGGCGAGAAGGAGCTCGAGCCGCTTCGAAATGTTGGCAAGATCATGGATGACGGCGTCAAGGTGCAGGATTACAACGTGCTGCAGACGCATGAAGATGCGACCTTCGGTCATGGTATTCGGTCTTACGCCAAGAACGGCATGGTCAAGGAGATTACGCAGGAATTGATCGACGTGCTGATCGAGTCATTCGTTGCCGACCCGCGCGCGGCGTTCTTCACGCACACGGCTGGAGGCGCGGTCAAGCGTGTCGGCGAGCTCGACACGGCGTTTCCGCACCGCAATGCCGAGACGATGATCAGCGTCGGCGGTGGCTGGACCGATCCCGAACAGGACGACGAGGCCATGGCCATGATGCGTGCCTGGTTTGCGAAGCTCGCGCCATTTACGGGCGGCTACTACGACAACATCGACTTCGACGGCGATGCAGCGACAAGCAACTTTGGTCCGGCACATGGCCGCCTGGCGAAAATCAAGGGGCAATACGACCCCGGCAACCTGTTCAGGCTGAACAGCAATATCGAACCGACCGCATAATAACCAAGATCAGGGGAACCGTTATGGATAGAAGAATGTTTTGCCGCACGGCAGTCGCGGCCGGCGTGTTGACCGCGATGCCCGTCCTGTCTGGCTGCGAACGCAAGGCGCCCGTGGCCACCGAGGCTGACACGAGCCTTGCCGCGGTTTCGCTGGACGGCGCATCCATCGAACTGGAGCGGGCCGCCATCAGGGAGCTCGGCGATGCGATGACCGGCCCGGTCATTCTCTCGGGCCATCCCGATTACGACAGCGCCCGCACGATCTGGAACGGCATGCACGACAAGCGCCCGGCGCTGATCGCGCGCTGCCTGAGCGCCGAGGATGCCAGCAACGCGGTGGCTTTCGCTCGCGATAACGGCGTCCTGACTGCCGTGCTCGGTGGCGGGCACAGCTGGCCCGGCAAGTCCGTGTGCGATGACGGCATCGTCATCGACCTCTCGCAGATGAACGCCGTAAACGTCGATGCCGAGGCGCAGCGAGCCCGCGCACAGGGCGGCGCACTGCTGAGCGGCCTCGATGCCGCAGCGCTCGGGAAGGGCCTTGTAACCACGGCCGGGGTCGTCTCGCACACGGGCGTCGGCGGATACACGCTGGGCGGCGGCTTCGGCCGGCTCAACCGCAAGTACGGCCTGACCATCGACAACGTCACCGGCGCCGAGATCGTCACCGCCGACGGCACGGTTCGTCGCATCAGCGCTGACGAGGAGCCGGAGCTGTTCTGGGCAATCCGCGGTGGCGGCGGCAACTTCGGCGTCGTGACCGAGTTCGAGTACCGGCTGCACCCGTTCGAGCGCAACATCTTCTCGGGGAATATCGTCTGGCCGGTTGACCAGGCTCGCGACGTGCTCGAGTTCTATGCCGAATGGTCGGCAGGCCTGTCCGACGAGATGTACGTCGGGCCCAACATCGCGACGATGCCGGATGGCAACCGCATCATCATGGTCGACGTTGTTTATAACGGCGACCCCGCCGCCGGCGAAGCGGAACTTGCCCCGTTGCGAAGGATCGGCACGCCCATGGTCGACGATGTTCAGCTCCGCGACTACAGCTATCTGCAGACGATCAACGACGTGCCGTTCGGGCACGGCATTCGCTCCTATGCCAAGAACGGCATGGTCAAGGAATGGACGCAGGGTCTCGTCGACACGATGATCGATGCCGACGACCCGCGCGTATTCGTCGGCAACCATGTGGCCGGCGGGGCCGTAAAACGTGTCGGCGAACTCGACACGGCCTTCCCGCACCGCAACGCCGAAATCATGATTGTCATCGCGGGCGGCTGGATGGACCCCGAGCAGGACGACGAACTGATCGCTGCCTGCCGCGAGTACTATCGGGCACTCGAGCCGCATCTCGGCGGCTACTACGACAACATCGATTTCGATGGCGACGAGGTGCCGGGCAACTACGGCCCGAACTATGCGCGACTGCGGGCAATCAAAGGGCGTTACGACCCGGGTAACCAGTTCCGGCTCAACAGCAATATCGAGCCGGCAGAAGCCTAGCCGCCGCCTTCGAAGCCGAGCTGCCGCCAGGCCTCGTAGACGATAATCGCGGCCGTATTGGACAGATTCAGGCTGCGATTGTCCGGCCGCATCGGCAGGCGCAGGCATTGTTCTGCAGGCAGCGCGTCCAGGACCCGCTGCGGCAGCCCGCGTGTCTCGGGCCCGAGCAGGAACGCGTCGTCTTTGTCATAGCGCGGCACATCGTGCCGTGTCGTTCCCCTCGTGCTCAGGGCAAAGACGCGCGGTTGCCCGAGCGACTCCAGGCAGTCCTCGAGCGATGCGTGCGTCCGCACGCTCGCGAACTCCCGGTAGTCGAGGCCTGCCCGGCGCAGTTTCTTTTCCTCGAGGTCGAATCCCAGCGGCTGGATCAGGTGTAACCCGACGCCCGTGTTGGCGCACAGGCGGATGACATTTCCCGTATTTGGCGGGATCTCGGGCTGGTAGAGAATCAGGTGGAACATTGGCGTAGAATGCCGCATCCGATGAGCGCGTCAAAATCCAACCCCCTGCACGTCGACTTCTGCGGACTGTCTTTCGACTCGCCGATCGTGCTGCTGTCGGGATGTGTCGGCTTCGGCGAGGAATACACGCGCGTCGAGGGGTTCTCGAACCGGGACGTCGGCGCCGTCGTGCTGAAAGGAACGACGGGCCTCGCCCGTCTCGGCAACAAGCCGCACCGGGTCTGCGAAACACCTATGGGCATGCTCAACTCGATTGGCCTGCAGAACCCGGGGGTCGACAAAGTTGTCGACGAGATCCTGCCGGGCCTCGATTTCGAGGAGACGCGATTCATCGCCAACGTCAGCGGCTCGACGCTCGAGGAGTACGCCGAGGTGACACGGCGCTTCGATGATTCGCCGATCGACGCAATCGAGATCAACATCTCCTGTCCCAACGTCAAGGAAGGCGGTGTTCAGTTCGGCAACGTGCCCGAGATGTCGGCCCGCGTTGTCGCGACCTGCCGCGCAGAAACGAAGAAGCCGATCATCACCAAGATGTCGCCCAACCAGACCGACATCCAGCAGAACGCGCGCCTTTGCATCGAGGCCGGCACCGACGGGTTCGCCGTGATCAACACGGTCATGGGCATGGCCATCGACATCGAGCAGCGCAGGCCGATCATCGGCAACGTGCGCGGTGGACTGTCCGGTCCCGCGATCAAACCGATCGCCCTGCTCAAGACCCGGCAGGTCTACGAGGTGGCCAAAGCGCACAACGTGCCGATCATTGGCCAGGGCGGCATCACGACACCCAACGATGCGATCGAATTCCTGATCGCGGGCGCCGCGGCCGTCGGCATCGGCACGGCGTTGTTCTACGACCCGCTGCTGTGCCCGAAAATCAACGCCGGGCTGCTAGACTATCTGCATAGGCACGAATTGGGTTCGGTTGCCGAGCTGACTGGCTCGCTTCAGCTTTGACGCCCGACCCGGGGGGGCGCTATCTCTCTGTTTGCGGAACTGCGCCGGCGCAGTGTATTCAAGGTGGCCGCCGTCTACCTTGCAACGGCCTGGCTGTTGCTGGAAATCGTCAGCACGGTAGCACCGATGCTGGATTTGCCAATGACATTCCAGCGCGGCGTCCTGCTGCTGCTCATCATCGGCTTTCCTGTCGCCATGGTTCTGGCATGGGCCTTCGAACTGACGCCAGAGGGCGTGCGTCGCGATAGCGGCGAGGCGCAGCGAGCTAAGGGCCCTCGAAGCCACATCGACTATGTTGTCGTTGGTGTGCTCGCAGCGGCGCTCGCGTATTTTATCGCGGACCGTTTCTGGTGGTCCGCCGAAGCCCCGCCTAAAGATCTCGACGCATCCATCGCCGTACTGCCATTCACGAATATGACGCAGGACGCACAAAACGATCCATTTGTCGACGGTATTCACGATGATCTGTTAACGCATCTCTCTCGGGTCGCATCAGTTAGGACGACATCGCGGACTTCGGTCCTCCAGTACGAAAATACGACGAAGACGATCCCGCAAATTGCCGCTGAACTCGGAGTCGCCACGATCCTGGAGGCGGGTGTGCAGCGCTCGGGTGAGCGGGTGCGGATCAATGTCCAGCTGATTGATGCTGCTGCGGACGAGTACCTGTGGGCAGAGCAGTATGACCGCGAGTTGACTGCCGCCAACGTGTTCGAAATTCAAAGCGAAATTGCAATCGCCATAGCCGATCGGCTGCAGGCCGCTTTAACCCCCGACGAACGCAAAAGGCTTGAGTCTGTGCCCACTCACAGCATCGACGCGCTTGAGTCTTACTTCAGTGGGAAACAGTTACTCGAGATGCGCACTTTAGAGTCCATTACGGCCGCGGCCGAGCACTTCGAGCGAGTCGTCGAGCTGGACCCAAATTTTGCGCTTGGTTGGTCCGGGCTGGCAGATGCGTACATGTTATTGCCGGAGTACTCGGCAACGATCGATCGGAAGATGGTGCGTGAGCAGTCCACATATGCTGTTGCGCGCGCATTGGAGCTTGATGCCGACCTGCCCTATGTAAGCAGCTCCGCCGCCTGGTCGAAGTTGATTCATTACTATGATTGGCAAGGTGCCGAGGATACATTCCGACGTGCTCTCGAAATCGAACCTGATAACACGAGCGTGCTGCACTGGCTGTCTCACACGCTCTCCTGGCGGGGCAAAGCCGATGAGGCTGTCCAGGTCGCCCGCTATGCGGTTGAAGTTGAACCGGATTCGAAGCTAATGACGATGAATCTGGCCTATATCCTTGTCGATGCGCGGCAGTATGGCATGGCCATAGATATTGCGAAGAGCTTGCTGGTCTCGTACCCGGGCTACCTTGGCGCCAGGCGCAATCTGTTCCTGCACCAATTGCGGTCCGGACAATACGCGGCTGGCGCGGATACCTTCGTAAGCTATACGACAACGATCGGCGGTGACGCGGCGGCAGCGCAAGAGATCGCTGATATGCTGATCGCCTATGCTCGGTCTGGCGTGACGGGGCACCTCAGTAACGACCTGATTGAGCGATCGTTGATCGGCACGGAATACCTTGCGCAGCTCATGGCGATGATGGGTGACGCCGAAGGAACGCTCGAAGCATTACGTGTCGCTATCGATGAGCGATCTGGATCGCGCAGCGTGCTTAGCATGAAGATTAACCCCGCTTACGACTTCATCCGCGATGATCCGCGGTTTCAGGCATTGTTGCAGGAAGTCGGCCTGGCCGACTGACACCAATCTACATTTAAAAACCTCGGCGGCGAGTCGGTCCGGGTCTCGTGCTTCCCTAGTCGAGGTGCAGCGACTTCATCTTGCGCGTGAGCGTATTGCGGCCCCAGCCGAGCAGCTTTGCTGCTTCCTGGCGGTGGCCGCCGGTCTGACTCATCGCGATTCTGATCAGGGTCTTCTCGAATTCGGGCAGCGCTGTCTCCAGCAGGGGGCCGCTTGCCGTCTTCAGCTGTTGCTCGGCCCAGCTCGCCAGGCCTTGCGTCCAGTCTTGCGCAGCGCGGTACGATGAAGCGCTGCCGCCGAGATCCGTCGGTATGTCTTCGGTCGTTATGACGGCCCCGGGTGCGGTCACCGTCAGGCGCCGGGTCGCATTGACGAGTTGCCGCACGTTGCCCGGCCAGTCGTAACCCTGCAGCATCTCGAGTGCGCCCGCATCGATGGACTTCGGCGCCGCCCCGAGTTCCTTCGCCGCCTCCGCAAGATAGTGATTGAACAGCAACGGGATATCCGCGCGTCGCTGGCGCAGCGGTGGCGAATCGATTCGAATTACGTTCAGGCGATGATAAAGGTCTTCGCGGAATCGCGATTCCTTTACGGCGCGTGCGAGGTCCTGGTTCGTCGCAGCGATAACCCGCACGTCGACCCTGATCGGCGTTTGCCCGCCGACGCGGTAGAACTCGCTTTCGGCAAGCACGCGCAACAGCCGCGTCTGCAGCGCCGGCGACATGTCGCCGATCTCGTCGAGAAACAGCGTGCCGCCATCGGCCTGCTCGAAGCGGCCGATGCGGCGCGCATCTGCGCCCGTGAATGAGCCTTTTTCGTGCCCGAACAATTCCGACTCGAGCAGGTCGGCTGCGATCGCCGAGGTGTTCAGCGCGATGAACGGCTTGTTGGCGCGCGGGCTGTGTTCGTGCAGCGCCCTTGCGATGAGTTCCTTGCCGGTTCCCGATTCACCCGTGATCAGCACGGTCATGCTCGAGCCGGCAAGCCGCCCGATTGATCGGAACACTTCCTGCATCGCAGGCGCCTGCCCGATCAGCGACGGAATGTCTCCGCCCGCGTCGCCCGCATCCTGCTCGGCATGGCCGTTCTGCCGCGCCGCCTTGCGAACCAGCTCGATGGCCTCGTCAATGTCGAACGGTTTCGGCAAGTACTCGAAGGCGCCGCCTTTGTAGGCGGCGACGGCGTTCTCGAGATCCGAGTGCGCCGTGATAACAATGATCGGGAGCGACGGGCAGGTCGTGCGGAGACGCTCGAGCAGCGTGATGCCGCTCATGCCCGGCATGCGCACATCGGTAATCAGTACGTCCGGCTCGGTGTGCGCGATGGCCTCCAGCAGGTGTTCCGCGCGTTCGAAGCTGCGCGCTTCCATGTTCGCCTGCCGCAGCGCCTTCTCCAGCACCCAGCGAACCGATTGGTCATCGTCGACGACCCAGACATTCAGCGCACGGTCAGTCACGAGCCTGTCCCTGCCTGGTTGAGCGGTATGCGCACGAAGAAGACCGTGCGACCTGGCCGGCTTTCGAATTCGATCAGCCCGCCGTGGCGGCTCAGCAGTTCCTGCGCGGCGGGCAAACCAAGGCCCGTTCCTTCGGGCCGGCTCGTTACGAGCGGATAGAACACCGAATCCTGCATGTCGGCCGGGATTCCGGGACCATCATCCTCGATCTCGATCGACGCGATGACGCTGTGCCGCGTATCGCCGATCGTGAAGTTCGTCACTGCGCGACTCCGCAGCCTGATATTGCCGAGGCCATCGAGCGCGGCGACGGCGTTGCGGACGAGGTTCAGGAAGGCCTGGACTATCTGGTCACGATCCAGGTCGATGAGCGGCAGGCCGGGATCGTAGTCGCGTTCGAATTTGACGTGTTTGACACCCTCGGCCTCGATCAGGCGCACAACGTACTCGAGCAACTCATGCACGTTAACGGGTTGCTTGTTCGGCGGCCCGCCCGGACCAAGCAGCGTGTCCACGAGCCCGGCGAGCCGATCGGTCTCGCTGATGACGACGTCCGTGTACTCGGCCAGCTCCTCGTCGTTGAGTTGCTTCGCAAGCAGCTGCGCTGCACCGCGTATGCCTCCCAGCGGATTTTTTATCTCGTGCGCAAGCTGGCGAATCATTTGCCGGCCCGCACCATGCTGAATCAGGAGCGCGTTCTCCCGGCTGATCTTGGAGCGCCGCGTGACGTCGGTCATTTCGATGATCAACGCCGCGCTGCCAATGTCGATGGGCGCGACACGGCAGTCGACGATTCGTTCCTCGGCATGTACTTCGGTCGGTCCGAGCCGCAGCTCGTTAGCATAGTGATCGCCCGTCTGCAGCACGCGCGCCAGGATGTCCCGCATTTCCGGCTCGTCGTCCACGAGCCGCAGCAGCGATTTGCCGCGCGCGCGTTGCACGCTGATGCCGAGAATGTTTTCGGCCGCCGGGTTGAGGTCGACGATCAGGAGGCTTTCATTAACGAGTATGACGCCGGAGCTGAGGCTGTCGAGAATTCTTTTGGGGTCCCTGGACAGGGCGCCGCCATCGTCGCCGGAGCGCGGAGTGCGATTTACGGTCCCGTTATGCCCCTCACCGTGTTCTGCTGCACATAGAACCGGTTCGGTTGGCTGCGAATCATCAGCCTGCCCGTTTCGTCGAGAACCTCGGCCTGGATGTTGTGAACTCCGCGCCAGACCTCCTCGATCGTGAAGCTCGTGCTGTTGACCAGTTGCGGTGTGCCGTCGAAGTACACTCGCACCTGATGCCCGCTCTGCAGCCCCGGGCTCAATGCCAGCGAAACGTTCAGGATGCCTTCTATGTTCCATAACGTTTCTTCGGCAGCCGGCGACGCAATCGCGAGGCTCTCGTACTTGAACGGCTGTTCCTCTTCAGCCTGCCCCGGCCGGGCCTGGCTGGCGAGCGCCGGCGCGGGCGTGAAAACCCGCGCTCCGGTAGTGCGGCTGGCTTCGGAGACGTCGACTCGCTCGGCGCCTTCGACAGGCGTATCCGAGAAATGGACCACGCCGTTTTCATCCACCCAGCGCCAGACATCCGCAAAAACAGCGGCCGTCGCGAGCAGGCCGAGCAGGGCCAGAATCGGGCGAATTTCCATAGGGTCAGCATAGCAATTTTGAGGCCGATTTGGGCCGGTGGCCGGGCGGCAAAATGCCGCCCGGTTCACATTTTTGACAATTACAGGCTGTAGTACATATCGAATTCGACCGGGTGGGTCGTCATCCGCAGCCTCGTTACGTTCTCCATCTTGAGGTCGATATACGCATCGATCAGATCATCGGAGAACACGTCGCCCGCCCTGAGGAAATCCCGATCCTCGTCGAGCGCGGCCAGCGCCTCGTCGAGCGAGAACGCAACAAGCTTGAGCTCTTTCTCCTCCTCCGGCGGCAGGTCGTAAAGGTCTTTGTCCATGGCGTCGCCCGGATGGATTTTGTTTGTAATGCCGTCGAGGCCCGCCATCATCATGGCGGAGAACGCGAGATACGGATTGGCCATCGAGTCCGGGAATCGGACTTCGATTCGGCGGCCCTTGGGGTTCGACTCGTAAGGAATACGAATCGACGCGGAACGATTGCGTGCCGAATAGGCAAGAATCGTCGGCGCCTCGAAGCCGGGAACCAGGCGCTTGTAGCTGTTCGTCGCCGGATTCGTAAACGCGTTCAGCGCTTTTGCGTGCTTGATGATGCCGCCAATGTAATAGAGCGCCGTTTCCGACAGGCCGCCATAGCCGTCCCCGGTAAACAGGTTGTCGCCACCCTTGAACAGCGACTGGTGCACGTGCATGCCGTTGCCGTTATCGTTGACGAGCGGCTTGGGCATGAAAGTCGCCGTCTTGCCATAAGCGTGTGCGACGTTATGAACGACGTACTTGAGGATCTGTACCTCATCGGCCTTGCGCACCAGGGTGTTGAACTTGACGCCGATTTCACCCTGTCCGGCCGTCGCGACCTCGTGGTGGTGCACTTCGGTCGTCAGCCCCATGTCCTCGAGCGCGAGACACATTGCCGAACGAATGTCGTGCAGCGAGTCGACCGGCGGAACCGGGAAGTAGCCGCCCTTGACGGTCGGGCGGTGGCCCGTGTTGCCTTCCTCCAGGCTGCGATCGGTGTTCCAGGCGCCCTCATCGGAGTCCACCTTGTAAAACGCGCCCTGCATCGAATCGTCCCAGGTAACGCTGTCGAAGACGAAGAACTCGTTTTCGGGCCCGAAGTACGCAGCATCCGCGATCCCGGTCGACTTCAGGTACGCCTCTGCACGACCGGCCAGCGACCGCGGGCAACGATCATAGCCCTGCATCGTCGCAGGCTCGATGACGTCGCAGCGCAGGTTCACCTGGGTTTCGTCGGAAAAGACGTCTACAACCGCCGACGCAGGATCAGGCAGCAAAATCATGTCCGATTCGTTGATGCCCTTCCAGCCCGAGATCGACGAACCGTCGAACATCTTGCCGTCTTCGAACAGGTCTTCGTCGACCATATGAGCGGGCACTGTTACGTGTTGTTCCTTGCCTTTCGTGTCCGTAAAACGAAAGTCGACAAACTTAGCCTCACACTCTTTGATAAGGCCGAGAACCTCCTTGGGCTTCATGAATCTTTCCTCCAGTCTCTAAAAAGCATAAAAACGCCCGGCACATCCGGGCCAGGTTTCCCAATGAACTGCACGAACTGTGCCAATTTGGTGCGCTGTGTAAGCCGTTGATTTTATTAACTCGCCACAAAAGCTGCCCCGAGAGTATGCACCAGAAAGGTGCGTATCGTCTATGGCCCGCACTTTATTGGTGCAAGCGGTCGTGGCGGAGGCGTTGCTCACCGGAAGTAAAGCGCAGCGCAGCGAGCCATGAAGGTGGGCAACGCCGCAGCCGTGGCCGCTCGCGGCTTTCACGGTGCCCCAAGTCCTATATACTGCGCGGCTTTAGGGTCCGTAGTTCATCAATGGCTAAGCGAAAAACGTCTGCGGTGCTCAGCTTCCAGGATTTGATCTTGAAGCTGCAGCAATACTGGGCGGAGCGCGGCTGCGTCGTCATGCAGCCGTACGACAAGGAGATGGGGGCAGGGACGTTTCACCCGGCGACGTTTTTGCGGGCGATTGGCCCCGAGCCATGGAGCGCTGCGTACGTGCAGCCCTCGCGGCGGCCGACCGACGGCCGCTATGGCGACAACCCGTTTCGGCTACAGCACTACTACCAGTACCAGGTTGTCATCAAGCCCTCGCCCGATGATATCCAGGACCTGTACCTCGAGTCCCTGCGCGCCATCGGCATCGATCCTATGGTTCACGATATCCGTTTCGTCGAAGACAACTGGGAGTCACCGACGCTCGGCGCCTGGGGCCTCGGCTGGGAGGTCTGGCTCAACGGCATGGAGATCACGCAGTTCACCTACTTCCAGCAGGTGGGCGGCCTCGAGTGCCGCCCGGTAACCGGGGAGATCACTTACGGCCTCGAGCGGCTGGCAATGTATCTGCAGGGCGTGGAGAGCATTTTCGACCTCGTGTGGACCGACGGGCCACTCGGCCGCATCACCTACGGCGACGTCTACCATCAGAACGAGGTGGAGCAATCCAGGTACAACTTTGAGGCGGCCGACGTCGACGAACTGTTTCACCAGTTCGATCACGCCGAGCACGAGAGCGCCCGGCTCATCGAGCAGGGGCTCGCCCTGCCCGCCTATGAGCAGATGTTGCACGCATCGCACCTTTTCAATTTGCTCGATGCGCGACAGGCGATTTCGGTCAGCGAGCGGCAGCGGTTTATTCTGCGCGTGCGCACGATGGCGCGCGCTGTGGCCGAGGCTTACTACGCCAGCCGCGAGGCGCTCGGCTTTCCGATGGTCGACTCCGTGAACCAGCAGGAGAAGGCCGGGTGAGCGGGGCAGACTTTTTGGTCGAGATCGGCACCGAGGAGTTGCCGCCCAAGGCCCTGCGTTCGCTGATGGATGCGTTCGCCGACGGACTCAAGGCGGCTGTCGACGACGCCCG
>WVYQ01000017.1:129530-129829 GCA_011772865.1 Woeseiaceae bacterium | reverse complement strand
GCGGTCGACAAGCTGTCGCGTGAAAAAACCGCCAAGGGCGAATGGCTGTCCTGCGACATCGTCGAGAAGGGTCAGAAGGCTGCCGAGCTGATGCCAGGCCTCATCGAGAGTGCGCTCGGGGCTTTGCCAATACCGCGCCGGATGCGCTGGGGCGCGGGCGATGCCGAGTTTGTTCGGCCGATTCACTGGGTTGTCTTGCTGCATGGCAAAAAGACGATCAAGGCGTCAATCCTGGGTGTTCCTGCTGGTAACAAGACGCGCGGCCATCGTTTTCACGCGACAAAGCCGATCACGATCAG
>WVYQ01000017.1:0-129507 GCA_011772865.1 Woeseiaceae bacterium | reverse complement strand
GAGGACGCGCTTTATGACGAAGTCACGGCTCTCGTCGAGTGGCCGGTAGCCATCGTCGGCACGTTCGATAGCCAGTACCTCGATTTGCCGCGCGAATCGGTTGTCTCGACCCTGACGAGTCACCAGCGCTACTTTCCGGTCGCGGGTAAAGGCGGCAAGTTGTTGCCGAAATTCGTAACGGTCGCGAACCTCGAGAGCAAGGATCCGGACCAGGTGCGGGACGGCAATGAACGCGTCATCCGGCCGCGACTGGCCGATGCCGCATTCTTCTGGGACTCGGACCGACGCACGCCGCTGTCCGCCCGTCAGGAGTCGCTTCATCATGTCGTTTACCAGCGCGGGCTCGGCACGATGCACGACAAGGCCAGGAGAACGGCCGGTCTCGCGGAAAAAATCGCAATAGCACTGGACCAGGACGCTTCGGTCGCCGCCCGCGCAGCGATGCTCGCCAAGTGCGACCTCGTTACGGGCATGGTCGGCGAGTTCCCGGAGCTGCAGGGCATCATGGGGCGGTATTACGCACTTTCGGATGGCGAGCCGCCCGATGTTGCGGATGCCATCGCCGAGCATTACCTGCCACGTTTCGCGGGCGACGCGCTGCCGGCGTCGGTCAGCGGCCAGGTTCTCGCCGTTGCGGACAAGCTCGACTCGCTAGCCGGCATCTTCGCGATCGGCAAGAAGCCATCCGGTAATCGCGACCCCTTCGGGCTGCGCCGCGCGGCTCTCGGCATCATTCGTGTGCTCGTCGAGTGCGGCCTGGACGTCGACCTCAAGGCGCTGATCGCCGCGGCCGTCGAAGCGCAGCCGAGCAAAGCCGATGAAGGCACCGACATCGAATCGGATCTGTATGAATTCATCACAGAACGATTGCGGCGCTACTTTCTGGATCGTGACAAGAAGCTCGCCACCGAGACTTTCGACGCGGTGCTCGCCCGCAGCCCCGCATCGCTCGTCGACTTCGGGCGTCGCCTCGAAGCCGTCCAGTCGTTCATCGCTCTAGAGCCTGCGGCGAGTCTTGCGGCCGCGAACAAGCGCATCGCAAATATTCTGCGCCAGGCCGAGGTCGACGGCGTCACCGAGACAAAAGAGAAGCTGCTTGCCGAGCCGGCCGAGGTCGCCCTGGGCGAAGCGCTCGATAAGGCGCGAACGACCGTCAGGCCAATGATCGAAGCGCGTCAATACACCGAGGCGCTGACCGCGTTGGCCGATCTTCGTACGCCGGTCGACACTTTCTTCGACGACGTCATGGTGATGGTCGACGACAAGGCCACGAGAAACAACCGCCTTGCCTTGTTGAGCCAGCTGCGGGCGCTGTTCCTCGATGTGGCCGACATATCGCGCCTGTCCATCTGACATGCTCTGGTTCCGCGGCCTGTTGTTCACGATTCTTATGTACGGCTCGGCGCTCTTGCTGTCCGCCACCGTGCTGTCGTTGTTCTGGGCGCCGCACTCCTGGCGCTGGGCGGTCGCCAGGGCCTGGGCAAATTTCTGCCTGTGGGCGGGCCGCGTCGTCTGCGGCCTCGACGTGACGACCGAGGGCCGCGAGAACATTCCCGATGAACCGGCCGTCTTCCTGATCAAGCACACGACCGCTCTCGAAACTTACTGGCAGATCGCGGCGCTGCCGACCTCGGCCTGGGTGCTCAAACGAGAGCTGCTCTACTTGCCGGTTTTCGGTTGGGCGCTCGGGCTCGTGATGAAGGCGATCGCGATCGACCGAGGCGCCGGCGGCGCCGCCGTCAAGCAGGTAATCGCACAGGGCAAGGAGCGCATCGCTGCGGGCCTGAGCATCAGCATGTTTCCCGAGGGCACGCGCATGCCGCCGGGAGAGACTCGTCGCTACGGCGTTAGCGGCGCGGCGCTCGCCAGCGAGACGGGCTGTCCGGTTGTCCCGGTTGCTCACAACGCGGGCGACCTGTGGCCAAAGCGCGGCATGGTGAAGACGCCCGGCAAGATTCGATTCTGTATCGGGCCGCCCATCGATCCCGGTGGCCGCTACCCGAGAGAAACGAACGTGCTGGCGCAGAACTGGATCGAATCCAGGATGCTCGAAATCAGCAGGCTGTATCAGGAGAAGGCCGGCGCGAACTAGCGAAGCCAGGCGCCGGCCCAGGAGTTAATTGCGGCTGCCCGGGGCCTCGCCGATATTCTCGACCTCTGCCGCCTCGGTCTCATCGAGGGCGTAGATCGCGGCGATTCGGCACCCGCGAATCGTATCGAAGCGCGCGCGGATCCTGTTCTTGTCCCAGCGCTCGTCCGGCGTAATGCGGGTGTTGTCTCTTAATTCGAAACAGCGGCGGACGAACTCGACGAGGTAGGTGTCCCGCCTGCCTTCGTACAAAATAAAATAGTCGCTGATTTCTCGCCAGCCATCGTTGCTACCGGAGACGAGCGCATCCAACGATTCGAGTTCGCGCAGCTCGATGAAGTCCCTCACGGCCTGATCTATATCCTGAGACGATGCATCTTCCTGTTCGTCCTGCGCGGCACAGCCTGCGAGCAGCACGACGGCTATCGTGGTGAATAGTGTTCGCATGTTTTTATTGGACCTTTTTTTGCGGTTTGCGTTCGTTAGCGTAAAGCCCTTCGACAAGCGTCGTGACTCTCGGATAGTCCTCCCGCCACCTCTCGATATCATCGCGCATTTTCGCCGGCGCCTGGTCTCGCTCGATCCGACAGGCATCGGCGTGTCCGCCGCCAAAGCCATCCGGCATTAACCAGGGTCCGGACAACGCCGCGAAGGCAATATCCGTGTAGTTGATTGTCTCTTCGCCCAGGATCGACGTCCGCCCATCCGCGAGCTGCACATCGACATCCGCGAGTAATTCCTCAATGTAATGCACAGCCTTCGAGTAATGGTGTTCATTGATCCTGAAAGTCCGCCTGATTAGCATCGCGAGCACCGGATATGTCAGCCTCAATGCTGCTTTTTGCCAGCCCGGCGTTTCGGGATCGTCGACTCCCCAGAGGTGCAGCGTCAACTCGCGCTCCTGGCGCAGATGATGATAAATCCAGACCTGCAGATTGCGAGCGTATCGGTCCAGGCGCGCTTCGAGCTGTAATCTTTCCGGCGTCGGCTCGAGAAAATCCGCCTTGTCGCCAAGCGTGCCGCTGTAATTGCCCCACAAGAAGCGCAGTATTTCCGGCGAGTTCCCGATGACGGTCTGGACGACCCCGGTGCGAACGCGCAGCTGTGGAACCGTTCGCCCGGTGAAATAGGCTCCGAGCGTCCCGCCATTATGGCGCTCCATGTAGTCGATGCCGAGCCGGTCCATGCTCCATCGCACCTTCTCGACGAAGTGGCTTATCCCAATTGATTCCAGCACCACGTCGGGGGCCTTCTCTGGTGCGACGATGCCGCTCAGTGCAATGGCCCACCGCCACAGCAGCATCAGGACAACGAGCAGCGCCGCCGACATGAGCCCCAGGCCGAACCAGGCGACAACGAGCGGCAGCACGAACAGGAAGGCCGTATGAATCAGTAACCGCTTGCGAGTCATAGCGCCTGCCGCCGGGGGGGTTCAGATATCGAGATTTTCGACGGTCAGCGCGTTCTTTTCGATGAACTCGCGGCGCGGCTCTACCTGGTCACCCATCAGCGTCGTGAAGATCTCGTCCGCCTTGACCGCGTCTTCGATCTTGACCTGCATAAGCCGCCGCGTCTCCGGATTGACTGTCGTGTCCCAGAGCTGCTCCGGGTTCATCTCGCCGAGGCCCTTGTAGCGCTGGATCGACTGCCCGCGGCGCGCTTCGTCCATCAGCCATTCGACGGCGCCGGCAAAATCAACAACCGCCGCCTGCCGCTCGCCGCGCTTGACGTAAGCGCCGTCGCCGATCAGGTCCGACAGCTTCGCTTGCAGCGCCATGATGTGGCGATACTCGTTGGTGTCGAAAAACTCTCGCGGCAGATATCGTGTTGCGCCTATCCCGTGCTGGACACGCGTGATTCCGATCCGGACGCCCTCGCCGTCCTCGTCGCCCCGATCGAGTTCTGCGGAATAAGTTCCGCCGTTGCCGCCATTGCCCCGGCCGCCATTGGACTTCGGCAGCGCGGCGGACAGTTCGCTGGTCCATGCCTCGAGTTTATCGAGGTTCTCGATAATGCCTTCGGACACCTCGGGCAGCCCTGCGATCGTCCGCAACACGACCTCGTCATAGCGGTTGGCGAGCCTCTCCATGATCGTTTCCACCGCGATGTGTTCTTTGGCGAGCGCCTCGAGCGCCGCGCCGGAGAGCGCGGGCGCCTGGTTATTGACATGCAGTTCGGCGTTGTCGAGCGCCGAATTGAGCAGGTAGGTATTCAGCTCGGCATCGTCCTTGACGTACACCTCCTGCTTGCCGCGCTTGATCTTGTAAAGGGGCGGCTGCGCGATATAGACGTGCCCGCGCTCGATGAGCTCGGGCATTTGCCGATAGAAGAAGGTCAATAGCAGCGTGCGAATGTGCGAGCCGTCGACGTCCGCGTCGGTCATGATAATGATGCGATGGTAGCGCAGCTTGTCCGGGTCAAAATCGTCCCGGCCAATACCACAGCCGAGCGCGGTGATCAGCGTGCCGACTTCGACAGACGACAACATCTTGTCGAAGCGCGCTTTCTCGACGTTGAGGATCTTGCCCTTGAGCGGCAGGATCGCCTGGGTACGACGGTCCCTGCCCTGTTTCGCGGAGCCGCCGGCGGAGTCGCCCTCTACGAGGAACAGCTCTGACAGCGCCGGGTCTTTTTCCTGGCAGTCAGCGAGCTTGCCCGGCAGCCCGGCTACGTCCAGGGCCCCTTTGCGGCGAGTCATTTCGCGGGCCTTGCGCGCGGCTTCGCGGGCGCGCGCGGCCTCGACGATCTTCGAGACGATGCCCTTGGCTTCCTGCGGGCGCTCGAGCAGAAAATCCGACAGCCGGCCCGCCATCGCCTGCTCGACGATGCCTTTAATTTCAGATGAAACTAATTTGTCCTTGGTCTGAGACGAGAATTTCGGGTCGGGCGCCTTGACTGACAGGACCGCCGTCAGGCCTTCGCGGGAATCGTCGCCCGATGGCGTGAATTTTTCCTTTTTGCCACTGAGCTCTCTCTCGATATAGGTGTTGAGCGTGCGCGTCAGCGCAGAGCGAAAACCGGCCAGGTGGGTGCCGCCATCACGCTGCGGAATATTGTTCGTGTAGCAGAACATGTTCTCCTGGTAGCCATCATTCCACTGCAACGCCACCTCCACGCCGACGTCGTCCTGGATTTCGGAAAAATGAAAAACCGTGTGGTGAATCGGCGTCTTGTTGCGATTCAGGTGTTCGACAAACGCGCGGATGCCGCCCTCATACTGGAAGGTGTCTTCCTGCTCGTCCCGTTCGTCGATCAGGTGGATGCGCACGCCCGAATTCAGGAAAGACAGCTCGCGCAGGCGCCGGGCCAGGATGTCATAGTGGAATTCGATATTGGTAAATGTCCCGCTCGAGGGCTTGAAGCGAATCGTCGTGCCCGAACGGTCGGTGTCGCCAACCTCGGTCAGCGGGGCCTTTGGTTCGCCGTGCTCATATTCCTGCTGGTGAGTTTTGCCTTCGCGGTGAATCGTGAGCACGAGATGCTCGGACAGCGCGTTGACCACCGAGACGCCGACGCCGTGCAGGCCGCCGGAGACCTTGTAGGAATTATCGTCGAACTTGCCGCCGGCGTGCAGGACCGTCATGATCACTTCGGCGGCCGAGCGGCCCTCCTCGGGGTGCATGTCGACCGGGATGCCCCTGCCGTCGTCCGTGATCGTCACCGACTCGTCGGCGTGAATGGTCACGGTTATCGTGCTGCAATAACCCGCGAGCGCTTCGTCGATCGAGTTGTCGACGACCTCGAAGACCATGTGGTGTAAGCCGGTGCCATCATCGGTATCGCCGATGTACATGCCCGGCCGTTTGCGGACCGCCTCTAGACCCTTTAAGACCTTGATATTACTGGAAGTATATTCGGTTTCGTCGGCCATGCCGCGCCCTCTGGATATAACCGGCCTATTGTACCAAACCGGGGCCCGCAAAGTACCCCCAAATGCTTATTTTTTATAGGGTTTTGGCTGTTTTGAGGGTCGCCGGAACGGCCCCTCAGGATTCTCGCCTCAGCACGCCGCGTTCCACGTGAAACATCGCCCCGGCCGTGTCAATTATCGGCGTCTCCGGGTGCAGGCTCGTCGCGATGACCTGGCTGCCGAGATTCCTCACGCGCGCCATCAGCCTCGCCAGCGAGGCCTCATCGAGCTCGGCTGCCGGGTCATCGAGCAACAGGAGCAACGGCCGCTCCAGCGCGGCCTGCGCGGTCTCGGCCGCAGCCAGCACCATCGCGCTGGCCAGGAGTTTTTGCTGCCCGCGCGACACGAGCTTCCGGGCCTGGCGCTCGTCGTAAATCAACTTGAGATCGGCCCGGTGCGGCCCGGCCTGCGTGCTCCCGAGCTGAATATCCCGCTCGGTCCCGGACTCGAGGGCGTCCATCAGCGCCACGCCCTCTCTCCAGCCACGCCGGTACTCGAATCGGACCTCGCTCCCGAGCAGCGCCCGCCCCGCCTCTTCGAGGCTGTCGGTCGCTACCTCCAGCGCAAGGCGGCGGGCCGCATCAACAATCGCCGCCAGCTCGGCGACTTCCGCATTCCAGCCACGAATGCTGGCCACGGCCTGCCCCGCCCGCAACGCCGCGTTGCGCTGCTTCAATGCTCGCCGAAAACGCCGCCAACTATCGAGATACCCGTGTTCCACGTGGAACGCGATCCAGTCGAGGTAGCGGCGCCGCTCCTCGGGCGCCCCTGCGACGAGATTATGAACATCCGGATCGATGACTTGCAGCGGCAGCGCCACGGCAAGCTCCGCGGCGCCGCCGCCGGACTCGCCGTCGATACGGACCTCGAGCCCGGCCGAGCTGTTGCGGACGCCGACGCTGGCTATCCGCCCGCCGTCTTCGACGCGCCCGAAAAGGACGAACTCGGGCTGGCCGTGCCTTACGAGGCTGCCGGTCGGCGCCCCGCGAAAAGATCTGCCTCTGCCGAGATACGCGATAGCCTCGAGAATGCTTGTCTTGCCGGACGCGTTCGGCCCGTAGATCACGTTGAAGCCCGGATCGGCATGCAGCTCAACGCGCTCCAGGCACCGAAAATCCTGCGCCGAGAACTCCTGGATGGGCACAACGTTGCGGCTACGCCGCTCCTACAGCCGCATTGGCATGACGACGAATTTGCTGTCGTCGCTGCCCGGCTGCCGTATCAGGCAACTCGAGTTGCCATCGAGAACCGACATCTTGACCTCGTCTCCGTCGACCGCCCCCAGCGCATCGAGCAAATAATTCACATTGAAGCCGATCTCGATATCTTCGCCGCTGTACTCGACCTCGAGTTCTTCTTCGGCCTCCTCCTGCTCCGGGTTATGCGCCTGCATGACGACACCACTGTCCCGGATAATCAGCCGGATCCCACGGTATTTCTCGTTGGACAGGATTGCGGTTCTTTGCAGCGCCCCGCGCAATGCCTCGCGGTCCGCCGTCAACTCGTTGCTGGAGTCCTGAGGGATAACCCGCTCATACTCCGGAAACCGGCCGTCGATGAGTTTCGAGGTGAACCGGATGCCCTGCAGCTGAATCCGCACATGATTTGGCCCTAGCTCGAGGTCGACCGACCCGTCGCTGCCCAGCAAGCGCTGCAGCTCGAGGACGCCTTTGCGCGGCACAATCACCTGTTGTTCGTCCAATGAGCCGCCTACGTCCGCCTCGCACAGCGCCAGCCGGTGGCCATCCGTCGCCACGGCGCGCAAATGCTTGCCGCCTGTCTCGAGCAACATGCCGTTCAGGTAGTAACGGACGTCTTGCTGCGCCATTGAAAAGTGCGTCTTTTCGATCAACCGCCCAAGCACATCCTGGTCGACCCGGATTGTCTGGCCGGCCTTGATGTCTTCGACGCTCGGGAACTCGGCCGCCGGCAACGTGGCCAGGCTGAATTTGCTGCGGCCGGACCGAAGGCTGACCTTCTCGCCGCTCAGGCTGACATCAAGCTCCGACCCCTCGGGCAACGCCCGACAGATATCGAGCAGCTTTCGCCCGGAAACGGTGATTTCGCCGTCCGCCTCGACGTTAACCTCCGTCTGGGCCACGAGCTCGACCTCCAGGTCGGTCGCCGTTACGGCCAGCTCGTTGCCCTTTACGACCAGCAGCACATTCGAGAGGATCGGCATTGTTTGCCGGCGCTCTACCACGCCAATTACGGCCTGGAGCGGTTTCAACAGCACATCCCGAGCTGCACTAAACTTCATAGATACCACCTGTTAATAAAAATTGGACATTGCTTACTTATTGCTATTATTAAGGGCGCAAGACCCTGTGGATAACAAATAAAACCCTATAAAAAACAATAAGTTATATGTAAAAACTGTCGCGGAAACCAGGTGTGCTAGTTGCCTGTCTCCTGTGTATAGCCTGTGGGTAACTTTCCGGCTAATGCTTATCCACCAGTTATCCACATTATCCTGTGAGTGTTCTCAACAGGTTCATGTAATCGTCGTTCACGCGCTTGTCCGTCTCCCGCAGCGCCCGGATGCGGCGGCAGCCGTGCAAAACAGTTGTGTGATCCCGCCCGCCAAATGCATCCCCGATCTCCGGCAAGCTGTGATTGGTCAACTCTTTGGACAGCGCCATGGCGACCTGCCGCGGTCGGGCTATGGAGCGGCTGCGCCGCTTGGACAACAGGTCGCCAACGCGGATCTTGAAGTAGGCCGCCACGGTCTTCTGGATGTTTTCGATAGAAACCAGCCGGGCCTGCATGGCCAGCAAGTCGCGTAATGCTTCCTTGGCGAAATCGAGATCGATCGGCCTTTCCGTAAATCGGGAGTTGGCTATGACGCGGCGCAATGCGCCCTCGAGCTCGCGGACATTGGAGCGAATCCGTTTGGCGATAAAGAACGCCACCTCCTCGGGAAGGTCGATTGTTTCGGCTGCGGCCTTGCTCATCAAAATAGCGACGGACGTTTCGAGCTCGGGCGGCTCGATGGCAACCGTCAGGCCCCAACCGAAACGGGACTTGAGCCGTTCTTCCAGGCCGTTGACTTCCTTCGGGTAGCGGTCACAGGTCAGCACGATCTGCCGCTGACCTTCCAGCAGCGCGTTGAAGGTATGGAAAAACTCCTCCTGGGATCTCTCCTTGCCTGCGAAAAACTGTATGTCATCGATGAGCAGCGCATCGAGCGAACGATAACTGCGCTTGAATTCGGAAATCGTGTTGTGCTGCAAACCGCGAACCATGTCGCCGACGAAACGCTCGGAGTGCACGTACGCCACCCGGGCCTTCGGCTTGTGCTCGAGAATGGCGTTGCCGACGGCGTGCATGAGGTGCGTCTTGCCGAGGCCGACACCGCCATAAATGAAAAGCGGGTTGTAAGACTTGCCCGGGTTTTCGCCGACCTGGGAAGCCGCAGCGCGTGCTAGCTGGTTGCTTTTACCCTCGACGAACGCGTCGAAAGTGAAGGCCGGGTTGAGGCGAGACTCGATGGCCATCGGGGCCGGCTGCGAAGACGCAACAGGCCGCGGACGGCTGGGCGGCGGCGTGGCGACCTGCCGCGACCCGACCTCTACAACCACCTCGGCCGACACGCCGTGCCCTGCGGCAATCTCGAGGATCCGACCCATGTAGTGTTGCTGCAGCCAGTCAACGACAAAGCGATTCGGGGCGAGAAGGCGCAGGGTTTCACCGTCCTCAACAGCCTGCAGCGGCCGGATCCAGGTATTGAAATCCTGCTCGGGGAGCTCCGCTTGTAGATCCCGGACGCAACGATTCCAGAGCGTCATGCCGGCTGCCAATTGAGTCCCCAAAACGATCAAACACTAGTTATTAGAATAGACGATCGGGCAGTCTATAACGTCTGCCTGAGCGCCGCTAGATCGGCGTGCCATTATGCGCCAGGAGCGCGATGCAAAAGTGTTGCGGCCGGTCTATTGACACCCGCAGGCCCAGTGCGTACTCTTGCCGCCCTTCCGGAGCGCAGGTCATTGAGCGACTTGCAGAAAAACCAGGTAGCCGACCAATGAAACGTACGTATCAGCCGAGCAAAACCAAGCGTGCCCGCACCCACGGGTTCCGTGCCCGCATGGCCACGAAAGCCGGGCGCCTCGTTTTGAAGCGCCGGCGTGCGAAAGGCCGCGCGAAGCTCACGCCGTAACACCAACGGAAACAATTCTTTTCTCTTGGCTGGAAGCTCCATCTACCGGCTCAAAAAAGACCATCGGTTGTTGAGCGCCGCGGCGTTCGGGCGCGTATTTAAAAAAGCCGCCCGCAGCCGGGACAAATGGTTTACGGTACTTAGCCGGGAGAATGACCTGGAGATCGCGAGGCTGGGCCTGGCGATCTCGAAAAAAAACTGCCGGCAGGCGACGGGCAGAAACAGAATTAAGCGCATCGTCAGGGAGTCGTTTCGGCAACACCAGGCCGAGATAGCGGGGCTCGACGTTGTCGTGATCAACCAGGGCGCTGCGGCGACAGCCACAAACCGGGCGCTATTTGACAGCATGGCGGCGCACTGGCAGCGCTGCCGCGAGGCCCGCGGCGAGGAAGCCCGCGAGAACGAAGAAGATGGATAACCAGAGACTGCTGATTTGGGCCGTATTCCTGATGCTTTGCTGGGTCACCTGGCAGGCCTGGGTTGCCGATTACGCGCCGAAGGCGACCCAACCGCCCCCGGTGGCTGCTACCGACACCGGCACCGCGCCGGCGCCGCCAGACGACATTGATCTGCCAGACCTCGGCGCCGGCGATATCGATACGCCGGATGTCATGCCGTCGGTCGACGGGCAGGCAGAGCAGGTCGCGCCGGCGTCGGCGCCGACCATCCGCGTTCTCACCGATGTCCTGGATCTCGAGATAAGCACAGAGGGCGGCACGATCCAGGGCGCCACCTTGCTGAGCTACCCGGTTGCGAAGGACCGGCCGGACGATCTCGTTCGGCTGCTCGACACCGACCCCAACGAGCTCGGGCTCGTGCAAACCGGGCTGCGGTCGGCCGGCGACGGCCCCGAGGCAAATCACCGGGCCTCGTTCACAAGCGCGCGTAACAGCTTTGAACTCGGCGGCGCCGAAGAGCTTGTCGTACCGCTGAGCTGGAGCGACGGCGCCGGCGTCAGCGTCGAAAAGACGCTGCGATTCACGAGCGGGAGTTACACGATCGCGGTCGAGCAAACGATCCGAAATGCCGGCGATACCCCCTGGCGCGGCGCCGAGTATGCGCAACTGCAGCGGCGGTCGTTCCCGATTGAACGGTCGATGTTCAATGTCGATACCTACTCGTTCATAGGCTCGATCATTTACAACGGCGACAAATCCGAGAAGCTCGATCGCGACGACCTGATTGATGACGGGCCACTCCAGCTGGCGACAGACCGGGGCTGGGTCGGATCGATCCAGCACCACTTCGTCAGCGCGATCGTTCCGGAAAAAGGCACGAGCCAACGTTACAGCGTTGCCGTTCGCGGCAATGTTGCGACGGGCAGCGCAATCGGTTCGCCGGTCGTCGTTAACCCGGGCGAATCGAAAACGTTCACGACAACGGTGTTCGTCGGCCCGAAGCTGCAGCAACAGCTCGAGGACATTGATCCGTCGCTCAAGCTGACGGTCGACTACGGCTGGCTCACGATCCTGTCGCAGCCGCTGTTCTGGCTGCTTAGCAAGGCGCATGGAGTGTTTGGCAACTGGGGCGTGGCCATAATCGCTGTCACGATCCTGATCAAGCTCCTGTTCTACAAGCTGACCGAGTCGAGCGGGCGCTCGATGGCGAAGATGCGCAACCTTCAGCCGCGCCTGAAGGCGCTGCAGGATCGCTACAAGGACGACCGGCAACAGCTCAGCCAGGCGATGATGGACCTGTACAAGCGCGAGAAGGTCAACCCCGCCGCCGGCTGTTTGCCGATACTGATACAGATGCCGTTTTTCCTGGCGTTCTACTGGGTGCTGCTCGAGAGCGTCGAGATGCGCCAGGCGCCATTCGCGCTCTGGATTACCGACCTGTCGTCACGCGATCCGCTGTTCATTCTGCCGCTTATCATGGGCGCGGCGATGTTCTTCCAACAGAAGCTCAACCCCCAGGTCGGCGATCCGGTGCAGATCAAGGTCATGCAGGTCATGCCGATTATCTTCACGGCGTTCTTCGCCTTCTTCCCATCGGGCCTCGTGCTGTACTGGGTGACGAACACCGTGCTTTCGATCGCACAGCAGTGGAAGATCAACAAGGTCGTCGAGGCCGAAGCCAAGCAGAAGAAAGCCGGCAAGAAAGGCAAGAAGAACACGGCCGACTAGTTCTCGCGGGTTGCGCGCCGCTGCTCCGGGCCACCATTTCCCGCCGCGTCTCCTAAACTCTGATTGATCGGATTGTGCCGTTTGGATCGGAGGATGAGTGATGAACTGGGAGGCGATAGGAGCAATTGGCGAAATTATTGGCGCAGCCGCCGTGGTGGCGACGCTTCTTTATCTTGTGAAGCAGATCAGGCAGAACACGGACAATACCAAGGCCTTTGGATTGCAGACCTGGCAATCAGACAGTTCGGCACATTGGCTGACTACGGCATCGAACCGGGAGCTGGGACGGGACGGCGCGGCCATGCAGTACGACTCGAGAAACCTGTCCGATGACAGCTGGATTGCGGTTGGCTGCTGGTTACTTAACAACTTCCGCCAGTATCAGACGACGTTTCTCCTGCATGAAAGAGGCGTCGTCGACGATGATTTGTTTACTGTCGAGATGCGCATGGCTGCGCGAAACCTGCAAATTCCCGGAATAAGGCAGTGGTGGGACGCGGGCGGCAGAAACCAGATGTCACCGCGGTTTACCGAGGCCCTGGAGGCGTTCGATCCTGGCAAGGGCGCCAACTGGGCGTGGACCAAGGAAACCGGTTTTGTTTCGACCGACGAAATTGAAAGCTTGACCCTGGACAGTCGACCGGCAGCAGCCAAATGACGGTGCCGGCGTGGAGAAGCACTGTGGTCTTTTGCTTATTACAACCGGAGGGAAAGGACCATGACGATCTTTAAGTTAGTGATGTCCTGACTTTCACCTCGCTGTGCAATGTCTGGTGCACCGGGCAGCGGTCGGCTATCTGCAACATGCGCTCGCGCTGTGCGTCGTCGAGGTCACCCTCGAGCGTCAGTTCGCGCCTGAATTCATCGATCTTGCCAACGCTTGTTTCGCAGCCGGCACAGTCATCGGCGTGAATCTTGTCGTGAATGACGCGCACCGTCACAGAGCGCAAGTCGAGCTTCTTGAAGCGGGCATACATTTGCAGCGTCATCGTCGTGCAGCTCGCGAGGGCAGCCGACAATAACTCGTATGGTGACGGCCCGAGATTGCTGCCGCCCACCGTGGCGGGCTCGTCGGCGACGAGCACGTGTTCGCCGGTCGCAAGCTCCGTGTAAAAACCGTCGCCCGCGGTTCGTGCGACGACGCTGCCCGGCTCGGCAGATAATTCGCTACCGGCTTCGCGTTGTGGCAGGTAGCGGGACGCCCACGCAGCGAGCAGGCGGCCGGCATACAGCGAATCCTGTTCGTCAGATAACAGGTGATCGGCCTTATCCAGACTCACGAAACTCTTCGGGTGTTTTGCCGCCAGGAACAGGGCGGACGCGTTATCGATCTCGACAATATTGTCGAGCGGCGCATGCATGATCAGCAAGGCCTTGCGCAATGAACCGATACTGTCGCTCAGGCTGTGTTCGGCAAGGTCGTCGAGGAACTGCTGCTTGACCGTGAACGGCCGGCCCCCGATGTTGACCTCGGCGCTGCCGGCCGCCTCGAGCTCGTCGCGCGCATCGCTGAGCAGGTGCCCCACGTGCGACGGTTCAGCGGGCGAGCCGACGGTCGCGACCGCGATGGCGGACGGGATGCTCGATGCGGCGCGAAGCACCGCGGTGCCGCCGAGCGAGTGCCCGATAAGTATCGACGGCGCTGCATGCTCGGCCTCGAGGAAACGAACCGCGGCCAGGAGGTCTCCAACATTGCTCGAGAAATTCGTGTCGGCGAATTCCCCCTCGCTCTGGCCGAGGCCCGTAAAGTCGAAACGAAGCACTGCGATTTCCGCATCAACCAGTGCGCGACTTATGTTGGCTGCAGCCTTGAGGTTTTTCGAGCACGTGAAACAGTGCGCAAACAACGCGTAAGCGACCGGCGGGCCGGCCGGCAGGTCGAGAATGCCGGACAGCGTGAGGCCGTCGTCGTTGTCGAATTGCACCTTTACATTCTGCATGACATTGAATCCTGTGGTCTCATTGGCACATGGGACACCCCGGTGACACGATAGTTGCTCCGGCGACGCCGCCCGGCACGGGCGGTATCGGGGTGGTGCGCATCTCGGGCGACAAGGCCGAGGCTATTGCCACCACGATGCTCGGCAGTCTACCGAAACCACGTTACGCGACGCACCAGACATTTCGCGACGCGCGAGGCGATGAGCTGGACAGCGGAATCGCCCTGTACTTCCCTGCGCCCGCGTCGTTCACGGGCGAGTCGGTGCTCGAGCTGCACGGCCATGGCGGCCCGGTCGTGATGTCTATGCTCGTCGACGCCGCGGTCGAGCTCGGGGCAAGACTGGCCGAACCCGGCGAATTTACCAAGCGCGCATTCCTGAACGACAAGCTCGACCTCGCGCAGGCAGAGGCGGTGGCGGACCTGATCACGAGCGGCACCGCCCAGGCGGCGAGGGCGGCGCTGCACTCGTTAACCGGCGCGTTCTCGGCCGCCGTCGACGCTCTCGGGGAAAAGCTCGTGCGGTTGCGCATGCATGTCGAGGCGGCTATCGATTTTCCCGAGGAGGAGATCGATTTTCTGAACGACGCACAGCTGCTGCAGCGGGTCGACGAGTGCAGCATGGCTTTCGAGGAACTACAACGCAACGCGACAATCGGCCGGGTGCTGCGCGACGGCTACCGGGTAATCATCGTCGGCAAACCGAATGCGGGTAAATCGAGTCTCATGAACCGGCTCAGCGGCGAGGACACGGCAATTGTTACGGAAGTGGCGGGAACGACCCGCGATGTTCTGCGCGAGCGGATCGATATTGACGGCCTGGCCGTCGAGCTCGTGGATACAGCGGGCCTGCGCGAGGATCCGGACCGTATCGAGGAGGAGGGCATACGCCGGGCGCGCAAAGCACTTGCAAGCGCCGATGCCGTGCTCTGGATTCAGGACGCGAACGAGCCGCTTGCAAAGAGGATCGAAGAAGATATTCCGGATGGCGCCGAAATCATCGTCGTCCGCAACAAGATCGACGAAACCGGCGACGCACCGGGGCTGGTCGATGACATCCTGTACCTGTCGGCGAAGACGGGCGCCGGGATCGACGCCCTGCACGGCCGGCTGCGAAGATCTGCCGGCTACAGAAATCTCGGCGAGGGCGCATTCACAACCCGCAAGCGGCACATCGATGCGCTCAGTCGAGCAGCCGCCCACTTCGATACCGGGCGCAAGGCGCTCGAGGAAACCAGGGCCGGTGAGCTGCTGGCCGAGGAGCTTCGGCTCGCGCAGGAAGCCCTCGGTGAAATCACCGGCGCGGTCTCGTCCGACGACCTCCTGGGACGGATCTTCTCGGAGTTCTGTATCGGCAAGTAGCCGGGCTACGGCGTGAATCGGGGCTCGGTAATCGACATCTCGGTGACGGGGCCGTACTTGGCAATGTCATCCCGAATCAGCTCCGCGTCACCGATGATCACAAACACCAGGTTTTCAGGCCGCGGATACACGGCCCTGATGACCGACAGGATCTCTTCGCCCGATGCTTCAGCAACGGCAGCGCCATAGTCGTTGACGTACGATTCGTCGAGGCCGGCGGCATGCAGGCTCGCAAATTGTCCGGCGAGCTGCGCCGAGGTCTCGAAGCGCGGCGGGAATTGTCCCAGGATGTAATTTTTGCCTGATGTAACCAGCTCCGCGCTGAAGCCCTCGTTGAGCATCTGCGACAGCAGGCTGATCGCAAGGTCGATGGCGACGACAGTCGAGTCGGTCTTGGTATAAGAAATGATTGCGACTGACCCGGGCTGCGCAGGTCTTACGAGGGATGAAACCACACCATAAGTAAGCCCATTTTTTGTTCGCATCTCGTTATTGAGCAACGATGTGAACCTGCCGCCGAACAGCGTGTTGGCGATATCGAGCTCGGCGCGCTGAGCAAAGTTCCGAGCGACGCCGACATTGCCGATCCAGAAGTAGGTCTGCGTTGCGCCCGGCTTGTCGACGAGCAGCACGCGCCGGCCCGGCTGTGGCGCCGCTGCTTCGATTTCGGGCAGCGGTTCCGACGCCGGCCGCCAGTCAGCGAATGCGGCCGTTAAAGACTCGATGATCTCACCGGCGTCAATGTCGCCGACAACCGAAATCGTCAGCCGGTCCGCGCCCACGAAGTCCTCGTAATAACGGCCGAGGTCGCGGTGCGAGATGTTTCCCAACGAGGTTTCGTCACCGCCGATGGTCGTGCCGTAAGGGTGATTGGTGAACAGCCAGGCATTCCCGTAGATTGATAATAGCGCCCGCAAGTCGTTGTCTTTGGAGGCGCGGATCAGGTCGACCTGGCGGTCGCGCAACTTTGTGAACTCGGCCCTGTCGAGCATCGGCGATCGCAGCATATCGCGGAGCAGCTCGATCGCGAGGCCCGCGTCCCGGGCGAGGAACTCACCGGATATCGTTATCGCCTCGAGCCCGGCCGAAGACGTCAGCGTGGCGCCCGCCGCGTCGACAGTTTCGGCGAATGCGGCAGCGTCGCGCTCACCGGCGCCCTTCTGGAGCATCGAAGCAAGCAGGCTTGCCAGCCCGGCCCTGTCGTCGGGATCGACGGCCGCGCCGCCACGAACAATAGCGGTAACGCCGACAAGCGGCACGTCTCGTTTCTCGTGAACAATAAAAACAGCTCCGTTCTCGAGCGCCACGAACTCGGGGCCGGGCAGCGTGACGCCCTGGCCGGACGCAAGGCCGGTCGCGAAGAGGGCGCTGAGAGCGAACAGCAATCTCACTCCGGGCCCTCCGGCGGCGCGCGCAATACCCCGACCGTCAGGTTGCTGGCGCGAAAGAAATCGGCCGCTGCCTGCTGCAGGTCTGCGGCCGTGACGTTCGCCACCCTGGCCGGGATACGAAACAGCGCCTCGTAATCTTCGTGATAGACCTCGTGATAGCCGATCGAGCCGGCCTTGCCGCGGATTGTGGCGAGCTCCCGCCAGATATCGGCAGCAACACCGTTGCGTGCTTTCTGCATCTCCGACTCGGTCACGCCGTCTGTCGCAACCCGCTCGAGCTCCTCGAGCATGCGGCGCTCGACCAGGTCCGGATCGCTCCCCGGGGGCAGCGTCAGGTAAAAATAGGCCAGCCCCGGGTCCAGCCAGGCGCCCAGATAGCCCCCGACCGACAACGCAACACGCTCATCCTCGACCAGCTGCCGGTGCAGCCGGGAAGACTCCCCTCCGGCGAGGATGCTCATCAGCAGCGTCATGTGCAGCGACCGCGGGTCGGCCGCAGTGACGGCATGGAAGGCCATATGTAGCAGCGGCGTCTGCGCCGGCGCCTCCACGACAACCCGGCGGGCGCCGGTCTGCCCGGGCTCGACCGTCCGAACGGCCGGGGGCGGCGCCTGCGCCGGGATCGGACCGAAATGTTTGTCGGCCAGGCCGAAGACTTCCTTTGCCGTGACGTCGCCGACAACGACCAAGGTCAGGTTGTTTGGCGCGTAATACGTGCGGTAGTAGTTCTCGAGGTCCTGCTCTGTCCAGGACTCGATATCCGACGGCCACCCGATAATAGGCGCCTGGTAAGGATGGGCCACATACGCAGTCGCCTTGACCTGCTCATAGAGTTTCGAAAAGTTGTTGTTGTCGACGCTCGACCGGCGCTCGGAGTAGACGACTTCGCGCTCGCTCTGGACAACGTCCGAGTAAGTTTCGAGATTCTGGAACCGATCGGCCTCGAGTTCGAAAACCTCCTCCAGCGCCGAGCGTGGAAACCAGTCAGTGTAGATAGTCAGGTCGTTGCTGGTGCTGGCGTTATTGGCGCCGCCGGCCGCTTCCATTCGTCGGTCAAACTCACCGGGCTCGAGATTCGCTGTGCCGAGGAACATCATGTGTTCGAAGAAATGCGACAAGCCCGTAATGCCCGGGCGCTCGTTACGACTGCCGGCCTTGACGAAGATGTACATCGCAACGTTGGGTATATCGTGATCGGGCCAGACGATGACCTTCAGCCCGTTGTCGAGAGTCAGCTTGCGAATCTCTGACGGCGTGGCCGCAGACGCCGGAGCGCTTCCCTCGGGAATGCCGGGAACGAGGAACTCGAACTTTGGTAGCAGGCGCTGTCCGAACACGGCCAGTATTCCGAGCACGGTCAACACCAGTACTGCCGCATTCAGTTTCTGGCCGGTCTTGTAAACAATCGACTGCGTCTGGTCGACGTCAACCGCTTTCTTCAGGCCCACCGGCGTGATCTCGTACGTCCACGCGAACCAGAGTGCGATCGGAAAGCCGATCGCAAGAACGAAATACGTAAAAGTCTCGGTCCAGACGGGCACCGTGACCTCGGACTGGACCGCGCCGACAAACCAGACGATCAGCCAGCTCAGAACCGCATAGAGAAGCGCAACCTTGAAGACGTTGCGCCGACGCATTTCGGCGAACAGGGCCATTCCCGAATCCTAACCCAGCAGCCCCTCTCGCCGATACAGCCGTGCACATATCCAGGTGAGCAAAGCGCCGATGGCAAGCGTGCTGCTGACCGAAATCGCAACGTGGGTGAGGTTTACGGGCTCGTTCTTGATCATGTCGACGAGCAACAGGTGCTGGCTCAGGCTCGGCACAAACATGAATTCGAGTTTTGGCCGGAGCGTGAGAATGCTCACGATGAGGATCGGCAGGGTCGGCGCGACGAGCACAACGCTGAGCCAGGTCTGCGCCTCCTTGTAACTTTTCGTGAATGATGCGACCAGCGTCATGAGCGAGGCGCCGAGCAGGATGAACGGCGACAGCACGAGGAATGCGGCAATGACGACATCGGGGCCGAAGTTCGGCGTCATGCCCAACTGCTCCAGCGGCATAAAACGCAGAGCGACATAAAACGAGCACAGGCTCAACATGAGCGAAACCGCCATGAAAACGCAGGTTGCAACGATCTTGCCGAGCATCAATTGATCGCGCGTGACCGGCAATGACAGCAGCGGTTCGAGCGAGCCGCGTTCGCGCTCGCCAGCCGTCGTGTCGATGGCGAGGTACATGCCGCCCATCAGCAAGGCAAAAATAAAGAAATAGCTCATCATGCCGAGCAGGATTGCCGATCGGCCGCTCGGCGTCGAGACGTCGACCTCGTCCACATTGATCGGCCTGAGGACCTGCGGGCTGACGCCGCGAGCGAGGAGACGGATGGCCGCGATTTCCTGGGAGTAGCTGTGCAGAGCCATGCGGACGCGCCGCGCATCACGGTCCGCTTGCGTATTGGCCTGGTCGGAAATGAGCTCCACGCGCGCCGGAATTGCGCCGGCAAGCTGCTCCCCGTAACTCGCGGGGATGATAACGATGACGTCGTGCTCACCGGTGGTGACAGCGGCGACAGCCTCTTCGGGGCTTTCGGGCCCGTCGATGACCTCGATGTTGTGGCTGCGCAGGTAGGAAACGAGGTTCGGCGCATGATCCTGGCCGATCACCGGCAGCCGCATCGTCCGATCGACATCATCGAGTGAGCGCTCGATAGACAGGTTGATAACGAACGCAAACAGCACCGGCCCGAACAGCGGTCCCATGATCAGGGCCGAAGCAAGCGTGCGCCGGTCACGAAAATTATCGATGACCTCCTTGACGAAGACGGTTAACAACGTCCGCATCAGGTCGGCTCTACCATCTCGATGGCGCGAACGAAGGCATCTTCGAGGTCTTCGCAACCCGTGCGCTTGCGAATACCGTCGGCCGAGTCATCGATCGCGACCCTGCCGTTCGCGATAATGACGATGTCGTCGCAGAGTGCGGCAACCTCCTGCATGACATGGCTCGAGAACAGCACACAACGACCGTCGTCCTTGAGCCTGAGGATCAGTTCACGCAGTGACCGTGTCGCCATGACATCGAGGCCATTCGAGGGCTCGTCGAGGATCACGTTTTTCGGGTCGTGCACAAGAGAACGAGCGAGCGCGACCTTGGTCCGCTGCCCCTGTGAAAATCCCTTGGTCTTGCGGTCGGCAAAGTCGCCGATCTCCAGCAGGTTGACGAGGTTTTCGACCCGGGCGTCGACCCTGTCCTTGGTGACCCCACAAAGCCTCGCGTAATAGGCGATGTTTTCCCTTGCCGTCAGGTGCGGATAAAGCCCGGCGCCGTGGGGAAGCGCGCCGATTCGCTGTCGGGCGGCCAGGCTGTCCTCGACGACGTCGCGCCCGTCGATGGTTGCCTGGCCTTCGTCCGGCCTGAGCACCGTGTAGAGGATGCGCAGGGTCGTCGACTTGCCGGCGCCGTTCGGACCGAGCAGGCCCGTGATCTTGCCGTCCGGCGCCTCGAAGCTGACGTTGCGGACGGCGCGCACATCGCCGAAGGATTTGCTGATGCCGCTGACCCTGATCACGGCATCGGCCCGGAAAAATCGACAAAGAAGGGCATGACAAACGCATCGTCCATGCACGAATCGTCGACTGCCGCGGGATCGGCAGCGGCGACGAAATCAGCGATCAGGTCGGGCATGCAGCCGACAATAATCTGGCCGTGACCCTGGTGCTTGTTCGCGATGTGAAGACTGTTCGACATTTCGACCATGGCCAGCTCCGCATAGCGCGGCGGTGTAATCGGATCGGCCGTGCCCGAAAGCAGCAGCACAGGAAGGTCTGTCGCGAGAGGTTCGTTGAAGTCGTCGTCGATCGGACCCTGCGGCCAGATCGAGCACATCGTTTCGAGCGCCTCGAGCTGCAGCGGGCCTATGTAAGATTTTTCGAGCGCCGCGAAATCAATCGACTCGCGATCGACGAAGGGCAGGTCCTCGGTGCACATCACCGAGTTATGCATTCCCAGCGCGAGCGCGTCCACGATCCTGGATGACGTCAGCTGGAACTGGGCGGCCAGCGGCGCGTAATTGCCGTTGGCTGCTTCGTGAATTGTCAGGGGCACGATCGCTATCGACCGCGGCTGGTACGCGAGCAGGCGAATGGCCGCGGCGAGCTCGTTACGGCCAAAGCTGATCGTCGTCGCGCCGCCTGACACAGGATCGGCCAACGCCACCGAAATCGGGCCAGCATTCAATTGTGAACGGACGGCGGCAAAATCGAGGTCGATCTCCGGAAACACCGCGCTGCAGGTTTCGTCTTCGGCGCAGCGCGAGAAAATCTGATCCACCGCACGCTGAGCCTCGAGCGCAATGTCCGGCCCGAGGGGAAGCTGCGGCGGCACGACTCCGTCGAGGATGATCGTGCGCGTCGACTCCGGGTAGCGCCGCGCGTAGTGCTGGGCGACGCGGGTCCCGTATGACGTCCCGAGCAGGTTGAGCGCCGGGTAGCCAAGCTCCTGGCGCAGCGCCTCGAGATCCTGCACGGCAACGCTCGTCGTAAAGAAGCGAGGGTCGTGCGCCAGCTGATCGAGACATGTACGAGTGAACGCCAGCGTCTGCTCGCCCGAGTACTGGCCCTCGACGATGTCGTCGTCGATCGGACAGTCCATCCTTGCCGAGCCGCCCGTACCCCGCTGATCGATCAACAGGATGTCCCTGTCCCGCCGCACGGGCTCGAATGCCGAGAACCAGCCCGCGTAGAACTCGATCGAGCTGCCGCCGGGGCCGCCCGCAAGCGGCACGAGCGGATCCGGCTCGGGGTTCAGGTCGAGCGCAGGAACAACGGCGACAGCAAGCTCAATCTGCTCGCCATCGGGGTTGGACGGGTCGAGCGGCCGCAGGAACACGCCGCACCGGGCCTTGATGCCCGGATAACCCGGGCCGGCGGTAATGCGGCAGTCCTCGAATTCGAGCGCTGCGGCCGTCAGGGCGCCGAGCGGGGAGCACAGGAGCAGCAGCGCCAGTACCGACGTTCTCACCATAAGTCGTTGCGGGTTCGTGAAGGGGTGCCATCTTGGCCATATGATCAGGACAAGTAAAGAGCTAAAATGCGCGGCCCGCATTGCTCATTTTTTAACCCATGTCAAAAGCGTATGACGTCATAGTGGTCGGCGGCGGCCACGCCGGGACGGAAGCCTCGCTGGCTGCCGCGCGGGCGGGCGCGCGCACGCTGCTGGTTACGCAGACCGTTGCCGGGCTCGGGCAGATGAGCTGCAACCCGGCGATTGGCGGCATTGGCAAGGGGCACCTGACCAAGGAAATTGACGCGCTTGGCGGCGCAATGGCCCGGGCTATCGATCGCGCCGGCATCCAGTTCCGCACGCTCAATGCGAGCAAGGGACCGGCCGTGCGCGCGACGCGGGCACAGGCCGATCGCGAACTCTACAGGGGCGCTGTCCGGGCAATGGTCGAGGCGCAGGAAAATCTCGCCATTGTCGAACAGGCTGTCGGCGATCTCGTTGTCGAGGGAGAGCGGGTTACCGGCGTGGTGACGGAAGCCGGTGACAGGTTTTCGGCAAGGGCGGTCGTTCTGACTGTCGGCACGTTCCTGGGCGGCCGCATCCTGGTCGGCCAAAGCGAGGAGCCGGGCGGCCGGGTCGGCGATGCACCATCAATTGCGCTCGCGAAGCGGCTCCGCGAGCTGCCGTTTCGCGTGGCTCGCCTGAAAACAGGCACGCCGCCGAGGCTCGATGGACGCACCCTGAACTACGACGTGATGCAGGAGCAGCCGGGCGATCGGCCGAGACCGGTATTTTCTTTCCTGGGGCGGCGCAGCGACCACCCGCGCCAGGTCTCGTGTTACATCACGAAAACGACCGAGAAGACGCACGACATCATTCGCAGCTCGCTCGACGAATCGCCGATGTTCACAGGGGCGATCGAGGGCGTTGGTCCGCGGTATTGCCCGTCGGTCGAAGACAAGATCGTCCGGTTTGCCGACAAGTCGTCGCACCAGGTGTTCGTCGAGCCCGAGGGGCTGAACACGAGCATCGTCTATCCCAACGGCATCTCGACGAGCCTGCCGCACGAGACGCAGATCGAATTCGTGCGCTCGATACCCGGCTTCGAAAACGCACGTATCACCCAGCCCGGGTATGCGATCGAGTACGACTATTTCGATCCGCGTGATCTCAGGCCGACGCTTGAAACCAAGGCGTTGCGCGGACTCTTTTTTGCCGGGCAGATCAACGGCACCACCGGCTATGAGGAGGCTGGCGCGCAGGGGCTCCTGGCCGGGCTCAATGCGGCACGGCAGGGGCTCGGGCTGGACACGTGGTTCCCGGAGCGCCACGAGGCATACCTGGGCGTATTGGTAGATGACCTGATAACCCGCGGCGTCAGCGAGCCATATCGTATGTTTACGAGCCGGGCCGAGTACCGGCTGACGCTGCGCGAGGACAATGCCGACCAGCGTCTGACACCAATTGGCCGCAAGTTCGGCCTGATTGGCGATAAGCGCTGGTTGGCATTCAATAAGAAGATCGAGGCCGTCGACGCGGAAAACGGGCGCCTGGCCTCGATCCGCATTCGACCAGAGGGCATAACTGCCGCCGAGTTACTGAAGCGGCCGGAGAACAGCTATCGGGCAGTTGTCGAGATGCCGGAGGTCGGGCGCATGCACAGCACGCTGGGCGCCGAGCAACGCGAACAGGTGGAAACACAGGTCGAGGTGCAGGCGAAGTACGCGGGCTATATCGACCGGCAGGAACGCGAGATCGCAAAGCACGCGAAGCAGGAGTCCCTGCGGCTGCCCGCAGATATCGACTACACCGACGTGGACGGCCTGTCGCATGAAGCACGGCATCGTCTGCAGCTCGCCCGCCCGGTCACGCTTGGACAGGCATCGCGGCTGGAGGGCATGACGCCCTCCGCCGTGTCGCTGTTGCTGATACACATCAAGAAGCGGCAACTGAGGAAGTCTGCCTGATGTCGAGGCTGCGAGCGCTCGTTTATGCCCTCCTGTTCACTCTGGCCGCATTCGTCATCTGGCAGTACCACGATGGCGGCGATGGCGATGAACCTGCCCGGTCGGTTTTGCATCGGGGCCTGGTCACGGACCCGGAATCGGTCGACCCGCACAAAGCGCGCAGTACGCAGGCTGGCGACGTGTTACGCGACATCGGGGAGGGCCTGCTCGGTTATTCGCCCACCGGCGAACTCGTTCCCGGTGCTGCGAGCGGCTGGGCCGTTTCTGACGACGGACTGACATTTACATTCACGATTCGGGAAAACGCACGCTGGTCGAATGGTGATCCGGTAACGGCCGGGCATTTCGTTTACAGCCTGCGGCGACTCGTCGATCCGGCAACAGCGGCCTTCTATGCCAGCCTTGTTGCAGACATCGTGAACGCGCGCGCGATCATCGCCGGCGAACTCCCGCCGGAAGACCTCGGTGTCGCGGCGCCCGATGAGCGCACGCTCGTCATTCGCGTCGAGCGATCAACACCTTATTTATTGAGCCTTATGACATTGCCGAGCACCTTCCCGGTGCACCCGGGAGCGATAGCGGAGCATGGCGAAGAATTCACGCGGCCGGGAAACCTGCTGTCGAACGGCGCGTACAAACTCGACAGCTGGGTGCCGGGCTCGGTGTTATCGCTCAGCCGCAACGAGCATTACTGGAACAATGCGGCGACAGCAATCGACGAGGTTCGGCATCATGTGCTGATACAGCAGATGACGGAGCTGAATCGATACCGGGCAGGCGAGTTGCACATCACGGGTACCGTGCCGCCGGACAGCTTCGCGCAGGTGCGCGAGGAATATGGGGATGAGCTGCACATCGCGCCGTACCTCGGCATTTACTACTACGGATTCAACCTGACCAGGCCACCGTTCAAGGACAACCCGAAGCTGCGCGAAGCACTCTCGCTCGCGATCGACAGGGACAAGCTCGTCGAGACGATTACGGCGCGAGGCGAAGCCCCGGCGTACAGCTGGGTTCCGCCCGGTGTCGACAACTACGAGCCGCGACGCCTCGGTTACGCCGATCAGGGCCAGGAAATCCGCGATACGCGCGCGCGACGATTGATGGCAGAAGCGGGCTTTGGCCCGGAGAACCCGCTGGAAATAGAACTTCGCTATAACACATCAGACACGAACCGGCGGATAGCGCTCGCCATCCAGTCGATGTGGCAAGACGTTCTTGGCGTAGAGACCAGGCTGATCAATGAGGAATTCCAGGTGTTGCTCGAAAACATGCGCGCAGCCGAGGTCACACAGGTTTTTCGATCGAGCTGGATAGGAGATTACAACGACGCGCACACGTTCCTGTCCATCATGGAAAGCGGCAACCCGTCGAACATGCCGCGATACTCCAACGAGGAGTTCGACTCATTGATGCAAAGCGCCGCGGCACAAACCGATCCCGGGCTGCGCCGCAGTTACCTCGAGGAGGCCGAACGAGTACTCCTGTCCGACCATGCCGTTATCCCGATCTATTTCATCGTAAGCAAACATCTCGTTAGCCCCCAGGTGCGCGGCTGGGGAGACAATGTGCTGGATTACCATTACAGTCAGCACCTGAGTCTGGCGCCGGCCGACGCCGCGCCCTGATCGGAAACAGAATTGCTCAAATACGCCCTCAAGCGATTGCTGGGCGCAATTCCGACGCTGCTGTTGGTGATTGTGCTTGCTTTTCTGATGGTGCATGCAGCGCCGGGCGGCCCATTTGACGCCGAGCGAGTTCTGCCCCCGGAAACGCGTGAGGCGCTCGAGGCGGCATACAAGCTCGATCAGCCGCTGCATAGACAGTTTTTCGACTACCTGTCTGGCGTGGTCCGCGGCGACTTTGGTCCTTCTTATCGGTATCGGGACTACACCGTAAGCGAACTCATCGGCAGCGCGTTTCCGGTGTCGCTCAGACTCGGTGCTGCGGCGATGCTGTTGGCGATCGCTGTCGGCGTCGTGGCAGGCACCGTCGCTGCGGTGCGCCGAAATTCCGTGCTCGACCGAACAGTCATGGCGCTTGCGATGACCGGCATTTCAATTCCGATATTCGTGATCGCCCCGGTGCTCGTTTTGTTCCTGGCGGTCAGGCTGCAATGGCTGCCGGCGGGCTGGAGCGGCAACGAAGGTATCGAGCGGGCGATATTGCCGGTCGTAGCGCTTGCCTTGCCGCAGATCGCGTATATCGCAAGGCTGACCCGGGCCAGCATGATCGACGTGCTTGCCTCCGATTTCATTCGCACAGCGCGCGCCCAGGGGCTCGGCACGGCCGCCATCATTCGGTACCACGCGTTGAAGCCGGCGATGTTGCCGGTGCTGTCGTACATGGGGCCGGCCGTTGCCGCGATCCTGACCGGATCGGTCGTCGTCGAGGAGATTTTCGGCATCCCCGGCCTCGGCCAGTTTTTCGTGCGCGGCGCGCTCAACCGCGATTACACGCTGGTACTTGGCGTTGTAATTTTTTATGCGGCGCTGGTCATACTGCTGAACCTCGTAGTCGATATCCTCTACGGGGCCATCGACCCGCGGATACGCCGGCGATGACCCGCAGCGTCAAAGTCACCGCCGGCTTGCTAATCGCCATCGTGCTAGTGGCGCTGATTGGTCCGATGCTCAGCCCGCACGAGTATCAGCAGACCAATTTCGACCTGTTGCTGCAGCGGCCCTCTCTTGACGGGTTTCATTTGTTCGGCACGGATGATCTCGGCCGCGACCTGTTCGTGCGATCGATGCTCGGCATTCAGGTCACGATTCTCGTGGCGGTGGTGGCGAGCGTCGTCAGCCTCGTTATTGGCGTTGCGTACGGCGCTATCGCGGGCTACGCGGGCGGCAAAATCGATGCCGTGATGATGCGCTTCGTCGACACGCTGTATGCGCTGCCATTCATTTTCTTCGTCATCCTCCTGATGGTCGCGTTCGACCGGAACTTCCTGCTGATCTTTGTTGCAATCGGAGCGATCAACTGGCTCGACATGGCGCGTATCGTTCGCGGACAAACACTGAGCTTGCGGGAGCGGGAGTTTGTCGAGGCCGCTCGACTGATCGGCGTTCCGCCGTTGCGCATCGTTTTCAGACACATCGCGCCGAACCTGCTTGGCGTGGTCATCGTGTATGTGACGCTCACGATACCGCAGGCGATACTGGTCGAATCGTTCCTGAGCTTTCTCGGGCTGGGCATACAGGAACCGCGAACATCGCTGGGCGCGCTCGTGGACGCCGGAGTCAACCAGATGGAGGGCGCGTCCTGGATGCTGCTGATTCCAGCCGCGCTGCTCGCGGCGATCCTGCTGCTTTTCAACTTCCTCGGCGATGCGATGCGCGACGCGTACGACGCAAGGAGCGTTCAGTGAGCCTGCTCGAAGTCAACGGCCTGACGATTCGGTACGGCGACACGGCTGCTGTTGACGGAATCAGCTTCGCCGTGGAGCGCGGCGAATCGGTCGGCCTCGTCGGCGAGTCGGGNNCGTCAGCGGAAGTATTCGCGTCGACGGCAACGAGCTGGTCGATGCCGAAGAGGCGGAGCTTGATCGCATCCGGGCGACGCGGATTGCGATGATTTTCCAGGACCCGGCGCAGGCCTTGAATCCATACGCTGCGATCGGCGAGCAGTTTTCGCGCATCCTGTTGCAGCATCGTCTCGCCGGCAGGTCGGAGGCATATGATCGCGTAATCGACATGCTCGACCGGGTGGGCTTGCCCGATGCCGCGCGGCAGTATCGCGCCTATCCGCACGAGTTGTCGGGGGGCATGCGGCAGCGCGCGATGATCGCATCCGCCTTGCTGGCAGGGCCGGACCTGCTTATTGCGGACGAGCCGACGACCGCGCTCGACGTCACGGTACAGGCGCAGATACTGGACCTGCTCGAGGAGCTGCGCGAGGACACCTCGCTGCTATTGATCACGCATGATCTCGGCATCGTTGCGGGCCGCTGTCAGCGCATGGTGGTTCTGCAAAACGGCCGGGTCGTCGAGGAAGGCCCCACGCGCGATGTGTTCGCAAAGCCACAGCATGCCCACACCGCGGCATTACTCAAGGCCGCCCCGCGGATCGATCGTGGCGGCGTTCCCGAGGCGCAAGAGATGAAAACGGCCCTGGCGGTCTCCNNGACCTCGAGGTGCGCAAGGGGGAGACGGTTGCGGTGGTCGGCGAGTCCGGCTCGGGCAAATCGAGCCTGGTGCGCGGCATACTCGGCCTCGTGCCGCTGGATGCCGGCAGGGTCGTCTACACAGGCAGCGAACTGCCGCTTCGTCTCGGTGACCGCGACAACATGACGCGCAGGGGAATGCAGCTCGTGTTCCAGGACCCCGCCGGGTCACTTAATCCGCAGATGCGGGTCGCAGACCTGGTTGGTGAACCGCTGCGCATCCACGAGAGGCGCCTGACCCGGGAGGAGCGGCGGGCGCGCGCCGCGGACGTGCTCGAGAGGACCGGTATGGGGCAGGAATTCCTCGACCGCTACCCGCATGAGTTGTCGGGCGGCCAGGCGCAGCGCGTGGCCATCGCCCGCGCGCTGATCCTGAAGCCTGCTGTCCTGGTCTGCGACGAGGCGGTCGCCGCGCTCGATGGCACCGTGCGCGAGGACACGCTGGCGCTGTTAAGGGAACAGCAGCAGGAGACGCATGTTGCGATAATTTTCATTACGCACGACCTCGCCGTTGCGAGATCGATCAGCCACCGCGTGCTCGTCATGTACCTGGGAGAGCCTGTCGAGCTGGCGCCGACAGCGGAGCTGTATGCGCGGCCAAAACACCCTTATACGCAGGCGCTCCTGAGCGCGATACCCGTTCCCGACCCGGAAAATCCGGGCGGCACGAAGACGATTTCCGGGGAGGCGCCGTCGGCGCTCAGCCCGCCGGCCGGGTGTTCATTTCATCCCCGGTGTCCGCAGGCAGAAGACCTCTGCCGTCGCGAACGACCTCGAGCGAGAAACCTGGGAAGAGCGACGGTTAGTTGCCACCTGGCAGAGGAATAGGCATCGGCGCACCGTTGACCGTGAGCAAGCCATCCTTGAGAGCGGCCTCCATTTCATAGACATTGCCGTTCTGTTTCAGGAACCCCATGCCGACGGCCAAACTGACCTGCGGGTCGAGGGTCACGAGGAAGTCATAGAGCTCGACCGGGACGCTGAGTTCGAGCTGCGCCTCCAGCGCGAGAAAGACCGAGGCCCAGACAAAGCGATCGACGTCGGTCGGAGCAACATCGACATCGAGCGTGGCCGAAATTTTCCCCGCAGACATCGCAAGATCGAGCCGCTCGATCTGCATGCTGAGCCCGGTTGCCAGTAGTTTCCGCAGATCATCCTCGACGGCCAGCATTAGCATATCGCCGCTGCCGTAGCTGTCGAAGTTGTCGATGGTTTCCGAGATCCGGCTGACAGCCCCTGCATCGAGGCCCTCGAACGAAATCTCGAGGCCCGCCGCTGCCGGCCCGAGCTCGCCGAACGGCACGTATTCCGTATCGATGGATGTTCGCGCCGACACCAGGCCATCGACGAGCGATGCCGCAGACGCGACTCGCCACGGGCCAGTATCGGACTGTCCGAACTCGGAGGGAAAAGAAACCTTGTCGATGCGCAGCTCTGCATCGCCGACGCCGAAACCGAAACGGGTTTGCTCGTGTTCGCCGTCAAAACTGATCCCGCCAATGCCGACCTCGTTGCTTGCGGACACGAATGCGAGGTCATCGATGGTGCCGCTGAAGGCTACGGCGTTTGTGGACGGGTTTGTCGTTACCACGACATCGACGTTACCCCAGTGCGCGGATTCGTTGTCAATCTCGAGCGTACCCGGCATGACGACCAGGTTGGATTCGAGTTCGCCGGTCAGGCCGACCTTGCTGTAAATCGTGCCGGGTAAGTCGACGGTCTCGCCACTGTCGAATTCGAGACGCAGCGTCGATACGGCGCTGCCGAGGCCCGGCGCGAGCGACCCTTTCTCGCGGCCAATGGAACTGACGGGCACCAGCCCGTGGTCGATATGCGTGTCGATGATCAGAACCGGCAGATCGCTCCCGCCGGGATCGTCAACAAGGGCCAGGAGAGAATCCCGCAACTCGCCGTCCCTGATTTCCAGGCGATGTTGTCCTTCCGACGAGAACCAGCCCCGGTCGAAACCCAGGGACGTGATGCTGAGCTCCTCGGTTTCGGTGGTTGCCCAGTTCAGGTTTTCATCCATCGACTGTTCCGCGAGGCGCCCGACGATGCGCGGCGAGACCAGGACGATGACGGCGAGCACCAACAGCAGGAGGACAAAGCTTTTTTTCACGGGCGGGCTCCCCGGGTGTTTGTGTTGACGATGATGCTAGCACGCACCCCGCGGCGCGCCGGGCTAGAAATCGCGGACGGTTGTCACTACCATAGCGGCCTCGATCGGACCGGCCTGCCGGCCCATTAGCGCAAGCCGTTGAAAAAAAAGTGATTATTAAGACCAAGACTGCTATCACCGCCGTGCTCGTGCTGTTGGCGAGCGCCGGATTCGCGGCGGGCAACCCGGAAGCGGGCGCCACAATCGGCTACTCGTGCCTCGGCTGCCACGGCATCGAGGGTTACAGAAACGCCTACCCGTCGTACCGCGTGCCCAAACTCGGCGGTCAGAGCGCGACCTACCTGGTCATTGCTCTCAAGGGATACCGTGAGGGCATGCGCGAGCACCCGACGATGCTGGCGCAGGCGGCAAGCCTGACGGACCAGCAAATCGAGGACGTGGCGGCCTATCTCGCCAGCCTGGGCAGCGATGCGCTTGCCGCGGAGCGCGCTGCGGCGCCGAGCGTCCAGCAGACGGCAACCTGTATCGCCTGCCACGGCCAGAACGGCATCGCGTTGTCGCCGACCTGGCCAACGCTTGCGGGACAGCATGAGGACTATCTCGTGCATGCGCTGAATCAGTATCGCGATGGCACGCGCAAGGATTCGGTCATGGGACCGATGGCCGCGCCGCTGACCGACGACGACGTCAAGCTGCTCGCGAAGTACTACTCACGGCTCGACGGCCTGCAAACCACGAAGGCCGATTGATCGCCGAGACGACAACGCTCAATGATGGCATCGTGGCCATCGATACCGAGTATGCGCGCTCACTGCAGGATGCAAGCCACCTGATCGTCGAAGGCGGGCGCGCTGCGTTCGTCGACACGGGCGTCAACAGCAGCGTGCCACTGCTCATCGATGCGTTGCACCAACAGGGCCTGGACGTTGATGATGTCGACTACGTCATTCTGACGCACGTTCATCTCGATCATGCCGGCGGTGCGGGCCTTCTCCTGCAGCAGCTCCCGAATGCGCGCTGCATTGTGCATCGTTATGGCGCCCCGCACATGATCGACCCGACAAAGCTCGTCGCCGGCACCGAGGCCGTTTATGGCGTGGCGCAAACGCGCGAAACCTACGGCACGATTCGTCCGATTGACGAAGACAGAATCCATATCCCCGAGGACGGCGACTGGCTGTCGCTGAATGGCCGGGAACTGCAGCTGCTTAACACTGAAGGCCATGCGAGACACCATCATGTCATCTGGGATCCGGCGTCCAGAGGCGTTTTCACGGGCGACAGCTTCGGCGTGTCCTACCGCGAGTTCGATACCGATAAGGGCGAAATCGTATTTCCGACCTCGACGCCGGTGCAATTCGACCCGGTCGAGGCGCACAAGTCGGTCGATCGAATCATGAGTTGCGAGCCCGAGCAGCTCTACCTGACGCACTATTCTCGCGTGGGCCACGTCGATCGGCTCGCCGGCCAGATGCATGCAGGCATCGACGCCTATGTCCGGATCGCAGAGGCATGCGAGCATCAAGATGACCGCCCGGCAAAACTCCGCGAGCATTTGTTCGCGTACTATGAGGGGCAATTGCAGGAGCATGGTTACACGGGTGACGCTGCTGCGATTCGCTCGGTAATGAGCATCGACATCGATCTCAATGCCCAGGGTCTCGAAGTCTGGCTGGAGAGAAGAAAGTGACGGACAAATTTCGCGCGTACCGGATCGACGAACAAGAGGGGAAGATCGTTGCTGGTTTTCAGGAGCTGTCGATCGACGACCTGACCGAAGGCAATGTCGTCATCAAGGTCAGCCATTCGACGATCAACTACAAGGACGCACTTGCGGCGACGGGCGCTGCCCCGATTCTGCGGCGGTATCCGCTGACTGGTGGCATCGACCTGGCGGGCGAGGTTGTCAGTTCCGACGATGCCGAGCTGCAGCCCGGAACGCCGGTTCTCGTAAACGGCTGCGGTCTGAGCGAAACCATTGATGGCGGTTACTCGGAATACGCGCGCGTCGATAGCGGCAGCGTCGTGCCGATTCCGGATGGCATGACCGCCGCCGAAACGATGAAGATTGGCACGGCCGGGTACACGGCTGCGCTCGCCGTGCACCGCATGGAACAGAACGGCCAACTGCCCGAGAGCGGGCCCATCGTCGTCACCGGCGCTACGGGCGGCGTCGGCAGCATCGCCATCGATATGCTTGACGGACGCGGCTATGAAGCCGTTGCGGTTACGGGCAAGGCCGACGCGGAAGACTATTTGAAAAGTATCGGCGCGCGACGAGTCTTGCAGCGTGACGAGATCGACTTTGGCAAACGCCCCATGGAAAGGGCCGAATGGGCGGGCGCGATCGACAACCTGGGCGGTGACTACCTTGCCTGGCTTACGAGGACGGTGGGCTACGGCGGCAATATCGCGAGTATCGGTCTGGCGTCGGGCTTCAAGCTCGAAACGACAGTGATGCCGTTTATTCTCAGGGCCGTCTGCCTGCTCGGCATCAACTCGGTCGATACGCCACGGGACCTGCGGCTTGCCGTCTGGTCGCGCATTGCCAATGACTTGCGGCCGCGCCACCTTGACACAATCGGCAGCAAGACCATCGGTCTCGACGAGCTGGCCGATGCATTCCAGGCCTATCTCGACGGCGCAGTGACGGGCCGGGTCGTCGTAGAGATTTAGTTTCCGCTTCGCTCGATTTGGGAAACGGCCTTTTGGTGGTTTAGAATCGCTCCCCCACACGAATTTTAATCTCTATTAAAATTTCGTGTGTAACCATCTGGGAGCAAGAAACATGAGTGCTGGAGCTCGTTTCCGCGCGGCCCTCGCGGCCGAAAAGCCCCTGCAAATCGTCGGTACTATCAACGCGTTTTCGGCGCTCCTGGCCGAGAAAGCCGGCTTTCGGGCAATTTACTTGTCCGGCGCGGGCGTCGCGAACGCCTCTTTCGGGCTGCCCGACCTCGCAATGACGACGTTGAACGATGTTTGCGACGACATTCGCCGAATTTCGGGCGCAACCGACCTGCCGCTGCTGGTCGATGCCGACACCGGGTGGGGGAGCGCTTTCATGATCGGCCGCACGGTTCGCGACATAGCCAGGGCCGGAGCGGCAGGCTGCCACCTCGAGGACCAGGTGGCGGTGAAGCGCTGTGGCCATCGTCCCGGCAAGGCCCTCGTCGAACCCGAGGAAATGTGCGATCGCCTCAAAGCGGCCGTCGATGGTCGCGATGACGATGATTTCGTCATCATGGCGCGCACCGACGCCCATGCCGTCGAAGGACAACAGGCGGCGCTCGATCGCGCGGCCGCTTACGTCGATGCCGGTGCGGACATGATTTTCGCAGAGGCGCTGACGACACTCGATGAGTACCGGCAGTTCACCGATACGATTGACGTGCCGGTGCTCGCCAACCTCACCGAGTTCGGCAAGACGCCGATGTTCACGACCGCGGAGCTTGCCGACGCCGGTATTCGAATGGCGCTGTATCCGCTGACCGCATTTCGAGCGATGTCAAAGGCGGCGCTGGATGTTTACCTTGAGCTTCGCGAAAACGGCACACAGTCCGCCGTTATCGACAGGATGCAGACGAGAATGGAGTTGTACGATGTGCTCGGCTACCAGGCGTACGAAGACAAGCTGGACGAGCTATTCGCCGGGAAAGCTTCGCAGACGGGAAAAGACTGATGGCAGACAATAAAAAGACGGGCGGTCTGGCCGGCGTAACAGCAGGCAAAACGGCGCTCTGCACGGTTGGCAAGGAAGGCGCAGGCCTGACCTACCTTGGTTATGACATCTATGACCTGGCCGACAACGCGACCTTCGAAGAGGTTGCTTACTTGCTGTTGCACGGCAAGCTGCCAACCCGGGCCGAACTCGACGCCTACATAGCGAAGATCAAGTCACTTCGTGGACTTCCCGATGCGCTCAAGGTCGTGCTCGAGATGATACCGGCCGATGCGCATCCGATGGACGTCCTGCGAACCGGCGTTTCGTTCCTCGGCAACATCGAGCCGGAAGGCGACTTTTCGAATCAGCAGGAAACGGCCGATCGCTTGCTCGCCTGCCTGCCGTCGATGATGGTCTACTGGCATCGCTTTCATACCGATGGCATCCGTATCGACACCGAGACGGACGATGACAGCATCGCGGGGCACATCCTGCACATGCTCCATGACGAGGCGCCGTCAGAGCTGCACGAGAAGAGCCTGTCGACGACGCTGATACTGTACGCCGAGCACGAGTTCAATGCGTCGACGTTCGCGGGGCGGGTCATTACGGGCACGTTGTCCGACATGCATTCGGCGGTTAGTGGCGCTATCGGCGCATTGCGAGGGCCGCTGCACGGCGGCGCCAACGAGGCGGCGATGGAGCTGATTCAGAGATTCGCAAACGCCGAGGAGGCGACCGAAGGGGTGCTCGGGATGCTCGAGCGCAAGGAGCTCATCATGGGTTTCGGCCATCGCGTGTACACGACGTCCGATCCGCGTAACAAGGTGAACAAAGCCATGTCGAAGGTGCTCGCCAGTGAAAAGGGCGACATGACGCTCTATGAAGTGTCCGAGGCGATCGAAAAGGTGATGTGGGACGAGAAGAAGCTGTTCGCCAATGCCGACTTCTTCGCGGCCAGCGTCTATCACTTCATGGGCGTGCCGACCTACCTGTTTACGCCGATCTTTGTTTGCTCGCGCATCACGGGCTGGGCCGCCCACGTCATGGAACAGCGTGCTGACAACAAGCTGATCCGGCCGGCGGCCGAGTACATCGGACCCGCGCTCCAGGAATGGGTCGAGATCGACGACCGCGACTAACAAGAGACCTAGCCATGTCCAACATCGATATTCGCTCGGCGAAGCGTGCCGACTGGGACCGGGAAATCGCCGATATCGCCGACTACGTATGCAACGCCGAGATCAACAGTGATCTTGCGTTCGAGACCGCACATTACTGCCTGATGGACACGCTCGCGTGCGGGTTCCAGGCGCTCGATTACCCGGCCTGTACCAAGCTGCTCGGCCCTGTCGTCCCCGGCGCGACGCTGGCCGGCGGCGCGCGGGTCCCCGGGACCTCGTACGAGCTGGAACCCGTCATGGCGGCGTTCAACATCGGCGCCATGAATCGCTGGCTCGACTTCAACGACACCTGGCTCGCGGCGGAATGGGGTCATCCGTCGGATAACCTCGGCGGCATTCTCGCTGTCGCGGACTACCTCAGCCGCCAGGCGCGGGCCAACGGTGAGGCGCCGCTGACGATGCATGACGTGCTCGACGCGATGATCCGCGCCCATGAAGTCCAGGGCGTGCTGGCGCTCGAGAACAGTTACAACCGCGTCGGCCTCGACCACGTGCTGCTCGTGCGCGTCGCATCGACGGCCGTCGTCACGCGCATGCTCGGCGGCGACGAAGAGACGGTCCGCAATGCGCTGTCGCACGCCTGGATCGACGGCGGCGCCCTGCGCACCTATCGCCACGCGCCGAACACGGGTTCGCGCAAGAGCTGGGCGGCCGGCGACGCGACGAGCCGCGCCGTGCGCCTCGCGTTGATCGCGATGACCGGCGAGATGGGCTACCCGTCGGCCCTGTCGGCCAAGACCTGGGGCTATTACGACGTGCTGTTCAAGGGCAACCCGTTCGGGTTCCAGCGCGGCTACGGCAGCTACGTCATGGAGAACGTGCTGTTCAAGATTTCCTACCCGGCCGAGTTTCACTCGCAGACGGCGGTCGAAGCGGCGATGACGTTGCACGACGAGGTCAAAGATCGCATCGATGACGTCGAGAAGGTCGTCATCGAGACCCAGGAAGCCGGCGTGCGCATCATCGACAAGACCGGGCCGCTCGACAACCCGGCCGACCGCGACCACTGCCTCCAGTACATGGTCGCGGTGCCGCTGATCTTCGGACGCCTGACGGCGGCCGACTACGAGGACGATGTGGCGAGCGATCCTCGTATCGACGCGCTGCGCGACAAAATGGTCGTGACCGAGAACGAGCAATACACGAAGGACTACTTCGATCCCGACAAGCGCTATATCGGCAACGCCGTACAGGTGTTCTTCGGCGACGGGACGAGCACGGACAAGATCGCCGTGGACTTCCCGATCGGGCATCGCGAGCGCCGGGGCGAGGGCATCCCGGTGTTGAAACAAAAGTTCGTCGATAGCGTCAAACCGAAACTGGCCGACGGCCAATGGTCGGCGCTCGAGGAGCTCTGCGCCGATCGGGAGAAGCTCGCGGGAACCGCCGTCGACGACTTCATGGCACTGCTCGTCGTCTAAAGGTGCCGCTTGATGAACAGGAGATCTTCATGCGCAAACTGATGTTGAGCATATTCTCGTTTGTGCTGGCCCTGCCGGCCATGGCCGACGTGGAGCGGCGAGTCGCCAACAACGGCAACCTCGTCATGGAAGACGTGCCCGAGATACCGGCCGAGATCGCCGACAGTCTCAATCGCTACCAGAATGTTCGTTCGGCGGGCGTCGTGGCCTGGTCCGGCGATGGCAAGAGCGTGTTCATCAACACGCGCTTCGGTGACGTCAGCAGCCTGCATCGCGTGGACATGCCCGGCGGCGCACGGCACCAGGTGACCTTTTACAAGGAGCCGCTGGGCGAAGTCGTGCGACAGCCCGGCGGATCGAAGCTGGTCTTGACGCGCGATGCGGGCGGCAACGAGTTTTCGCAAGTCTTCCTGCTCGACCCGGCCGGGGGCGACGCGCCCATGCTGACGGACGGCGAGTCTCGCAACACGGCCGTGGTCTGGGACCGCGAGGGTCGGCGCCTCGCCTACCAGAGCACGGCCCGCAATGGCGCATCGAACGACATCTGGATGATGGACCCGGAGGCGCCCGGGGACACGAAGATAGTGCTCGAGTCTCCCGATGGAAGCTGGTGGGGGCCGGTGGGGTTCTCGAAGTCCGCCAGCAAGATGCTCGTTGCGAATTACGTGAGCATTACGGACTCGCGCGTCAACCTGCTCGATCTCGACACGGGCGACGTCACGCTGCTCGCCGGCAGCGCTGCCAGCCCGAGCGTGAACGTTCCACTCGCCTTCGACGACGAAAACGACGGATTCTGGCTGATTACCGATCGCGCGGGCGAGTTCAACATGCTCGCATGGCAGGCGATGGAGCCCGGCGCCGAGCCCGAATACGTGACCGCGGACATCCCGTGGAATGTCGAGGGCGGCGCAATCAGCGAGGATCGCCGGCGCATGGCGTTTGCCGTCAACGAGGGCGGCCGCTCGGCGCTGTATCTGCTGGATCCGCAGAGTCGCCGGTATCGCCGCGTGGACAGCATCCCGGTAGGGCTCCTCGGCGGGCTCGAATTCAGCCCGGACGGCAGCAGGCTCGCACTGACGATCAACACGGCCAGGTCGCCGAGCGATGCCTATGTTTTGTACCTCGGCAGCAGCGCGCTGGAGTACGGCAAGCTCGAGCGCTGGACCTACAGCGAAGTCGGCGGCCTGGATACGACGACATTCCGCGAGCCCGAGCTCATCGAATACCCGACTTTCGACGAGGTTGACGGCAAGCGACGGCAAATCCCGGCCTGGTTGTACAGGCCGGCAGGCACCGGGCCTTTCCCGGTCGTCATCTCGATCCACGGCGGTCCGGAAGGCCAGGCGCGGCCGGCCTTTTCGAGCACCTATCAACTCTGGCTCGAAAAGCTCGGCGTCGCCGTGCTCGTGCCGAACGTGCGCGGCTCGGCGGGCTATGGAAAGACGTACGTCAAGCTCGATAACGGCTTCAGCCGCGAGGACTCGGTCAGGGATATAGGCGCGCTGCTCGACTGGATCGAGACCCAGCCGGATCTCGACCAGGATCGCGTCGCCGTGTTCGGCGGCAGCTACGGCGGCTACATGGTGCTTGCGAGTGCCGTGCACTTCAGCGACCGCCTCAAGGCGGCGGTCGATATCGTCGGCATATCGAGCTTTGTGACGTTTCTCGAAAACACGCAGGACTATCGTCGCGATCTTCGGCGCGTCGAATACGGCGACGAACGGGATCCCGAAATGCGAGCGCACCTCGAGAAGATCAGCCCGGTTAACAATGTCGAGAAGATAAAGATCCCTATGTTCGTCGTGCAGGGTGAGAATGATCCGCGCGTTCCTGTTACCGAATCGATCCAGATCGTCGAGGCGCTGCGCGAAAGGGGCGACACCGTCTGGTACATGAATGCGCTCAACGAGGGTCACGGTTACAGGAAGAAAGAAAACCGCGACATCTACCAGCAGGCGACCGTGCTGTTCCTCCAGACGTACTTGCTGGGGGACTAATTCGGGTCCCGGGTTAGCGGCACAAACCGCACCGGGATGACATTCTTCTCGGCAAGGTCGCCATCGGCGTCCTTGCTGAGCAGCTTGAGCACCTGGACTTCGTCGACGGGGCCAACCGGGATCACCATGTGGCCACCAACTTTGAGCTGGTCGATGAGGGGCTGTGGCACCTCGTCCGGCGCCGCGGTAACGACGATAGCGTCAAATGGCGCCTCTTCGGGCCAACCGGCGTAGCCGTCGCCGATTCTGACCGTGACGTTGTCGTAGCCGAGGCGTTCGAGGTCCTGCGCAGCGCGAAGCCCGAGCATTTCGACAATCTCGATCGTGTAAACGTGTTTCGCGAACCCGGCGAGCACGGCGGCCTGATAGCCTGAGCCGGTCCCGATCTCGAGCACGGTTTCGTCGGCGGAAACATCCGCCAGCTCGGTCATCAATGCGACGATGTACGGCTGGGAAATAGTCTGACCGCCGCCAATGGGCAGCGGGTGATTCTCGTACGCGTAAATCCGGTGCGTACTCGGCACGAATTCGTGCCGGGGGACGTTGCCGATGCTGTCCAGCACCGCTTCACTTAGCGGCGGCGCGCCATACTCGACGGCGACAAGCGAATCCCGGCGCAACTCGTCGACAAGCGCCTTGCGCTGCACCTCGTAGTTGTCTTGCCCACACGCGCTGGTCATTGCGAAGTTCGTCGCCACCAAGAATAGAGATCGGTAGTTCCGCTTACCTAATCGCACTCGAAGTCATCATCCCCGACCGGCCGGCAATGCGGCGGGAATCCGTGCTCGCGCCAATAGTCGGGCAAAAAGAGATCACGCATCAGGCGCTTGCGCTCGGGCGACTCTCGATACTCCCGGGGATAAGGAAACCAGAAGTACGGGAAGGCGAAGTCGATAACCTTGTCGTACTCGCGGTACCAGAACCAGTAGTCACCGTTCCATAGAGACCAGCCGAGCCACGACGTACCGCCGGACGCGTAAATGGCCTCAATCTGCTGCTGAATCTCTTCGTAGTCAAAATGGGGGTCCGTGAGCGCGCGGTATTCAAATTCAGTTGCTGGCTGGAGGCCAACGGCATCATTCCAGGAGGCGATTGCAATGGCGACCGAAAGGTCGTCGCCGCGCGCGTGGTACACGAACAGGAACGGATAAGAGTTACCCATATCCCCACGTCGGATATTGTCTGCATGCAGCGCAAGCGCGCTATCGATGTCGCCCTTGAATAGCAGCGTCAAGGCAAGATGACTGCTGCAGTTCTCATATGCCGGGTCGATCTCGAGACACCGGAGAAAGTCTTGTTCCGCCTGATCGAAATAGCCCAGGACCATAAGCAGCATTGCGCGCCACGATACGATCGTCGCTTCTTTCGGGTCCAGGGCGAGCGCCTTCTCCGTTTGTTCCAAGGCGTATTCCCACTGCGGATCGGGTCCGTAATTGGCGCGAAGGTTGCCAACAACGGCATACGGCATCGCGAGGTCAGGATTCAGGTCGATTGCCCTATTGGCAGCGTCGAGCGCGAGCGCGAAGTAGTCACGTTCACGATAGTTCCAGCTGGGCGCAACACTGCTGATCGCTGCCAATGAGGCCCAGGCGTGGGCGAACTCCGGATCCAGCGATACAGCCTGTTCCAACAGTGTGACCGCGCGCTCGAGATCGCGCCGTTCAATGAACAACTGGTTTGCCTCGAGGTAAAGCTCGTATGCGTCGAGATCCCCGGTACTGGCTTTCTGCGAGTTTACTGCCGGATCAATAATGACGCCGAGCTGCGCACCGATCGCGCCCGCAATATCGTCCTGTATCGCGAAAATGCTTTCGGTCGTTAGCTCGCGATCGAATGTGTCCGACCAGAGGTGCTGGTCGGTCTCGGCATCGATGAGCTGAGCGGTAATTCGAACTGTGTCGCCCGCTTTGCGCACCGAGCCTTCGAGCACGTGTCGCACGTTCATTTTCTCGGCCATGAAGGGAATGCCAAGCGACTCCTGACCCTTGAATCCCCAGGACGTTGTTCGTGACGCGACGATCAGGCCCTCAACCCTGACCAGGACATTCAAAATCTCCTCGGCGATGCCGTCAGAGAAGTATTCCTGGTCACCCTCGGGTGAAAGATCAGCAAACGGCAGCACGGCAATGGAGTTTTCCGGCGGCCCGGGAGACGCTGTCGGGACAGGTGCTTCGACAACGATCGCGGCTTCCTCGGGCACCATCCGGTCGAGCGCGACGGCCGCAATTGCCAGCACCAGCAATACGACGATCAGCGTGTTGATGCGCGCGCCGGTTTGATGCGTTATAGACTGGCTGCGATCGACATCTTTCTCGCGTTTGACGCCTTCGGGCGTAAGTTCGTAGGCCCAGGAAAAGATCAGCACCACGGGAAAGGCGAGGAGCAGCAAGGCAAGGACCAGCCGCAACCATTCGGCCGGCAACGCCAGAGCATCGAACAGGAGCTCCGCGACCTGCAGGATCAGCCACGACGCGACGATGTAAAGCACGCCGACCTTTATGACATTGCGTCGCTTCAGCTCGCTGAAAAATGACACCGCTACTCCCGGATACCGGATTTCCTCAGTGTATGCGCACTCGCGCAAGATTTCCGCTTTCGGCATTAGCCGACGCGTCGGCTAAACTGACCCGTATGGATGTTACCTGGCAAGTCGCCGCAGCAATCAGTGATGGTATCGGCCCAGAGAATTGACTGACAGCCAGCAGAAATTCGACATACTGCTGGACGAGCTCGAACGCTGGAATCGCAAGGTCAACCTGACCGCGGTGCGTGATCGCCAGGAGATGATCACGGCGCATCTCGAGGACAGCCTGTCGGCATGGCCATTGCTGCGCGGCAAGCGCGTGCTCGACGTCGGCACCGGGGCAGGTTTCCCGGGTCTGCCGCTAGCCATCGTCGATCCCGAACGCGAATTTCACCTGATCGACAGCAACAACAAGAAGATCCAGTTCGTGCAGCACATGATCAGGCTGCTCGGGCTCGACAATGTCACAGCCGTCAAAGCGCGCGCCGAGGACTATGCACCCGGGCATCGCTTTGATACCGTGATCGCCCGGGCTTTGGCATCATTACCGAAGCTCCTGGAAATTGCCGGGCACCACGTAAGAGAGGGCGGGGTGTTTATAGCGCTCAAGGGGCGTTACCCGGAAGAAGAATTAGAACAAGTGCCCGATACGTGGCGATGCAACGTGAGGGAATTAAAGGTGCCGGGACTCGAGGAGGGTTCGCGGCATGCCGTGTTGATGGAACGCAAATAAACGAATGACGCGCATCATTGCAGTAGCCAACCAGAAAGGCGGGGTCGGCAAGACCACGACCGCCGTCAACCTGGCCGCATCACTTGCGGCGACGCAACGGCGCATACTGCTCGTCGACATGGACCCGCAGGGCAACGCGACGATGGGCTGCGGCATCAACAAGATGGAGCTCGAGAATTCGGCCTGTGATGTGCTGCTCGGTGACGCGACGGCCGCAGATACGATCATCGCGGCGCCCGAGGGCGGGTTCGCCGTCCTGCCGGGCAATGAAGACCTGACGCTTGCCGAGGTCAAGCTGCTGCAGGAGATCGGGCGGGAGATGCGGCTGCGCAAGGTACTGGCGCCCGTCGTCGGGCTCTACGATTTCATCCTCATCGACTGCCCGCCGTCCATCAACATGCTCACTGTCAATGCATTGACGGCAGCAGATGGCGTGCTGATCCCGATGCAGTGCGAGTACTATGCGCTCGAGGGGCTCAGCTCGTTGCTGAACACGGTCGAACAGATTCGAGATACCGTCAATCCCGAGCTCGAGGTGTACGGCATTCTTCGCACGATGTACGACCCGCGTGTCAATCTGTCGAACGAAGTCTCACTGCAGCTGATCAAGCATTTCGATCGCAAAGTATTCCGCACCGTCATCCCGCGCAACATCCGGCTGGCCGAGGCGCCAAGCTTCGGACGGCCCGTGCTGTTGCACGATCGTTCATCGAGAGGGGCCATTTCGTACCTGGCGCTTGCCGGGGAGGTCCTGCGCAGGGAAGATGCGCGCGAGAACCGCCTGAAGGCGGTCTAGGACAGATTGATGACACCAAAGAAAAGACTCGGCCGCGGACTCGACGCATTGCTCAGCAAGCCGGTCGCGGAAACCGGGGCCGTAACCGGTGAGCACCACGATCATGGCCTGCGGAAGATTCCGCTGGACTTGTTGCAGCGGGGCCAGTATCAGCCGCGCGTGGACATTCGCCAGGACACGCTCGAGGATCTCGCCAGTTCGATCAAGGCGCAGGGGGTCGTTCAACCCATCGTCGCGCGCCCGATCGAGAGCGGGGGGCATGCCAGGTACGAGATCGTTGCCGGCGAACGCCGTTGGCGGGCTGCCCAGATGGTCGGTCTCGAGGAGATCCCGGCGGTCGTCAAGGAGATTCCCGATGAGGCGGCCATTGCGATGTCGCTCATCGAGAACATCCAGCGCGAAGACCTGAACCCGCTCGAAGAGGCGCGTGCGCTGGACCGGCTCATCCGCGAGTTTGACATCACGCACGCCGAGGCTGCCGAGGCCGTTGGGCGTTCGCGGGCCTCGGTCAGCAACCTGTTGCGACTGCTCGACCTGTCCGACAAGGTCAAACCGATGCTCGAGTCGCGCGAACTCGAGATGGGTCACGCGCGGGCGCTGCTTGGCATTAGCAATGCGGTTCAGCAGTTCGACGCGGCGCGCCAGGTCGTGAAAAAAGGCCTGTCGGTACGCGAGACCGAACGCCTCGTCAGGAACATGCTCGACAAGGCGAGCGGCAAGAAACCCGCAAAGCCGGCGGCATCCGGCGACGGGGATATCCGCCGGCTCGAAGTCGAGGTCTCCGAGAAGCTCGGCGCGAAGGTCAAACTGGCTCACACGAAAAAAGGATCCGGCAAGCTCGTCATCTCGTACAACAACCTCGATGAATTGGACGGGATCCTCAAACACATCAAGTAACTTCGCAGCTGGGCCGCTCAAGCTACCCGGTCTGTTTCGGACCCCGGCCCGTACACTTTACGCAGCAGTTTCGGCATGACGGCTTCCGAGATCAGGAAGCCCTGCATCTTGTCGCACTCGATGGTCTTCAGGAACTCGAACGTGTCGATATCCTCCACCCCCTCGGCACAGACCGTCATTTCGAGGTTATGCGCGAGCCCGATGATGGCCGCGAGGACCTTTAGACGAACATGATCGTCCTGGGCGCGGGCGATTGCCGAGGCATGAATCTTGACTTCGTCGAACGGCAGCTGTTCGAGTGCCGACAGTGAGGCTGCCGCTACGCGAAAGCCATCGAGGCACAGGCGGAATCCCTTTTTCCTGAGCGCCGCGAGTGTCCCCAGGTGTACTGCGTCCGGAGCGCTGAGGCTCTGTTCGAGAACCTCGAACGTAAAGCTGGAACAGGGCAGACGAAACCGGCCAACGATCTGGACGCAGCGAGCCGCGAGATGCTCGTCGTCGAGCTGGCTCGAGGCGAGATTGATGCAGACCGAGAGATCGAGACCCTTGTTCTTCCAGCGCACGAGCTGGGCGGCCGCCTCTTCGAGGACGTAGTCCGTCAGGCGGCCCATCATCCCGAACTCCTCGATCTCGGGGAGAAACTCGAGCGGCCCGACCTGGCCGTGCTCGGGATGACGCCAGCGAACGAGCGCCTCGGCCTCACGCGTGCGCCACTCCGTCGACGAGACCCGTTCGACCTTGGGCTGATACTGGACGAAGAACCGCCGTTCGCGCAGGGCATCTTCGAGGTCTTCCTCGGAGACCCGGAGCATCCTGCGGCGGCAACTCCGGGCGGCCTCGCTGAGCGAGTCGTAGTCGAAAACGGGATCAATCCACTCGAGGTTGTCGAGCTGGGCCAATTGCTCGAGCGGGCCGATCTTCTTGCTGTCCTTGGGGCTGTGCCGATCGGCGGCCACGATGACGCCGATATCCGCACTGCCCTCCGCCTCGCGCAAGGCGCTGACGACGCTGTCGGAGACATCTTTTTCGCTCAGCAGGACGAGGCGCCGGGAATGGCCTCCCATGAGCTCGAGAAAGGTTGCCGGGCTCGCGAAGATTGTGAGCGACAGGCTCATTTCCCGGACGACATTACCAACCGCCCGTGAGCGCTTCGATTTTTCGCTGGCAATCAGCAGCATTCGGCCTCCCGTAGGCGCCATTTATACCGTGTCGGACAGGCCTGATATGTGCGTTAAGTCGCATTGCCGAAAAAGGCCAAAAACCCCGGAAAAAACAGGCGTAAACGGTAAATTCCGGGGGCCGAAATCAGCCCGGGAATCGGTTGATATGCCCCGGGCCCGACACTATAATGCGCACGCTTATCGCAGGCCCGCCTGGATCCGAAATCAAGACAAGCGCCACAAGCCGCCGGTTAGCCCGATGGACGTGGCGTTTTTAGTGCCGGAGGCAATATAAAGATGCTCAAGGTGCTGGTTGGTCAACTCGGAATCGGGGCGGTCCTGGCCGCTGCGCTTTGGGGCCTATACGGACACGTCGCGGGATACTCGGCGCTGCTCGGCAGCCTGACCTGTGTGATCCCGAACGCGTTCCTGGCGCTGCGGCTCGTGGTACCACGCCGGGACCCCGGGGCACGCGCCCTGATCCGGGCGGCATACATCGGTGAACTCGGAAAGCTGGGCCTGACCGTGCTGATGTTCAGCATCGTCTTCGTCCTCGTGCGGCCGCTGTCGGCGGTGGCGCTTTTCGCGGGATTCATCGCGGCGCAGCTGGTGACCTTTGCGGGGTTCCTTTTGCGCGACAAGGCAGCAACGGAAGAGACAACGAGTAACAACAATGGCTGAAGCCGGTCACGGACCACAAACGTCTGGCGATTACATCACGCATCACCTTCAGAACCTGCAGGTCTGCAAGGATGAGTCGGGCGCATGGGTGTGGAACGAGTGCGCAGGCAACATGGCGGCGATCAACGTCGACTCGATGTTCTGGTCGGTGCTGCTGGGCCTGATATTCCTCGTCGCATTTCGCAATGTTGCCAAGAAAACCTCGGCCGATAAGCCCGGCAAGTTTCAGGCCTTCGTCGAGATAATCGTCGACTTCGTGGACACGTCGGTCAAGGACACGTTTCACGGCAAAAGCAAGCTCATAGCACCGCTGGGGCTCACAATTTTCGTCTGGGTCTTCCTGATGAACCTGATGGACCTGGTCCCGGTCGACTGGATTCCGATGGCTGCCGCTGCCGCAGGCATACCTTACATGAAGGTCGTGCCGACGACCGACGTGAACATCACCTTCGGCATGTCGATTGCGGTATTCATTCTTATCATTATTTACACGCACATGGCGAAAGGTCCGCTCGGCCTGATCAAGGACCTGACGCTGCACCCGATCGCACCGCCGACAAAGGGGATCGGCATCATCGCGGCGCCGTTCATCATTGCGTTCAATTTCATTCTCGAGACCGTAGCGCTGGTCGCCAAACCGATCTCGTTGTCGCTGCGACTGTTCGGCAACATGTTTGCCGGCGAACTCATATTCATCCTGATCGCATTGATCGGCTGGTTCCAGCTGCCGCTGCACTTCGGCTGGGCCGTGTTCCACGTGCTGATCGTGACGCTGCAGGCCTTTATTTTCATGATGCTGACCATAGTGTATTTAAGCCTTGCGTCGGAATCTCACTGATTCGTTTTACGTTTACTACACCAAGCTGGACTTGATCCTATCTAGGAGAAACTGATGGAAACTGTTATTGGTCTCACGGCGATCGCCGTCGCAATCCTGATCGGCCTCGGCGCCCTGGGCGTCGGCATCGGCATGGGTCTTCTGGGCGGCCGCTTCCTCGAGGGCGCTGCGCGTCAGCCGGAGCTGGCACCGATGCTGCAGACGAAGATGTTCCTCGTCGTCGCGCTGCTCGACGCCGTGGCGATGATCGGTGTTGGTATTGCGCTGTTCTTCGCGTTCGCAAACCCGTTCGTTGCACAGCTGCAGGCTGCGACGGGCAGCTAAGGCCGAATAGACACTGTACAGCCCGCGATAGCCGGCGGGTTACGGCGTTGTATTAGGAGAACTACGTGGACATTAATGCCACTCTCATCGGCCAGACGATCGCAATGGTCGTTTTCGTCTGGTTCTGTATGAAGTACATCTGGCCGCCACTCCTGGCCGCTATCGAAGAGCGGCAGGAGAAGATCGCCGAGGGCCTCGCGGCCGCCGAGAAAGGCGACCAGAAGCTCGAGGAAGCGAAGGCGGAAGCGGACCAGATCATCTCGGACGCGCGCAAGCAGGCGACCGGCATCCTCGACCAGGCACACGCCCGCGCTAACGAGATCGTTGCCGAGGGCAAGGCGGACGGAACGAAAGAACGGGACCGCCAGCTTGCCGCCGCGAAGGCCGAGATCGACCAGGAGACCAACAAGGCTCGCGAGGAACTGCGTGGCCAGGTGTCGGCGATTGCCGTCGCAAGCGCCGAGAAGATCCTGCAGCGCGAGATCGATCCGAAGCAGCACGAGGACATCCTCGGCAAACTGGCAAGCGAGCTCTAGGCGACGATGGCAGACAACAGCACAATTGCCCGGCCGTATGCCCAGGCGATCTTCGAGCTCGCGCATGAGTCCGGCGACCTGGCGACGTGGTCCGGCGCGCTCGACATCGCGGGTGAGCTGCTCGCGGACGGGCGAGTGAACATCTACCTGTCCGATCCGGCGTTCAACAACGACCAGCGCTTCGAGTTCCTGACCGGCCTGTTCGACAAGGCCGGCGCCAAAGTGCTTGGCGGCAAGGACAAGCGCGGCACGAACTTCCTGAAGTTGCTGCTCGAGAACCGACGGGTCAACGTGTTGCCGGAGATCGCAGAGCACTTCGATCGGCTCAAGGCCGAAGTCGAAAACGTCGTCGACGTCACGGTAACGTCGGCGAGCCCGATCTCGGACAAGCAGAAAGACACGATCGGCAAGGCGCTCAGGGAGCGGCTCGGTCGTGACGTGAGCATCGAGACGGAAATTGACGAAAACCTCATCGGCGGCGCCGTCATCAAGGCCGGCGATGTAGTTATTGACGGGTCATTGCGCTCAAGGCTGGAAGGCCTTGCCAACGCACTGGCCAAGTAAAGAGGAATCAAGAAATGGCACTCAAAGCTTCTGAAATCAGCCAGCTGATTAAAGAGCGTATCGAGAACTTCGAGGCGTCCGCCGAGGCGCGCGATGTCGGCACGGTAATCGGCGTGACGGACGGCATCGTCCGTATCCACGGCCTGGCGGATGCGCGCTATGGTGAAATGCTCGAATTCCCGCAGAACACCTTCGGCATGGCGCTGAACCTCGAGCAGGACTCGGTCGGAGCGGTTGTCCTCGGTGACTACAAGCACATCTCCGAAGGTGACACGGTCAAGACCACGGGACGCATTCTCCAGGTGCCGGTCGGCCGCGAACTGCTGGGTCGCGTCGTCGACGCGCTCGGCAACCCGATCGATGGCAAAGGCCCGATCGAGGCCAGCGAGACGTCGCCGATCGAAAAGGTCGCCCCGGGCGTTATCGCCCGCAAGTCGGTCGATACGCCGGTGCAGACGGGCCTGAAGTCCATCGACTCGATGGTGCCTATTGGTCGCGGCCAGCGCGAGCTGATCATTGGTGATCGTCAGACGGGCAAGACCGCGCTCGCCATCGACACGATCATCAACCAGCGTGGCACGGGCGTTAAGTGCATCTACGTCGCCATCGGCCAGAAAGCATCTTCGGTCGCGGGCGTTGTCCGCAAGCTCGAGGAAGAGGGCGCGATGGAGCACACGATCGTCGTCGCTGCCGCAGCTGCCGACAGCCCGGCGATGCAGTACATCGCACCGTACTCGGGTTGCTCGATGGGCGAGTTCTTCCTCGACAATGGTGAAGACGCGCTGATCATTTACGACGACCTCACGAAGCAGGCCTGGGCCTATCGCCAGGTATCGCTGCTGCTCAGGCGTCCACCGGGCCGTGAAGCCTATCCGGGCGACGTCTTCTACCTGCACTCGCGCCTTCTGGAGCGTGCTTCGCGCGTATCGGAGGCGCACGTCGAGGAAGTCTCGGGCGGCAAGATCAAGGGCCGGACCGGTTCGCTGACGGCGCTGCCGATCATCGAGACCCAGGCCGGTGACGTATCGGCGTTCGTACCGACAAACGTGATCTCGATCACCGACGGTCAGATCTTCCTCGAGACCGACCTGTTCAACGCCGGCTTCCGCCCGGCCATCAACGCGGGCCTGTCGGTATCGCGTGTGGGTGGTGCGGCGCAGACGAAGATCATCAAGAAGCTCGGCGGCGGTGTCCGCCTGGCGCTGGCCCAGTATCGCGAGCTCGCGGCGTTCGCGCAGTTCGCATCGGACCTCGATGCCACGACGCGCCAGCAGCTCGAGCGCGGTGAACGCGTCATGGAGCTCATGAAGCAGAAGCAGTACACGCCGCTCTCGGTTGCCGAGATGGCGCTGTCGCTTTTTGCTGTCAACGAGGGTTACCTCGACAAGGTCGAAGTCTCGAACATCATCAACTACGAGCACTCGCTGCACGAGTTCGCGCGCTCGAACCACGGCGACCTGCTCGACACGATCAACGAGACCGGCGACTACAACGACGAGATCGAGGCTGGCCTCAAGGCGGCCTGCGACGGCTTTGCGGAGAAAGGCGCCTACTAAGGACAAATCCTATGGCGGGTGAGAAAGAAATTCGCAACAAGATCCGAAGCGTGCAAAACATGCAGAAGATCACGAGCGCGATGGAAAAGGTCGCAGCGTCGAAGATTCGCAAGGCGCAGGCGCAGATGGAAGCATCACGTCCGTATGCACAGCGCATCCGCCGCGTGATCTCGCACCTGTCGCACGCCAATCCGGATGCGCGCCACCCGTTCATGCAGGAGCGCGAGGTGAAGCGGGTCGGGTTTATCGTCATTTCGACCGACCGCGGACTCTGCGGTGGCCTCAACGCCAACCTGTTCCGCAAGGTCATCGGTGATATAGCCGAGTGGAAAGACAAGGGTGTCGAGGTCGACATGGTGCTCGTTGGCGCGAAGGCCGTGCAGTTCTTCCGCCGCATGGGCGGCAGCGTGCTCGGCACGGCGACGCACCTCGGCGACCAACCGACCGTCAATGATCTTATCGGCGCGATCACGATCATGCTGAACGCTTANNGAGCGCGATGAGCCAGCAGCCCGTCGCTGCGACGATACTTCCTCTCAGCGGGATTGCCGAGAAGGAAGAGGAGATGCAGGAGCACTGGGATTACATCTACGAACCCGAAGCGGGCGAGCTGCTCGATGAATTCCTGACGCGCTACATCGAATCACAGGTTTATCGCGGCGCCGTCGAAAACTTCGCGTGCGAGATGGCCGCGAAGATGGTGGCGATGAAGTCGGCCACCGACAACGCGGGCGAGATTATCAGCAAGCTGCAACTCGACTACAACAAGGCGAGGCAGGCAGCTATTACCCAAGAGATTTCAGAAATAGTCGGCGGCGCTGCCGCCGTGTCCGGCTAGAGGATTTTAAGCATGAGCAGTGGAACAACGGTACAGGTCATTGGCGCGGTTGTGGACGTGAAATTCCCGTCAGACCAGATTCCGAAAGTTTACGACGCGCTTCTCATCGATGATGCTGAAGTGACGCTCGAGGTGCAGCAGCAGCTCGGCGACGGCGTCGTGCGCACGATTGCGATGGGCAGCTCGGAAGGTTTGAAGCGCGGCATGGGCGTCACCAACACGGGCGCGCCGATCTCGGTACCGGTTGGCGAGAAGACGCTGGGCCGCATCATGGATGTCCTCGGCAAGCCGATCGACAATGCCGGCGACATCGGCGAAGAACAGCGACTGCCGATTCACCGCCCGGCGCCGAGCTACGAGGACCAGGCGGCAACGACCGAACTGCTCGAGACCGGCATCAAGGTCATCGACCTGATCATGCCGATCGCCAAGGGCGGCAAGGTCGGCCTGTTCGGCGGCGCCGGCGTGGGCAAGACCGTGACGCTCATGGAGCTGATCCGCAACATCGCCCACGAGCACTCGGGTTACTCGGTGTTCGCAGGCGTGGGTGAGCGTACCCGCGAGGGCAATGACTTCTACCACGAGATGACCGAGTCGGGCGTTATCGACAAGGTGTCGCTCGTCTACGGCCAGATGAACGAGCCGCCGGGCAACCGCCTGCGCGTGGCCCTGACCGGCCTGACGATGGCCGAGGCGTTCCGTGACGAGGGCCGCGATGTCCTGATGTTCATCGACAACATCTACCGTTACACGCTGGCCGGAACAGAAGTATCGGCACTGCTCGGCCGCATGCCGTCAGCGGTGGGCTACCAGCCGACGCTGGCCGAGGAAATGGGCGTGCTGCAGGAGCGCATCGCATCGACCAAGACCGGATCGATCACGTCGTTCCAGGCCGTGTATGTACCAGCAGATGACTTGACGGATCCGTCTCCTGCCACCACGTTCGCTCATCTGGACGCAACCCTCGTACTGTCGCGCCAGATCGCCGAGCTCGGCATCTACCCGGCCGTGGACCCGCTCGACTCGACGTCGCGTATCCTCGACCCGAACATCATCGGCCAGGAACACTATGACTGCGCCCGTGGCGTGCAGGCCGTACTGCAGCGCTACAAGGAGCTGCAGGACATCATCGCGATTCTCGGCATGGACGAGCTTTCCGAAGACGACAAGCAGATCGTCAACCGTGCTCGCAAGGTCCAGCGCTTCCTGTCGCAGCCGTTCTTCGTTGCCGAGGTCTTCACGAACTCGCCGGGCAAGTACGTTTCGCTGGCCGAGACGATTCGCGGCTTCAATGGCATCGTCGCCGGCGACTACGATCACATTCCGGAACAGGCGTTCTACATGGTCGGCTCGATCGACGAAGCTGTCGAGGCCGCCGAGAAAATGAAGTAAGGAACCATGGCTACGATCCACGTCGACATCGTTTCCGCAGAGGGTGAAATTCACTCGGGCGAAGCCGCGATGGTGTTCGCGCCTGCAAAGATGGGCGAGATCGGCATTGCGCCACGCCACGCGCCGCTGTTGACGGCCCTGAAGCCGGGCGAGGTCCGGGTGCAGGATACCGAGGGCAACGAGCACTTCTTCTACATCACGGGCGGCATGCTCGAGGTGCAGCCTTACCTCGTCACGGTACTGGCCGACACGGCGCTGCGCGGCGACCAGCTCGATGAAGCCGCGGCCCTGGCGGCGCAGCAGGANNGCGCGCTACCGCGCGGCGCAGAAGCTCAAGGGCAAGCGCTAGCAACGTGCCCCCGCCGCATCGCGGCAACTACAGCACGCCCAGCCTGTCCTTCATCTCGACCGGATTGCCGTCGCTGTCGCGCAGCGGGCGGGGCGGATCGATTTTTTGCGTCAGCGGTGTGACGACGAGCATCGTCACGAGCGACGCCCCAAGTCCCATGAAATCCGCCGGCCACTCGGGCCGCAGCCAGAGCGTCGCCAGCCAGGCCGATATTCCCATCGCCATCGAAACCAGCGCACCCGTCCGGTTCGCCTTCGACCACCACACCCCCAGGACGAACGGCACGATGATTGCGGCAAGGCCCAGGATATTGGCATCGACCATGAGGTCGAACACGATCTGAATTTCCAGTGCGACGAGGATCGAGATGGATCCGCAGGCGGGAATGGCAATGCGGGCGACGAGCAACGAAAGCCGAGGCGAAGGATCTCGTTTCACGAGCGGCAGCACATTCTTGGCAATCACGCTGGCCGAGGCGAGCAACGCGCTGTCCGCGGTGCTCATGATCGCGGCAAGTACGGCGCCGACGAATATCGCAATGGCGATCGGGTGCAGATGCGCCATAGCGAGTTCGGGGATGATGGCCTCCGAATTGGCGAGGCCCGGCATCATTACGCTGCCGATGATGCCGAGGAATACCGCGATCATGCCGAAGGTCAGGTAGCCGAGGCCGCCGATGTAAAACGATCGCTGCGCGACCCGTTCGTCTTTCGCGGAGGCGATGCGCTGAAACAGCGTCTGCGCCGAGATATCGACAATGCCGATAATGGTCCAGGCGCGCAGGTAGTTCAGCCACTGATCGGCCGTGTTGTCGAACGGGATCATCCTGAATGTGTAATCGGGAAGCTGCGGCCCGATCTGCCCCCAGCCGCCGGCATCGACGAGCACTACGACGAACAGTATTACGAGGCCGGCCATGATGATCATGAATTGCACGAAGTCCGTGAGAGCAACGGCCCACATGCCACCCACAGCCGTGTACAGGAAAATGACCACAGCTCCGACGAGGATGCTGGTCTCCATCGGTATGTTCGTCAGCGTCTCGAAGATCGTGCCGAAGGCGACGAGCATCGACGCGACCCACATGACATTGGCAAAAAGGGTCGTAACGGTGATCGCAATTCCGGCCATCCTGCCGAAGCGCTGCTCCATGAAATCGGCGACCGTAATAATCCGCATGCGGCGGAACAGGCGCGCGAAGAACAGCCCGATAAGAAACAGCGCGAGCGCCCCGCCCCACGGGTCCTCGATGACGCCCATCATCCCGTCGTCATAGGCGGATCCGGCGCCGCCGAGCATGATCGCGCCACCGAACCAGGTGGCGATGACGGTTACGGAACATAGCCAGACCGGCAACCCGCGTCCGGCGACCATGAAGTCGGCGACGCTGTGCGATTTCTTCGCTGCATACAGGCCGACGAGGATCATGACGGCCATGTAGGCGATGACGCCGATGAATATGATGTTCTCGGTCGACATTCTGTTGTTCTTGTAATCTGCCGAACCGCAAGACTAGCACTGTTTGCCATAATCGCGGCACAGTCTTGTCACAAGTCTTGCGGTATCATTTGCGACCGGAAAGAAGGAACGCTCCTTGCCACTCACCATCATCATTCTTGCCGCAGGCCAGGGCACGCGCATGCGCTCGAGCTTGCCCAAAGTGCTGCAGCCGCTCGCCGGGCAGCCGTTGCTCGGGCATGTGCTCGGGACCGCGCGCGAGCTGCTGGCGGACGACGTCTGCGTCGTCTATGGTCACGGCGGCGAGAGGGTGCCGGAGACTGTCGGCGATGACGGCATGCGCTGGACGCTTCAGGCCGAACAGCTCGGTACGGGCCATGCGGTCCAGCAGGCGATGCCCGGAACGCCTGACGGGAACCGCGCCCTGGTGCTGTTCGGCGACGTTCCGTTGCTGACGACCGGAACCCTGCGGCGCCTGCTCGAGCAAACGGCCGGGGACGAGCTGGCCGTGCTGACCGTGGAAATGGACGACCCAACCGGCTACGGGCGAATCGTTCGCGAAGGCGATAACGTCGTCGGCATCGTCGAGCAAAAGGATGCCACGGCGGAACAACAGGCTATCCGCGAGATAAACACGGGCGTAATGCTGTGCCCGGCTTCGCGCCTGCGCGCCTGGCTCGATAATCTCGGCAACGACAATGTGCAGGGCGAGTATTATTTAACTGACGTCGTGGCCATGGCCGTAACGGATGGCGTGCGCGTCAGGGGCATCAAGGCCGACAACTGGACGGAGGTCATGGGTATTAACGACAAGAAACAACTTGCCGAGGCCGAGCGGGCATTGCAGGCGCGGCTCGTAGACGAGCTGATGGCTGCGGGCGTCGGCTTTGCCGACCCGGCGCGCGTCGACATACGCGGCAAGCTCGAGTGTGGCACGGATGTCTTTATCGACGTCAATGCTGTTTTCGAGGGCGAGGTCTACCTCGGTGACGGTACGAAGATCGAGTCCAACAACCTGGTCCGCGACAGCCGCCTGGGCCCCGCCACGATCGTGCATTCGAATTGCCATATCGAGGGAGCCACAACCGGTCAAGGTTGCGAGATCGGGCCCTTCGCACGGCTGCGCCCCGGCGCCGAGCTTGCAGACAACGTCAAGATCGGTAACTTCGTTGAGGTCAAGAAAAGCACGATCGCTGACGGTAGCAAAGTCAACCACCTGACCTACATCGGCGATAGCGAAATCGGGACGGGCGTCAACGTCGGCGCGGGCACGATCACCTGTAATTACGATGGCGCCAACAAGCACAAGACGACGATCGGCGACAACGTGTTTATCGGTTCGGGCGTCGAGCTGGTGGCCCCGGTCGAGGTTGGCGCCGGCGCGACGATCGGCGCGGGTTCTACGATTACGAAATCGGCGCCCGCAGGCGAGCTGACGATTGGCCGCTCGAAGCAGGTCACGATTAAAGGGTGGAGTAAACCCGTGAAGAAGGAAAAGTAGTTTTATGTGCGGAATTGTCGGCGCGGTTGCCGAACGAAATGTTGTCGATATCCTGGTCGACGGCCTGAAGCGCCTCGAATATCGTGGCTACGACTCGGCGGGCGTTGCCGTTATCGATGAAAAAAACCAGCTCGCGCTGAGCCGCACCGTCGGCAAGGTTGCCGAACTCGAAGAGAAGATCGCAGCGAACCCGCTACACGGCAACATTGGCGTTGCTCATACGCGCTGGGCGACGCACGGCGGCGTCACCGAAGCGAATGCGCATCCGCACGTCTCGGGCGGCCGGGTTGCGGTCATCCACAACGGCATCATCGAAAACTTCCAGCCGATCAAGGACGAGATGCTGGAGAAGGGTTACGTGTTTAGTTCGGAGACCGACACCGAGGTCGCCGCACACCTCGTTCATGATTTCGTAAAGCAGGGCATGGACCTCGTCGAGGCCGTGGGCGAGGCGGTCAAGCGTTTCGAGGGCGCGTACGCGCTGCTGGTCGTCGATGCCGAAGACCCGGACCGCGTCGTCGTGACGCGAGTGGCGAGCCCGCTCGTGATTGGCCTTGGCGACGGTGAAAACTTCGTCGCGAGCGGTGTGCCGGCGCTGCTGCCAGTGACCAAGCGGTTCATTTACCTCGAGCAGGGCGACCTGGCCGAGATTCGGCGTGACAGCGTTCGGGTGGTCGACAGCGATGGCAAAGCCGTCGAACGAGAGGTGCATGAGACGGAGTGGGACAGCGCGTCAGCAGAAAAGGCGCCGTACGCCCATTTCATGCTGAAGGAAATCTACGATCAGCCAAGCGCGCTCGCCGACACGCTCTATGGGCGGGTGTCCAATCAGCGCGTTTTGCCGGAATCGCTCGGGCCGCAGGCGGCCGAGATGCTGAGCCAGGTCGAAAACATTCACATCGTGGCCTGCGGCACGAGCTATCACGCCGGCTGCGTCGGCAAGTACTGGGTAGAAGCGATTGCCGGAGTCCCGACACAGGTTGAGATTGCGAGCGAATATCGTTACCGGCACGCCGTCGTGCCGCCGAAGACCTTGTTCGTCACGCTGTCGCAGTCGGGCGAAACGGCCGACACGCTCGAGGCGCTGCGCCTTGCCAAGGGTCTCGGATACATGGGTTCGCTGACGATCTGCAACAGCCCGCACAGCTCGATGGTGCGCGAGTCGGACCTCGTCATGATGACCCAGGCCGGCCCGGAGATCGGTGTTGCGAGCACCAAGGCGTTCACGACGCAGCTGCTGTCAATTCTCATCGTGACGCTGATGATGGCCAGGCATCGCGGCCTCAGCGCCGAGCGGGAAAAGGAGTTCGTCGCCAATCTCACGCATGCAGCTGCGGCGTCGGACCTCGCGCTCAAGATGAGTGATCAGCTCAAGGAGCTGGCCGAGGACTTTGCCGACAAACAGCACGCGCTTTTCCTGGGCCGGGGACCGATGTGGCCGATCGCGATGGAGGGAGCGCTGAAACTCAAGGAAATCTCATACATCCACGCCGAGGCCTATGCGGCAGGTGAGCTCAAACACGGACCTCTCGCCCTGATAGACGACGAGATGCCGGTCGTCGTCGTGGCACCGAACAACGAATTGCTGGAAAAGCTCAAGTCGAACATGCAGGTCGTGCGTGCACGCGGCGGGCAATTGTATGTGTTTGCCGACGCTGAAACAGGCATAGAAAGCGAAGACGGCATGATCGTTATGCAAATGCCACATGCCGATCGCCTTATCGCACCGATAGTCTACACGGTGCCGCTCCAGCTGCTCGCCTATCACGTCGCGGTGCTACTGGGCACCGATGTGGATCAGCCGCGCAACCTGGCCAAGTCCGTAACGGTCGAGTAACTACGCCACAAAATGGAATACCTCGGGCCGACCATAATCGTCTTTGTCGTGCTGATCGGCGTTGCTGTCGCGGCAGTCATGTTCGAGCCTGCGAACCCGTTTGCAAAATGGAACCAGCTGGTCGAGAGCTACGGGACGCAGGATCGACCGCCGCGGGTCGAGTTTACCGACCAGCAAATCCTGTTCGGCGGCTTGCGCGGAGGGGTAAAACCGCTGGGCCCTGCCGTGTCTTTTGATGCGACGATCGACGAATTCGGGCTGTGGCTAAGATTGAAGGGAGCAGAGGGCCCGGATCTCACCCGGACCCTGAGGATTCCCGGCACGCATGTTCGTCCCGCCGGCAATCGCGGCGGCGGGTACCGGTTCGACCTTTACGCAGAGCCGCCGGTGAGAATTGCGGTTGCTGGCGAATTCGGTGACGCATTGATGCAAAAAAGCCGGCCCGGCGCCTCATAGCGTCGGCCACCCGGTCTGATGAAAGCCATTACCTACGAGCGTTACGGGCCACCCGAGGTGCTGCGCATTTCGGATGTGCAAAGGCCGGAGCCCGGTGATCACGAGGTTCTTGTCAGGGTGCGCGCGGCCGAGGCGACGAAGGCCGACTGCGAGATGCGCTCGTTCAGGTTCGCCGTGAACTGGTTCTGGCTGCCAATGCGCCTGGCCATGGGTCTGACCAGGCCCCGCCGCAAGATCCTGGGGATCTATTTTGCTGGCGAAGTCGCCGGGCTGGGCGCGGACGTCTCGCGCTTTTCTGTCGGCGATGAAGTGTTCGGTGCGGCGGGGCTGCGTATGGGGGCCTACGGCGAGTATGTCGCGGTGTCGGAGACCAACACGATCGTGCCCAAGCCGGCCGATATGAGCTTCGCCGAGGCCGCCGCCGTGCCGCTGGGCGGACTCAATGCGCTGCACTTTATGCGCCTGGCAGACATCAAGCCGGGCGAGTCGGTGCTGATCAACGGTGCAGGTGGCAGCATAGGGCTGCACGCGGTGCAGATCGCGAAGGCGATGGGTGCGGAGGTGACCGCTGTCGACAAATCGCTCAAGGAGTCACTCGTCCGCCGAATGGGCGCCGACAATTTCGTTGACTACACGAAGCAGAGCTTTGCCGATGCCGGCCAGCGATATGACGTCGTTTTCGACATGGTGCCCACGAGTTCCTTTGGCGCCTGTATGCGCGTATTGAAGGAGCACGGGCGTTATCTCACTGGTAATCCCCGCCTGTCGGTGATGTTGCGCTGCCTCTGGGCATCGAAGGTCTCAAACAAAAAGGCGAGCTTTGCGTTCGCGCGCGAGACTCGCGAGGAGTTGCTGGCCCTCAAGGAGATGATCGAAAGCGGCAGCGTTCGCTCGATTGTCGATGAGGTCATGCCAATGGAGCAGGCCGCCGAAGCGCATCACCGGGTCGAAGACGAGACCCGGCTCGGTGCGATCGTGATATCAATCGCGTAGCTACTGCCGGCAGTGCCGAGCTCGCTGCACATGCGGCGTTAATGCCGCAAGCCAGATAAACGAGCGCCAGAGGCCTCAGCCTGATCGTGTCACCAGCCCTTTTGTCGCGGCGCTCAGATCGACGCCGGCGTCTGCCAGCCACCCGGTAATTCTGCCTGATCCACGATGACCTCCCGGTGGCAGCTCCACGTCACCTTGATGGCCTCGGGTGTTCCGATGCCCGCGCCGCGTGGATCACCGGCCGGGCCGAACCAGTGATTCTGCGGCGCACCGGTCGTACGCGCCCGCATGCCGGCATAAGTGGTGCCATTCACGGTCGCGCCGAGGACCTGTTGCAGGAACACCGGATCGGCGCTGACAACGGCGGCCGTCAAGTGCTGTGACATGCGCTCGAGCATGCCGAGCAAGTCGTCGAGATCACCATCCCCCCAGGTCGTGACGACCTGGAAAGGCCCGAACAGTTCGGTCGTCAGGAGATCGAAATGCTCGCCCTTGAGTGCGTCGAACGGAACCTTGACCGCCGTGGCCTCGTAGGCGCCATAGCGATCCGGAATGCTGTGGCCCTCGAGTTGCCTGCCACCAAACATGAGTTCGGCGCCGGGTACCGCCAGGCAGGCATCGACATGCGCCTGGATGTCGTCATTGGACCAGGTCAGGACCGGGCCGATCGACAGGTTGTCCAGGCTACGCCGGGCCGCGAGCGGCCCGAGTTTCGGAAGTAGCGCATCTGCCCAGTTGTCGTGGACAAACAGGATGCTCTGGGCCGAACACTTCTGGCCGGCCGCATTGTAGGCGTCTTCGTCAGATTGCCAGGCGAGATAGTCGACCCAGTCCGCATCGAAATCGGGGCCAATGACCTTCCAGTCGAAACCGGCGTCTTCAATGCGCACGCAGCCGTTGACGGCTACGGAGGTTGCCTCGGCAACCTGGCTGGACCCCGTGAATTGCACCAGGCGAATCGTGTCCCTGGCTTCCTCGATGAGCCGGCCCATCGTGCGGCCACCGCAGTGGATGAAGTCCACGTCTTTCGGGCTGAGACCACAATGAATCAGCAGCCGCAGGAATTGTTCGATAACGATGTCGACCGTCGTTGCCGATTTTACGAGCGGCCGGTTGCCCATGAACAAGGCGCCCATGAGCTGCAGGGCCGGAATTTCGAGCGGGAAGTTGAACGGCGCTACGATGACGACCGGGCCGTAAGGCCAGCGGTATCCATTCGATTGCTGACCAGTGCGATCACCGGGATTCGAGAAACCGCGCGCAAGAAAACGCACGCCATCGCCGGCGAAGTTTTGCAGGAAAGCACGGGTGACCGTCAGTTCGGCCTTGCACTGGTTCCAGCTCTTCGGCATCACGCGCTGGATCAGGCGGATGAAAAAATCGGCCACGTCTTCCTGGCCCAGCAGCTCGGCGGCCTTCGCGCTAACCTGGCCAAGCTCGACATAGCGCTCGACGTTCTTGAGCGGATTGTGCAGGCCCGTCTTCGGGCAGCTTCTCAGGCCGGCGACAAAAGGCGCGATGTCCTCGGTATCGGGCATCTCGATGAAGGGCTCGCCATTCAGCGGATCCGGGACGGTCAGGGTTTTGTCGCAGGAAACCCACTCGCCGCCAACGAGGTTTTGCGCCGTCGCGGGCGCGCTGCCGGTCATTCCGTTAAACGGATCGACCGTCGCAAAGGGGGGGATACCATTACTCATATGCAGGATCTCCAAAGTGATAACTGGATTCTAGCCTGAGGGCGTGAAGCACTGTAGGGTTTCACTGTTATGCGCATGTTTCTATACGGAGTTATTGCAACCGGATTGTGGTCGGCGGTTACTGCCCAGGAGGTGTACCGGTGCGAGGACCCCGAGCAGGGCATCGTCTTCCAGCAGACGCCATGTCCGGAGCCCGAAGTCGTGGAGCAGGAAAAAGCCGTCGAGGCCGAAACCAGGGAAGAGGCCGCACCGGTCCCGACGCGGCAGCGCCGTCCTGTCGTTGGCCGCAATCAGAGCGTTGAGGAAATCGTGGCCGCACAACAGGAAGAGCAGCGGCACAGTGCCGCGGTTGAGGCGTGCAAGCAGCAATACCGCGACGCGATCGACGCGATCGACCTCGAGATTCAGAACAGCTATACGCCGGAACAGCGTGAGTATTACCTTGGAAGGCTAAAGGCGCTCACCGACAAGATGAGCGCCTGTTAGCGTCTTGAGGCAGCTTATTCTTCCGGCGGCGTGCTGATATCCGGCAAGTACCGGATAACCCGGACATCCGTCGATTGGACGATCTCGTCCCACCCCTCGAACAGGGCGGCACTCTCTTCGTCGCTCAGATGGGCAAGCGGGCCAGGCTCGTCATACGCGGCCCAGTTGTCGATTCGCATGCCCGAAATCCAGAGATTGGTGTCGGCGCCGAGAACCGCACGGCTGAAGTTGAAGCTTTGTACGCCGCCTTTTTCCAGCGCCGGCTTCAGCTTGTTGCCAACCCAGTCAGCAAAGGCGCGATTCTTGCCCGGGTAGACCCGCGTAAAGCGCAACTGGATCAGATCGGGAGGTCCGGCATCCTCCGGGGCCGAGATAGTCAGCTCCGGGTAGATCCGGTAGACCACCAACGATGTAGAGCGGCCTGTCTTCCACATCGCGGCGAGCCACTCTTGCCAGGCGTCTTCGTCCATTGGCGCCGTGAACTCCTCGTCGAATGAAGCGAAGTTCTCGATGCCCGTCACGCTGTAATAGGTACCGAGCTGCCCGCGGACTTCCTGGTAATTGGCCCGAGCCTGCCAGCCTGCCGCATCGCCAGCCTGGACCAGCTGGCCCATCAGCTCCCTGAACTCGTCGCCTTGTCCCGGCCTGATGTCAAAAGTCCTGACACTGAAATGACTCGGCCCCTCCTCATCCTGGGCGGCAGAATATGCGGGCAATAACAACGTGGCGCTTAGCAGCAACAGGCTGCCGTACTTGAGCTTGATCATAAATTTCCCCTGGTCTTTTTTTGGCGTAGACAATTAAGTGTAGTCGACGAGAACCTGTCTGCTACTTTTCCGCGAAACAATACAACAAGCCGTCGCCGCCCGATCCCCGCAACGCTTCCTGGCTGCAGCCGCGTGACGGGTGAGCCTGGTTCCACGGGCTGCCGGGCGTACTGCGCCGGTACCTGTCATGGTGTCCGACGATTGCCCGGCCTTCGTCGTTGCTGGTCCAGTTGCCGCAGGTCATGTCGTCGCCAGCCGGTGGCGCGGCGCCATTGAGCAACGTTCCCGTGAGAATGTCGTGACGGTTCGGAGAGTCGCCGTTCGCGCCAGAGTTTACGGTATTGCCGTTCTCATCGAGAGCGTTCTCGTAGTGCAGGTTCGCATTGTTGTAATGCAGGTCGTCAAGATTCGCCGCCATGACGACACCCTTTGCGTTGGCCCAGGGCCCCGCACCGATGCGATCGCGCGCATTGACCGCGGGCGTATTATCGGTTGCCTGCGCGCTGAGATAAGCCCTCCAGATGCGATGACCGGCGCCTGCCTTGTCGGCGAGCGCCTGGCAGTGCGCGTCGGCGCCTTCGAGCCCGCCGAGATTACCGCCGTCGCCAACGCCAACACTCGTGACAAAAAATCCCATTTCCAGGGGTTCTTGCCGGGCCGCACCCACGCCCTGCTGAGCCAAGGCTGCCGGCGTGTACAGCATGATCAAAGAAAAATATAGGATCGGGCGAAATTTCGTGGTCATTGTGCTTTTCTGCTTGTCTGCGAAAGCATCATACAAAAAAAGGGCACACCCTGTCGGGCGCGCCCCTTTTCGGTTCGATTTTCGCCGAGTCAGACCGGGACGACTTCCTCGGCCTGCGGACCTTTCTGGCCGTCGGTAACCTTGAACTCTACCTTCTGGCCTTCGGCCAACGTCTTGAAGCCCTCGGCAACAATGGCGCTAAAGTGCACGAACACATCCGGTCCGTCTTCCTGTTCGATAAAGCCAAAGCCCTTCGCATCGTTGAACCATTTCACGGTCCCTGTAACTTTCGACATCAGAGTCTCCTGTCAAACAATTGAACAAGCCCCCCACGGGCTTACTTGCTGAAAGTGTTGCTTCTTACTTATGAGATCAGGACGACCTGGGTTGGACCATGGGCGCGAAACGCATAAATAGTTGGCGTACATTCAAGCTGGGCGCAGTATATACCCAAAGGGCCGCAAAAAAACCTAATCCGTGCGTCGGGCAGGGTTGTACAGAATGAAAAATAGCCAAAAAATTCAATTGCTTGTTGTCGCATCGGCGCTTGCCGCCGGCTGTGCGACAAGCGGCGAATCCGCGCCCGACAGCGCTATGCCGGTCCTCAACGCGGAGGCGTTGCAGGTTTGTGAACAACTGCAAACGATCGACTTTGCCTTCACATCGAATGCAGACGGCGACAACGAGATCTACCTGTACCAGGCTCGAACAGCCTCGATCATCAAGCTGACTGACAATGACGTCGAGGACGACTGGGCAACGTGGTCGCAGGGCGGGAGCAGGATTGCGTTCCAGTCGTTGCGCGACGAGAACCGGGAAATTTACATTCAGGCCCTGCCGGAGGGGAACGCGGTCAATGCCTCACAAAACGAAGAGCAGGATCTCGTGCCGTCCTGGTCACCGAATAACAATTACATCGTGTACTACTCGTCGCGAGCGGTGACCTGGCCGGGAACCGGACCGATCGGGGGCCATCTGTTTGTCATGCGCGTGCAAGGCTCGGTCGTGGGACGAATTCAGACGGAACCGTTTTACTCACCGTCGATGTTAGCGTGGTCGTCTGACTCGGGATCTCTGTTTTACTCGCGGTACGGCGCTGGCAAGGAAGGCATATATTCGCTCGACCTGCAGACCGGCGAGGAAACGGCGCTGCTTGCACTTGAAGGCAAATACCCGGGCATCGCGTCGACCAATCCTGCGGAAGGGACCGTGGACTACTATGTGACTGTTGACGATGGCGTGATGATTTACCAGTTGTCCCTTGCGGACGGCAGCAGCCGCAGGCTGAGCCCCGATAGCGGCATGCACTACTACGCGAACTGGTCGCCGGATCGCAAGGCGCTGCTGGTAACGTCGGCGCAAGAGGCTTCCGGTCAGGCATATGACATTCGTTGTGTTGCGGCGGACGGATCATACGATGTTGCGGTCATCAATGACCGCAGCGATGCTCGCAGCGCCGCATGGCGCCCCGGGGTGTACTGAGTGACCTTTCATATCCGGCCGGGCGCGTCTGACGATCTCAACAGACTCGTGGAGATCTACAACTATTACGTCACCGAAACACACGTGACGTTCGATACCGAATCGTTTGCGGTCGCCGAGCGCATTCAGTGGTTCAACCAGTTCGCGGAAACCGGGCGTTACCGCCTGCTGGTTGCCGAGGAAGGAGACGACATTCTCGGTTATGCGTCGAGCACCGTGTTCGAGCCGCGAGCCGCTTACAACACGTCGGTAGAGACGGCGATCTATCTTGAGCCCGAACACACAGGCAGCGGCATCGGTTTTCAGTTGTACGGTGCGCTGATCGACGAACTGACGGCCGAGAAGACAGCGCACCGCGCATACAGTGGTGTGGCCTTACCCAATGATGCGTCGGTGGCATTACACCGAAAACTTGGCTTTGAGCGCGTGGGCTCCTACCATGAAGTCGGCTACAAGTTCGACAAGTATTGGGACGTGGACTGGTTCGAAAAGGACGTTTCCGGAAATGGCTAGGCAACTCTCTACCGAAGAGCTCGAGCAGGGTCTCGATCACATCCTCGCATCGCCCAAGGACAGCGGAGCGCTGGAGCTGATCGTCAGACGTCCCGAGGTTGATGTCCGCGAGAGCCTCGCAGAAGGGCGGCTCGATACCGATGAGGGCCTGGTCGGCGACAACTGGCGGGCGCGCGGCAGCGGGCACATGCCCGACGGCAGCGCGGATCCCGAGATGCAACTGAACATCATGAATGCGCGTGTCGCATCGCTCGTTGCCGACGGTCCGGATCGCCGCGAGCTGGCCGGCGATCAGCTCTACCTCGATATGGACCTGAGCCCCGATAACCTGCCGCCGGGCACGCAGCTCGAAATTGGCGGCGCCGTCATCGAAGTCACGGAACCGCCACACACAGGCTGCAGGAAATTCGCGGCGCGCTTCGGCAAGGACGCCGTCGTGTTCGTCAATTCCGGGCCGGGCAAGAAGCTCAACTTTCGCGGCATCAACGCTAAAGTCGTCCGGTCAGGCGACATCAGGGTCGGCGACGTTGCCAGGAAGCGATAGTTGAGCTGGTGGGCGATACCGGGTTCGAACCAGTGACCTCTGCAATGTGAGTGCAGCGCTCTCCCAGCTGAGCTAATCGCCCACGCAACTGGATCCTATTTTAACGCGCGCTGTTCCACTGTTCGAATGCGGCGCACATCTCGGGCTCGATCGCCGGAATCTGCCCGACCGAATCTCCAAGCTCCATAACCAGCGGGTCGGGGCGCTCGAAAAGTGGCCACCTGGGCAGGCCATCACCATTCGGATCGCCGGTGGCCGCAAAGTTGATCCAGTAGCGCTGCATCAATGCGCCGAGGTCGAGGTCGTAGTCGGTCGTCGTCATGTAATCATCGTGAACACCGAAGACGTAGGAATATTCGGCGCCGTGAAACGCCCCGACCTTCTTGCCCCCCTCGTCTTCGCGTTCGCGGGTGAAGAAATACATCCATGCGGCGCCCCCCGCGGCCGAGCGGTTCGCCGCGACGTTCTGCGACGGGCACAGGTAAGCCTCCGCCGTGATCAGCCGATCCATCGCCCGCCGCGGATCGTCCTCGCCGGCCACCCAGGCGAGCGCTTCCTCGCCGCCGATGCGCGGGTTGTCGCGCGCGGTCAGGATCACATCGTCGACCGATGCGTCGTTGTCGATCGAGTCGAGCCATTCGGCGTCGTTAGTGCCGATGATCAATTGCTGGTCACCGAAGTCGTGTGACTGGATCGCATCCCAGGTCGGAACGCTCAGCAGCTGTCCGTCGAGGGCCGCGTCGTGGTAGTAGTCGTCGAAATTGGCGGTATAGACGTCGAGAAGTTGCTGCGCATCGACCTGGCGCAATTGCTCGAGCGTTGCGGCGCCGAGTAACTCGGCCAGCCGCGCACCGCGCCGCTGCTCGTCCTCGAGCGTGGGCATCGACAGGCCGTAACCGGCCGAGCTTTGCAGGATGCCGCGATGGAACAGGCCGCGCGCTTGCTCGGACATCATCAGCGCGAGGATATTGCCGCCGCCTGAGGATTCGCCGAACAGCGTGACGCGTCCGGGATCTCCGCCGAAGGTCTCGATGTTGTCACGAATCCAGCGCAGCCCCGCGAGAATATCCCACAGGCCGAAGTTGGCGAGGGCATCGCCGCCTTCGAGCTCCGGGTGAGACAGGAACCCGAAAGCGCCGTGGCGATAAGCCAGCGTTACGACGATGACGCCCTGCGGCGCGAGCACGTTGCCGCGATAATTGTCTTCGTAGGACCAGCCGCTCTTGTTGCTGCCGCCGTGTATCCACACCATGACCGGCAGCCGCGCGCCGGGATCCAGCGATGGCGTCCAGACGTTGAGGTACAGGCAGTCCTCGCTGATCTCGAGGTCGTCGTAATAGTCCCGCGATGCGCCGAAGGTCTCGGCCATGTAGCGGTACCAGTCGAGGATGCGCATCGTCTGCATGCAGGCCGGCGCAAACTGGCTCGCGTCCCGGCGCGCTAATTTCGAGGCCAGGGGCTGCGGGGCACGCCAGCGCAACTCGCCGACGGGCGGCTCGGCGAAAGGCACGCCGAGGAATGTCGCGACCGTGTTGTCGTACCTGCCGATGAGCACCTCGCCATCGACGTCGACCGAGGGCGCGCGACCGCAGGCAGCAGCGCAAAGTACCAGGGCGAGAAGAACAGGCAGTCGCATGGTCAGCGCGGGTGGTCGGCCTTGAGCGATTTGACCAGCGCCACCGACATCAGCACGCCGACGACGAGTATGGGCAGTGAGACGACGAGCAGCACCGATTGCATGACCTTGAGCCCGCCGATGAACATCAGCGAGATCGGCAGCACGGCGAGGGCAAAGGCCCAGAAAACACGGTGCCAGCGGGCCGGGTCGTCGCCTGCGGCGAGGTGCAGAGTTGCGCCCGACGCCAGCGAATAGGAAGCGGAATCGTAGGTCGTCGCTGCAAATATGATCGAAACGATCGCGAAAACGCCGATGACGAGCGCCGCCCCGGGCAGGGTTTCGAGCATCGCGACGATCGCGGCATTGCCGCTGACCGAGTTCATGATGCCGACAAAGTCGAGGCGTTCGTCGAGCTGCAGGAACAGGCCGTAGTTGCCGATGATCATGTAGAAGACCCAGCAGCCGAGCGAGCCGAAAATCAGCATGCCGACGATAACCTGGCGGATCGTCCGCCCGCCCGAGATGCGGGTGATGAAAAGGCCCACGTAAGGCGCAAAGGCGATCCACCACGCCCAGTAGAAGATCGTCCAGTTCTCGACGAACCCAGATTCGGTGAACGGGTCGGTCCAGAAATTCATGCGCAGGAAATTCTGCATCATCACGCCGAGCCCGTTCAGGCTCGTCTTGAGCAGGAATACCGTGGGGCCGACGACGAGAATGAACAGCAGCAGCCCGAGCGCCAGGTACATGTTGATGTCGCTGAGGCGCTTGATGCCGCGCGTCAGCCCGAGCCAGACGCTGAGCACGAACAGTCCGACGCAAATGGCGACAGCGATGACTTCGAGGTTGAAGCTGGTCTCGATGTCGAAAATCCATGCCAGGCAGGCGGCGATCATCGGCGACGAAAAGCCGAGGCTCGTCGCCGCACCGCCGATCATCGCGATCATGAACAGGAAGTCGATCAGGCGCGCGAGTGGTCCGTGCTCTTTGCCGCGCAGGAACCAGTTACAACTGAGGCTGAATCTCAGGATGTCTTTCCTGCCGACGTAGAAGGGGTACGCGATGGCAATGGCAGGCAGGCAATAAAAGGCCCATGCCGTGAACCCCCAGTGAAACATGCCGTAAGTCGAGGCCCATTCGGACGCCTGCGGGCTGCGCGGCTCGGCGCCAAACGGCGGCGACTCGAAATAATAGGCCCACTCGGTGGCGCACCAGTACATCAGGCCCGCACCGACGCCGGCGCAAAACAGCATGGCCACCCAGCTCAGGGTCGGGAAATCCGGCGTGCTGTCGGCTTCGCCTAGCCGTATAGCGCCGAAGCGGCTGGCCGCAAGCCAGACCAGAAAGCCGATCGCGGCAACGCTGGCGAGCAGGTAGAAGATGCCGAACTCGGTGGCGATGTATTCATACGTGGCGCGCATGGCGTCGCCGGCGGCATCAGGAGATGTCGCCAGCATGACGCAGACGGCGACGATTATCGCAACGCAGATGCCGAAGCTCGGCCAGTCGATTCTGCTTTGTTCCATGTTCGTCTCCGCTTCAGTCGATGGCCAGGATGACGGCGCCCCGGACACCGCCCCGCTCGACAAGCTCGTTGCCCGCCGCGATGTCCTCGAGCGGCATCGTGGCCGCAATTCTATGCTGCAAACGGTCTTCGGCCAGCGCCGCATTGATGGCCGCGATCGCCGCCTGCTTGGCTGCCTCGGGCATCGCATACACGATGACGAAGCGCACCGTGACGTCTTTGTACATCATTTTGAAAAAAGGGATCGCAGGCTCGGCGACCTGGGTCGAGGAATACGTGGCGATCGTGCCGCCAACGCGCAGTACCTCGAGCGTCATGTCGAGATTGGCGCCGAATTCTACGTCGACTATACGGTCGAGCGGTTTGCCGCCCGTGGCATCGAGGATTGCCGCGGCGCAGTCGGCGCTGCGGTGATTGACGACCTGTTTTGCGCCGGCTGCACGACAGGCATCGGCGTCGGCATCATTGCTCGCCGTTGCGATAACGCTGGCGCCGGCCAGGCTGGCCCACTGCACGGCGTAATGACCGACACGGCCCGCGCCACCTGTTACGAGCACGGCCTGCCCGGAAACATCACCGTCTGCGAAGACGCATCGATGTGCGGTCATCGCCGGAATGCCGAGACACGCGCCCACGTCGAATCCGACGCCGCCGGGCAACACCGGCGCACGGACAGCGTCGATTGCGACGAACTGTGCGGCGGTGCCGAGCCGTCGCGCATACTGCGCCTGGTAGATCCAGACGCGCTCGCCAACCCGGTCAGGATCGATGCCGTCGCCAACGGCGTCGATAATGCCGGCGCCGTCGCTATTGGGGACGACCGGCCCGTCGTCGAGCAGGTTGGGAAACGATCCGGCGCGCTTTTTTACGTCGGACGGATTGATAGCAGAGGTGCGCAGCCGAACGAGCACTTCACCGGGACCCGGAGTCGGGGTAGTCATTTCGCCCAGCTCGAGGACCTGGTTCGCCGGCCCGAATTGGCCAAACCACGCTGCCTGCATGACTAACCGCCCGTTTCCCTGCGCTTCAATCGAGCCAGTTTGACAGAGTTTCCGTGTGGCCATCAACGGCGATGGTCTGTCCGGAAACCTTACCCGCGGACTCGGATGTCAGGAACTGCACCGCTTCGGCAATCTCATCAGCCGAGACAAATGTCCTCATCGAGCTCTGCCGCAGATAGACGTCACGCACGGTATCGGCCGACACGTTACGTTCCCGCGCATCTTTTTCGATGACGGCCTCGATGCGCGGGCCGCTGACGCAGCCCGGGCATACGGCATTGACACGGATGTTGTCGGGGCCAAGCTCCATGGCCCAGGTCTTGGTCAGGCCAACCATGGCCCACTTGCTGGCGGCATAAGGAGAGCGTAAGGGAACACCGAACAGTCCGGCGGTCGAGGCAATGTTAACGATCGAGCCATTTTCACTATTGCGCAACATCGGGACGGCCCGGCGCGTCATGTAGAACGTGCCGTTGAGATTGACGGCGATGCAGTGATCCCAGTCGTCCGGGTCGACATCATCGACACGAGCGATCGGTCCGGAAATGCCCGCATTATTGACGAGAATATCGAGTCGTGAGTGACGCGAGATCAGATCATCGAACACACGACCCACGTCGGCCGGATTCGTGATATCGGCGAGTGTTGCACCGGCGCCCGGATACATGCCGAGAAACTCATCGATCATCGCCTGAGATGAGTCGCAGACATGGACGTTGTCACCGGTATCGAGAAAAGACTTCGCGATCCAGCGGCCAATGCCCGAAGCGCCACCTGATATCAGTACGGTGCGCGCCATAGGCCAGGATCTGCGGCTATAGATTTGGCGGGTTTCACACACGTAATATAGGTCACCCACTGTGCTGACGCACATGCACTGACCGGAACATCTGAATGAGCGACAGACCGAAAAGCATCGTGCGTCTGCCCCGGCGGCATCGAGGTGCTGCGGCCGATGCAGCACAAGTGGACGTTATCAAGCTGATCAACGAACAGTCACTACGCAATGCGGCCCTTGGTGGGTTGATCGTCATTGTCTTGTTCAGCGTGCTTTGGGCAATGTTTTCGACGCTGCTCGGGCGAATATTTCCGTGGATGACAGTGTTACTCGGCGTCGTCATAGGTCTCGTCATGCGGCGCGCGGGCCGGGGACTCGACTGGCGCTTTCCGGCGCTGGCGGCGTGCATGGCTACTGTCGGTGCGCTGGCCGGCAACGTCTACGTCGCGGCAGCCTTTACGGCAGACAAGCTCGGAGCGGGCACGCTGGAGATACTTCGGGCGGTGACATCGATGACGTGGCCGGTCTATTTCAGCGAGGTGATATCCGCTGCCGATATTGTCTATGGCCTGATGGGCGCAGGCGCCGCGGCGTTCTATGCGAACCGCCGGTTGACGCGCAGCGAGTACAGCGCATGGCGGAAGTGGTGCGAGGGAAGCATCGGTGCCGGCCGGGACTGAACCCTGTGGTGACCCGATTTCAAGCAGCTGCTAAATGACGCCTATATCGGCATCAAAACGCCGTCGGCCCGGATGGCCTTGCCTGACAGCGACGCAAGCTGCCGCTTGGTCAGTAATTCCAGTTCCTTGACGGCGTCCATGATGCCGAGGAAATAGGGTGGTTCGCGGCGCAGCAGCGACCAGTCGCCCGATTCGATAACGCGCACAAGGTGGGCGATGTTGTTCGCAATCGCATCGATGTATGGGTTCTGGCCGTCGTAAAGCACTTCGATGTACCGATAAACGCGGTTGAACTTGCGGTGCAATCGATCGCGCATGACCTGCTGGTAGAAGACCGGGGTCTTCTTGAGAAGGTCCTGTCCTGAGGTGTAACGCACCATGTATTCGCCAGGCTTGGCGTTCTCGACGGCGACGCCGCCAACGACGAATTCCTGGTAGAGGCGGTCACGGCATTTCTCGAGGTAGCAGCGATCGGCCATTTGGGCCAGGAGATCAGCCGTGCCAATCAGGTGGCCGCAGATGATGTCACGGGGATCATCCAGCTCGATCGTATCCAGGTCGATCTCGTAGCCCGTGAAGTGAACGATCATGCTGCTGACAGCAACATCCCTGGCCATACCGTGCTCCGGCAGATAACGGCGCAGGAAGTCGGCACTCCGTGTGACATGGCAAAGCGTGAACTCGGCCCCGTTCGAGAAGTCCGCGTCGCGCTCTTCGTGGCGAATGTACCCGGCATCGTGGAACAACGCTGTAATGATGGCCATCTGCGCGCGCCGTGCGCCGAGACGATCCTTGGCCTCGACACTGCTTTCGTAGCCCGCGATCAGCCGTGCGACGGCAAGCGTCATGTCCAAGGTGTGCTGAACGTCATGGTAAGTCGTGTCGCAGCCCTTGTAGCCAGGATAACGGCCTGTAAACAGGCGCTCGAAGTCGTAGAACGCGAGCCAGATCTTGTCGTAGGAGGCGCCAGGAAACGCTTTGCTGTAAAGCTCGTAAACGGCGTTGCGAACCGCAACAGGATCGCTGACCTGCACGGTATTGCTTACGTCATAATCGTTACGGCGGTCCTGGGACATTATTCTTTTCTTCTTGGTCTTTGTCGCCGAAGTTTCGCCACGCACGGTGGGCCTCGAATCAGTCACGGGAGCCGTCCGGACGCACTTTTATGCCGTCGAATGATACACGTCGACGTTTTGCACAGCAGACCAAAATTCCGAAATATGTCATGTGTTCGCTGTAAAAAAACCCGACGCGAGCAGTCAGGTCATGAACTCCGCAACAACGGGCGCATGGTCGGACGGGCGCTCCCAGGCGCGGGGTTCCTTGTCGACATAGCTTGCGCTGCAGCGCTCCGTCATCGCTTGCGATGTCAGTATCAGGTCGATTCGCAATCCGGCGTTGCGGCGAAAGCCCGCTGCCCTGTAATCCCACCAGCTAAAGGATTTCTCGGGCTGCTCGAACTTGCGAAAAACGTCGGTCAGGCCGAGTTCGAGCAGCTTACCCAGGGCCTCGCGTTCCCTGGGGCTGCAGAGAATCGCATCACCCCACTTCTCGGCGTCGTAAACATCCTCGTCGGCAGGCGCAATGTTGAAATCGCCGAGGACGACAAGGTTGTCATGGCGGCCGAGTTCGTCCTTCAGAAATGTTCGCAACGTTGCCAGCCAGCGCAGCTTGTAGTCGTACTTTTCGGAGCCGACCTCGGAGCCGTTCGGCACGTACAGATTAACGACGCGGACATCGCCGATGGTCGTCGCGAGAACCCGGCGCTGCGGATCGTCGAAATCCGGCAACTCGAGAACCGGATCGGAAGGCGGAGCCTTGCTGATGATGGCCACGCCGTTGTAAGTCTTCTGGCCGTTCGCGACGGCCTCGTAGCCGACCTCGGCGAGCTCGCCGGCCGGAAATGCTTCGGTTACCTGTTTGATCTCCTGCAGAACGAGAACATCGGGACTGTGCGCGTCCAGCCATTCCAGCACCTGCGGCAGTCGGACCTTCATCGAATTCACGTTCCAGGTCGCGATCTTCATCGAGTCTGAATTCCGCTTTGCCGGAGCAGGGCGTCGATCTCCGGCCGGCGGCCACGAAATGCAATATACGCCTGCATGATGTCACGACTACCCCCGACCTCGAGAATCTCGCGGCGGAAACGCCTGGCGGTGTCCGCATCGAATACGCCGGCCTCTTCAAAAGCGTCGAAGGCATCTGCAGCCAGAACCTCTGCCCACTTATAGCTGTAGTAGCCGGCAGCGTAACCACCGGCAAAGATGTGCGAAAAACTGTTTTCAAAACGGTTGTATTCGGGAGTCGCCAGCAGGGCAACCTCGTCACGCACTTCGGCGAGGAGCTTCATACTCAGTCCCGGTGAGCCAGACGTGTACTCGGCATGTAATCGAAAATCGAACAGAGCGAACTCGAGTTGCCGCATCATGGCCATAGCGGCGCCGGCATGCCGGCTCGCGTCGAGGCGATCGAAGATTTCGCGAGGCAGAGGTTCGCCTGTCTCCGTATGTGCAGAGCACCGACTCAGCACATCGAAGTTCCAGGCAAAGTTCTCCATAAACTGGCTCGGCAGTTCGACGGCATCCCAGGGCACACCGTTGATGCCGGCGATGCTCGGGTAATCGATCCGCGTCAGCAGGTGGTGCAGCATGTGTCCAAACTCGTGAAACAACGTCACGACGTCCTCATGCGTCAACAACGATGGATGGCCGCTATCGGGCGGCGGAAAATTGCAGACGAGATAGCCGACCGGCAGCGTCGCATGGCCATTCAGGTTTTTGCGATTGATGCACTCGTCGACCCAGGCTCCGCTGCGCTTGCCGCTGCGCGCGAAAAGGTCGACATAGAAGCCGCCAATCAGTGCGTTGCCTTCGTTCTGCACCGAGTAGTAGCGAACGTCTTTCTGCCAGGTTGTGACATCGTCCTGCTGCGCGAGCCGGATGCCGTAGAGCCGCTCGGCGAGCTCGAACAGTCCGGCAATGACCGTTTCCACCGGGAAGTACTTTCGCAGTTCGTCGTTCGAGACCGAGTATTTCTTTTGCTTGAGCTTCTCGAGCCAGTAGGGGGCGTCCCAGGGAGCGAGCGACAGACCGGCGTACTCCGAGATCTCGGCCAGCTCTACTTCGGCAGCCGCACGCGAATGCGTGGCCAGGTTTTGCAAGAAGGCGATCACCTCATCGGTAGAATTTGCCATCTTCGTAGCCAGGGAGTACTCGGCGTAATTGCCAAAGCCGACGAGCTGCGCGGCCTCGTGGCGTAACTCGAGAATCTTTTCGATATTGGCGCTATTGTCCCAGGCACTGTTCTCAGATTGGTCGGACGCGCGCGTTACCCAGGCCCGATAAAACTTCTCTCTGAGGCCTCGATTGTCGGCATGCCGTATAACCGCATCGTACGTTGGGTAATCGAGGGTCAGCAGCCATCCTTGCCGGTCGCGCTTACGCGCCTCACCGGCTGCCCGCGCAACGACATGGGACGAGAGCCCTGCAAGCTCGCTCTCGTCGCCGACCGACAGGCTCCAGGCATCCTGCGAATCCTGGACGTTGTGTTCGAAAGCGGCCTGCGTGGCGGCGAGCTGTTGCATGATGTCCTTGAATCGAGCCTTGGCGTCTTCGGGCAGGTCGACCCCGGCCAGCCGGAAATCGCGCAGCGCGTGGTCGACGACGCTGAGTTGCGCCGGGCTGGCATCCTCGGGCAATTTTCTGCGCACGGCCGCATAGGCCTGCTGCAGGCGCGAGTTCTGTGATAATTCGGTGCCATGCTCGGTCAATAAAGGCAGAGCTGCGTTGTAGGCTTCGCGCCACTCGGCCGACTCGAGCACACCCTGCAGGTGAGAGACCGGGGACCAGACCCTGGCGAGCTCGTGCTCCATTTCCTCGAGGCGGGGCACCAGCACATCGAAGTCGGGTTCCGGGTGCTCGTCGAGCAAGGCATCGAGCTTTCGGCGGTGCTCTGCGATAAGCTCGCTGAGCGCCGGGACGACCTGCTCGGGCGCGAGCTCATCGAATCGCGGAAGCGATGCTGTATCGAGAAGAGGGTTGGGCATAGCCGCAGGATGTTAGCAAAAGAAAGGATGGTCTGTTGAGCGACAAATTTGATCTTATCGTCATCGGAGGCGGCAGCGGCGGAATCGCGCACGCACGACGCGCGGCGGAATATGGCGCCAACGTGGCCGTCATCGAGTACGGTCCCCTGGGTGGAACGTGCGTCAATGTAGGCTGCGTGCCCAAGAAAGTCATGTGGTATACGGCCGGGCACCGGCAACATGCCGCGCATGCCGGTGACTACGGTTTCGATATGAGCATCGGCGGCCACGACTGGGGGAAAGTCAAAGAGCGCCGGGATGCCTATGTCAGCCGCCTGAACGGAATCTATGAACGAAACCTCGGCAACAGCGGCGCGAAATACATTACTGGCGCCGCCAGCTTCGTCGACCCGCACACCCTCGCCGTTGGCGGCGAGCATTACACGGCGGATCGAATTGTCATCGCAACCGGCGGGCGTCCCAGTATCCCGGACATTCCCGGCGCCGAGCTGGGAATCACTTCGGATGGTTTTTTCGAGCTCGAGGAGCGCCCGCAAAGAGTTCTTGTTGTTGGCAGCGGCTATATCGCCGTAGAGCTCGCAGGCGTATTCAATGGCCTCGGTAGTGACGTGCAGCTGGTCGTGCGCAAGGACAGGATACTGCGCAATTTCGACGTCATGTTGTCTGAACTGCTCATGGAGGCGATCTGCAAGCATGGCGTTGCCCTTGATGTCGGCGTGATTCCGGCGTCGGTCGAGAAGACGGATGAAGGGCTCGTGTTGTACTCGGAGGACGGTCGGTCATTCGGACCGTTCGACGCGGTGTTGTGGGCCATCGGCCGGACACCGAACACCGAAGGGCTCGCGCTCGACAAGGCCGGGGTGGACATTGGCGATGACGGCTTTATTCCAACCGACATCTACCAGAAGACCAATGTCGAACACATCTTTGCGCTTGGCGACGTGACGGGCCGTGCGGCGCTGACGCCCGTCGCCATAGCGGCAGGCCGGCGCCTGGCCGATCGCCTGTACGGTGGTATGGAGGGGCGGCACCTGGACTACGATTTGATACCGACCGTCATCTTCAGCCATCCACCGATCGGCACGGTCGGCCTGACCGAAAGCCAGGCGCGCGCCGAGTACGGCGACGACATCAAGATCTACACATCCGCCTTCGTACCGATGTATTACGCGCTGGGTGAAGATAAACAGCGCTCGATGATGAAGCTCATCACGGCAGGCGAAGAGGAGCGCATCGTCGGCTGTCACATCATCGGCGACGGCGCCGACGAGATGCTGCAGGGTTTCGCAGTGGCGATCCGCATGGGGGCGACAAAGCAGGATTTCGACGACACGGTCGCGATTCACCCGACCAACGCCGAAGAGCTCGTGACTATGCGTTGATTTGCATCTGCTTGAGAACGGGAACGGTGTCCGGACGGACGCCGCGCCAGATCTCGAAGGATTCTGCGGCCTGTTCGACAAGCATGCCCCAGCCCATTACGGACCTGGCGGCGCCGTGATCGCGCGCCCAGGTACTGAACGGCGTCGGGCTCAGCCCATATGACAGGTCGTAGCAGAATGTTTCGCCAGAAATCGCCTCTTCCGGGTAGGGAGGGGTTTCGCCTTGCAGGCCGGCCGACGTCGCATTGATGACCAGGTCGTACGGCTCGTCGACTGGCACCGCGTCAAATCTGCAAGCAGAAATCGGCCCGTATCGTTCGAAGTTTGCGGCGATGACTTCGGCCTTGTCGACGGTCCTGTTTGCGATACACAACGACCGCGGCTGCATCTCGAGCAACGGTCCGACGATTCCGCGGGTGGCGCCGCCTGCTCCGAGAATCAGGATGTTCGATCCCTCCAGCGCCACGTCCAGGTTGACATCGAGGTCGCGGAGCAGACCGATGCCATCGGTATTGTCGCCATGGATCTCACTGCCACGAAACACGAGCGTGTTGACCGCGCCGGCAGTGCTCGCCCTTTCCGAAATCAGGTCAACCAGGTTTATTACGGCGCGTTTGTGAGGCACCGTGATGTTCAGTCCCTTGCCGCCCGTGCGTTGAAATTGCCGCACCGCGGTCTCGAGGTTGTCGGGCGCGACATGCAGCAGTTCATACTGCATCTTCTGCCCGGTTTGCAGAGCAAACAGGCGATGTATGACGGGCGAGCGACTGTGTGACACGGGGTGTCCCATGACACCGTAGCGATCGATGACGGTCGTTGTCGCCATTACTCCCGGAGCCAGCGCGCTGCAGCGACCGAGTAATACGAAAGGATGGCGCTTGCGCCGGCGCGCTTGATCGACAGCAGGGCTTCCATGACGGTCGACTGCTCATCCAGCCAGCCGTTCTGCGCAGCAGCTTTCAGCATCGCGTACTCGCCACTGACCTGGTACGCAAATGTCGGCACCCCGTAGGCTTCCCGCACGCGGCGAATGATGTCGAGATAGGGCAGCGCAGGCTTGACCATGACGATGTCAGCGCCTTCTCCGAGGTCGAGACCGACCTCGCGCAGGGCCTCGTCGGTATTGCTCGGCGCCATCTGGTAGGTGGACTTGTCGCCACCGCCGAGATTCTCGGCAGAGCCTACGGCGTCCCGGAACGGCCCGTAGAAACTCGATGCGTACTTGGCCGCATACGCGAGGATAACCGTGTTGATGTGACCGTCGGCCTCGAGCGCCGCGCGGATCCGGCCGACGCGCCCGTCCATCATGTCGGACGGGGCAACCACGTCGGCGCCGGCGTCGGCATGCGAAACGGCCTGCCTGACGAGCATCGCGACCGTGTCGTCATTGAGCACGTATCCGGAATCGTCGATGATGCCGTCCTGGCCATGGGTCGTGTACGGATCGAGTGCGACGTCGGTAATGACCGCGAGGTCCGGGTGTTCAGCCTTGATCGCACGAACCGTGTTTTGCACGAGGCCGTCGGGATTCGCGCATTCCGCGCCATCGAGGCTCTTCTTGTCCATGTCGATGACCGGGAAAAGCGCGACGGCGGGGATGCCGAGATCGACCACCTCGGCCAGCTCGGTCAGCAACAGGTCGACACTCTTACGCTCGATGCCGGGCATCGACTCGACTGGTTCCGAGCGGCCTTCGCCATCGAGGACGAAGACGGGGTAGATAAAATCGCCCGGCCCGAGGTCGGTCTCGGCCACGAGACGGCGCAGCGCGGCCGTCCGGCGGCTACGCCGGAGGCGAACCTGAGGGAACTGACCGTGACTGGATGAACTCATAGCTAAGCGATATAAACACAATAATTTTTTATTTTCCCTGTATTTAGGTAGGGTTTCCACGCTTCAGGCGCAATTTTCGACGGAATCCGTAATAAATCCCATCAGGGCCCGGTCATCTCGTATGCAAAGCAGCACAGACAACGCAAAACGGCGTCAGAGGTTTGATCAATACGTGGGTGTATATCACCAGGACATGTATCGATATGCCGCGTGGCTCTCGAGGGACAAGGCGATAGCCGAGGATGTGGTGCAGGAGGCATTGCTTCGGGCCTGGAAGTCGCTGGATAAGCTGCGAGACGAAGGGTCGGCAAAGCAGTGGTTGCTGACGATCGTGCGGCGCGAGAATGCGCGCTACTTCGAGCGCAAGCGACTCGAGACGATCGACATCGACAACCTGACTGCCTCACAGGCCGCGCTGCTGGCGGTTGAGGACAACGATGAGCTCGACGACATGCGCCAGGCAATCTATGAGCTCGACGACGAATATCGCGAACCGCTCGTGCTGCAGGTACTGATGGGCTTCAGCACCAACGAGATCGCAGAGCAAATGGGCCTGAAACAGGGCGCGGTACTGACCAGGCTGCACCGGGCGCGGGCCAGGCTCAAAGAGAAAATGGCTGAACGATGAACTGCAATGAGTACAGAGAAGCAATAGGCGCAGATCCGTCATTCGACGGCGGCGCCGGGCACCTGAGTGAGTGCGCGTCCTGCCAGGCGTATCGCAGGGAAATGCTCGAGCTCGACAGGACAATCAGCGCAGCGCTCTCGATCGACGTTCCGGAACTGACGGTGCCGGAGCTTCCCGACATCGATACAGGCAATGTCGTATCGCTGTCGCACCGTCGCTGGTCACCGCCCACGTTGCTTGCAATGGCGGCGACCGTCGTGCTGGCCGCGTTCATCGGTATCAGGATGATCGGCAGCGGCGGGGAGTTCGACTCCCTGGCAGATCAGTTGCTGGCCCATATCGATCACGAGCCTTATGCGCTGCGCGTCACCGATGTGCCGGTTAGCGATACGCGCCTCGAATCGGTCGTGCCGGCAGCAGTGGCGCGGCTCGATCATAGCGCGGGCCTGATCACTTATGCACAAAGCTGCCGGATCAATGGTCGTGATGTGCCGCACCTGGTTATCCAGGGCGAGCGCGGCCCGGTTACGCTGTTGCTGATGCCGGATGAAAAGGTGCAGGGCCCGCAGTCGGTTACCGGCGAGAGCGTAAACGGCATCATTTTGCCGGTCGGCAATGGCAGCATTGCGATTTTCGGTGAGCGCGACGAGAATCTCGAGCGCATCGAGAAAAATGTTTTGGATTCGGTCACGTGGAGTACTTAGTCCGCCGTGACCGTTGCAGTTGCCCGGTTCGGGCGAAACCCTGAGTAGGAGAGAGAGAAGATGTCTGAGAAAAAAGTTGCGAAACCTGTCGCCCTGGCTGTGGGCGCCGCCCTTGCGGGCTCGTTTGCCCTGACGGGCACCATTGCTAACGCCGATACGGTCGCAAGCCCGTTCGCCATGTCGACCCTGCAGGCGGGTTACATGCTCGGCACGGGCGAAGGCTCGTGTGGCGGCGACAAGGAAGGCAAGGATTCCGAAGGCAGCTGCGGCGAAGGTTCCTGCGGCGGCGACAAGGAAAGCGAAGGCGAAGGCAAGGACGGCGAAGCGTCCTGCGGCGGCGACAAGGATGGCGAAGCATCCTGTGGCGGCGACAAAGAAGATGCCGAAGGCGCCTGTGGTGAGGGCTCCTGCGGTGGCGCGCAAGAGTAAGTTCGTATTTCTGCAAAATCCGCACACAAAGCCCGCGCCTGGCGCGGGCTTTGTTGTGATTAACTAACAAGATGGCGAAAGCTGTCACACGCTGCAAGTGGGCCGAAGGGGTCAGCCTCGACTACATTCGATATCATGACGAGGAGTGGGGCGTCCCGGTCCACGATGACCGCGTACAGTTCGAGTTCCTGATCCTGGAGGGGGCGCAGGCCGGTCTCAGCTGGTCGACGATCCTCAACAAGCGCGCCGGTTATCGCAAGGCTTTCGCGCAATTCGATCCGGAGAAAGTGGCCCGCTTCACCGACAGGCGCATCGAGCGCCTGCTGCAAGACCCCGGCATCGTGCGTAATCGCCTCAAGGTGCAATCCGCGGTCGGCAACGCAAAGGCGTTCCTTGCGGTGCAGGAGGAGTTCGGCAGCTTCAGTGACTACATCTGGGGCTTCGTCAACGGTGCGCCGATACAGAACCGTTTTCGAAAAGATTCGGATATACCGGCGACGTCTCCGGAATCGGATGCGCTGAGCAAGGACCTCAAGAAACGCGGCTTCCGGTTTGTTGGGAGCACTATCGTCTATGCGCACATGCAAGCGACGGGCCTGGTCAACGACCATGTCACGGCTTGTTTTCGGTACAAGCCCTGCCAGCGGCTTGCAAAAACCTGACGCCGGGCGGATCATCGGCGACTCCCAAGAAGAAGCAAAACCAAAGGGGCTCGCTATGTCGAACGACTTTATCGACGGAAGGCCTGCCACGACTTTCTGGATTATCGGCGGTGCAGCGCTGATCTGGAATCTTTTTGGCGTGATGATGTACGTCATGACAGTCACCGCAACGCCGGAGAGCTATGCGGCGCAGGGATACACTCCCGAACAAATCAATTTCATGTTGTCGATGCCCGTCTGGGCGACATCCGCGTTCGCGATTGCAGTCAATGTGGGCGCACTGGCAAGCCTGTTTCTGCTGCTGCGCAAGTCGTGGGCGGTGCCGGCATTCGTCGTGTCGCTCGCGTCGGTACTGGTACTCGATGTCTACAACTTCGTGATCCGGGACACGGTCGGCACGCTGGGCTTGATGCCGCTGTACATCCAGGCGACGATCCTGATCGTCGGCGTGTTGCTCGTGCTATATGCGCGAAGCGCAAGAAAGAAGGGCTGGCTTACCTGATCAGTTGCCGATCCTGATGACCGTCAGCGCGGACAAGCCCTGCGGAGTATTGTGGGAAATGCCGCCCAGGTAGATCGTATTGGCAGGTACCCCGGTCCAGGTGACCGTGACGTCCTCGGTGGATCCGGCATTGACGAACGATGGACCGGATGCCGTCATGTTGCCCTGATCGTCGACGAGGCCGAATGCCCAGGTGAGCAGCTGATAGTTAGCACCGGGGCCGCCGGCAATATTATCAGTCGCAAAGCCGTGCACCAGGGCCGCATAACGCCCGCTGGCGGGATACCGGAAATTCACTTCCTCGTTTGACGTCGGTTCGCCGCTTTCACCGACGCGAATGCAACTGACATTGTCCGGGCAGTGATAAATGTACAGGTCGAGGTCGTCATCGCCGTCCGTCAGCGTATCGAACAGGGCGAAACGCAGGTAAGCCTGGTCGGGAGGAACATCAATCAGGTGCGCCGTCACGCCGTCGGTCGTACGGAAAGTAAATGTCTTCGTCGGATCGTCATCGACAAAGCCGTTGATGATCAATGGCGGTCGCAGACCGTGCACGCCGGGTGTATAGGCTCCCGTGTAGCCGAACGAGACGGGGAACGTCAGTGAGCCGCTGGTGCCGAACGCAGTGCGCTGTGCGGGGGCCGTGATCGTTACCGGCCGTATCGCAAGCGGACTGAATACCGAACGCTCGTTGTTTTCCCAGGTCAGCGAACCGAAACGCCAGAAGTCGAGCTGACCGGATTGCATGCTGACCGTCACGTCGAACGTCGTCGACTGGCCGGGCGGCACCGTAATCGATGCGGGATCGACCACGACGCCGATACCGGACGGCGCGACGATATTGGCAGTATAGGAACCGACCTCGTCGCTGACATTGGTCACGCGCCGTGTCACGGTTCGCTCGCTCGAGAGAAACCCGATCGAGATCGACGGTTGATTCATGTCTGCGCCGGCAAAAGAATATCCCGCGAGCTCGAGCTCGTCGCAGCGCTCCTGGGACACTGCCGGCGACCCGGTTCCGCAGGCGAATGCGTCGTACTCTTCCTCGGTGAGGTCGTAGACCAGGCCCGGGTCGACCGCGTCGTTCGGCACGATATGGCCCGACCCGAAGTCGAACGGGTGGGCGGCAGTTTCCCCGTCATCCGCAGTCACATCCTGCCGGGCAGTCGTCATGAGCGACGACTTGATTGCTGCCGGGCTCCAGTCCGGGTGCGCCTCGAGCAGCAGTGCGGCCGTGCCGGCAACATGCGGTGTCGACATCGAGGTGCCTGAAAGGTAGGCAAAATTTTCGCCGGGCGCCGCATTGGCGGCATCGGGCGTGAATCCGGCCAGGATGTTGAGCCCCGGCGCGGTGACGTCCGGTTTGAGTATGTCGCTGGCGGGACCGGGACCGCGCGCAGAGAATATCGCCATACGGTTTCCGGAATCGGACTCTGTTATCAACAGCTCCTTGTCGAGCCGTACCGAGACGGTGTTGCCCGCGTCGATCTCGGCGAGGATCAGGTTGCCGTCCGCCTGGCCGATCATGAGCGCAGGGATATCGACCGTGTCCGGCGTGCCGTTCATCACGATCGGATCACCGGCGATGTTATAGACGAGGGCCGCGATCGCCCCGGCGTCCTCGGCATTGGAGACCTTCACCTCGAAGTCACAGCCGCCTCGCTGGATCAGGGCAATCTTTCCCGAAACTTCCGAGTCATTGACGAGCGGCTCGCAGGCGTCGCTCGTCGTGCCGGCGCCGCCGTCCTCCAGGACCTCATCTTCATCGTCGACCAGGACGAGGTCTCCATCGATCGGGCCGACGTCGAGCAGTTGCGGCGTGAAATTGGCTTCGCGCACCGGGTACAGACCGCTGATGCCGGGCGGCGCCGTGATCTCAAGCGCTTCGATCGAATTGTTGCCGGCACGACTGGAAGCCGCAGCCGTGATGACCCAGGGGCCGCCCGCGGGAGAGCCGATGGTTCCGAGATTCGGTCCCTCGTTACCCGCGGCGACGACGGCAAGCACGCCGGCCTTGGTGGCGGCCATCAGCGCAATGTCGTCGGGCGCCGTCAGTCGCAGCAGGGAGCTCCCGACGGAGTAGTTGATAATGTCGACGCCGTCGGCGACAGCTGCATCTATCGCGTTGGCAAGGTCGGACGTATTACAGGTTGCGCGCTGGTCGCCGGGCCGAAGCCAGCATGCCTTGTAAATCGCGACCCGGGCCCTCGGCGCAACGCCCTGTACCCGGCCGATGAAGGTCCCGAATATCGACGCCCTGACCTTGTTGCCGGCCGCGGTCGTGGCCGTGTGTGTGCCGTGCCCGTCGACGTCCCGTGCCGAGCGTATCTCGCCGTCGTCGATCGGACCGGACTCATCCGCGCCGTCGACGAACCAGCGGGCGCCAATGAGCTTGTTGTTACAGTCCGTATCCTCGAACTCTTCGCCGCCGACACAGGCGCCATTCCAGTCGACGGGTGGATCGAACTCGAGCGTGGCTTCGCGGTTCCTGTAACGACGGCAAAGCCAGCGGCCGAGCAGCGAGTTTTCTGCCCAGTCGCTGCGGCAGGCCCTTGGCATGTCGGCATCCTTCGTGTCTCTTAGCGCGGGATGCTCGGGCGCGACTCCGCTGTCGATAAACCCGATGACGATGTCTTCACCATCGAGCCCCGCGGGACCGCGCAGGCCGCGTTCCGCGTCGAACAGGTCGAGGAAATCCAGGCTGTTGTTGGTCGCGAGTGGCCGAATTTCGTCTTCCCATACACGCAATACGTCAGGGAGGCTTTCGAGCTTGTGCGCCACCGCAGGATGCATTCTTGCAGCGAACCCGTTGAGGCCGTATCGATAGCGGTAAATCAGCTCGGTCCCGGCGCCGGCGCGAGCGATGACATTGTTCTGCGCCGACTCCAGCTGGGCCGCATAGCCCTGCATCGCCGGGCTGGTCTTGTCGAGCTTGGTGCGGCCGGCCGTCTGCGAACCCGCCTTGACCGCCGTTGTCAGTAAAGAGGCGTGGTACTCCGCAGCCGACGGCATCGCAAGCTGCACGATATAGACTTTGCTGGCCGTCTCGTCTTCGGAGCCAGCAAGACGGATCCCGCCCAGGCTACCTGCGTCACGCAGCACCGTTTGATCTTGTGCCCACGCGATGAGCGGAGCCAGCAGGCAAAGGAGGAGCAGCCGCGAGAACATTGTCAGTCGTCTTTGTAGCCGCTCATTTCTTCGGGCGTAAATTCGACACCCAGACCCAGCGCCATACGGTTGACGAAATTGAAGTAAGCGGTAACGAGCGTCAAATCGAGGATATCCCTGTCGGACAGGCCGACCGCCCGTAACTCACCGAGGTCGCTTTCTGTCATGGCCGACGGGGCGGATGTCAGTTTCTCGGCATGACGAACGATGTTCGAAAGACGCGGCTCAAGTGCTTCGAGGCCGTCGGCCGTCATCAGCATGTCCAGGGTGTCGTCGTCCTTCACGTAGCGCCGTAGCGCCTCGGCATGGTGGTTGACACAGTAAGCGCAGTCATTCGTCGCGGATACGACCACGGCGACAGCTTCACGTTCTGCGCGGCTCAGGCCCGACCGCCCGAACATGACGGTCATGTAAAGATCAAGATGGTTCTCCATAGCCTCGGGATTGAGACTGTGGATCTTGAGGATGTTGGAGACTTTGCCGCGCTTTTTTACGAGCTCGGCATAAATCGTCTCAAGCTTTCCTTCAGCTTCATCGACGTCGACTTCATCAATCCAGGCCATCGCTTTGTGCCACTGCTGCCTTGGCGGTTGCGTCACCGGATTCCGTCCCGATGTGTTCGACGAAATCAAAGCTTGCTCCATCGTCACCGAACACGAATACGTGACAGTCCTTAGCGCCGTCGGGGAATGTCCATGACGTTCCGGGCTCTACCGGCCCTTCGAGACGATCCCGTGCGCACCGCACCTCGAATCGCTCGACGTTACCATTCAGGGCAGCAAAAGAGAACGTCCGTCGCGCAGGCGCGTAGGACCAGAGCGAGCGGCTTTCTTCGGAATCCGCCGGGTTAAACAGGGTGGCGCGGGCTGCGAGCGGGCTGTCGTCGGCAAGCGCGCCTTCGAGCCTGGCGATCAACTCGGCGAGTTCCTCGATGTCTTTTTTGTTGCCGGGTTCACGCTTCAGTTTCCGGAGAGTTTTATCCGCAGCTGCGTACTGCGACTGGCCCATTTCCAGCTCGAACATCTTGCGAAGCAGTTCACGGCGGTCTTCGCCCTTAATCGCGCCGCGGGTATTGACGGCCTGCGCGCGCCGATAAGCTTCGAGCTTGCCGACGTCATTGCCCTCGGCCCCCTCGACTCGCCCGATCATGAGCCACAGCATGGTCGACTCATAGAGGTTCCAGCCGCCGGTCTCGGCCGCCTGGTCGACCCAGGCCCTGGCTTCCTCGTTGTCTTCGACATGCAGCATCCGGACTATGCGCCGGTAGCGGCGCATAAAGTTCGAGGTCGCAAGATCGCGACCCTGGTGGATCTCAAAACGGATGTCCGCGACAACATTGGCGAGTTGCTCTCCGGGAGGTTCGAATGTCCATTCGGACACGACCGAGCGAACGGACTTCTCGAACTCGACACCACCGACCGAGTCCATGATGATCGGATCCGCCACGTTGCCGTCAGCAGTGACGATGAGATTTACGCGCACCCACCCTTCCTGTCCGGTACGAATACCCGTATCGGGATACGGCGGCCGCTGCCGGTCGACCGACACCAGGCTTTCGGGCAGGTTGTCGACGAGCAGGTCGTAGTTTTGTGCGTACGCGGGCGCCGTGGCCACGAGCAGAAGACTGGTCGCGAACAGAACCGGAGCGTTCGAGATTCTCATCATGCGTTCCCCTGATGCTTACGTCTGGCGGGTGTCAGTGTTTTTCTTTATAGATGTCGTCCGGCGGCAAAAAGTTGCGCTCGGGGAGCGAATTCTGCGCTTTTATTCTCGATCCAGCCAGTCTCGTGGCTTGAGATACTTGCGGTACAGCTCTTCCTCGGGAGATCCCGGCTCGGGGTGCCAGTCGTACTTCCAGGCGACCAGCGGCGGCAGTGACATCAAAATCGACTCGGTCCGCCCACCCGATTGCAGCCCGAACACCGTGCCACGATCGTAAATCAGGTTGAATTCCACATAGCGGCCGCGCCGGTAAAGCTGAAAGTCGCGTTGGCGCTGTCCATAGGGATGGTCCTTGCGTTTCCTGACGATCGGCTTGTAGGCCGGCAGAAAGCTGTCGCCAGCCGACTGCAGAAATTCGAAACTGCGCTCAAAGCCCGGTTCATTGAGGTCATCGAAGAACAGGCCGCCGACGCCGCGCGTTTCGTCGCGATGCTTGAGAAAGAAATAGTCGTCGCACCATTTCTTGTAGCGGCCGTAAAGGTCCTCGCCGAACGGGTCGCAGGCCGCTTTTGCGACTTCGTGCCAGTGGATGACGTCTTCTTCAAACGCGTAATACGGTGTCAGATCGAACCCACCGCCAAACCACCACACCGGATCGTCGTCGCCCGCCGTAAAAAAACGAAAGTTGGCATGGGTTGTGGGCACATACGGATTTTCCGGGTGAATGACGAGCGACACTCCGACCGCCTGGAATCCGCTGCCGGCAAGGTCGGGGCGATTCTTCGTAGCAGATGGCGGCAGCTTGTCGCCAAAGACATGCGAATAACCGACGCCGGCTTTTTCAAAGACATTGCCGTCACTGAGGACACAGCTCAGCCCGCCGCCACCTGCCGGCCGGTCCCAGGCATCGCGGCGAAACGAGGCCTTGCCGTCAAGGTCTTCGAGTTCCGAGACAATACGGCTCTGCAGGGATTGCAGATAGTCCTTGACCTGGATCAATTCGTTCATGCGGGTCGCAGTATTTTGCCTGTTGCCAGGTCTCGAATTTGGGACGGGCCCGAGGCGGGACCGCATGCTCCTGGCACGATGTAGTCTACACAAGCGCCAAAGCGGCGGCGCAACACATATTGATTACGCGCGACGGGCTGGCCCGCCAGGTTTGCGCTCGTCGAGATGATGGGCGAATCGACCACGTCGCAGAGCGCGGCCGCCGTAGCGTTGGTCGTGAGACGCACGGCAATGCCGCTGTGCCGGCCACGGACCAGCGGCGACACGTGCCCTTTCGCCGGCGCAATCCATGTCGTCGGCATGTCCGGATCGGGATCGGGAATATCGGCCGTATCCTGCTCGATCCAGTCGTCGAGTTGCCGCCGGTTTGACGCGATCAGGATTAGCCCCTTGGCGGGATCGCGGCGCTTCAATGCGAGCAGTCGCAGCACCGCATCGTCATCATCAGGCATGCAGCCGAGACCGAATACGCCCTCGGTCGGGTAGGCAATGACACCACCGGCCAGCAAGACATCGGCGGCTTTCGCGATAGCAAGGTTCATTGCAGCCGCCTAGTTCTTGGCCGCTTTCTTCTTCGCAGTCTTTTTCCTGGCTGCTTTTTTCTTGGCGGTCTTCTTGGCCGCTTTTTTCTTTGCCGTCTTTTTCTTTCCGCGGCGTCCGCGGACAGGCGCTTCGGCAAGCAGTTGCCTGCATTCGTCGAGCGTCAGTGATTTGGGCTCACGGTCCTTTGGCACGCGGGCATTCTTGGTCTTGTCGGTGATATATGGGCCATAACGGCCATTGAGCACCTGGATGCCCTCTTCCTCGAAATCCTGGATGATGCGATTCGCGTCCGCGATCTTCTTCTCCTCGATGAGTTCGAGGGCGCGCGGCAATTCGATGGTGTAAGGATCGTCCTCCTTGATCGAAACGTACTTGTCGCCATAGCGGACGTAAGGACCGAAGCGCCCGATACTCGCGGACACTGGCTCGCCGTCGGGCGTTTCTCCGAGCTTGCGCGGCAGCTTGAACAACTCGAGCCCTTCCTCGAGTGTAATCTCGTTCATTTTCTGGCCCGGCCTCAACCCGGCGAATTTCGGCTTTTCCTCGTCGTCCTTGGTGCCGATCTGTACGAACGGCCCGTAACGACCCATGCGGACCGTCACCGGCTTGCCGCTCTTGGGATCGGTTCCCAGCTCGCGCGCCTGTGCGACCTGTTCGCGAGTCACAGACTCTTCCTTGTCCGTGCAAAGCTGTTTGAAGGGGCGCCAGAAGTCGTCGAGCAGCGGGACCCACTCCTTTTCCCCCAGCGAGACCGCGTCGAGATCATCCTCGAGCCTGGCCGTGAAGTCATAGTCGACGTACTGGGTGAAATGATCGGTCAGGAAGCCATTGACGATGCGGCCGATGTCCGTCGGTATGAACCGCTTGCTGTCCATCTCGACGTATTCGCGGTTTTTCAGCGTGGCAATGATGCTCGCATAGGTCGACGGTCGGCCAATGCCGTATTCCTCGAGCGTCTTGACGAGGCTCGCCTCGGTGAACCGGGGTGGCGGCTCCGTGAAATGTTGTTCGGGTCGTAGCTCATCCAGGCTAATGACATCGCCTTCCGCAATTTCGGGAAGCAGCCGGTCGCCCTCATCATCCTTGCCGGCATCGTCGTGGCCTTCCTTGTAAACAGCCATGAAGCCGGGCTCGACGAGAACGGAGCCATTTGCACGGAACCGATGGCCATCATCGACAGGGCCGGCCGCCAGGTCGATAGCGACGGTGTCGAATACGGCAGGCACCATCTGGCAAGCCATCGTACGCTTCCAGATCAGCGAATAAAGCTTGAACTGGTCCTCGTCCAGGGCGCTCTTGATCGAATCCGGCGTGCGCGCGACCGATGTCGGTCGGATCGCCTCATGCGCTTCCTGGGCATTCTTGGACTTGTTCTTGAATTCGCGGGGCTCGTCGGGAACGTTTTCCTTGCCGTAGCGATCGGCAATGGCCTCGCGGATTTCATCGACTGCGACCGCTGCCAGCGTCACCGAGTCGGTACGCATGTAGGAAATCAGGCCGACGTTCCCCTCGCCGGGCAGCTCGATGCCTTCATAAAGCTTCTGCGCAACACGCATTGTCCACTGCGTATTGAACCCGAGCTTGCGGGACGCCTCCTGCTGAAGCGTCGACGTCGTAAACGGTGCAGCCGGGTTCCTGCGTCTCTGGCGCTTGGTCACGCTGATCGCGGTCAGCTTGCCATCGGCCGCATCGAGCAGCGTCTTCTCGGCCTCGCGGGCCACGACCTCGTTTTCGAAACTGAACTGCTCGACCTTTTCGCCCCTGTATCCAACCAGGCGCGATACGAACGGCTGGTCGTTCTTGCTGACGTCGGCCTCGATCGTCCAGTACTCGCGCGCCTTGAATGCCTCGATCTCCAGTTCGCGCTCGACGATCATGCGCAGAGCCGGGCTCTGTACCCGCCCGGCGGACAGGCCACGCTGAACTTTCTTCCAGAGCAGCGGCGACAGATTGAATCCGACCAGGTAGTCGAGTGCGCGGCGTGCCTGCTGTGCGCCAACGAGATCCGAGGACAGGTCGCGCGGATTGGCGATGGCCTCTTGCACGGCGTCCTTGGTGATCTCGTGAAATACGACGCGGTGCACGGGCTTGCCATTGAGGGCGTTTTTTTCCTTGAGCAACTCGATCAGGTGCCAGGAAATGGCTTCTCCCTCGCGATCGGGGTCGGTCGCCAGGTAGAGGGCGTCGGCCTTTTTCAGCGCACGGATAATCGAGTTGACGTGCTTTTCGTTCTTCTCGATGACCTGGTACTTCATCGAATAGTCGTTATCCGGGTCCACAGCGCCGACCTTCGGAACCAGGTCGCGCACATGTCCGTACGAGGCAAGGACATCGAAATCCTTGCCCAGGTACTTGCTGATCGTTTTCGCCTTCGCAGGCGATTCAACAATGACGAGATTCTTGGACATAAATGTGTGCGTTCAAAACAGCCAACCGCGGACAGTGCCGCGGTTGAATACAATGCCGGGTGCCGGCATGTCAAGGAAATCGATTCTCGGCGCGGCTGAAGCCGCGGCCGATCAGTGTAGGGATCCGGTGCTTTCTTCGAACACGAGGTCTTCCATCCTGGCGTACGCCAGCTCCTGTCCGGGCTGGCTGAAAAGCACCATCAGGACGACCCATTTTATCTGCTCGACGTCAATATCGGCGGACTCCAGCGCCAACAGCCGGTCGATCAGGATTTCGCGCTGTTGTGGCGACAGGATGCCGATCTGTTCGAGGTACGAAATGTATCCTCTGCAGTCCGTGTCGAGGCGCTCCTGTTCGACTTCGTTGTAGACACGTGAACCATGGGCGGTTTGCGCATGAAAAACGAGGCTCTGTTGGTGGTCGGTCAGGCCGTCCAGCCAGTCCAGGGCTCTGTCTATTTCAGGATCACTGAAGCCGGCGCGCGACAGCTCGTCTCGCAACTCGTTCTGATCGGCTTCGGGTTCATCGTCCGTGTCGACGTAGGTCTCAAAAAGGTACATGAGTACGTCGAGTACATTTTCTTTCATGCCCGGAGCGGCTCCCTTTGTTCCTGGTCCAGTGTGGTTGTCCGGTGCTTAGCGGGCGAGTAGCGAATAACGTCCACCGGACTGTGATTCAACAATTCCTTCCAGCTCCAGGATCAGAAGCATGGATGAAACCTGATCAATCGTCAAACCGGAATTTTCCGCGAGCTCATCCACGCTGACCGGGTCGTGGCCCAGGTGTTTTCTGAGGTGCCGATACTCTTCGTCATCATGCTCGGGAAGCTCTTCCTTCGTCGTTGATTCCAAAGAGGTTTGCAGGAGGTGTGTGCATAGTGGCGCGATCTCGGCAACGATGTCCTCGGCCGTCTCGACCAGTTTGGCTCCCTGGCGAATCAGCTTATGGCAACCACGGGCCAGCGGATTATGGATAGAGCCCGGGACTGCGAATACTTCGCGACCTTGCTCTCCAGCGAGCCGCGCCGTAATCAGCGAACCGCTTCGCCTTGCAGCCTCAACGACGAGCGTGCCGAGGCTCATACCGCTGATCAGGCGATTGCGTTGTGGGAAATGTGATTTGTCAGGATGTGTGCCAAGCGGGAACTCGGTCGCGAGGGCGCCGTTTGCAGCTATCTCGTGGGCGAGGTCGAGATTCGAAGAAGGATAGACACGATCGATACCGTGACCGAGGAATGCGACCGTCGCCGCGCCGGCGTCGAGCGCTCCGCGATGCGCGGCCGTGTCGATACCTTCCGCGAGCCCGCTGACGATACAGAATCCGGCAGCGCCGAGATGCCGCGCAAACTCGTAGGCCGTCCGGCGGCCGGCCTCGGTTGGGTTGCGGCTGCCGACAATAGCCAGGGCCGGCATATGCAACAGGTCCGGGTCGCCTTTGACATACAGGCGATCCGGTGGCCGCGGAATTCTTTCAAGCAATTCCGGAAAGTTCGGGCCACCCCTGGACAAGATGTGGTTGTCGACCGATCTCAGCCATTCGTCATCCATCTGGACAGTCTAAAAAAAACGGCGCTCGAAAGCGCCGTCTTTAACTGAATACGAAACTGAAAATCAGGTCGGGTTGCGAACGTAGTCCTCTGTATGGATGGCATTCGTAGCCTCCATAACGAGCCCGTAGCCGATACGGTCATAAACCTTGAACACCATGACTGTTCCGGCCTGCTCATCGGGAAGACGGACGCTGCCGCCCTCGACGTGATCGCGGACCGTGGGACCGCGCTGCCAGACGCTCAATACGTCACCGACGCCGAGGCCATGGTTCGAACCCCGGTTCAGGACCACGACCTGGTACTGGCCGATCTGCGTGACGCCGCCGACTACGGCGATGATCTGACCGTCGATGTTGCTCGATGGCGCCTTCGGGAAGAAGTTCAGTGGTACCTCGACGGCCGTCGGAATCAGCCGGTCGCCTTGCTTGGCTTCCTGCTTGGACGTGACGAGCGCCATCGAGGCAGGGTCACCGCTCGTGCGAATCGTACCTTCCCCGATCTCGATGCCCTGGTAGCCGATCAGGTCGTTGGTTTCCGGATCGATGAGCTTGTCGCCGATTTTGACAACGTTGAAGCGCTCACCGGGCTGTGCGCCCGTGCCGCGAACGTAAATGATGTTGCCCGCGGCTGCGACGAGGTGGTCGCCTTTGGTTGCCAGCAAGTAAGGCAGGTTGTTGACTTCGCCGCGCTCGATGACCACGCCGCGGCTCAGAAACGCCGACACGGAGTCGTATGAAATGCTCGTGATGGCTTCTGTCAGCGGCGTCACACGAGCTTCGGGCGAAAGTCGGTAGCTCGATGCCTGTCCGACGGTGACTCGTGGTGCGCCGTCGATGTAGACGAGAGCGAGCACGTCACCCGGATAAATAAGGTGCGGATTTTCGACCTGGGGATTGATATACCAGATTTCGGGCCAATACCAAGGATCCCGGAGAAACGTTGCAGCGATGTCCCAAAGGGTGTCCCCTTCCTGGACCGTGTACTGATCGGGCGCATCTTGAGCGAGTGGCACACTGCCCTGCGAAAACGCGGTGAGCGTGCCTAGCGTGAGCGATGCGACAAATGCGACCGCGATCATCCGGAAGCGGCTATTCAGGTGATATTTGCTGAGGGACATGGTTTCCTCGTGCTCCAGTCAAGGTCCAGGACCTGTGGCTTTTTTGGCATTGCTATAATATGTCGTTCCGGTGCGGCCGAGACTGCTAATTACGTCACATTTCCGGTCGCAAACACCTCGAAAAAGGCGGAATTTCTGGCGGCATTGTCTGTCATCTTATTCAATAAAGTCAAACATTTAGGTCACTTTTCAGGCACTTTACACGAATTACCCAAGGATTTACCTTAAAGAAATTATGGCAAAACTGACGATTTTGGAGTTCCCGGACCCGCGGCTCAGAATCAGGGCCCAGACGGTCGAGTCGGTGGACGATGAGCTTCGCACACTGATCGAAGACATGTTCGAAACGATGTATTCGGCCCCGGGTATCGGGCTGGCTGCGACACAGGTCGACGTGCACAAGCGCCTGCTGGTTACGGATGTGACGGCCGACAGGAGCGATCCGCATGTCCTGATCAATCCCGTGATTGTCGAAAAAGACGGGGTCACCGTAACCGAGGAAGGCTGTCTGTCCGTGCCCGGTTACTTCGAAGAGGTCAAACGCGCCGAGCATATCCGGGTTCGTTACCTCGATCGCAATGGTGATGAGCAGGAAATGGAGGCCCACGGCCTTTTGGCTGTCTGCATACAGCACGAGATGGATCATCTCGAGGGCAAGTTATTCGTCGACTATCTGTCTGAAGCCAAGCGTATGCGTATCCGGAAAAAGCTCGTCAAGGGGCAACGTCACCGCAGCCCGGACGCGGTCGCTTTGTAGGGTGCCGTGTGGCAAGCGGCCCGTTTCGCAATGACGACACCGCGCATCATCTTCGCCGGCACACCGGAGTTCGCGGCGGCGTCGCTTCTGGCGCTGATCGATAGCGGGCGGGTTCCATGCGCGGTGCTGACTCAGCCGGATCGCCCTGCAGGTCGCGGCAAGAACCTGACGGCGAGCCCGGTAAAACAGGTCGCACTGGCACACGATGTTCCGATCCTGCAGCCGGCGACGCTCAAGGACGAGGGGTCGGTCGTCGCCCTCGAGGCCCTGCGGCCCGACATCATGATCGTCGCGGCTTATGGGCTGATTCTCCCGCGGTCGGTGCTCGATATTCCCCGCATGGGGTGCCTCAATGTCCATGCATCGCTGTTGCCCCGATGGCGTGGCGCCGCGCCAATACAGGCGGCAATCCTCGCGGGAGACGATGAAAGCGGCGTCTGCCTGATGGCCATGGAAGCAGGTCTCGACACGGGGCCGGTATTTGTCTGCCGGGCAATGGCTATCGGAGAGCGGGAAACGGCCGGCGAGCTCCATGACCGGCTGGCTGCGGCGGGGTCCGAACTGCTCGTACAACACCTTGACGAAATCATTGCCGGGAAGCTGGCGGCCAAGCCACAAGAAGACGACCTGGCGACCTATGCGCCGAAGGTCAAACCTGCCGATGCGATGCTCGACTGGCACGAGCCGGCCATCGACCTGGTGCGCAGGGTGCGCGCATTCAACCCGGTGCCGGGGGCCTGGTTCATGATCGGGGATGAGCGCATCAAATGCTGGGCGGCGCAAAGCCAGGCGGGCGTGGACGCGCCCGCCGGTACGGTAATTGCGGCGGGACCGGATGGCATTGACATCTCCTGCGGCGAAGGGGTTTTGAAACTGGAGACCTTGCAGCGGCCCGGCAAACGGCCCGTCACTGCGGCCGAATTTTCATCGCAGATAGACCTGGCCGGCCGGCAGTTGTGAGCAATATCAAGCGGGGGGCGAGGCTGCGGGCGACAGCTGCGGAAATCGTTGACGACGTCGTCAAGGGCGGTCGCTCACTCGATACTGCTCTCAGGGCCCGGGAAGATCGGGTCGCGGCCGAGGATCAGGCATTGCTCAAGCTGCTCGGCTACGGCGTTCTCCGCCGCCACTGGCGACTGATGCATTGGGTCGGAGCACTGTTGGACAGGCCCCTGCGGCCGCGGGACAGCGTCATTAAGGAACTCCTTGCGGTCGGTCTTTATCAATTGAGCGAAACCCGCATTCCCGATCATGCCGTTGTCTCGCAGACCGTCGAAGCGGCTCGCACTCTGCGGCGCCCGAAACTCGCACCGCTCGTCAACGCGATCCTGAGGCGAGCATTGCGCGACCGAATTTTCGAGAACCTGCCGTCTCACGACGAGGCGGCAAACGATCATCCGGGCTGGATCCTGGAGGCGCTCAGGAAAGACTGGCCGGATGACTGGCGCGAGATTGTCGCCGCGAACAACGAGCGCGCACCGATGTGGCTGCGCGCAAACGCGTCCCGCGGTTCGGCTGCTGAATATGCGAAGCGGCTGGAGGAAGTCGGCATCGAGGGCCAACTGTTGGATGGAATACCCCAGGCCTTGCGGCTCGTGGGGCCGCAGCCCGTCGATGTGCTGCCCGGATTTGCGGATGGTGATGTGTCGGTTCAGGATGCCGCGGCCCAGATTGCAGCCCCGTGCTTGCTCGATGGCGTAACGGGCCGCGTCCTCGACGCTTGCGCCGCTCCGGGCGGAAAGACCGGCCACATCCTCGAACTCGGCGGCACGGATATCGATGTGACGGCGATAGACAGGGATGCGACCCGGCTTGAGGACGTAGCCGACAACCTCGCACGCCTGGGTCTCGATGCAACCCTTATCGCCGGCGATGCATCGAAACCTGATGAGTGGTGGGATCAGGAACCGTTCGCGGCCATTTTGCTCGACGCGCCGTGCTCGGCGAGCGGAGTGATCCGGCGCCACCCGGATATCAAGCACCTGCGCCGGGCCAGCGATATCGAAGATCTCTCCGCCGTGCAGGGTGCGCTGCTGGATGCGCTGTGGCCGATGCTGCTGCCGGGCGGGCGGCTTTTGTACGTAACCTGCTCGGTGCTGGCAGCCGAAAATGATGGCGTGGTGAGCGGCTTTCTCGCGAGGACGCCGGATGCCCGGGAGGACAACGTGTTGCAAGATTACAACATCCGCGATCTAATGCGGGACAAGGCCTGCGGCTACCAGATCCTGCCGGGAACGGCAGGGATGGACGGTTTCTACTACGCGGGCCTGGTGAAGGTCTGCTGAAGAAAACCATGTCACGTGCACGATTCGAAAAGCCCGGCAGGAAAACGGCTCTCGCAGCTGTCTTGCTCTTGCTGGCCGGGCTCCTGGCCGAGCCCGGCCTGGGCCAGGATAGACTCGAGCGCCCCGGCTACTTCGAGGTTCGTTCCGCATCAACGCGGCTCATCGGGGGCGTGCACGCGCTCGATGCTCGCCTGCAGCTGGTTCTTTCCAGCGAGGCGCTCGAAGCATTGTCGAGCGGCGTGCCGCTCGTGATCGAGTTGCAGCTGCAGCTTATTCGAGACCGGCGATTCTGGTGGGATGACTCCGAAGCCGAGCTTGCGGTGCGTTTCGAGCTCGAGTATCGGCCACTGAGCCAGAGATACATCGTCAGGAACACGAACAGCGGTGACCAGGATTCCTTCGCGACACTTTACTCGGCGCTTAACAACCTGGGCCGTGTGCAGGGCCTGCCCGTCATCGATGACACGCTGCTGGAACCCGGAGACAATTACCGGGCGCGGCTGCGTGCCATGCTCCAGACGCAGCAGTATCCGGCACCGCTCAGGCTCTTGTTGTTCTGGCGCAGCGAGTGGCAATTGCAGAGCGAATGGTATGAATGGTTGTTAGAACGCTAAAACGGGCATCGTATACGATCCTGGCCGCAACCGGTGTAGGCCTGGTGCTGGTCGCGTTGTTCCTGCTCAGCCGGACTGCGCAGAACTCGGACGACTTCGACCGCCTGCACAACGTTATTCTCGCAATCAATATCGCGGGCGTTATCGTTCTGCTTGTTTTCCTCGTGGGCAACCTGGCACGCCTTCTTCGCGAATACCGGACCCATGTTCCCGGGGCGAAGCTAAAAGCCCGCATTGTCGGCATGTTCGTCGGCCTCGCGGTGCTGCCGCTGCTCGTCGTCTTTTATTTCTCAATGCAATTCATCAATCGCGGGATCGATACGTGGTTCAACGTTGAGGTCGAGGAAGGCCTCGAAAATGCGCTTGCGCTGAGTCGTGCGGCACTCGAGATGCAGATGCGCCAGCACCTGTACGCGACGCAGCAGATCGCACAACGTCTCAGGGACGTCAGCGAGAGACAGCTGATCTTCGAACTCAGCATGCTGCGACGAGAAAGCGGTGCCAGTGAGATTACGATCTATGGGGCCAACAACAAGATTCTTGCGACGAGTTCCGACAGTTCCGGCGCCAGCCTGCCACGACCGCTCGCCGACGAAGTGCTGTTGCAAATGCAGCAGGACAGGCCCTACGTTGCGCTCGATCCCGAGGACTTCGAGATTCGGACGGCCGTCCTGTTCACGTACCGGGGACGCAATGAGCCGGTCGGTGTGCTGCAGGCGCATTTCCCGGTTACCGAGCGGCTCGCCCGCATGGCCAACAGTGTCGAGAACTCCTATAACGAGTATCAGGAACTCGTCTTCCTGCGCGATCCGCTCAAGGGGACATTCTCGCTGACCCTGACCGTCGTTCTGATGCTGAGTCTGCTCGCCGCTATCTACGGCGCTTTCATCCTGTCCCGCAGACTCGTGGCGCCAATTCAGGACCTCGTTGCCGGCACTCGCGCTGTCGCGGAGGGCGACTTCGATACACGACTGCCCACGCCGACACGCGACGAGATCGGATTTCTGATCAGCTCGTTCAACGACATGACACAGAGGCTTGCCGCGGCACGGCGGGAAGCGAGCCTGTCACAGGCGCTGGTCGAGGCGGAGCGCGCAAACCTGGAGGTCATCCTGGCCAGGCTGTCCACCGGAGTCCTCGCGCTCGAGAACGACATGCGCATCCGCAACGCGAACCAGGCATCGGGTGCGATTCTCGGTGTAGACCTCGAGCATCGGACGGGCGAGCTGCTCACCGACATCGCCAGGGCCAGTCCCCTGCTCGAGCAATTCGTCGACGTTGCACAGGTTCATCTCGGCGCCGGAGAGACCGACTGGCGCGAGCAAATCGTTTTGCGAGGCGAAGTTGGCAGGCGCGTGTTGACTTGTGCCTGTACCACGCTGCCCGGTGACGAGAGCCACGCGGCTGGCTATGTCATCGTGTTCGATGACATAACGGCCCTGCTGCAGGCGCAGCGTGACGCTGCCTGGGGCGAAGTCGCCAGGCGGCTCGCCCATGAAATCAAGAACCCGCTCACGCCCATCCAGTTGTCAGCCGAGCGCCTGCGGCGCAAGTATCTCGATACGATGAGCAAAGAGGAATCGCAGATTCTCGATCGTGCGACGCACACAATCGTGCAGCAGGTCGAGGCCATGAAGGAAATGGTCAACGCGTTCAGCGACTATGCGCGGGCGCCCGATATCGAGATCGGCAAGTTCGACATGGACAAACTCGTGCACGAGGTCGTCGACCTGTATCGAGCCCAGGAGAGCGGCATCGAAATCGTGCTGACGTCCGATTCCAGCATGCCAATGCTCGAAGCCGACATCGGCCGCGTGCGCCAGATGTTGCACAACCTGATTCGTAATGCGACCGAGGCGCTCGACAATACCCGGGACGGGCGAATAAACGTCCACGTCGGGGTCGGCGAATTCGAGGGCGTCGAAGTGATGCAAATAAGGGTCGAGGATAACGGACCGGGGTTCAAGGAAGGCGCTGTCAGCCAGGTCTTTGATCCCTATGTGACGACAAAATCGAAGGGCACCGGTCTGGGTCTGGCCATCGTGAAGAAACTTGTCGAGGAGCACATCGGGTCGATACGGGCCTATAACAATGCAGAGGGCGGCGCAGTCATTAGCATTCGGTTGCCGCTCAACGAGGCAGCGCGTGAGGCGATCATCGCGGGAGCGACCAGGCGCGCTGAACAGAGGAGGAAGGAAGCGTGAGAGCATCTCATGTACTGGTTGTCGATGACGAGGCCGATATCCGGGCGCTGATTCAGGAGATCCTGAGCGACGAAGGATACAAAGTCACAGCGGCTGCCGATGCGGCAGAGGCCCGCAAGGCGCGCGCCGATGGAAGATTCGATCTGATACTGCTCGACATCTGGATGCCGGATACGGACGGAATCACCCTGTTGCGCGAATGGTCCGACAGCGGGGACCTCAAGTGTCCGGTCGTCATCATGTCGGGCCATGGCACGGTTGATACGGCAGTTGAGGCAACGAGACTCGGCGCATTCGATTTTGTCGAGAAACCACTGTCGCTGGCCAAGTTGCTGCGTACCGTGGAAGCGGCCCTTGAGTCCGCGGGCAAGCAGGCCCCGGGCTCGCGGAGCATGTTGCCGCCGATACTGACACCTGTCGGCCGCAGCAAACTGATGCTGGCGCTGCGAGAGAAGGTGCAGCAGTACGCAGGGCACGATCAGTCCGTGCTGATCAGCGGCGAGCCTGGCAGCGGCCGTGGAGCTTTTGCGCGTTACCTGCATGGTTTGAGTCGCCGCGGTGACGAGCCATTGATCAGCGTGACAGCCGCATCGCTGTCCCCGAGCAACGCCGAGGAGCAGCTGTGCGGGATGCAGTCAGACGCGCGGGTCACGGCGGGCGCTTTCGAGCGGGCGGGTAAGGGCACGCTCGTTATCGACGACCTGGGTGATCTCAGCGAAGCCGCCCAGAAAATTCTGCTTGCCGCCCTCGAGGACCGGTCGTACCGCAGGGTCGATGGGCACGAGGACATCAGGCTCGAGGCCAGGGTTGTGGCGACCACCGGCGCCGACTACGAGGCCCTCGTCGATAAAGGGAGCCTGCGCCGCGACCTCGTCGCGCACCTCGCCGTGCTGCAGCTCAAGGTACCGCCGCTGCGCGATTACTCCGAGGATGTTCCCGAATTGCTGGCTTACTATGTTGACAAACTCGTCGATTCAGAGGGCGTTACGTTTCGGCGCTTCAGCGTAGCGGCGCAAAACCGCCTCAGAAACTATCCATGGCCGGATAATGTGCGCGAACTCAAGAATCTTGTTCGCCGGTTCCTGTTGACGGACTCCGAGAGCGACATTTCGCTCGAGGAGGTCGAGCAGGAGATCAGCTCCAGCGCACCAGCCGATGAGCCGCTGGTCAAGCAGGACCTGTTATCGCTTCCGCTCAGGGAGGCACGCGAGCACTTCGAACGCGCATACCTGCAACAACAGCTCGTGTTGTGCGACGGCAAGGTGGGCAGGCTCGCGAAACGTGTCGGGATGGAGCGTACGCATCTTTACAGGAAGCTGCGATCGCTGGGCGTCGACTTCAGGTCCATCACGGCTGAGGACTAGCGCCGCTCCACACGTCGACCGTTCGCGGATGAAAGCGGCCGTCATCTGCGAAGTGGAGCCCCGCATCGCCAAAGTCCTCAGCTGTCAGGCCACGCATGAGCTTTAGCGCGCGCCGATCGGGGTCCAGCGACGGCCCGGCCGGACGAATCTGTATCGTCGAGACAATCTTCCCTTCGACAAACTCTCCGGCGCCGTCGAGTGTCGCGATCAGAATCGGCGCGATTCCCTTGATGCCTGCAACGCTGATGCCGTAGTAGGTCGCAAAGTTGCCGAGGCTGTAGGCGATCAGCCGACCCTTGTAATTTTCCATTGCGCGGACGACATGAGGGCCATGTCCGATGACGAGATCCGCTCCGGCATCGACGGCCATCCGGGCAAACATCACGACGTCACCGCGCGGTTCGCCGAAATATTCTTCCTCGGCGAACGGCACGTGGGTTGCATCAACGCCTTCTGCGCCGCCATGGAACGTCACCATGACGATGTCGTGTGTCGCCGCGAATTCCGAGATTGTCGATTCTGCGAGTTCATAATCGAGCAGCATGTTCGAATTCTTCGTAACGGCATAGGCCAGTACCGCGATACTGATGCCCTCGTGTTCGAAGACCGCAAAGTCGCCTTCCCGGCCGGAGTGATGAATCCCGACGTTGGCCAGGGCGTCCATTGTTGAGCTGCGCCCCTCCTCACCGAAGTCGCGCGCGTGGTTGTTTGCAAGGCTCATTACGTCGAACCCGGCGTCGCGCAGGTAAGCCGCATAACGGGTCGGTGAGCGGAACAGGTAACACGCACCGGCGTTGCTGCATGTCTTGGCGGGCTCACCGCCGTCCACAAGCACGCCCTCGAGGTTGCCGAAGGCGACGTCGACAGCCGACAGAACCGGGGCGACATTTGCCAGGAACCCCAGGCCGTCATCATCAGGCAGGTGGTTTTCCGGATAATCGGTGCCGAGCATCATGTCACCGACAGCGGCGAATGTGACGCGCATCGATCGCCTGTCCGGTTCGGGCGGCTCCGGATCCGGCAAGTCCGCCGCGGGCGCGACCGGTTCAGGGGATGCGGCTTCCGGTATCGGCGGCTCCGGCGCCGGTTGCGGCGGGGACGCGCAGCCCGCCAGGACGGCGAGCAAAGAAACAACAAGGATTCTCGTCGCTCTAGTCACCGAGCCGAATGCGCAGTACGTCGATTCTCGCGACGCGGAGACGGCTGCGCAGCATGTTGAGCTCGTCAAGATCATCAGTAGGTCCAATACGCACCCGGTGATAGGTTTTGTCGTCTATCGTCACGCGTTGAATGTTCGATTCTATGCCATGGAGCGCAAGCTCCGCGCGGCGCCGATCGGCATCCGCATAGGTCGAAAACGATCCGGCCTGAAGCACATACAAGCCAGGCTCGACCACAGCCTGCGGCTCCCGGTCTACCGAAACGTCGGGCTCTTGTTCAGGAATGACGACTTCGAAATTAGGCAGCATGTCGTAGAAGGTGAATCTCGGGTCCCCGCTCTCTGGCGGAGGCTCTGCGACTGCAGCGGCCGTCTCGCCATTGTCGTCGATCGCATTTTGCAGGCTTGCAGGCTCGGGCGTGCCGACGACCGGTTCCGGCCCGCGGTCCTTGACATATACGGCGAAAGCGACCGAAAGGCCCAGTGCGAGCCCGAACAGCATCCAGAGCCAGCCCGGGTACTCCTGGCGTTTCTGGCGGCGGCTCGAGCGGCGACGCTTGCGTTGCGCCATTACATTGTCTCCGGTGCCGAGACACCGAGGATCGCAAGCCCGTTCGCGATGACGACGCGGGTAGCGGCGATCAGCAAGAGCCGCGCATCGCGCAGCCCGGCATCGTCGACGATGAATGCATGGGCGTTGTAGTAAGTATGGAAGTCATTTGCCAGGTCGCGCAGGTAGTGGACGAGATGCTGTGGTGCCCGGTTGTTGGCCGCCAGTTCGATGACCTCGGGATATCGGCTTAACGAGGTCATCAGTGATTTTTCCTGCGGCTCGTTGAGCTGCGACAGGCTGGCGCGACCATTATCGCTGTCCCACTCGAGCGAACGCTCCCCAAGTTGGCGGAACACGCTGGCGATACGCGCGTGTGCATACTGGATGTAATAGACAGGGTTGTCGTTCGACTCGGACTTCGCGATATCGAGATCGAAATCCAGGTGTTGGTCATGACCGCGCGATACATAGAAGAAGCGAGCAGCATCGTTGCCGACTTCGGCACGGAGCTCGCGTAATGTCTCGAATTCGCCCGAGCGCGTCGACATCTGGACTTTCTCGCCGCCCCTGTAAAGCGCAACGAACTGAACGAGCTTGACCTCGAGATCGTCGGCCGAGTACCCCATTGCATCCAGTCCGCCGCCCACGCGGATTACGTAGCCGTGATGGTCTGCACCGAGGATATCGATCAGGTGATCGAATCCGCGCTCGCGCTTGTCGAAATGATAGGCGATATCCGAAGCGAAGTAGGTCTTGCTGCCGTTGGCCCGCACGACGACACGATCCTTTTCATCGCCGAAGTCGGTGGCCCTGAACCACTTCGCGCCATCTCTCTCATAGACCGTGCCGCTTTTCTCGAGCGCCGCCAGCGCAGCGTCGATCCGACCTTCGGTCGTCAGGCTCTGCTCGGAAAACCAGCGGTCGAAAGTCACGCCGAACTCTTCGAGGTCATCTTCGATGTCGGCCCGTATCGATTCGAGCGCCTGCTGCCGAATATTTCCAAAACATTCCTGCCCGAGCGCCGTCTTCGTGCGGGCAATGAGGGCATCGACGATCTCGTCCTTGTCGCCGTCGGGCGGGTCCGTGAACAGATCGTCTGCGACAGAGGCGCCGCTCGTGTCGATCGTGGCCGCGATGTCACGGATATAGTCACCGCGATATCCACCGTCGGGAAAGTCGACGGCGACTCCGGTTGATTCGAGCCACCTGAGGTACACACTGAGCCCCAGGATATCCATCTGCCGGCCGGCATCGTTGACGTAGTACTCGCGGGTCACCGGATAACCGGAGGCCTCGAGCAGGTTACCAACGGTTGCACCGAACGCCGCGTGGCGGCCATGTCCTACGTGGAGTGGCCCGGTCGGGTTGGCAGAGACGAATTCGAGCAGAATTTTCGGGCGCTCGCGTGCCGGTTGGCGACCATATGCTTCGCCCTGGTCCAGGATCGAGGCGAGCTCGGCGTGGTAAGCGGCGGCGCTCAGGTAAAAGTTGATGAATCCCGGCCCGGCGATTTCGACCTTGTCCAGTTCGGCGCTGTCCTCGAGCTGTTCGACGATTTGCGTGGCGATGTCGCGCGGACTCATGCGCGCAGGCTTTGCCAGCCGCATCGCGATGTTGCTGGCAAAGTCGCCGTGGCCCGGATCGCGCGTGCGCTCGATCGTGCTGTCGACCGGGAGGTCGGCAACCGCATCAGCAAGCTCCGGCAGGTTTGCCAGCGCCGCTGCAAGTGACTGGGAAATGATGGGCTTCATGGGGCGCGCAATTCTACTAGAACAGTTCCACGGGATCGACGTCGATCGACCATCGAACCTTGCGTGCCGATGGCTCACTTTCGAGCGCAGGTCGGAGATCCGCAAGTATCTCGTGCAGCAGTCTCCTGTCGGAGCTCTGCAGCAACAGCTGCGCGCGGTAGCGGCCGGCGCGGCGGGCCATGGGCGCGTCGACCGGTCCGAGGATCCGCAATCGTTCTGTCTGCTTCGCCTCGATGCGCCGTCGCGCGACGTCGAGCAACGCATGAGCATCGCTTTTCTTGTGGGCGGCGGAGCGTATCAGCGCGAGGCGGGTGAAAGGGGGCCAACGGGATTCCTCGCGCTCGGCAAGGGCGTCATCTGCAATGCGCGGATAGCCGCCTTCGATCAGGCATTTCCAGAACGGGTTGTCGGGGAATGCTGTCTGAATAATGACCTCGCCCTGCCTCGATTCACGACCGGCGCGGCCTGCCACCTGGATGATCGACTGCGCCATGCGCTCCGCCGAGCGAAAATCGGTGCCGAACAGACCCTGGTCGGCATTAACGATACCGACCAGCGTCAGTTTCGGGAAATGGTGGCCTTTCGACAGCATCTGCGTGCCGACGAGGATGTCGGCGCCGCCCTGCGCAGCCAGTTCGAGCGCCTCGTCGATCGCGCCCCGTCGCTGCATGCTGTCGGAGTCGATGCGCTCTATGCGACGCCCGGGAAAATGCGCGCGCAATGCGTCTTCGAGTCGCTCGGTGCCTTCGCCGAGGGGGCGAACTTCGGCGCCGCAGACAGTACAGCGCACATCGAGCGCTCGGGCGGCTCCGCAATGATGACAACGCAATACATTGTTCTTGGCGTGAACCGTCATGCGCGAGTCACACCGGTAACACTCGGCGACGTGGCCGCAGCTTGCGCAAATGAGCGTGGGCGCGAACCCGCGCCGGTTCAGAAAGATCAGGGCCTGGCCGTCACTGTCGAGGTGCTTATCGATGGCGCGCAACATCGGCTCACTGAGTCCGTCGCGAGCCGGGGCGCGCATCAGATCAATTAAGCGGAAGTTCGGCGGTTTGGCGTTACCGGCACGATCAGGAAGTTGCAGGCGGACGAAGTTGCCGGCGCGGCAATGCTGCAGCACCTCGAGTGTCGGCGTCGCGGACCCCAGGATGACCGGGATGTTTTTCCGCTTGGCGCGGGCGATGGCCAGGTCGCGGGCCGAGTAGCGTAATCCCTCTTGCTGTTTGAAGGAGTGATCGTGCTCCTCGTCGATCACAATCAGGCCCAGGTCCGGCATCGGCGTGAATACAGCAGAACGTGTGCCGACGACGAGTTTTGCGCTTGCGGCGCGCGCCCTGCGCCAGGCAACGAGCCGCGCGGTATCGCTGAGCCCGGAGTGCATGACGGCGGGCGCAACGCCGAGACGCGTTTCTAACCGGGATACAAGCTGGGGTGTCAGACCGATCTCCGGCACGAGTATGAGAACCTGTCGGCCGGCGTCGACGACCTGCCGAATCATCCTGAGGTAGACCTCGGTCTTGCCGCTGCCCGTCACGCCGTCCAGAAGGAACACACCGAAGCCTTCGTGGGCCTCGATTCTTTCGAGGGCCTGCTGCTGAGCCGCGTGCAGCGCGGGGCCCGCCTCACCAGAACCGGGCGACACCGGCTCGTCACCATCAGCCCGGGTAGAGAATCGATGGGCCAGGCCCTTTTCGAAAAGCGCCTTCGCCGCGCGGCGCCAGGTCGGCACCCATTCGGTCAGCGTTTCCTCGTCGACACCATTGCCGCCCGCATCGAGAAGGATCTCGAGAAGCTCGGCCTGGCGTGGTGCGCGTTTCGCGAGGGATTCGATATCGGCGGATTCTCCGGCATCGCTTACCGCGACACAGTGAATCGTCGGGTTCAGTGGCTTGCCCTGGCGCAGCAATGTCGGCAGGGCCGTCGCAACGACCTCGCCGATCGGGTGGTGATAATAGTCGCTCGTGAACCGGATCAACCAGAGATCGTCCTCGGTCAACAAAGGACTATCGTCGAGAGTCTCGAGCGACTGGCGGATCTGATCCCTGGCCAGACCGGACTCGGTTGCGCGCCCGAGCACCAAGCCGACCTGCCTGCGACGGCCGAACGGAACGAGAACCCGGCACCCGGGAACGGCCTCGGGCTCCGTCGTCGCGGACAGGTAGTCGAACTCGCGGGACAGCGGCACGCTGACGGCGACCTTGAGAATGGGCAGGCTGCTCACAGGCAATAATTTGACATAATCATCAGTTTTTTGGTGTCAACCGGGCGCGAGCGACGGCGTTAAACAAGTGTGACACGGTAGATCACCTCGTGGCTGAGTCAAGAGGACGGCTGAAGATGGAGCTTCGCGGGAATCAGACAAGGAGGCGGACCGCATGAACGCTATTGCAGGCGTTTTTGCGGTATCGTGCAGCCGCGAGCAATCGACGGGAGCAAGTACGCTGCAACGCGATCGGCAACTCAACCAGTTCTTTGTCGAGGTGGAACGCCGGGCGCTGCGCATCGCCGAAATTGGGGTCCGGGACCGGGACGAGGCCCTTGATCTCGTGCAGGATTCGATGATCAAAATGGCCCGCAACTATGCCGAGCGCCCCGGCGATGAATGGACGCCGCTTTTTTACCGGATTCTGCAGAACGGGATCCGCGACTGGCATCGGCGCCAGAAAGTTCGGAATCGTGTCATGGTGTGGTTCGGGCGCGGCGCCAATGCCGATGATGAGTACGACTTTGCTGCCAATGCGCCGGACCCGGCTGGTCGTTCGCCGGATGTCGAGCTGCAAACGGCGCAGGCCATGCAAAGACTGGAAAGATCGGTACATGATTTGCCGCACAGGCAACGCGAAGCGTTTATGCTGCGCATATTTGAAGGGCTTGATGTTGCCGGGACTGCGATGGCCATGGGCTGTTCGGAGGGTAGCGTCAAGACACATTATTCCCGGGCCGTACATACGCTCCGGGAAAAGTTGGGAGATCACTGGCAATGACGGAATCGCGAGACAGCGAGCGCCTTGAAAGGCAGGCGAAAGCACTGTTTGACGACAGCGTCGAACGGCTCGACGGGGCGACTTTGTCGCGCCTGAACCAGGGACGCCAGAAAGCGCTCGAAGAGCTGCATAAGCCAGGCGTCGGCAACTGGGGTCGCTGGGCGCCCGTTACAGGCGTTGCGGCCGCGGCGGCCATCGCCGTCATGGTGATGAACGGTACGACGGTCGATGTCCCGGTCGACGACCCGGTGACGGTGTCTGATTTCGAGATGCTGCTCGAGACCGACAGCCTCGAGATGCTGGAGGACCTGGAGTTTTTCAGCCTGCTGGATGCGGTCGATACGGAATCGAACGGACATGTCGGCTGACAAGACAGCCGTCATCGGATGCCTGGTGCTGGGCGCGAGCCTGGCACTGGCGGCCGACGAGGAAATGCCCAACCCCGAGTTCCTCGAGTACCTGGGAACCTGGGAAGAGTCGGACGAGGACTGGCTGATTTTCGACGAGCCCGTCACGGCCGACGCGGAAGAAGAGCGGAGCGAACCCGCGCCCGAAGGCGAAGATTCGACGGAGAAGATGAATGAAAGCTAGGTTGCTGCCACTACTTGCAATGCTGATGTTTGCCGGCTTCGCATCGGCGGACGAGGCCGGTGTTGCGTGGGAAGATCTCGACGAAAATCAGCAGCGCGTGCTGAACAGTTTTGCCGAAAGCTGGGAGACCCTGGATCCGGAGCGTCAGGCCCGACTGGCAACGGGCGCTGATCGCTGGAACACGATGTCGCCCGAGCAGCGGGATACGGCCCAGCATCGCTTCCAGCAATGGCAGGAATTGTCACCCGATCGCCAGGAAAGAATTCGCCGGCAGTACCGCCAATTTCGCGAGATGTCGCCGGACGACCAGAAGCGTGTTCGCGACAACTTCCGTCGCTATCAGAGAATGTCGATCCACCAGCGGCAGCAGCTGCGAGACCGCTTTCGCCAGTTGACCCCGGAACAGCGTAAGCGTCTTCGCGATCGGGCAACAGACCGGGCACCGCGACCCACCGATCACAGGTAGCCGGCACGGTAATAGGTATTTTTCCCCCGTAGCCCCCGTATACCGTTATTGGTAGAGTACGGCCGTCCTACGGGAGGCTAATCAATGAAAATCGGTGTACCGCGAGAAATTCACGCGGGGGAACAGCGTGTTGCTACGACCCCCGACGTCGCAGCTCAGCTCATGGATCTTGGCTACAGTGTGGCCATCGAGACCGGTGCAGGGGCCGCAGCAAAATTCTCCGACAGCGCTTATGAGGCCGCCGGCTGCGAAGTGCTCGGGTCGGCCGATGATGTCTGGGATCAGGCCGATATTATCCTGAAAGTTCGCGCGCCCGAGCAGGGTGAAGAGACCAGGCTGCGTTCGGACCAGGCGCTGATCACGTTCCTGGCTCCCGGGCAAAACCCCGAGCTGCTCGAGGTGCTGACGAAGAGTGGCGGTACGGCGCTGTCGATGGACATGGTGCCCCGTATCTCGCGCGCCCAGAAGATGGATGCGTTGAGCTCGATGGCCAACATCGCCGGGTATCGGGCCGTGGTCGAGGCGGCACAGCACTTCGGTCGTTTTTTCACGGGCCAGATCACGGCGGCCGGGCGCATCCCACCCGCCAAAGTGCTGGTCATCGGCGCCGGCGTCGCAGGCCTCTCGGCGATTGGTGCGGCCAGGAGCATGGGCGCGATCGTCCGGTCTTTCGATACTCGGCCTGAAGTCAAGGAGCAGGTCGAAAGCATGGATGCCGAGTTCCTGATGCTGGAGTTCGAAGACGAGGACGGCACCGGCGAAGGCGGTTACGCGAAGGTAATGAGCGACGAGTTTATCGCCGCGGAAATGGCGCTGTTCGCAGAGCAGGCCGAAGAAGTCGACATCATCATTACGACGGCGCTCATACCGGGCAAACCCGCGCCGCGGCTGATCACGGCCGAACACGTCGGCCTGCTCAAGGACGGCAGCGTCATCGTCGATCTTGCAGCAGAAACTGGCGGCAACTGCGAACTGACCGAACCGGGCGAGGTCGTCGTTAAAGACGGCGTGACGATCATTGGCTACATGGACCTGCCGAGCCGGCTGGCAACGCAGTCGAGCCAGCTTTACGCAACCAACCTTAAACATCTGCTATCCGACATGACGCCCGAGAAGGACGGAAACCTGGTCGTCGATTTTGAGGACGAAGTCGTACGCGGCGCGACGGTCTGCACGGGTGGTGAGACGACGTATCCGCCGCCTGCGCCGAAGTTATCGGCGGCCCCACCAAAGCCGGCAGCCGAAGCCGCGCCGGCTCCCGTGGTTGAGGAGAAGAAGCCGTCGATCTGGGGACCCATCATGATGATGGCAGCCGGCGGCCTGGCCCTGCTCGGGCTGGGAGCTGTGGCGCCGCCCTCGTTCATGGCGCACTTCACAGTGTTCGTGCTCGCGTGCTTCGTCGGTTACATGGTGATTTGGAATGTCACACCGGCGCTGCATACGCCACTCATGAGTGTCACCAATGCAATCTCGAGCATCATCATTATCGGCGCACTGCTACAAATCAGCTCCGCCGATAAAGTCATCATGTGGATTGCGGTGGCAACGGCCGGGGTTACGGCCGTCAATATCGCGGGCGGATTTGCCGTGACGCGCCGCATGCTCGAAATGTTCAGGAAGTGAGATTGTCATGATTAACGAAGGAATCGTAAACATCTCCTACATCATCGCGACAATCCTCTTCATCCTCGCACTGGGAGGGTTATCCCATCAGGAAACGGCAAGACGCGGTAACTGGTACGGCATCGTCGGTATGGCGATTGCCCTTATTGCCACGGTTCTGGGTGAGGTCACGGCGCAGTACGACAAGCTGATCGTCGCTTTGCTCGTTGGCGGTTCGGTCGGCCTGATTCTGGCGCGGCGCGTGCAGATGACGCAGATGCCGGAACTTGTCGCTATCCTGCACAGCCTCGTCGGCCTCGCCGCGGTCGCGGTCGGCTTCGCCAACTTCATGGATCCCGGGCGCCTCGCGCATTACACCGGCGTCGAGCTGACGATTCATGACATCGAAACCTACATCGGCGTCCTGATCGGCGCGGTCACGTTCTCGGGATCGGTCATCGCATTCGGCAAGCTGTCTGCGCGCATCAGTGGCAACCCGCTGTTACTGCCGGCGCGGCACTGGCTCAACCTGTTGCTGCTGCTCGGATCGATTTACTACGGCTATGAGTTCGTACAGCAATCGGTGGCCGGTGGCGGCATGATGCCGCTCGTCATCATGACTGTCCTGGCGTTGCTGTTCGGCATCCACATGGTCATGGCGATCGGCGGCGCCGACATGCCCGTCGTGGTATCCATGCTCAACAGCTACTCGGGCTGGGCGGCTTCGGCGACCGGCTTTATGCTCGGCAACGACCTGCTGATTGTCACGGGCGCCCTTGTCGGTTCGAGCGGTGCGATCCTGAGCTACATCATGTGCCGCGCGATGAATCGCAAGTTCCTTGCGGTGATTGCGGGAGGCTTCGGCACCGGCGGGGGCGCAGCTGCGAAAGGCGGCGAAGACCAGGGCGAGGTCCAGCCGATCGATGCCCAGGAAACCGCGGCGCTGTTCGCGAACGCCAAGGAGATCATGATCATCCCCGGTTACGGCATGGCGGTCGCTCAGGCGCAACACATCGTCTACGAGTTGACGCGCGCACTGCGCGATAAAGGCATCAACGTCCGCTTCGGCATTCATCCGGTTGCGGGGCGCATGCCCGGCCACATGAACGTGTTGCTGGCCGAGGCGAAGGTGCCCTACGACATCGTGTTCGAGATGGACGAGATCAACGACGATTTCCCCAATATCGACGTCTCGGTCGTGATCGGCGCGAACGACATTGTCAATCCGTCTGCACAGGAGGATCCGGAAGGACCGATCGCCGGCATGCCGGTTCTCGAAGTCTGGAAGGGCAAGACGACGATCGTACTCAAGCGCAGCATGGCAACCGGTTATGCGGGCGTGCAGAATCCGCTGTTCTTCAAGGAGAACACGCGGATGCTGTTCGGCGACGCGAAGGACAGTCTCGACGAGGTATTCAAGGCGCTCTAGTCAGCCTCTTTAAGGCGCTCGCGAAGAAACGCCACGGACGTCCCCAATACGTGGGCGCGTACCTCGGGGTCTTCGGAATAGAAGCCGAAACCATGGGTCGCGCCCTCGACCAGGTCCAGCGTTACCGCCTTGCTGGCAACGGCGGCATCTCGCGCCGCCGTGGCATTGTCCGGGCTGATCAGGCGGTCATCTGTGCCGTGAAGGATCAATAGAGGACCTTCGTAACGTCGAATTGAATACAGCGGGGCTGTGCGCTCCATGTCGTAGAACCATTCCTTGCCGAGTCTTTGTTCGGTGTTCCAAGGAGTCTCAAAAAGGACGGAGCCGTCTCGCACCGCCTGTGATCGTAACTTGTAGTAGTTGTCGCGCCCGCCCAGGAACCTGAACATCACCTGCGGCCCGTTATCGGCGACCGGCGCCCAAAGCACCATGGCGGAGTACAGAGGGTCCGCGGCCAACATCGCGAGCCGCCCGCCCATGCTGTAGCCGAGAATCCCGATTCGGTCCCGATCGATATCGAACTTGTCCAGCGTAAAACGCAGTGATGCGTCGATGTCATACAACATATTGGTAATGTTGTTCTGCGCAAATTCCTCTGCGCTGTCGCCACAACCCGGAAAGTCCATTCTCACGGACGCAATCCCGTTCTCCGCAAGCATCAAGGCAAGTTCCGCAAAACCCCCGTTCTCATCCTTCGATCCGCCATGCCCGTGTGCGAGCACGACCAACGGGACCGGTGTTCCTTCAGCGACGTCCGGAAACTCGATCACGGTCGGGATCAGCTCGTCGCGTGACTCGACCCAAAAGTCATCAGCTGCGGCAAGGCCACACGCGAACAGGAGTACTGCACAGTAATGTCTCGAAAACACAATTCATTATTTGCTTTTTGACGCGCGTTCGGCAAACTACGAGACGAGGTGATTAGATGCTTGCAGGTATCTCGACCGATATTTCGCAGCAAGTACTGCGTACCGATGTAGCCGGAATGCCACTCGAGTGGATCGACTACCGGGAAGCTGTGCGCCTGTATCATGCCGACCAGGTCGCTTACCAGACCGGCACGCGCCTCTACACCGTCTTTGGCGGTTACCGCAGCTGTGACGGCAGGCGCAGCAAGATCGACGTCAATTCGATCATTGCAACGCACGGCACGAGCCAGGGCCTTTCACGCAACCGCGACAAGTACGTTCCCCCACTCAACAATCGCACGCTCTTCAAGCGCGATGCGAACCTCTGCCTGTATTGCGGGATGCGCTACCAGACGCGAGACCTGACGCGCGACCACATAACGCCGATATCGCATGGGGGTGGGGACACCTGGACGAATGTCGCGACAGCCTGCCGGCGCTGCAATAACTTCAAGGGCGGACGAACCCCCGAGCAGGCGGCGATGCAGCTGATCGCGGTGCCGTTTACGCCGACCTACGCCGAATACATATACCTGAAGGGACGACGCGTCCTGGCCGACCAGATGCAGTACCTGCTCGCGCACATCCCCCGATCGAGCCCGCTGCACGCCCGCCTGTCCGACCACCTCGCGGACGGAGCGCAAATCGTGGAAGTGCACTACCACGATTAAGTCTCACTACCGGGCGCGCGCCTGCACAGGTGGCGGGCTATACTCGGGAACATGCAATATCTCATCGATGCCAGCGTTTACGTGTTTCGCGCGTACTACTCCATGCCCGACGATATGGTCGACAGCGACGGCAACCCGATCAATGCGCTGTACGGTTATTGTCGCTTCCTCGGCGACTTCATCGAGCAGGTCAACCCGGAGCACGTCGCCGTTCTGTTCGACGAGAGCCTGACCACATCTTTTCGCACCCAGATCTACCCCGAGTACAAAGCCAATCGCGATCCGGCGCCGGAGGAACTCAAGCGCCAGTTCGCGCAGTGCCGACGCTACACCCGGGCACTGGGTTTGCTCGAATGGGGCAGCCCGGAATATGAGGCAGACGATCTCATCGGCACGCTCGTTGAACACGGACGCGCCGTCAGCCGCCCGTCGACGATTGTCAGCCGCGACAAGGACCTCGCCCAGCTCCTGGGCAAGGACGACGTGTTCTGGGACTTCGCGGGGAAAGGAAAAATTCGCTATGAGCAGGTCCGGGATGTCTTCGGCGTGATACCCGAACAGATCGCGGATTTTCTCGCACTGGCCGGGGATGCAGTGGACAACATCAAGGGCGTACCGGGCGTCGGCAAGAAAACGGCAACGGTATTGCTCGAAGAGTTCGGCAGTCTCGAGAACATCTACGAAAACCTCGACCGGGTTCATGAGGTCAATGTTCGCGGCGCGAAAACATTGGGCGACAAGCTCGATACGCACAGGGACGATGCGTTCCTGGCGCGCCGACTGACCGGTATCGCATGCGACGCGCCGATCGACGATGCCGAGAGCGCCATGCAACGTTCACGGCCCGAACTCGGCGACATCAACGCATTGTTCGACGAGGCGGACATTGGTATGGCCCTGCGGCGCCAGGCGGAGCGCATTGCCGATCTGAGCCGCGATTGAGGGACACATTCCGCAAGACCGGTCCGGAATCGGCGCTCGACAGGTTCGAAGCCGAGGCGCAAGGTCTCAATGAGCTGCGTGCGGCGGGCGAGATCCGCGTCCCCGAGGTTATCGATGTCGGCGCCATGAACGGCCAGGCATACATCGATCTCGAGCGGCTCGACTTCGAGCCATCGAAGCGCAAGGTCGAAACGGCCCTGGGCGAAAAACTCGCGGCACTGCATCGGCATACGCAGCCGGAATACGGCTGGTTTCGTGACAACACGATAGGTCTGACGCCACAACACAACGAACGCTCCGATAACTGGATAGCATTCTTTCGCCAGCATCGGCTCGGCTTCCAGGTCGATCTCGCGGTTCGCAACGGCTTCGGCGCGGAAGTTGGTGAGCTGGGTGAACAGCTTGCCAAGCGATTGCCAGAGCTGTTCGACGGCTACACGCCGGTGGCCTCACTGCTGCATGGCGATCTGTGGGGGGGTAACTGGGGTTCTGTCGGGGGCGAGCCGGTTATTTTCGATCCGGCTGTGTATTACGGCGACCGCGAGTCGGATATCGCAATGACGATGCTTTTCGGCGGGTTCGGACGAGCGTTTTACGATGCATATGCGTCGAGCTGGCCGATGGAGTCAGGACATGAGAATCGCCTGAAGCTGTATCGCCTTTATCATGTTCTCAATCACCTGAACCTGTTCGGGCGATCGTACCTCGCGCAGGCCGTGAGCCTATTGCGAGAACTCACTTAGGTCATCAGATTCTTCGACCTCGTACGTATCGCCAAGAAAATCTTCATCGAACGCATAAAGCTTCGTGCCCTCTGGTGCGATAAGCGCGACGAAGGCGCCCTCGTATCCCGGGAACTTCTCATGCTCGAGGCCGTGTTTTTCAATGGCATCCATCAGTGCCTGCTTGTCACGACAACGAAAGCACAGCGATGGCGCATCGAGAGCAATGCTTTCCGACAGGCCGAGCGCCATACCGCCGGCATCAAACCGCATGTGCGTGGTCGGCTCTTCACGCACGCGGAGCAGGTTTGGCGCCACCGACGCCCAGAAATGCGCCGCACGGACCGCGTCACGGACCGGTAGCGACAACTCGAACCAGGTGCCGAGAATAGAGTCGTCGTCGAAATCGTCACCGCCGGTAAAAGTCCGGGCCTCGAGCATGGTCACCATGTGACCGTCCCGATCGGCAAGCCCGAGCTCGTTGAAAACATCTTCACCGAGTCGCATGAAGCTGAAGTCGAAACCATGATCCGACATCTTGCGCGCGCGTTTGGCGAGGTTGTGGTGAACGAAGGTAATTGCCGGTGAATCGAATACCCGGTCATGCAGGCCGATATTGAGGATGCCGTCGCCGACCACAGCGTACTTGTGCGTCCAGACGTCGCCAATCTGCTGCTCGGTGAACCCGATCAGCTTGTAATAACTCAGGGATTCGAGAATGTCCGGTGTGCGGATACTGAATTCCAGGAAGCGGCCCAGGGCGCTCAAGACGACGCTCCTGCGGCGAGTGCGCGTTCCCGCGTTTTATCGTTGGCGCGGGATACGTCAGATGCGCTCCAGTCGGGCGACGTCTCCGGCCAGCCGCCAATGTGCTTTTCGACGAGACGCGTCAGGAATTCGACGTGATCGTCGCGCGCATTCAGTGCGGGAATGTAATGCAGTTCACCACCACCGGCGTCCTTGAAAAAACCGGCGTTCTGCATCGCAATTTCCTCGAGCGTCTCGAGGCAGTCCGTTGCAAACCCCGGGCAGACCACGTCGACACGACCCATGCCTTTGTGGCCGAGTTCGGTCACGGTATCGGCCGTATAGGGTTTGAGCCACTCCGCGCGGCCGAGCCTCGACTGAAACGAAACCTTCCAGTCATCGTCGGCCAGCTCGAGCGCCTCGGCGATGAGACGTGCCGACTTGAGACACTGGCAGTGATAAGGATCGCCCTTGTCCAGGGTTTGTCGTGGCGTGCCGTGGAACGAGAACAGGAGCTTTTCGCCTTTGCCGTTCATTTCCCAGTATTCGCGAACACTCTGCGCTACGGCCGCGATATATCCGCGGGCGTCGTGATAGTGATTGATGAAGCGAAACTCGGGAACCCATCTGCGACGGTTGAGCGCCTTCGTAACGACATCGAATACGGATCCGGTCGTTGTGCCGGAGTACTGCGGGTAAAGCGGCAGGCAAACAACGCGCTGAGCGCCCTCACGATACAGCTTGTCCAGGGCGCTATCGATCGACGGGTTACCGTAAGTCATGCCGAGTTCGACGTTGACGACGCCGGAAATGCGGGCGCCGAGCTGCCGTGCGACAGAACTCGCCAGGTCACGCGAATGTACGAGCAACGGCGATCCTTCCTCCGTCCAGATCTTGGCGTAATTTCTGGCGGACTGAGCCGGCCGAAAGGGCAGGATGAACGCATTCAGGATCAGCCACCAGATTGGTCGCGGGATTTCGACAACCCGCGGATCCCAGAGGAATTCGCGCAGGTAGCGCCTGACAGCCGAAGGCGTCGGCGAGTCCGGCGTGCCCAGGTTGACGATAAGGACGCCGAGAGATTCGGGGAGGCCATGTTCGAAATTTGCCGTGGAATCAAAAGTCGGCATAAGCGAGGTCTGGTGTCGGACGCCGTAACAGTAAACGAAAGGCCCGCCGCGCGCCACCGAGCATGGCTATAATCCCTAATCCTGACAAGCACTTGTTGGATTATGCGAGCGATGGAACAAATTCCGGAAAACAATGAACAGCAAACGGCGGTATGGGTTCTTGTCCGCGATATCGCGGTGTTACAGGTCAAATTGGTCGTTGATGGCCTGCGCGACCTGATACTGGTTCCTGCCTCCCTGGTAGCCGGTTTGGTGAGCCTGGTAAAGACCACGGATGGTCAGCCCGGAAGCGAATTCTACAGACTCGTCGGCATCGGCAAGCGGTCGGAGCGGTGGATTAACCTGTTCGGCGCCATCAGGAACGCGCCGCCGGAAGTGGTGGAGGAGGCTCATTTCGGTAGCGCCGACATCGACGACATCGTCTCGAAGGTAGAGACGTTCGTCGTCGACGAGTACAAGCGCGGCGGAGTCACGGCGCAGGCGCGTGACAGCATTCATCAGGCTATGGAGAAGATGCGCCGGCGCGGGCCTAAGCCGCCTCCATAATCGCTGTTACACCCATACCGCCGGCCGTGCAGACCGAGATCAGGCCGCGGCCCGATCCTTTTTCGGCCAGCAGCTTCGCCATCGTGGCGACCACGCGTGCCCCGGTTGCAGCAAACGGATGGCCGATCGCGATGCTGCCGCCCTTGACGTTGAGCTTCGACAGGTCGATCGGCCCCATCGGTTCATTGCGGCCCAGCCGGTCGCGGCAGAACTTCTCCGACTGCCACGCTTTGAGCGTTGCTATCGTCTGGGACGCGAACGCCTCGTGAATCTCGTAGAAGTCGAAGTCCTGCAGACGCAGGTCCGCCTGCTTGAGCATATCGGACACCGCGTAGGCAGGCGCCATCAGTAGCCCCTCGTCATTGACGAAGTTCACCGCAGCAAGCTTGCCGAAGGTCAGGAAAGCGGAGATCGGCAGGTTCTTCGTGCGAGCCCAGTCTTCGGATGCAAGTAATACGGCTGCCGCGCCGTCGGTGAGAGGCGTGCTGTTGCCCGCCGTCATCGTCCCGTCTTCGGTCTTGTCGAATACCGGTTTCAGGGCAGCGAGCTTTTCGAACGTGGTGTCGCGACGAATGTTGTTGTCTTCTTCACAATCCATGAAGGGCACGACCTCGCCCTCATACCAGCCCGCATCGTAGGCGGCCGCCGCCTTCATGTGACTGGCCAGCGCCAGCTGATCCTGGTGCTCGCGAGGCACATTCCACTTTTGCGCCGTGATTTCCATGCTTTCACCCATGGACAGTCCGGTCCGCGGTTCGGTGACACCTGGAAACTCGGGTTTGAAATGCCAGGGCCGGAACTTGAAGGCCGGAAGAATGCGCTCTAGCGGTGAACGGGCGCGGTGCATTTCGAACAGTACCGACCGAAATCCGTCGTTGAATACGATGGGCGCATCGGATATCGAATCGACACCACCGCCGATTCCGCATTCGATCTGGCCGAGGGCGATCTTGTTTGCGATGAGGATGCAGGCCTCGAGACTCGTTCCACACGCGCGCTGCAGGGTAAGGCCAGGTGTTCGGGGCGACAGTCCGGAATCGAGTACGGACTCGCGCGCGAGATTCCAGTCGCGGGAGTGATGGATTACGGCGCCCAGTGCGACGTCACCCATCGTTTGGCCCTTGAGATCGTATTTCGTTACCACGCCGTCAAGCGCGGCCGACATCATTTCCTGGTTGGGCACGTTTCGATAGATCGAATGGGCCCGGCAAAAAGGGATGCGGGAGCCACCAACTACTGCGACCCGAATCGCTCGACCATCGTGCAGCATGCTCTCCTCCGTTCAGGCATACAGCTCTCGTTGCGCCCGTAACTTACCATGAAAATACGTTACATTGGCCGCATGTGGAGGACGAGCAACTGGCGCGAGGAGATCCGGGAGCTGCTCAAGCTTGCCGGCCCTCTGATTGTCAACAACCTCGCCATTGCGGGCATGCAGTTTGCCGATGCCGTCATGGCCGGACGCCTCGGCGCCGAGTCGCTCGCCGCTGTCGCGGTCGGCGCCAGCGTCTGGTTTTTCGGGTTCGCGCTTTGCCTTGGCGTGCTCATGGCGATCTCGCCGATAGCGGCGCGCCATTACGGAGCCGGCAACCCGGAACTCATAGGTCGATATACCCGGCAGGGGATGTACCTTGGATTCGGGATCGGTACGGCGCTGATCGTGTTGGCATATGCCACGGTCGAGCCATTGCTCTTGCAGATCGGCATCGACGAAAGCTTCAGGGACCTCACGCTCGGATACGTCGAAGCCATTATCTGGGGCGGCCCGGCGATTTTCATATTCCTGGCGCTGCGGTTCACGACGGAGGGAATCGGGCGTACCCGGCCGATCATGTACGCCTCGATCTTTTCGTTGTTCTGCAACGTGTTCCTGAACTACGTATTCATGTTCGGCCACTTCGGTGCGCCAGCGCTTGGCGCGGTCGGCTGCGGGATTGCAAGTGCTGTAACGATGTGGGCCCTGATGTTTGTGCTCGTGGTCTACATGATGGCGAGCCGGCACTATGCGCCGTTGAAAATTTTCGCGCGCATCGGGCGCCTTCGCCCCGCCGTGCTGAAGGAAATCATCGTGCTGGGGGTGCCGATTGCCGTCACGATCACGGCGGAAGCGGGCCTTTTCAATGCGGTGTCGATACTCATGGGGACGCGCGGTGCGGCCGTGGCCGCGGCGCACCAGGTTGCGATCAACTTCGCGGCGACCATGTTCATGATTCCGCTTGCGCTGAGTTCCGCGATCACGGTGCGTGTCGGCCACGCGCTGGGATCCGGCAACGGTGAGGCGGCGCGCTACAGCGGTGCGCTCGGCGTGCTCAGCTGTGCGATCTTCATGAGTGTTTCGGCCGCATTCCTTTTATTGTTCCGCGATGCGGTTGTCAGCATGTACACCAATGACCCGTCGGTTACGGCCATCGCGATCAGCATGTTGCTGATGGCCGCTGTATTCCAGGTTGCCGACGGCGTGCAGATCGGTGCGGCCGGAGCGTTGCGGGGCTACAAGGACACGCGCCTGCCGATGGTCATCAACATCGTGGCTTACTGGGTGCTCGCTTTTCCGCTCGCGTACCTCGCCACGGTCACGTACCGTCTGGCGCCCGCCTACACCTGGGGCGGTTTCGTGATCGGATTGTCTGCCGCGGCGATCCTCCTGACCTGGCGCTACGCCCGGGTCTCGCGTGACTACCTTACCGAGTAACGGGCCTCAAGCGACCGTGGGTTTGATGTTCGCATTCAGGCGGAACAGGTTCGTCGGATCGTACTTGTTCTTCAGCTCGACGAGTCTCGGATAGTTCTCGCCGAAATTGCCCCAGGTCTTCTCCACCGTATCATCGTGCAGGTTGGTGTAGAAGCCGGCCGAGTGCGGTTCCATCGCCGCATAGAATTCACGCACCGCCGCAATACCGGCTTCGTCCAGCGCGGCGTCGGCGCTCATGTACATCATGCCGAAGTTGAACGCGACNNTGGAACCACCAGCCTGCCGGGCCGCCACGCCTGCCGAACTCGACCATGATCTCGATCGTCTCGGGCGTCAGCTCTTCCAGGAAGCACGACTTGAGGTAAGAACGAATGCCATGCGCCGTGTCCCCGTCGAGACGCGTCTGGATGTCGCGATAGAGATACGGAGCCAGGCCACCGCGGCGATATCCCGGGGCGCTGAGCAATGGTGTCAGGACTTTCTCACCGTCCCTGTGATCACCGCACCAGACAGTCTCGACTATGATCTCCGGTTCGCCGTCGGGACCGGCCGTTGACATTGGTTCGATATTCACCTCGTCCGGCAGCGTCTCGTTGAGCTCCGCGAAGTACTCGAGAAAATCCGGGCTCATGTCATAGAACAGGTCTCCGCCGTAAACGGTCGGGTTGAACGGGTGCAATCGATACGTAAATTCGGTTACGACGCCGAAGTTGCCTCCGCCGCCCTGCAGGCCCCATAGCAGCTCGGGATTTTCATCTTCGCTGGCGCGCACGATCTCGCCACTTGCCGTAACGACAGTCGCGGCGAGCAGGTTGTCGATGGCAAGACCCATCTTGCGATCGGTGCGGCCGAGTCCGCCGCCGAGCGTGAATCCGCCACAGCCCGTGTGCGACACGATGCCCGTGGTCGTCAGCATGTTGTGGGCGGTTGCTGCGTCGTCGAGATGGCCGAGCAGGCAGCCGCCGCCAGCCCGAAGCGTCCGGGCGTCCACGTCGACCTCGGTATTGCGCAGGCCGGACAGATCCACCATGAGCCCGCCGTCGGACGTCGATTTACCGGGGAAGCTGTGGCCGCCGCACTTGACGGACACCAGTATGTTGCGTTCCCGCGCGAAGTTCACCGCATCGACGACGTCCTCTGTCGATGCACACTGAGCAATCATCGCCGGTCGCTTGTGATCGAACATGCCATTCCAGACCTGTCTGGCTGCGTCGTAGCCATCGTCACCCTGCAGGAACAGGTGTCCGTCGAGGCTGCCGCGAAGCTCCTCGACCGCCGCCGACTCGATCGACAATTCCTCACCGCTTGCCGAAACGGCCGGGATCGAGGGTCCGGGATCGCTGGCTTGCTGCCTGGCGCCACAGGCCGAAAGTCCAGTAGTGACTGCCGCGGCAATGGCGGTTTTGCAAAAAGTGCGTCTTTTCATGAGAGCCCCCTCTCGATCAGAATCCGGATTGTCCTTCGAGTTTAGCTGCCCTGGCCGAAATCGGGGCTGTCGCCGGCGAGATATTCGTCCTCCTCGGGCGTGTTTTCGCGGCCGAGCAACTCGTTGCGGTGAGGGAAACGACCGAACTGGGCGATGATGTCGCGATGCAGCTCGGCAAAAGTGGCCATGGTCTCGAAGGTCTCGCGGTAGGTCGGTGAGACCGCTTCGACGAGGCGGCTAAAGATCTCCACGGCTTTGTCCTGGACCTTGAGGGATTCTGCGTGCTGCAGAGGCATGTAAAAGAATGCCTGCTGGATCGGTGTCAGGCCCCGGTCCTTTTTCAGGCGGGCGCCTTCGACGCAATGTTTCAGCGCCAGCTTGTCCATGGCGAAAGCGTCGGCTGTCTTGCGGTAGATATTGCGCCGGAACTGGTCGAGCAACAGGATCAGGGCCAGACGGCCACGCGGATCGTCGGCCCAGTGGTCGAGCGCGCCTGCCGTCGCCTGCTCGATGTCACTCTCGAATTCCTTTTTTAACTCGAGATCGAAGACTTTATCTTCGCCGAACCAGATGTCCATGCGGCGGTCGATCTGCGGCGCAGTCAGCGACTGCTCCTTGAACCAGAACGACAGGATGGCATCGATACGAGCCTGGTCTTCAGCAGTGATCGCCGAAACGGCGTCTTCGCTCAGGGGTGTTACCGACATTTCGAGATTTCCGACCGGTCGCAAATGCGAACTGGTTCACGATTTGGGCCGGCAAGTCCATTTATGGTCGTCTATGTCCGTAGACTTTAACAGATGATGACCACCGACACGCTCAATCCGGTCCCGAGCCTCGTTGCAGGCATTACCTGCCTGTGGCTGGCCGCCTGTGGTGGTCCGGACGACGGTCCGGAAGCGGCGCTTCGGGCCTGGGTTGCGCAGGGCCAGGAACTGGCCGAAGACAAGGACCGGCGCGGGCTCGTCGACATGATATCGCCGGCGTATACGGACGGCCGCGGCAACAGCCGTGACGACATCGGCGATATGTTCCGATTCTATTTCCTGCGCACAAATTCCGTGGCGCTGATCACGAACATCGAAGAGCTCAACGTGTTTGGTGATGATGCCGGTGAAGTCGTTCTGACGGTCGGCATGGCCGGGACGCATGACGGCACATTCGGGTTCAGCGCCGATGCATACCGATTCGAGATGGAACTCGAGCGCCAGGCGGGCGACTGGTTACTGATGTCGGCCCGCTGGGGCGAATTGGGAGACGAATTGCGTTAGTCCCGGGGAGGGCTGAGCATGAAGACACGGACTTTATTGTTACCACTGCTGTCATCGATCGTTTTGCTGACGGCCTGCGCGAGTACCGGCAGCCTGGTCAGTGCACCGGATGTCAGCCTGCGCAACGTCGAGGCAACAGAGCTCGGGTTCTCGGAACAGACTTTTCTGCTCGAGTTCGACGTAAGTAACCCGAATCCGTTTCCGCTGCCGGTTCGGTCGATCTCCTATGGCGTCGATCTTGACGGTTACCGGTTTGCGACGGGATCGACGCCGACCTCGATCATGGTGCCCGCCTCGGGCGCCAGTGAGTTCGCGATCTCGGTCGAGGTCGACCTGATGCGGACGGCGCCGCAGCTTCTTTATATTGTCCGCGACAGCCTCAAGCGCGACATCCCGTACGAGCTTCATGGGCAGTTTGCACTGGATATCCCCATGGCGGAGCCCGTGCGTTTTCGGACCAATGGTGCGGTGCGCATGCGTGAGATTAGCCAACAGGCGCTGAAATCCCACTGAAAACATTTGGTTGCGCGCGTAACCTTAGGCGCTGAGGGCCGGCTGACATATACTCATTGGCTCGGGCGGCTACGGTGGTTTCCCCTTTGCAGCCCAAATCCGGCGTGACACACGCTATCGCAACGAGATATTGAGCGGGGCGCGCGAAGCGCGCGGACCCCAGGGCGTCTATGGCCGAGCGACACGTGGAAGGTCTCTATGACCCGGCATACGAGAAGGACAGCTGCGGCTTCGGCCTCATCGCCAACCTCGACGATATGCCGAGTCACTGGATCGTCGAAACGGCGATCTCCGCGCTCGCCCGCCTGACCCATCGCGGCGCAGTTGCCGCTGACGGCAAGACCGGCGATGGCTGCGGCCTGCTGATCAAATTCCCGAAGTCTTTCATGCGCGCGGTCGGCGAGGAGCTCGGATTCAGTCTTAATGAACGCTTTGCGGCGGGCACGGTGTTCCTGAGCCAGGACGAATCCAGAGTCGACAATGCGCGCGAGGTGATAACCACCGCAATCGGCGAGATCGGCCTCGAGGTCGCGGGCTGGCGTGTCGTGCCGATCGATCCCTCGGTATGCGGCGACCAGGCGCTGAAGACGCTGCCCCACATCGAGCAGGTATTCGTCAACGCACCGGACGGCATGCCGCGAGGCCGCTTCAATCGCAGGCTGTTCCTGGCGCGGCGCCGTGCCGAAAAGCGTCTCGGCGAAGGCGATGCCTACGTTGCGAGTCTGTCGTCGGTCACGATCAGCTACAAAGGCATGATCATGCCGGCCGCGTTGCCCGACTTTTACCCGGACCTGCGGGACGAGAGGCTCGAGTCGTCGGTCTGCGTCTTTCACCAGCGCTTCTCGACGAACACGTTGCCGCAGTGGCGCCTCGCGCAGCCGTTTCGCTTCCTGGCCCATAACGGCGAGATCAACACGATCCAGGGCAATCGCAACTGGGCCCAGGCACGCGCCAGGAATTTCATCTCGGACAAGCTTGACGACATCACCGACCTCGATCCGATTATTTCGCTGACGGGGTCGGACTCGTCGAGCCTCGACAACATGCTCGAGGTCATGCGGGCAGGCGGCATGGACGTGCTGCAGGGCATGCGCATCCTGATGCCGCCGGCGTGGCAGGCCGTGGACGAGTTCGATCCCGACGTTCGCGCGTTTTATGAGTTCTTCGACTGCCAGTTCGAACCCTGGGACGGGCCTGCCGGCATCGTCTTGACCGATGGACGTTACGCCGCGTGTTGCCTCGATCGCAATGGATTGCGACCGGCCCGTTATCTCATTACAGACGACCGGCACATCACGGTGGCCTCGGAAATAGGCGTCTATGAATATGACGAAAAGGACGTCGTCAAGAAAGGGCGTCTGGGCCCGGGCGAAATGCTGGCGGTCGACCTCGTCAACGGCGTGTTGCTCGAAAACGAGGACATCCACGATATTCTGAAAACCCGTGCACCGTACAAGAAGTGGCTCAAGCAGGGCGTGCGCTATCTCGACTCGGAGCTGATCGATACGCACATGGCGGCCGAGCCGTTCGATGAGCAAACGCTCGCCACGTACCAGAAGATGTTCAACCTCACGCGTGAGGAGTTGACCGACATCGTTGCGGTGCTTGCAAAATCGGAGCAGGAAGCGGTCGGCTCGATGGGCGACGACACGCCGATGGCCGTTCTGTCGCAAAAGATTCGTTCGCCGTTCGATTACTTCCGCCAGCAGTTTGCACAGGTCACGAATCCACCCATCGACTCCTTGCGCGAGCGCATCGTGATGTCGCTGCAGACGAACATCGGCCGCGAGTCGAGCCTGTTCGATATCGGGCCGGAACATGCGGAACAGGTCATCATGAACTCACCGGTGCTGTCACAGCGAAAATTGCGGCAGCTCCTGAGCGATGAACTTTACGGCGACAGCAACGCGTTTATCGATCTCAACGTCGATGAGAAGCTCTCGCTTCCCGAGGCGTTGGACGAGATTTGCGCGGCAGCCGAGCAGGCCGTTCTTGACGGCAAGCTCATCCTGATGCTCTCGGACCGTTACCTCGAGCAGGGCAAACTGCCGGTGCATGCGTTGCTCGCGACAGGCGCCGTGCATCATCACCTGGTTCAGCGCGGGCTCCGTTGCGATGCCAACATCTTCGTCGAGACCGGTGTAGCCCGCGACCCGCATCACTTCGCGTGCCTGATCGGGTATGGCGCGACGGCGGTATACCCGTATCTCGTCTATCAGTCGCTGCACGACATTGCGACGCGCGGCAATATCGACCGGCAACAGCAACTCGGCCGCAGCTACCGGCGCGGCATCCGCAAGGGCCTGTTCAAAGTCATGTCGAAGATGGGTATTTCGTCCATCTCGAGCTACCGCGGGGCGCAGCTGTTCGAGATCGTCGGCATGAGCGACGAGGTCGTTGACCGGTGTTTCCGTGGTACGACGTCGCGTATCCAGGGAACGCGTTTCGATGATCTGCTCGACGATCAGAAGGCCCTTGCGCGGCAGGCCTGGAAACCGCGCATACCGATCACGCAGGGCGGACTGCTCAAGTACGTTCATGACGGGGAATATCACTGCTTCAACCCGGACGTGATTGCGACGTTGCAGTCCGCCGTGCGCAGCGGGGATTTCGAGCGCTACAGGCAATACGCGGAACTTGTCAATGATCGGCCGATAGCCACCTTGCGCGATCTGATGACGATGCAGCCGGCCGGTCCGCCCGTGCCGCTCGACGAGGTCGAGTCCGTCGAGCAGATACTGTTGCGTTTCGACAGTGCGGGAATGTCGCTCGGCGCGCTGTCGCCCGAGGCGCACGAGGCGCTCGCTATCGCGATGAACCGCATCGGTGGCCGGTCGAATTCGGGCGAGGGCGGCGAGGATCCTGCGCGCTACCGCACCGAGCGCGTCTCGAAGATCAAGCAGGTCGCCTCGGGCCGGTTCGGTGTCACGGCCGAGTACCTCGTCAATGCGGAAGTCATCCAGATCAAGATCGCCCAGGGCGCCAAGCCGGGCGAAGGCGGCCAGCTGCCCGGCCACAAGGTCAACGAGATGATCGCGAAGCTGCGCTACGCGAAGCCGGGTGTCGGCCTGATTTCGCCGCCGCCACACCATGATATCTACTCGATCGAAGACCTGGCTCAGCTCATATTTGATCTCAAGCAGGTCAATCCCGAGGCGCTCGTCTCGGTCAAGCTCGTGGCCGAGCCCGGCGTCGGTACGATCGCTGCCGGCGTAGTGAAAGCCTATGCCGATCTGATAACCATCTCGGGCTACGACGGCGGCACCGGCGCGAGCCCGTTGAGCTCAGTGAAGTATGCCGGAAGCCCGTGGGAGCTCGGTTTGTCCGAGGCCCACCAGGTTCTGCGCGGCAATGACTTGCGGCACAGGGTGCGGCTGCAGACGGACGGTGGCCTGAAGACTGGCGTCGACGTCGTCAAGGCTGCGCTGCTCGGCGCAGAGAGTTTCGGCTTCGGCACGGCACCGATGGTAGCTCTGGGCTGCAAGTACCTGCGTATCTGCCATCTCAATAACTGCGCTACCGGTGTCGCCACCCAGAACAACGTGTTGCGCAGCGAGTATTTCGTCGGGCTCCCGGAGATGGTCATCAATTTCTTCCGGTTCGTTGCAGAAGAGACGCGCATGATCATGGCCGAACTCGGGGTGCGCAGGCTCGACGAACTGATAGGTCGCGTCGACCTCCTGAAACTCGAAGATGGTGTGACCGAACGTCACGCGCGACTTGACCTGACGCCGATCGTTTCGGATCAAGGTCTGACCAAAAAGACACCGCAGTTCTGCACCGATCTTCGCAACGATCCTTTCGACAAGGGCGAGCTGGCCGAGGAGATGCTCGCGGCAGTCATGCCTGCGATCGAACAAAAAGAGGGCGGCAGGTTCGGTTTCGAGATCCGCAATTTCAATCGATCGATCGGCGCGCGCATTTCGGGTGAGATCGCGAGACGGCACGGCAACCAGGGCATGCGGGATGCGCCGCTCGAAATATCGCTGCGCGGCACTGCCGGTCAGAGCTTTGGCGTCTGGAATGTGTCTGGCCTCAACATGACGCTCATTGGCGACGCCAACGATTACGTCGGCAAGGGCATGGCCGGCGGGCGCATCATCATACGTCCGCCCGACGATGCCGGTTACGTTGCCAGGGAAACCGCGATCATCGGCAATACCTGCCTGTACGGCGCGACCGGGGGCGAGCTGTATGCGTCAGGCACCGCGGGCGAGCGATTCGCCGTGCGTAACTCTGGAGCCGCCGCCGTTATCGAAGGCGCCGGCGATCATTGCTGTGAATACATGACGGATGGCGTCGTTGTCGTTCTCGGGCAGACCGGCGTCAACTTCGGGGCTGGAATGACCGGAGGCTTCGCCTACGTGCTCGACATCGATCGCCGCTTTGTCGATCGCTACAACCACGAGCTGATCGAGATTCACCGCATCACGCCCGAGAGCATGGAGGCGCATCTGCATCACCTGCGCGCGATGATCATGAAACACGTCGAGGCCACAGGCAGCGAATGGGGCGAACAAATACTCGATGACTACCGCACGTTTTTGCCGAAGTTCTGGCTGGTCAAGCCGAAAGCGGCCGAACTCGGGACGCTGATCGAGTCGCTGAGGCAGGCGGCATAGTCATGTCGAAGCATCCACTCCAGTTTCTCGAAGTTCCCCGCCGCGACCCCGAGAAAGAAGCGTCCGAAGAGCGCATCCAGCACTTCGGGGAGATCTACGGCCATTACGACGGTGCGACGGCGGCCGCGCAGGCGGGACGTTGCCTGTCCTGCGGCAATCCGTACTGCGAGTGGAAATGCCCGGTCCACAACTACATCCCCAACTGGCTCGCTCTCGTCGAGGAGGGCAAGCTGTTCGAGGCGGCCGAGCTCTCGCACCAGACTAATTCGCTACCGGAAATTTGCGGGCGAATTTGTCCGCAGGATCGCCTTTGCGAGGGCGAGTGCACGCTGAATAACGGCATAGAGGCCGTCACGATCGGCAGCATCGAGAAGTACATCACCGACGAGGCGTTCGCGCAGGGCTGGCGGCCGAACATGGAGCACGTTGTCGACACAGGCAAGGTCGTCGGCATCGTTGGCGCAGGGCCTGCAGGACTGGCGGCGGCCGACGTTCTGACACGACAGGGCGTCCGGCCGGTCGTGTACGACGCGTACCCTGACATCGGTGGACTGCTGACCTACGGCATCCCGCCATTCAAGCTCGAGAAACAGGTCGTCGCCAAACGACGCGAGGTCCTCGAAGGCATGGGCGTCGAGTTCGTGCTCAACACACGCATCGGCGGGGACAAGCCTTTCGACGAGCTGCTCGAGGAATACGATGCCGTGTTCCTGGGCATGGGCACCTACAAGTATGTCCGTGGCGGCTTCGATGGCGAGAACCTGCACGGTGTCGTCGAAGCGTTGCCGTACCTCGTTGCCAACGTCTACGAAGAGCTGAGCTATGCCGACCGGCCGATTCCGTACATCGACATGGCGGGCAAGAACGTCATCGTGCTCGGCGGTGGCGACACCGGCATGGACTGCGTCCGCACGGCGGTGCGCCAGGGCGCCGAGAGTGTGCGCTGCGTGTACCGCCGCGACGAGGAAAACATGCCGGGCTCACGCCGGGAAGTGCAGAACAGCAGGGAAGAGGGTGTCGAGTTCCAGTTCAACAAGCAGCCGCTCGAAATCCTGGGCAATGGCTCAGTGGCCGGGGTCAGGACCGTCACGACCGAACTCGGCGAACCGGGTCCCGATGGGCGCAGAAGGCCCGAACCGGTCGAGGGAACCGAAGAGGTCCTCGAAGCGGATGCCGTGATTGTCGCTTTCGGTTTTCAGCCAAGCCCGCCCAACTGGTTCAACGAGCACGGTATCGAGACCTTACCGAGCGGGCGTGTTCGCGTCGCGACACACGGCGACTTCCCGTTCCAGACAACGAATCCGAAGGTATTTGCCGGCGGCGACATGGTCAGGGGGTCGGATCTTGTCGTAACGGCCGTTTTCGAAGGCCGCGAAGCGGCCAGCAGCATCGCCGAATACCTCGGTGTGTAGCGAACCACCAACGGACGCAGGCAGTCACCAGCCCGGCTTATGAAGGCGCCGGAGGCAGCAACTGCGAGGGGCTAGTTGGCAGTACTGCTGGTTCGTTTGCCGATACCGCGCATGAAATTGACCATCATGAGCATAGCAATGCCCATGACGATCAAGGCGATAGATATCAACCAAGCCAGTATCTGTGGATAAAGAAATATCAGCACGCCGAGGGCGATGAAAATGATTCCAGGAATCATCATCCACAGACCAGAACGAGGTTTGTCGAACATGCCCTTGCAAGTCTCTGCCATCGGGCACATTGACATCGGTGTCGTCTCTGCCATTGTCTTGCTCCTTTCCGATCGTTCAGGCTGCTATCGCGGTCGCGTAGGAAAATGTCGAACTGACCAGCGTGTCCTTGCCAAAACTTTGCTTGATCGGACACATTCCTGCTGCCCGTTCCATTTTCAGTCGATCCGTAAACGCAAAAGTTCGCGGCACGTGGAATGCCAGGGTGATCGTGTCGACATGTGGATACGGTTCGTGCGTCTCGGTGAGTTCGATGTCGACGACCGTGCCCCGAAGATCGAGGTGATCGCGTTGTGCCACGGCTCCCATCGACAGGAGCATGCAGCCCGCGACACTGATGCCGAGCAGGTTTCCCGGCGAAAACTCGTCGCCCTTGGCCGTGATTGGACAGTCGATTGCGACGGCATTGTGATGTGGTTCCCTGAGCGCAGTAGCATGCTGGTCGCCGTCATAAGTCAGTTGCAGCGTATTCATGATCGCCCCTCCATTGCAGGAATTGGTAGCCCGGCGATCTTTGGGTCCTTCGTGGCGCCCGAACGTCGCGGAGGAAGCGAGGACCCGTGGCTTTGCGTCCCTGACTTTGGTCAGGTTTGCCTTTATCCCGAACAGGATCCGATCAGGAGTGCGTTGATGTCAATTCTGGCTTGTACTTAAGGTCACCTGGACGCTGTCCAAGGTCTTGATTGGCGGCGTTCATTCAGGCCGAAATGGCGCGGTCTCATTGATTCGGTCCACCATCGGGCCCGCAAACTGCCAGCCGATGCGCTCCCAGTCTGATTTTTTCAGGTGACGACGGCACCAGGACTCAAAGTAGTCATCCCATCCGGCAAAGGTAGTCTCATCGAACAGACCGGCATCGTGACGAGATATCAGCTGGTCCCACAGATCGAGCATGGCGGCCGCGTATACGTCATAGCGGAACTGGTCTTCGTTCGACAGAGCGGTGTTGCCACTTCGTACCTGGTGGACGATTCGCGACCATTCCGCGTCGGAGCCTACTGCCAACTCGACCTGGCGCGTTGATTCGAAAAGCACGTTGCTATGACCGGCACGGACTTCGTGCGTGTTCTTGTTGATCGTGAAAGCAACGAAGAGGAGGGACACGATTACGCCAAATGTTGCGACAATTTCGGCGATGGCGGCTGCGTCCCTGAGCTTGAGCTTAGTCATCGATTCCCCCCTTCACGTCGGAATTACTGGATCGGAAGTGTCACGCGAACGGTCACGCCGTTCCCAGTGTTTTCGGCATCTATCTTACCGCCGTGCCCTTCGACGATAAGTCTCGCGATGTAAAGCCCGAGCCCCAGGTGCTTGTTGTCTTCCCCGGGCCGCACCGACACCATCGAGTCGAACATCTGGTGACGCATGCGTTCGGGCAGCTCGGGACCGGGATTGGTGACACTGAGTTTGAAGGCATCTTCTTCCCGTGCCAGGGCAAGCTCGATCGTGTCGCCGTCATCGCTGAAGCCCACAGCATTGTCGACAAGCTTGTCGAGCATCTGGATCAGCAGCTCCGGGGAGCCGGACATCTGTGCGGTTTCGAGTTCGGTAACAAAATCGAAGTTTCGGTCGGCATAGACGTCCTGGTATGCCGCGACCGTCGAGTCGAGCACGTTTCGCAGGTCGAAGCGTTCCGGCTCGGCATTGGTCATCAACTCCTCGACACGGCTTGCCTCGCTCATTGCGGTCAGGATACGACGCAGCCGGTCCGTGCCTTCGCGCGCACGTGCCGTGTAGCCGGCGGAAGCTTCGCTCAACTCCTCGTGCTCGAGGTTTTCGAGCGACGACGTCACGATCGCCAGAGGTGTCCGCAGTTCGTGCGACAGCTTGGAAGCGAGGGAGCGCAGATAGTCGTTGTAATCACCGAGTTGTCGCAACACGTACGAAAAACTGCGCGACAGGTCGCCAACCTCATCCCCGGATAACGCGCTCGGCAAGGCCGAGCGCAGGTCGTCGCTTTCCAGTGCCTCCTCGGCCGCGATGCTGAGCCTGCGAATACGCCGAGACAACCAGGTCGCATACCCGAGCAGCGTTACGGCAACCAGTATTGTCGCGATCAGTGTCACGTTGATGAGCCGCACCAGCCCCTGGTTGCGCAGGCTCAATATGGCATCGGTTCCCTGTTGCAGGATGAACGCCCCGATCACCTGGCCGTCGGCGACGACAGGTTGCGCGACCGCAACGATAGCGCGGCCACTTTCAGCGCTGCGGAACCATCCGGCCGACTGCTCGCCCGCGAGGGCTCGCACGACGTAGTCGCCTTGCTCCCTGCCACTCGGGTCGGGCGCCGCAAACTCGGCCGATTCCCCGGACTCGACGAGGGTGCCATAAGCAAAGCGCAGCCAGCCGGATCCGGCGCCTTGGGTATCAGGTGGCTGGGTAGTGGGGCTGCCACTCGCAGCGATGCGCCAGCCTGCTGCGTCGGTGACGATCAGCCGCGTGCCCGGC
>WVYQ01000020.1 GCA_011772865.1 Woeseiaceae bacterium | reverse complement strand
GCATTGTTCAAAATGGCGCCTTCCTTTGGCAGCTACGTCTACATCTGCGACTGGCAGTAATTCTCCAGGCCGACCTTGTCGATCAGGTCCAGCTGCGTTTCCAGCCAGTCGACGTGTTCCTCTTCGGAAGCCAGTATCGCGTCAAAGAGGTCCCGACTCACATAGTCCTTATGCGATTCACAATAGGCAATTGCGGCTCTCAAGTCCGGAATCGCGTCCAATTCCAGGTCCAGGTCGCACTGCAGCATCTCCTTTACATTCTCACCAATCCGCAGTTTGCCGAGATCCTGGAGATTGGGCAGTCCTTCCAGAAAAAGGACGCGCTCGACGATATCGTCGGCGTGCTTCATTTCGTCGACCGACTCCTTGAATTCGTAGTCGCCGAGCTTGTCGAGGCCCCAATCCTTAAACATTCGAGAGTGAAGGAAATACTGGTTGATCGCAGTCAGTTCGTTCTTGAGCACCTTGTTCAGGTGCTCGATAACCGTGGTGTCGCCCTTCATTCAGGTGTCCCCGTGGAGTTAGTTATCGTTGTTCGAGGGGAGGGGATTATACAGAAGAGGCGCCCTGACCGGGCCCTTTGGCGTCTGCAACCGCGAGCGCTTCCTCACGCACAATCTGCATGGCGACTTCGCGGCATTTGCCGCAATTCGAGGCGACGCCAAGGTCTTTTTGCAACTTCCACAAGCTACTGGCTCCGGACCTGGCGGCGTCCCGGATTTGCCGGTCGGTGATCGCGTTGCAAATACAGACGTACATAAGTTTCAATGCCTTATGCTACTTACGGTGATTGGGCCGTAAATGCGAATGATTGTCAATAGCATTAAGTACAAACCGAGACATGCGCGATGAAGGAACTTTTTGACATAAGCGGGAAGGTGGCCCTCGTTACCGGCGGTTCCCGGGGGATCGGCGAGATGATCGCCGAGGGTTACGTCGCCAACGGCGTGAAGACCTATATCAGCGCCCGCAAGGCCGACGCCTGCGATGCGACCGCCGCGAGGCTCAGCGAGATCGGGGAGTGCGTATCGATTCCTGCCGACCTGTCGACGGCCGAGGGCATCCGGTCGCTCGTAGAAGAGATTCGGGGTCGCGAGAGAAAGCTCGACATTCTCGTCAACAATGCCGGCGCGACATGGGGTGAAAAACTCGAACAGTTCCCCGAGCAAGGCTGGGACAAGGTGATGGACATCAACGTCAAGTCGCCGTTTTTCCTGACCCAGGCACTGTTGCCATTGCTCGAGGCGGCGGCTTCGGCCGATGATCCGGCGCGCATCATCATGATCGGCTCGATCGACGGGCTCAATGTCAACCGGTTGCCGACGTTCTCTTACGGGCCCAGCAAAGCGGCGGTACATCATCTTGCACGCACACTGGCATCGCATCTGGCGGACCGGCACATCACGGCAAACGCGATCGCGCCGGGGCTGTTCCCGAGCAAGATGACGGCTCATATCATGAAGAAGATGGGCAAGAAGATCGTCAAGGGGACGCCGCTAAAGCGAGCCGGCCGACCCGAGGATATGGCCGGTGTGGCGATTTACCTTGCATCCAAGGCAGGTAGCTTCGTCACGGGCGTCGTGATTCCGGTTGACGGCGGAATAACAGGCGCAAGGGCAAGCCTTTGAGCCAGGACAAGCTCGACTGCGTCGTGGTGGGCGCTGGCGTCATTGGTTTGGCAATAGCGCGCGCGCTGGCACTGGCCGGCCGTGAAGTCGTCGTACTCGAAGCCGAACCCAATATCGGGACGCATACGAGCAGCCGCAACTCCGAGGTCATTCACGCGGGTCTCTATTATCCCGAGGACTCGCTGAAAGCCCGTCTGTGCGTGCGCGGCAAGGCCCTGCTTTACGCCTACTGTGAAGAACACGACGTCGCCTGCGAACGCATCGGCAAACTCATCGTTGCGCGTGATGAGCGTGACCGTGACCAGCTTGATGCAATCGCCGGGCAAGCCGGCAGGAACGGCGTTGTCGACCTGCGGATGTTGTCACGGTCCGAGGCGGCAGCGCTGGAGCCCAATGTAGTCTGCCAGAGTGCCTTACTGTCGCCGTCGACCGGCATCATCGATTCGCACGGCCTGATGCTCGCGATGCAGGGTGAATTCGAGGCAAGTGGAGGCACCGTGGTGCTGAACAGCAGAGTCGAGGATCTCCGCCATGGGGATGACGGCCTGCAGTTCCGATGCGCAGACGCGCAGTTTGCCTGCCGGACACTGGTGAATGCCGCGGGACTCTGGGCCCAGGACCTGGCCGCAGGAATTGCCGGTGCCGATGCTGGCTGGCTTCCAGAGCGGAGACTCGCCAAGGGTCATTATTACGCCTATCAGGGAAAGTCCCCGTTCCGGCACCTGGTTTATCCGCTACCGGACAAAGGCGGTCTCGGCATTCATGCAACGAATGATTTGTCCGGCGCAGCGCGGTTCGGCCCCGATGTCGAGTGGGTTGATACTGTTGATTACGCGTTCGACGACTCGCGCAAGCCAAAATTCGTCGAAGCGATCCGACGGTATTTCCCGGCGCTGGAAGAAGACAAGCTCGTTCCTGCCTACACCGGCATTCGACCCAAGCTGGTCGACGCGGGCGAGCCGCCTGGAGATTTCCTGGTGCAGTCGGCGAGCGATCACGGCATCCCTGGCCTCATCAATCTGTTCGGGATCGAATCCCCCGGTTTGACTGCGGCGTTCGCGATCTCGGAATACGTGGCGAGCCTTGCCGATTGAACAAAACTGCCAGATCTTCTGTTCACTCGGGAACAATCAGTTAAAACAAAAGTCCCGCAATTGAGAAGTGCGTCACAATTTCGGCAATCCGTTTATCATGCCGCTCAAATCTGCCGGCGGACCTGATACCTTTGGCTGTAACGACTATCCACGTACAAAGGGACTTGTAAATCACCTGATTCAGGACTGAAAAGGGCAAACCGATCGAAAGGTCGGGACGCAAAGCCACCGGTCTACGGGCAGATGCCTAAGACAGCGGGGTTGCCGGTTCAACAGCGAAGCGAGGCTTACAGGGACTGATTCGCCTCGATCGCCAATTTCCTGGTAAGGCGAAGATTCGCCTGCTGCGTTCCACATCCAGATACGTCATTTTGACGTAGCGCGACACGAGTTGGTTTGCCCACCTGATTACAGGCGGTAACGGGCAGGAGCCAACTGATGTATACCAGGGAACGCGTAAACCCCATTTTTCTTCTCTCGACCATATCCGCATGTGCGCTCGCGCTCAGCGGGTGTCTTGAAAGCCAAAGCAAGGGCGTCAACGGATTTGCCGACCCGGGAACACCGAGCACCAATACGCCGGGCTCCAATGCGGCGCCGTTAATATCGGGTGTTCCGTCGACGAGTGTGTCGATCGGTGATGTGTATTCGTTCACCCCGACCGCTACCGACTCCGACGGCGACAAACTGACGTTCTCGATCGACAACAAACCCCAGTGGGCGAGCTTCAATTCTGCTACCGGCGAATTATCGGGTCAGCCGACGTTGGGACTGGAAGGCGACTACACCGGCATTGGCATCTCGGTCAGCGATGGCAAGGCAAGTGCCGCGCTGCCACGTTTCTCAATTACCGTAGCCCAGGACACGACGCCTTCTGCAAATTCCGCGCCGCTTATTTCGGGTACGCCACCGGGTACTGCAACGGCCGATTATTCGTATGCGTTTGTACCGAATGCATCGGATCCGGACGGCGACAGCTTGTCATTCTCCGTTCAGAACCTGCCTGCGTGGGCCTCATTCGATTCGGCTACTGGTAAATTGTCGGGAATGCCGCGCATCGACAATGTCGGAATGTTTTCCAATATCCTGATCTCAGTCAGCGACGGACAGAAGACGACATCACTTCGCCCATTCGCGATCAACGTTCAGGAGATGGGGAATCTGTCGACGACGCTGTCCTGGACGCCACCGACCGAGAACGAAGACGGCTCAGCGTTGACCGACCTCGCCGGGTACAAGATCTACTGGGGCAACACGCCCGGCAATTACACGAAATCGGCGAGGATCGACAATCCCGGGATTTCGTCGTACGTCGTGGAAAACCTGCCCGCCGGAAGGCTCGAATTCGTGGCGACGTCCGTCAACTCGGCGGGTATCGAGAGCGATTACTCGAATCCGATGACGAAAGTGCTGAACTAGAGCACTAGAGCCGATACGTAATCCCGAGATAGGCCGTTCGCGGTAAGCCCGGACGAACGCCGGCCGGCCGACGGGCAGCAATATAGGTCTCGTCAAACAGGTTGTCGACTTTCAGGTAGGCCGACACGTGCTCGGTAAACCGCCAGCTGGCCATCGCATCCCAGACAATCCGTGAATCGATCGACTCTGCCGGGTCGAATGCGCCCTGGCCGGCTTTCGTGCGCAATTGGCTCAGGTAATTCGCCGCGACGTTCACGCGCCAGCGTTCAGCATCGATGCCGGCCGCAGCGCGCAGCTGGTGCTCCGGGATATAGGGCAGCTCATCGCCGACCTGCACATCACCCCAGGGGTCGAAATTACTGTCGAATGCACTGCGGAATTCCGCCTGCGTCGTCCAGGTGTACTCGAGGTTGATCGGCACGGTGAGTTGTCCGATGGCCCACTCGTAACCCGCGCTCAATTCGAGCCCGGCGACCTTGACCTCGCCGCCGTCATACTGATCGCCGATCTCGCCACCACCGCCGGTTGAATCCGTGACGGTACCGACGAGGTTGGCGTAATCATTTACGAAGTAAATGCCTTCGAAGCGCAGCCCGCCGCTGTCATAGCGGGTGCCTACCTCGATATTCAGGCTCGATTCTTCGTCTGCGGAACTACCGGGGCCGGGCGGATTAAAGCCCTTGTGCACGCCCGCCAGGAGGCGCCAGTCGCTGTTGACCCGGTACAGTACGCCGATGCCGGGAATCGTCGTCGACACTGAATTGCTGCGGACACGCGTTGGACCCTGGTCACGACCCGGGTCGGCCGTCGAATAATCGAAACGACGCAACTCGACATCCTCGAAGCGCACGCCTGGCGTCAGGATCCAACTGCCTGCGCGAATCTCGGCATTGACGAAATAGGCCTGCGCCTCGGCGTCGGAGACCCGGTTCGTTTGCGAGCCGCCGGCTCCTGCCGTCGTCATGACGAGAAGTCCGTCCTCCATGCGGTAACTGTTCTGGTGCTGGAAGCGGTCCTCCTCATCTTCGTGCCATCGCACGCCGGCGTTCAATGCGACCTCAGTGTCGCCGAAGCCGAAATCCCACTGCAGCTCGGCCTGCACGCCCTGTGAGTAGTAGGCACGGTTGTTCGCGCGCTTGGTAATGGCGTCGTCCGGGCTTGTTGCACCCTTTAGCCAGGACAGCTCGAGCGCATAAGTGTCCGGATCGGTCAGGACACTGTTGAGGCCGGCGTCATTGACCGACTGCAACTTGTACCAGTTGCGTTCGAAGTCGTTGCGGTACGCCGTCACCGAGGCCCGCCAGCTGTTGCCCGGGTCGATCACGTAATCGACCTGGTATTGTTCGTGTTCACTGACGAATACGTCGCCCTCGGTCGCCGCATAGCGCATCAATGGATCCGCCGCGAAATCTTCGTCAGTCAGCCCGAGATAGGTCTGTTCCGAGGTCTGGTCGGTGTAGCCGAGTTTGACGCGCAAGCTCTGGTAAACCTCCGACTCCGGGGCGCTGTCGATCTGCAACTTGGCCACGTAATCCTCGATATCAAAGCCGGTATCGCCGTCGAGCGGGCTGTCGACATACATGAAACCATCACTTTGCCCCTGGACCGTCTCGAGCAGCCACGATACGCGTTGTGCCCTGTTGCCGAGGTTGGCATGCACGTCGTAGGAATTGTGCTCGCCGACACGCAGGTCGACGTTGGCGCCCAGGTCGTCGGGAATCGGCGTGGAAATCATGTTGAGGGCGCCGCCCGTCGTTCTCGGACCGACGACGACCGACGCCGGACCCTTGAGAACCTCCAGCGAGTCCATCCGCCGCTGCGTCGGAAAATAGTAGGCGGACGGGGCGGCGTAGGGTGCCGGAGCAATCAGCACGCCGTCCTCGAGCAGGGCAATTCTTGCGCTGCGATCGAGCCCGGAGCCGCGGATACCGATGTTGGGCCTGAGCCCGAAGCCCTCTTCTTCCTGCAGATAGACGCCGGGCACGCTGCGCAACACTCTCAGGACATCCGTGTCATTGAAGACGGCCAGGGCCTCGGAATCCATGACATGCGCCGAACCCGGCACGTCGGCGACGTCGCTCTGGCGGCCGATAATGGTAATCGTATCAATGGGTTGCAAGATATCGTCGGCCGTCGCCTGCTGACCGTGCGCGGCAACGGAGCATGCCACGACGCCGATGGCTAGCGCGGACCGCTGGACTAACCGCTGTTGCATTGCCGTATCTTCCTGAAAGGCTTGTTGGTCAATGGCTGCAGACGTTAATGCAAATGCGAATGATTCGCAATAGCGGTTTTTACTTATGTCAGTCAGCACAAACGACATCACCCGCATCAGGGCATCACAGGTCACAAAACCGCCTGTGAACCAAAGCCTCTACAGACCCCGCGTAACATGGCACTATGACGCCGCTATGGGCGAACATCGTCGCAAACTCCTGATTGTCGAGGACGATCCGGGTCTTCTCAGCCAGCTCAAATGGTGCTTCGAGGATTACGAGGTTTTCACGGCTGAAAATCGAGACTCGGCGATTGCCGAACTCCGCCGTCACGAGCCGATCGTCGTACTGCAGGATCTCGGGTTGCCGCCAAATCCCGAGGGTGTCGAGGAAGGTCTGAATACGCTGCAGCAGACGCTGCGCCTCGCGCCCGGAACCAAAGTGATCGTCGTTACGGGTCATGGTGACCAGGAAAATGCGCTGCGGGCCGTGGCACTGGGCGCCTACGATTTCTACCAGAAACCCGTCGACACCGACACACTGCGACTGATTGTCGAGCGGGCGTTCAGCATCAGCGAGCTCGAACTGGAAAACCGGCGGCTGCAAAGCCAGGTCAACGAGTCGCCGCTGCACGGCATCGTTGCGGCCAGCGAGGGCATGCTAGGGGTTTGCCGGATGATCGAAAAAGTCGCGCCAACCGACGTCACGGCGCTGCTTCTCGGCGAAAGCGGCACGGGCAAGGAATTGCTGGCGCGGGCCTTGCACAGACTCAGCCCGCGGGCGGACAAGAATTTCATCGCGATCAACTGTGCGGCAATCCCCGAGAACCTGCTCGAGTCCGAGCTGTTCGGTCACGAGAAAGGCGCATTCACTGGCGCGCACAAGCAAACCCTGGGCAAGGTGGAACTCGCCGACGGCGGAACGCTGTTCCTCGACGAAATTGGCGACATGCCGCTCGCATTGCAGGCCAAGATGCTGCGCTTTCTCCAGGAGCGAGTCATCGAAAGGGTCGGTGGCCGCGAAGAGATATCGGTCGACGTGCGTGTCGTCTGCGCCACCAATCAGAATCCTGAAGAACTGATCAAGGCCGGCGCGTTTCGCGAAGACCTGTACTATCGTGTCAGCGAAATCACGATCAATATCCCGCCGTTTCGCGAGCGCGAAGAGGGCCGCCTGATTCTTGCCAGGCACCTGCTGCAGAAGTACGGCAAGTCCCAGGGCAGGGCAATCAACGGCTTCTCGGATGACGCCGTGCAGGCGATCGAAGGTTATTCATGGCCCGGCAACGTGCGCGAGCTGGAAAACAAGATCAAGGGTGCCGTCATCATGGCTGATGGCAAGCTCGTCACGGCAACCGACCTGGGTATCAGCGCCGGCGAGATCGAGGAAGAGTCACTCAATCTGCGCTCGGTGCGGCAGCAGGCGGAAACGCGAGCCATCCGCGTCGCCCTGACGCGCAGCTATGGCAACATCTCCAAGGCAGCAGAACTGCTGGGCATCACGCGACCAACGCTTTACGACCTGCTCAACAAGTATGGGATGTCTGCCGAGGGCTACGGCAAAAAAGCTAGCGCGTCTTGAACTGGTCGGGATTCAGATCGTGCCGGGCCAGCAGCTTGTAAAAATCAGTGCGATTGCGCTTTGCAAGCCGCGCCGCCTGGCTGACATTACCCATTGTGATCTGCAGGATCTGCGAGAGGTAATTGCGCGTAAATTCGTCACGCGCATCGGAAAATGACATCAGCTTGCCGGCATGCTCACCGAGCGACTGTTGCACCAGTTCGCCGCTGATCACCGGTGATCGGGACAGCGCGACGTTCTGGCGGACAATGTTGTAAAGCTGGCGGATATTGCCGGGCCACTCGGCTGTGACGAGCATTTCGACTGCCTCGGGGGCATACACCTTGCGCTCCTGGCCGGCTTCTTGCGCGATGGTCTGCAGGAAGTTGGCGACGAGCAACGGGATGTCTTCACGGCGCTCGTCCAGAGTCGGCAACTTGATGTTGACGACATTGAGGCGGTAGTAAAGGTCCTCGCGGAACTTGTCTTCGCGCATCAGCTCGCTCAGGTCGCGGTGCGTCGCTGAAATGACCCGTACATCAACCTGCACAGCCTCAGTGTTGCCGACAGGACGAACCTGATTTTCCTGCAGCACGCGCAATAGTTTTACCTGCAGGCGCATCGGCATGTCGCCGATTTCGTCGAGTAGCAGTGTTCCACCCTCGGCCGCCTGAAAAAGGCCCTTGTGCTGTCGGGTTGCTCCTGTAAATGCACCTTTTTCGTGACCAAACAGCTCGGACTCGAGCAAATCCTCGGCCATGGCCGAACAATTAATCGCGGTAAACGGCTGGTGATGCCTCGGGCTGGCCTGGTGAATGGCCTTGGCCAGCAGCTCTTTCCCCGTGCCGCTTTCGCCGGTAATCAAAACGCGCGCGTCGGTGGCCGCAACCATCTTGGCCTGCTGCAACACCTCTTTCATGCCCTGGTTGCGAGTGATGATCTCGGAGGCCCAGCCTTCCTCGATGTCGGTCGAGCCGGACACGCGCAGGGCCTTTTCGACCGTGACCATGAGTTCGTCCTTGTCGATGGGTTTGGTCAGGAAACCGAAAGCACCGCTCTGAGTTGCGACAACGGCATCGGGGATCGTGCCGTGAGCCGTGATGATCACCACGCGCAGGCCGGGCGAACGGGTCTGCAGCTCCTTGAGCAGGCCGATTCCGTCCATTTTATCCATGCGCAGGTCGGTGATGACGAGGTCGGGTGTGAAGCGGTTCAGGGTCGCGAGCGCTTTGTGCGCACTCTCGACGGCTTCAACGTCATAACCCTCGGCGCGCAGCCGGATACTGAGCAGGCGCAAGAGCCCCGGATCGTCGTCGACGAGCAGGATTTTGCCTTTGGGCTGGGCAGCAGGACTGGGCATGCGCGTAGGTTAGATAGATTTAGTTAAGTCGACAAGGCCACCCGGCGGGGCGCCGCCTATTCCTGCTCTCTGATCGAGCGCTCGATCGAAGTGATTGCCTCGAGTTTTTCCTCGGCTTCGCGAAGTTCCTGGCGCAACCGGCGGTTTTCTGCATCCAGGCTGGCGAGGCGCTGGTTCGTCGCCGATTCCCGGCTCTGCGCCGCGCGCGCGAGCGATGCCCGTGTTCTCTGCACTTCCGACTGTGCTGCGGCCAGTTCTTCGGCCGTCTTGAGCGCGATTGTCGCCAGTGCGATTTCACCATCGGTCAGCAACTGTGGTGCCGCCAGAACTTCCCGTAACATTGATGCCGCCCGGGCCGCATGCGATTCCGAATGACCCGGTGTCGCGAGAACCAGCGCAAAGCGCAGGTTGGTCTGCGGGCCGGGCGTCAGCTGTGCGCCGGATTGCGAGTCCGCGAAGATCTCGGCCTGGGCGGCAAGATCGCCGCTGGCGAGTTTCTCCATGTCGCTCAGGTAATAGTCGATTCCGGGCGCGCCGAGGATGCCTGGATCGCCCTCAGGCGTCTCGGATTTGCCGGTAAAGAAGGCCTTGGTCTGGGCACAACCCGCCACCAGCATGGCGGCCAGCGCCATGACTGCGATTTGTCGCGCGCGAATTATCAGAACTTCTTTATGCATTGGCTGCCAGTTTGTGTTGCTGCACATTGCGCTGCGGAATCGTGACCCGGAAATGTGCACCCGAAAATTCGCCCGAATCGACCAGTTCCACCGATCCATCGTGCGCCTGAATGCACTCCATTACGACGGACAGGCCGATGCCCGTGCCGGCAACCTGGCCACCCTGTTCAGTGGTTCCCTGGAAAAAGGCCTCGAATATCCTGGGACTTTCTTCCCTGGGGATGCCAGGCCCGGTGTCGCCAAACTCGAGTACAACACCCGTCCGCGTACCGTAGGCGCGTATTGTGATCAGGCCTCCTCGCGGCGTGAACTTGATCGCATTTGACAGGAGATTATCCAGCACTGTGCGAATTTTTTCGCGATCCGCGTTCACAATAATGTTGTCGACTTCGAGCTTCAACTGTATGTGTGCGGCTTTCAATGTCAGTCGCTGCGCCTTCGCAACCGAAACGACAAGCTCGCGGACCGGGAAGTCAGACAGTGTCAGGACCTCGGTCTTGGTCTGCCACGCGCTGAAGCTCAACAGGTTCTCGATGAGCTGCTGCAGTTTCAAACCGTTCATGCGCAGGATATCGGTTACCTCACGCTGTGGCTTGTCCAGGTTACCGAGCGTCCCGTCGAGCAACAGTTCGGTCCCTTCGCGTATATTCGCGAGCGGTGTCTTCAGCTCGTGCGACATGTGCCTCAGGAACTTGTTTTTCTCCTGGGCGAGTTCGAGCAGTCGCATGCGCAGCCATTCCAGCTGCCGGCCCAGGCGTTCGAGGTCCGTCGGTCCCTTAACCGTAATCGGTTTGGAAAAACCGCTTTGCCCAAGTTGGTGAATAGCTTCATCAATCTGCCGAATCGGTCTCGCGACGAGCACGATAAAGAAGATGACGAGTAATATCGTACCCGGCACGAGTGCCGCCACCTGCCATGCCGAGACACGCTGTGCCCGCCTCGTGCTTTCCTGAAGGCTGCGCAGTTCCGTATCAACGTAAAGTGACAACGTGCTGGTAAGTTGCACGGTGCGTTCCCGGAGCAATGCGAACTCGGCGATTGCCCGGACCTTGTCGTCCTCGTCGATATTGTCTTGCTCCAGCGTATAGACGATCCGCCGGGCTCCGGCGCCGATCGAGGCCGCCAGCGCCGTCGCATTGGCCAGCTCTGTCAGTGGTGACATCGACTTCAGATGCGCGTCGATCGTTATGAGGTCTTCCTTGGCCAGCTCGAGCGAGTCGGCATTGCCGAGCACCTGGAATTGCCGGGAAACGCGCTCGAGACGCGTCAGGTGCTCCTGCAGCAGGCGGTTGTTCTCTGCGGCCTGCACACCCGTCGAGATGAGCCGCTCGCTTTGCGCAGCAAGCCGATCAAGATTGATCAACGCCCAGATTACGGCGACGAGCAGCGGCAATCCTACGAGCCCAAACCCGACTAGAATCAGGTTGTTAAGCGATCTTGGGCGCGGCAGTCTCATCGAGGCAGTGTAGCACCGGCAGGGGCAGCGTCAGGCGGCCCAGTAAGCGCTCGGATCCCGGTCGGCGATCTTGCGCTCCCAGTCGAGGCTCGTGCGCACGATCGTGTCCAGATCGTCGTACCGGGGCTCCCACCCAAGTACGGTCCGGATTTTTTTCGCGACCGCGATCAGTTCTGGCGGATCGCCGGGCCGGCGCGGTTCCTCGGATATATTCAGCGACCCGCCATGCGCCTTCTCCACCGCCGCAAGAACTTCGCGGACGCTGTAGCCGTGCCCGTAGCCGCAGTTGAGCGTCGTCGACTTGCCACCCTTGCGAAGATATTTGAGTGCATCGAGGTGCGCCGTCGCCAGGTCCTCGACGTGGATGTAGTCACGAACACCGGTGCCATCCGGTGTCGGGTAGTCCGTGCCGAAAACACTAACGCCGGGGCGGGCACCGACCGCAGCCTCGCACGCGACTTTGACAAGCAACGTCGCTTTAGGGGTCGATTGCCCTATTGTGCCGCCGGGCTCGCATCCGGCCACGTTGAAGTATCGCAATGCGACGTAAGACGGTCCGCCTGCGATGGCAAGGTCTCTCAGCATCCACTCGGTCATGAGCTTGGAACTGCCGTACGGGTTGATCGGCCGGGTCGGCGTCGCTTCGGACGCCTTGCCATCTGGCGGAATTCCGTAAACCGCTGCCGTCGATGAGAAGACAATATGCTTCACACCGTGCGCGTGGGCCCGCTCGAGCAATGTGCGGCTGTTCGCCGTGTTGTTGCGATAGTACTTGAGGGGATCTGCGACCGACTCGGGCACGATGGTGTGTGCGGCGAAGTGCATGACCGTGTCGATATCATGGTTATCGAACACCCGATCGAGCAGGGCGGCGTCGCCCGTGTCGCCAATGACGAATTCACCCGAGGTAACCGCCGCCTCGAAGCCCGTGGACAGATTGTCGATCGTGATCACGTTTTCGCCATTGGCGCCAAGCTGGCGCACAACATGGCTGCCGATATAGCCGGCACCACCAGTGACGAGAATCTTGCCGTTGTCCATTGTCTGGCCGCGAGTTATTCCAGAGCGCCAAACTGTGACGTCGACGCTCGTTCAAACCTCAAAGTTTATCAATACTTGCAGGCTGAATTCGGACCTACTTCGCACAATACTGTGTGAGAATCATGGGCCACGTGAGGACACATCGTCGACAAGCAAGCACCAGTACGCGCCGGTTTCGCCTGGCGCTTGCGGCGTGCGCATCCCTGACGCTTGCCGCCTGCGGGGGAGATGGTAGGGGCGGGCCCCGAACCGTTACCGTGTCCGGTACCGCAAGTTACGAGTTCGTGCCCCCCAATGCTGTGTGCCGGGGGCTCGATTTCAGCGCCATCGAAGTCCGCCAGATACGGGGTGCCACGGTACAGTTGCTCGATGACGCATCCGGGACTGAAATCGCGCGAACGACGACCAGCGCCACGGGTAGCTTCAGTATCGCTGGCATACCGAGCAACACGATGGTCAGGTTGCGTGTGCGGGCCGAATTGAAAGACGCGAACGTGCCGGGGTGGGATGTCGAAGTGCGCGACAATTTCATCGCCGGCGCGAGTGATAACGACGTACCACCGCCACCGGCACTGGGCAGCCGTGCGCTGTATACGCTCGATAGCACTGGTTTCGATACGGGAACGGCCGACGCGGTACGCAATCTGCTTGCAAGAACGGGTTGGGATGGTGCGAGCTATTCAGGTCCCCGCGCTGCCGCTCCGTTTGCGCTGCTCGACATGGCGTACGAGTCGATGCAGTTCATTCGTTCGGTAGACTCGAATGCCAATTTCCCACCGCTCGACATGTTCTGGAGCGTCAACAACACGATGACATCGGGTGACCTCGATATCACCGCTGGCGAGCTCTGGACGTCGGGCTACAGCAAGTTCGCCGATTCCTTGTTCATTCTCGGAGACGCGTCGCTGGATACCGACGAATTCGATAACCACATCGTGACGCACGAGTGGGTGCACTACTTCGAGGATGTCCTGTCGCGTTCCGACTCCGAAGGAGGGCCGCACTTTCTCGGGGAGAGCCTGGATGCGGCGGTCGCGTTCAGCGAGGGCTTTGCAGAGGCATTGGGCTCGATGGTTCTCGACGAGCCGATCAATTGCGACACGACAGTGCCGGGAACCTCTGGCGGTGCCGGTTTCTCCGTGGAAGGTAATAGTTTCGGGCCTCGTGGCTGGTACAACGAGGTTTCGGTCGCCACCCTGATCTGGGATCTCTGGGACAATGCGGACGACGGTGCAGACGTAGGATCAATCGGCTTCGAGCCGATTTATGACGTGATGGTGGGACCACACAAGTTTGGTGACTCGCTGGCTACCCTGTTTTCATTTGCCACCGAGTTACGGGCGACGCTCAATGCGCAGGATGCCGCTCTCCTGGACGCATTGCTGCTGCGCGAACAGGTGGTCTCTGGCGCCGACCTCGACATCTGGGCTACGAACGAGGCCAATGACGCCGGTGTAAGCGAGGATGTTTTCCCAATGTACGTGCCTTACACGGCCGACGGCTCCGTACTCAATGTCTGTGTCAACAGCCAAATCGACGGGCTGGCTCGGCATGGCAACAACGTTGGATCCAACCGGTATCTGCGCATCACCGTACCGGCCGACGACGAGTACGACGTGAATCTCATCACCACGACTCCGATCGTTCCGACGGCGGACCCCGATGATCGCGATCATAGCGATCCCGATATTTACATCCTGCGCGGCTCCGGGCCGGAAAATGTTGCCGACGGGACGACCGATATCGTACCCAACCTCGAGCCGACATTTAGAACCCCGTTGATGCTTGCGAGCGAAACGTATCTCGCATTCATCGAGGAATGGCGCTTCGAGGACAGCATCGCGTCGACAACGTTCCCGCAGCGTGTCTGTTTCGACGTATCATTAACACCAACTCCGTGACGGGTATTCAAATGATTCGAGCTCCCTTCGTCCTGACCGTACTTGCGCTACTTGCCGCCTGCGGCGAGCGCGGTGCCGATAGCGCTGCGCAGACCACGAGCTCCGCCGCATTGCCCGAGAGCTTCACGGCCAAGCCTCAGGGTCCGGTCAGCATCGATTACCGAATCATCGGGACGCCCATCGTTGGTCAGCCGCTCGCGATCGATATCGAGGTCAGGTCGTTGATCGATTCTCAACCGATTACCTTGAGATATCGCATAAACGACTCGACGGCGATGGAACTTACCGAAGCGCAGCCGGCCGAGGTTTCGATTGTGCCGACGCAGGGCGGGGAACCGGCGCTGCAGCAAGTCCGGCTTGTGCCACTGCGAGAGGGACGCCTGTTCCTCAACGTAGCGGCAAGCATTGCGGTCGAAGACGGCACGGTCTCTTCCGCTATCGCCATACCAATCCAGGTCGGTGCTGCTCCGCGCCAGCCGGAACAGAACGGCACGATCACGACTGATGAAGCCGGGGAAGCGATTCACTCTCTACCCGCATCCGAAAACTGATTTCGCTCGCCTGCTCGGGCTTATGTCCAGTCGCGACCCGGTCCAGATCCGTACCTCCAATAGGTATAAGGAATTTGTCATAAGTTATTGATCAATATCGGGAAAATTTTCCCAAAAAAAATTTCAAAACCAGAGTTGCATCACAGACGAGAATTCGATCTGACCGTAGAGTGAGACCGTGCTGGCAGATCCCTGTGCAGGTTGCCGGCGCACCTATACCAAGGGGACAGGGCTGGTCGGTCGATGCACAAGGAACTCAGGGAAAAGATAAAGCGTGCCACGGAGGAGTCGGGTATCGAAAAACCCGACTTCATCGAGCTGCTGCAACTTGTCGACCAGCACTATGACAAGATGGAAGCGACGATTACCCAGTCGCTTTCCGGAACCACTCCCATCGAGGCGATCTTCGACAGCGTGACCGAGGCGCTGTTGTCGGTCAGCGAAAGCGGCATCGTTTGCAACTGCAACAAGGTATGTACCCACTACTTTGGCCTGACGCGCGACCAGCTCATCGGTTCGAAAATCGAACACATTCTGCCGGCGATCAAGGATCAGTCGATCGACAAGTTCCTCGAGCCGTACATGTCTGATCTCGATGATTCGCACATCAATGTCGAAGGAGGGCAGGTCGACGCACTGAGGTCGAACGGTGAGCCGTTCGTTGCCGAGATCAGTGCAAGCCGGCTCCAGGCAGGCGAGAGCCACATGTACGTCATCAGCCTGCGTGACGTCACCGGGCGGCAGGCGGCAGAGACTGAGTTGAAGGAAAACGAGGAGCGTTTTCGGGCCTTGATCGAAAATGCGCCTGAAGCAATCGTGGTTTACGACCTGGGCGAGGGCCGCTTCGTCGACGCCAACGACCAGGCTTGCGAGTTGTTCAACTTGTCGCGCAAACGCCTTTTGTCTGTTGGTCCCGAAGACGTCAGCCCCGAAAAGCAGCCGGACGGCACGCCTTCGTTCGGCGTTGCGCGCGGCTATATCGACCGTGCCCTCGAGGGCGAACTTCCAGCCTTCGAATGGATGCACCTCAACTCGGCGGGCGATGAAATCCCCTGCGAAGTGCGGCTGAGCAAGCTTCCGGCGGGAAGCAGGAATCTTATCCGCGCCTCCATCACGGATATCAGCGAACGCAAGCGAAATGAAACACTGGCGTTCGCGCAGAACAAAATTCTCGAAATGATTGCCGCCAGCGTGCCACACGACCGGACATTGCGAACAATTTGCCGCAGCGTCGAGAAAATCGACGACAAATTTCGCGCAGCCTTGATGCAGCTCGGTCCAAGTGGCAAGACGCTGAGTATGTCGCAGTCGCCGAGCCTTCCCGAACCGTTCAAGCTCCTGCTGAATTTCGTCGAAGTCGGTGCCGGCAGCATTACCTGCGGTCGGGCCGTGCATCATGGCGAGGACCAGTTCGTGACCGATGTTGGCACGGACCCATCCTGGAAGTCGCACAGCAAACAGGCGCTGTCCTGCAGTATCAGGGCCGTTTGGTCTTTCCTCGTCAAGGGAGCGCGCGGGCGCGTCATCGGCACGCTCGACATCTACGTCGAGGACCCCCGCGCACCGACGACCGATGAGCTGGATAAGCTGAGTCGACTCGCGCGCCTCGCGGGTATTGCGATCAAGCGCCAGCTCGATGAGGACAAGTTGCGTAATTCGGAAATGCGCTATCGGGGCCTGTTCGAAAATGTGATTGACGGCGTCTACATTGCGTCGCGCGACGGTGAAATCATCGCGGCCAACCCGGCGCTGGTCGAGATGCTCGGCTATGAAAGCGCGGACGAACTCAAGGCTGCCGGCCCAACGCCGATGCTGTATGTAAACCCGGTCGACCGCGAACGGGTGTTCGCCAGACTCGAGGCCGAAGGAATCGTGAAGAACTTCGAGTATCGACTGCGGCGCAGGAACGGAGACGAAATCGTGGTTCTGGAAAATGCGCGGGCCGTTTACGACGATGACGGCAACATCATCGCGCATGAGGGAACCATCACCGACATTACCGAGCGCAAGCTTGCCGAGACTCGCGTCTTCGAAGAAAAAGAACGCGCGCAGGTAACGCTGCAGTCGATCGGCGATGGCGTGATTACGACCGACGCGGACGGCAATATCGACTACATCAATCCGGTTGCGCAGGATCTGACGGGTTGGGACGTTCGAAGCGCACGCGACAAACCGATTACCGAAATCATGGCGATTATCAACGAGCACACTCGCGCGTCCGTCGAAAACCCGGTCATGCGGTGTCTCAAGGAAGGGCGTGTCATTACGCTCGAAGAAAATTCCTTGCTGATCTCAAAGAACAGCGAAGAGATTCCCATCCAGGATTCGGCTGCGCCGATTCGCGATCGCATTGGCAACATCATTGGCTCGGTAATGGTGTTCCATGATGTCAGCAAGGAAACGCGACTCTTCCGCCAGCTTAGCTACCAGGCTTCGCACGATTCACTAACGGACCTGATCAATCGGCGGGAATTCGAAAACCGCCTCATTACAGCCATCGATCACATCCGTGGGAAACCGGACGACACTCACGCGTTACTCTATCTCGACCTCGACCAGTTCAAGGTCGTGAACGATACATTCGGCCACTCCGCGGGCGATGCTTTGTTACGGCAGCTGTCGGAACTCGTGCATAGCAACATCAGGTCTACGGATCTCCTGGCGCGCCTGGGCGGCGACGAGTTCGGCATCCTGCTCGAACGCTGCAGTGAGGAACGAGCTCTCGAAGTTGCCGAAAAGATCCGGGGCGCTATCGAAGGCTACCGTTTCGAGTGGCAGGATTCGTTCACAACGGTTCGTTGCTCGATCGGCGTCGTCATGGTGAACAGCGAGAACGCTGACGTCGCCGGACTGATGAGTTCAGCGGATGTGGCTTGCTATTCAGCGAAGGATATGGGCCGCAACCAGGTTCATCTCTACAAGGACTCCGACGCATCTCTGCGCCATGAGGAGATGAAATGGGTGTCACGGATTTCCAGCGCTGTCGAGGAGGACAGGCTGGAGCTGTTCTTCCAGCCGATCATCGGGATTGGCAAGGACAGCGGCCAGTCGCGAGGGCATTATGAGCTGCTCTTGCGCATGCGCGACGAGGACGGAGGTCTCGTTGGTCCGGATCAATTCATTCCGGCTGCCGAACGCTACAACCTGATGTCCACACTTGATCGATGGGTTGTTCGCACGGCTCTGTCCGAGCTGGCCGATCGCGAAAGCGAAGATGAAGCGCGATACACGATCGCCATAAACCTCTCCGGTACGTCCCTGAGCGAAGATCGTTTCCTCAGTGATGTCATTCAGGAACTGGAGAAACAGAAACTGCCGCAAGGCGCGATTTGCTTTGAAATCACAGAGACTGCGGCCATCTCTAACCTGTCGCGCGTCGTGCACTTTATGCAGACTCTGAAGAAACTTGGCTGCATGTTCTCGCTCGATGACTTCGGTAGCGGGCTGTCGTCATTCACTTACCTGAAGAATCTGCCAGTCGATTATCTGAAGATTGACGGCCAGTTCATTCGCAACGTCGTCGACGACTCGGTTGACGAAAGTATGGTCAAGGCAATCTGGCAAGTCGGGCATGCCATGGGCATCCAGACGATCGCGGAACGTGTCGAAACAAAACAGGTGCTCGATAAGCTCGGGGCGCTGGGCATCGAGTACGCGCAGGGATATTACATCGCACGGCCGACATCGGTGCGTTCATTCGAACCCTGGGCCCGGAACAGGTTCTCCGAGCTAAGGGCCTGAGTACACCGGACTTATTCTAAGGTACACTGCCGGCAAAGAATTCCAGCACCTATTCATGTCGGACAGTTCAAACAACAATAATTCTTCCTTGCTCACGGCAGGTGAGCCATCACCGTACTATGTTGTTAATCCGCTGTCCGAGGCGCCTGTTCTTCTCGTCTGTGATCATGCCAGCTGCCGGTTCCCCCAGGCGCTCGGCGACATGGGGCTGGATCCATTTGCGAGGCGTTGCCATCTCGCTATCGACATCGGCGCCGGAAAGCTGACAGAGACGATCGCCAAGAGCCTCGGCATCACCGCTGTCATTGCCCAGTACTCGCGGCTCATCGTCGACTGCAACCGGCAACTGATGGATCCGGGTGCGTTTCTCGAGTACGGCGACGGCATCCTCGTTCCGGGTAACCGTAACCTGACGCAGGAACAAAAAGATGCGCGTGCAGAGGCAATTTATTGGCCCTACCATAAAGCGATCGACAGCCAGGTTCAGCGGCTGCGGGCGATCGGCCCGATGCCAGCATTCATCTCGATTCACAGTTTCACACCAGTACTCAACGGTGTTTCGCGGGAAGTGCAATTGGGCGTGCTCTGGGACAAGGACACAAGCCTGTCCGACATTTTTATCGAAGAATTTCGCGCAGCAGGTTTCCTGACCGGGGACAACGAGCCTTATTCAGGTCGCGCGCCGCAGGATTTCACCATCGATCACCACGCCGAAGAGGTCGGTCTGCCCCACGTCGGCATCGAGGTGCGGCAAGACCTTATTGACGATATTGCGGGTGTGGGGGAGATTGCGCCAATAATGCATAACATCATCGATTCGATTCCGGAGAGAATCGGCCTGACCCGGGACAGGATCTCGGCTTAGGCTGAGAAGCGGGGTCCCGCCAAAGGGGGAAAAGCTGATGAATGACTCTACCCCGAAGTTTACTCTGGGCGTGGAAGAGGAATACCTCCTCGTCGACAGGGAGACGCGGGCACTCGCGGTTGATCCACCCGAAGACTTGATGAAGGAATGCGAGGACAGGCTCGGCAACCAGGTTTCCTCGGAACTGCTGCGCTCGCAGATCGAGATTGGTACGAGAGTCTGCGATAACATTCAGGAAATTCGCTCCGAACTTGTGCACCTGCGCAGCACGGTAAAAGAGGTTGCCAACAAGCATGACCTCGAGCCGATTGCGTCATCGACGCACCCGTTCAGCCGCTGGTACGACCAGAAGCACACTCGCAAGGAGCGTTACGACCAGCTGACGATTGAAATGCAGGGCGCCGCAAGGCGATTGCTCATCTGTGGTATGCACGTACATGTCGGCATCCAGGACAATGAATTGCGCATCGACCTGATGAATCAGATGTCGTATTTCCTGCCGCATCTCCTGGCCTTGTCATGCTCATCGCCGTTCTGGGAGGGCCGTGACACCGGGCTGAAAAGTTACCGACTGACCGTATTCGATGCATTACCACGCACCGGACTGCCGGAGCGTTTCGCGAGTTACGCGGAGTATGAACGCCACGTCCGTGTTCTTATCGATGCCGGTCTCATCGAAGATACGACGAAAATCTGGTGGGACCTGCGCCCGAGTGCACGATTCCCGACACTGGAAACGCGCATCATGGACGTTTGCACCCTCCTCGACGACACGGTATCGCTGACGGCACTTCTCACGTGTATTTTCAGAATGCTGTATCGATTATGGACGCACAATCAGCGCTGGCGGATTTATAAGCCCATGTTGATTCGGGAAAATCGCTGGCGCGCGATGCGCTACAGCTTTGACGAAGGACTCATCGACCTGGCCAAGGCTCAGGTCATTCCGTTCGGGGATTTGCTCAACGAAATGCTGTGCCTGGTCGCTGAAGACGCCGAGGCGCTGGGCTGCACCGACGAAATCAACGATCTGCAACATATCCTGCAACGTGGTACCAGCGCCCATCGCCAGCTCAGGAAATACGAACTTGAACGGGCCGGTGGCGCCAGCAACGACGACGCTCTCAAAGCCGTCGTCGACAAGCTGATCCACGACACCGCCGAAGGCCTGTAACCCGCGTCGTAGCACGGTTTCAGTAATGCGGCACAGGTCGCATTATGTCGTTCCGATCCCCGCTAGCATGGCGGTATGACACGCTATGCTGACACGACTGCGCCCGGGGCAAGGGCATGATGGAATGGCTCGAGCTGATCCTGCGCCCCGTTTTTGCGATTGCGGCCGTGGTCTACGTTGGCGTCGCGATACGGGTCACGCGATCGTCGCCGCAGCATGCGAACAGCGTCATGGCTTTCCTTCTGCTATTGATCGGAATTCTCGTCGGCGGGACCGCCTTTTCGTATGGGACGGACGATCCTAATATCTACGGCATCGGCAGGGTAATGGTTTTCTTTGCGTCGGGGTTCATGCCTGTCGCGTTTTATATCGTTTATCGGGAATACACGGACGGGCGGCCGAGTCCGGTTCTTATTGCGATGCTTTCAGTCATTCCCATCGCCGCATCGCTGCTCGCTGTGACGAATTCCATGCACAACATGATTTGGATTACGGAAGTCACGGATACGGGCGTCGCGTTCACCGATGTCAGTGAGCATTCCTGGTTCAATCGCGTGCAGGCACCGTTTATGTACGGGCTGTTTCTGTACTCTGCGATCGCGCTGGCTGGCCGCTTGCCCACGATCGCGCCGGCGCACCGCAGGACGGTCCTGCTGTTACTCGGCTGCGCGATACTTCCTTTCACCGTCAGTGTCAGCAACATCTACCTCGGCATGGGTCCGCCGGATTTTCCGTTCTCGTCGCTGTCATTCGTCGTGATGCTGCCGCTCTATGGGTATGCCGCCGTGTCCATGCGTTTTTATGAGTTCAGTCCGATTGCGTACCAGACGCTGTTCAATCATGTCAGGGATCCGATCTTCGTGCTCGATCACGAAGAGCGCATCGTGTGTGCCAATCGGAGCGCACAGGAATTGCTGGGCGGCAGTGAGCCGGAATTAATCGGCCACAATCTCTGGGAAGATTTTCCGGAGGCGCGCGACATTGTCCGAAAGGCGGCAGAACTGGATCTGACGCAGACGCTGCGCCTGCACAAGGACGATATCTATGAGCTCAGCGTCGGACCGCTGGTCGGTCCGAAGGGCCAGAATCTCGGCATGGTCGTTGTATGTCGCAACGTTACCGAGCGGCGCCAGGCCCAGTCACAACTCGCAGACAGCGAACACCTGATCCGGACGCTGATCGAAACATCATCGAACGGCATCCTGCGTTTTGCCCAGGACCGCAACAGCAAGGAGACGCGCTTCCGCTGCATCTTCGCCAATCGGGCGGCCGAGAGCTATCTCGGCTGTGGTACCGGTACGCTCGTCGGGATGCCACTGGATAAACTGGCAGAGCTCGAGCCGGAGCGACTGATTGGGCACTTTGCAGATGAATCCGCCAACCAGTCGACCATGAGCTTCGAGACGGCGGCCGAGAGGGATGACGGCAAGTTCTGGCTGCGCGTGGTCGGTGAGCCTGTTGGCGATGACTTTTCGGTCACGTTAATCGATATAACGCAGCGCAAGCGCAACGAGGACAAAATGCTTGCCGATGCGCTGCGCGACCCTTTAACCGGTGTTCTGAATCGACGCGGGTTCGAGAGCGAAGGCACCAGTCTCGTGCGGTCGAGCGAGCAGGGTGCCGTGCTGTACCTTGACCTCAATCATTTCAAGACGATCAATGATCGCTTCGGTCACCAGGCCGGCGATGCGTTACTCAAGGCATTCGGGCACCGACTCGAGTTTTGCCTGCGCCCGGAGGATATCCTCGGCAGGCTCGGGGGTGACGAGTTTGCTATCGTGCTGCCGGACATCGGTTTGGAGGACGCACGGCATGTCGCCGACAGGCTCGTGCAAACTGCAGCCGAGGCCTACATCATCCAGGGGCAGGAGATAAAATGCGCCGCGAGCGTGGGCATCGCCCTGATGCCCGAGCATGGTGAGGACCTCTGGACACTGATCAGCGTCGCCGATCAGGCAATGTACGATGCCAAGGCCCAGGCCGANNGCCCAGGCCGATGACGATGCCGCGAATGATGGCGCCGCCTTCATGGGTAGCGTGCGGAACGAGATCTGATTTCCCGTTGAACGAAAAACTGTCTTGGCTTGCATTCCGACTATATATCGATTATTCTCGATATATGGAAATGTTGAACGCCATTGAAGCGCTCGAAGCGCTTGCTCACGAAACTCGGCTCAGCGTATTCCGGTTGCTGGTCAAGGCCGGTCCGGACGGTTTGACGGCAGGTGCAATCGCGGAGCGGCTCGGTGCGCGGCAGAACACGATGTCGAGCCACCTGGCCAAGTTGCACAGGGCCGGGATTGTAAAAAGCGAACGCGATGGCCGGCATGTCATCTACCGGGCTGACTTCGAAGCGGTCAGCGAACTGATCGTGTACTTGATGGAAGACTGCTGTGGCGGCAGCGCTGAGGTCTGTGCGCCGGTTGCAGCATCAATCGACTTGTAGGAGACAACAATGAAGAGATTTCACGTTAATGTGGCGGTCACCGATCTGTCCCAGTCAACCGATTTCTATCGTACCTTGTTCGGCAAGGATCCCGATGTCTTGAAAGCGGATTACGCCAAGTGGATGTTGGAGGATCCCCGTGTCAATTTCGCGATCAGTCAGTCGCGCCATTCCGCGGGTATCAACCATATTGGCTTCCAGGCCGACACGATGGATGAGCTGGGCGAAATCCAGCAACGCCTGCGCAGCGCCGGTGAACAGACGTTTGATCAGCCCGATGCCGAATGCTGTTACGCGAAATCGAGCAAAACCTGGGTACGTGATCCGGATGCAGTGGCCTGGGAAACATTCGTCACTCACGGTGAGATCACGCACTACGGCGAAGACGTGGAACCGGCAGGAGCAAAACCGCAACAGGGGTCGCGTTGTTGTGCGTAATGTGCTTTTTCTGTGCACCGGTAATTCGGCACGCAGCATTCTTGCCGAGGTATTGATGAATGACCTGGGCCGGGGTGCGTTTCGTGCGTATAGCGCGGGCAGCCAACCTGTGGGCGAAGTCAATCCTGGTGCAATCGAGAAGCTGACAGCTGCAGGACATTCGGTCGACGGCCTGGCGTCAAAATCCTGGGACGAATTTTCGGGCGAGGATGCGATCGCGTTTGACCTCGTGGTTACGGTCTGCGACAACGCTGCAGGCGAAGCCTGCCCGGTATGGAACGGCAGCCCTGTCACCTTGCACTGGGGCGTGCCGGACCCGGTCGCTTGCGAGGATACCGGTGAACGCCGTCGCGCCTTTGATCACGCCTACGATGAGTTGCGCGCCAGGATCACCGAGTTTCTCCAGTCGTCTGGAGAACTGCATGTCTGAGGTGCTGCTGCCGCACCGACTCGGCGCCTTTACGGCGGCGGGATCACCGCGAGACTGGGTACGTTCGGATCCACGGTGTCGTAGATCAATGCCTCGATGACGCTTCCGGGCTGGGCGTCCAATGCGATCGGACCGAGCAAGACGGTCTTCTCGTTCGGCACGGTCAGGTAGAGATCGTACTGTTCCGGCAGCAGGGGTGTGGTAAACGGTGGCGCCAGGGCGGTGAGCCTAGGAATTACCGGGAAGGTCTCATCGATACTCTCACCCGTTGGAACGACATAGACGTCGACTATCGGGTGATTCGTGGTCGTGTTGATTATGGTCAGCTTGGTTTGAGTTTCCACGCTGCGACGGTCGATTACGAAGTTGCTGACAAGGTCTTCACCGACGCTGTTACGCACGGCAAACAGGCTATGGTGCGCGTTGACGGTAAAGACCCGATCCGAATCGATCAGGATCGAACCGACATTGCCCGGGGCCGTGTACGTCACCGGAACGTCACCGCTCGTCACTGGCAGATCACCAGTGAACTCGCCAAACGCCTGGTTCGCGACAACCGGAACAGTCAGCGGATCGTCGATGAAAATGTCGGCGTTGCCCATGGCCTGGGATGCATGAAAGAATCGCGCCGTTGATTGCGTATTGACGTCGGCAATGGATCCGCCTCCCCCCCGCGTAGCGTTGATCAGCAGGACCGGGATTGGCCCAACATCATTTGCGTCAGGGTCAAATGGAGCCAGTATGTAAGAAGTACGTTCGGCCAGGGTCAAGGGGACAGACTCGTAAAGTACCGTCCCCGGATCATTCGCGGCCGTCAGGATTAAAGTCCTTTCTGTAGGCTCATATTCCTGCGCCGGGAGGATTTCGCCGAAATCGACCGTGCCGAGCGCATTGCCGAGGACCGGCGCAGTGCCCGGGGCGTCGAAGTAGACATCGACCGGACCTAACGTGGGGGACGCATTTGCAATTCGCAGCTCAAAGGCTGTTTCGTCGCTCTGCCATTCGCGAATTTCGTTTTCCCATAACGTGACGTCCGGAGCGTCGATCGCACCGCTTAATAGCATCGTGTAGTCACGGTCATTCTCGACATCGATAAGAACGCTGGCCACGCGGGTGCGCGCCACGTCGCCGGCGAGGAGCACATCGAAATTGAACGTGTACGAGAGGTTATCCCATGTCGACTCGGAGGAGGCCGTCTTGTATTTGAGTGGTTCCAGGAATCGCTCCTCGATCAGGAAGCCGAAATCGGGCGATGTCGAGATGGCATTGATAGCGCGCACGGTTCCTTCGCCCGTCGCCTTCGGCCGCTCGGATTCCTTGGCGCATCCGCTGACAACAAACGTGGCTGCAATAGCCAGTAGCAGGTAATGCTTCATGCGGTACTTCCGTTCCTAGTCCTTGTTGCCGGCGTCAAAGCCAAAAATCGATTTGACCTCGAGAAATTCCTCGAGGCCATGGGTACCCCATTCCCGGCCGTTACCGGACTGCTTGTAGCCGCCGAAAGGCGCCATGGAGTCGAGCTGCGCACCGTTAATGTGGACCATGCCTGTGCGCATTCGTGCGGCAACGCTTCGAGCCCTGTCGAGATCACCCGAAGATACGTAGCCCGACAGGCCGTAAAGGGTGTCATTGGCGATCTTTACAGCGTCGTCTTCATCCTCGTAAGGGATGATCGACAGCACTGGCCCGAAGATTTCCTCCCGGGCGATCGTCATGTCATTGCTGACGTTGGCGAACACGGTCGGCCTGACAAAATATCCCTTGTCGAGCCCCTCCGGTTTCCCTGTTCCCCCGGCGGCCAATGTGGCGCCCTCATCGATACCTTTCTGAATCAGGTCCTGGACCTTTTTCCACTGCACATCCGAGACCAGCGGCCCGACCTCGGTGTCCTCGCTGCGCGGGTCGCCAACGACCGTTGCCGCGGCAACCGATGCGGCAAGCGCGGCAGCTTCTTCCATACGCTCTTTGGGGACGAGCATCCGCGAGGGCGCATCACAGGACTGGCCCGTGTTTTCGAACACGTCAGACGCACCATTTTTCACAGCGTTGCCGAAGTCGGCGTCGTCGAGGATGATGTTTGCCGACTTGCCGCCAAGCTCCTGCGCCACGCGCTTGACCGTCGGTGCGGCATTCTGGGCGACGAGAACGCCGGCCCGAGTCGACCCCGTAAACGACATCATGTCGATGCCAGGATGCTGGCTCAATGCGGTACCGACACCCGGCCCATCGCCATTGACCAGGTTGAACACGCCGGCGGGCGTGCCGGCAGCATCGAGTATCTCGGCAAAGATCATCGCGTCAAACGGTGCGATTTCACTCGGCTTGAGGACCATCGTGCATCCCGCCGCAAGTGCGGGCGCAACCTTGACCGCGGTCTGGTTCATCGGCCAGTTCCAGGGCGTAATCAGACCGCAGACACCGATGGGTTCCTTGACGATCAACGTCGTCCGGTTGCGCTCCTCAAATTCGAAATTCTTCAGTGCCCTAATGGCGGCCTTGATGTGCTGCGGGCCACTTGCCGCCTGGGCATTCCTGGCGAGACCCCAGGGCGCACCCATTTCTTCCATGATGGCCTCGGCAACCTCGTCATGGCGTTTGGCGAATTCGGCCAGGATTGCCTCGAGCAATTCCAACCGATCTTCGCGCGTCGTCTGCGAGTACGATTCGAATGCCCGCCTTGCGGCGGCGACCGCAATATCGACGTCGGCGGCCGAGCCGAGGCTTATCCTCCCGCAAACTTCCTCGGTTGCAGGGTTGATGACATCAAAAGGGTTTGGCGTGACGGGATCGACCCACTCGCCGTCGATATAGAATTTGAGCATTTCGCGCATGCTGGTCCTCCTTCGCGAGGCGCGAATGATATCCTAAAACGGAGCATGTGGCCTGTTATGGAGTGGCCGGAGGAATAAGGTGACAACGAATAAAGAACTGCTCGAAATCCGAGGCAGCGAGACGCCGCGCGGCGTGGGTATCCTGACGGGTGTCTTTGCCGACAAGGCGAGGAATGCCGAGATCTGGGATGTCGAGGGCAACCGCTACATCGACCTGGCAACCGGCATTGCGGTAGTCGCAACCGGTCACAACCACCCCAGGGTCGTGGCCGCGGTCAAGGCGCAACTCGATCGCTTTACTCACACCTGTTTCCAGGTCACACCTTATGATGTGTACGTCAGGTTGGCCGAACGCCTCAACAAGGCGGCACCGGGTCCTACGCGAAAAAAGACAATCTTCGTGAATACTGGCGCTGAAGCTGTTGAAAATTCAGTAAAAATTGCGCGAAAACACACCGGGCGTAGCGGCATTATTGCGTTTTCGGGGGCCTTTCACGGCCGCACGATGATGGGCATGGCGCTGACCGGCAAAGTCGTGCCCTACAAGGCGGGGTTCGGGCCGTTTCCGGCCGAGGTCTTTCACGTGCCCTTTCCGATCGAGTACCACGGGGTATCGGTGGCGGACGCCCTGAATGCGTTGCAAACCTTGTTCAAGTCCGACGTCGAGCCGTCCCGAATCGCCGCCATGATCGTCGAGCCCGTGCAGGGCGAGGGCGGCTTCTATCCGGCACCTGCGGAATTCCTCCAAGCCCTGCGGGAGCAATGCGACCGGCATGGCATCGTGCTGATCATCGACGAAGTCCAGACCGGCTTCGGACGCACGGGTACGTTGTTTGCTTGCGAGCAGGCCGGCGTCGAGCCCGACCTCATGCCCGTCGCCAAGAGCATCGCGGGTGGTTTCCCGTTGGCCGGGGTCATCGGCAAGGCCGACATTATGGACGCCGTGGATCCGGGTGGTCTCGGCAGCACCTTCGGAGGCTCGCCGATAGGCTGCGCCGCGGGCCTGGCGGTGCTCGATGTCATCGCGGAAGAAGATCTCTGTGGCAAGGCGAAGGCGATAGGCCGCCAGATCGAAGAATGGGCCGAGCAGTTGCAGGCGGAGACGAATTGCATCGGGCATATCCGTATCACCGGCGCGATGTCCGCCATCGAATTTGTCAGAGACGGTGACCCGGACAGCCCGGATGCCGACCTGACGATGGCCGTTGCGGCGGACGCCTTGACTCAAGGCGTGCTCCTTTTGACCTGTGGTGTGCGAGGCAACGTGATACGGTTTCTGCCGCCGCTGACCATTGAGCCGGAGGTGCTGGCAGAGGCCCTCGAAGTGACTGGCAACACCATAAGAAAGCTGGCCAAAGATTTGCGCAAGGCCAGCTGATCGGCGCTGACATTCGGTGCCGCAAAATAATAAGAACAGGGGGGCGTATTGTTACCACTGAGTGACGTCGTTCATCTCGCCATTACGGGCGTCGCGCAGGGCTGTGCATACGGCCTGATCGCGCTGGGGTTCGTCCTGATCTACAAGGCGACCGAGGTCGTAAACTTCGCGCACGGTGAGTTCATGATGCTCGGAGCCTTCGCGGTGCTCACGCTGTCCGAAGCGCTGGGCTGGGGATTCTGGTCGTCTTTTCTGGTCGGCTGCATGGCGATTGCCGTCGTCGGCTATATCGTTGACGCGCAAATCATGCGCCGCATCATCGGCGAGTCGCAGGCGAGTATTTTTATCCTGACTGTCGCCTTCGGCTTCATTTTTCGCGCCCTGGCGGGAATGATTTTCGGCTGGAACGCTCGTTCTGTGGACGCCCCGTTCGATGGCAAGCTTGTCGTCGGAGACATGATCGAAATCAATTATGACCGGCTGATCATCATTATGGCGACCGTAATCTTCGTCATCGCGATACGACTGTTCTTCCGTCGCACGCGATTCGGGGTGGCCATGCAAGCCGCGTCGCAAAACCAGCTCGCGGCCTACTACATGGGGATTCCGGTCAAGCGCCTCGTATCAGCAACCTGGGCGATCGGCGCTTTCATCGCCGCCGCCGCCGGCGCATTGCTGGCGCCCGTGACCCAGGTCGATACGACAATCGGTTTTCTCGGCATCAAGGCCCTGGCGGGCGCCATCGTCGGTGGGTTCGGTTCCATCTACGGGGCGCTGCTCGGTTGCATCCTGATCGGAATCATCGAGCCGTTCGCAGATTACTTCCTGCCTGGCATCAAGGGCGTGTCCGCCTATGTCGTGATGCTGCTGGTCCTGTTCGTCAGGCCCGAGGGCCTGATTCCGCAGACTTACCAAAAGAAGGTCTGAGCGATGCAGTTCCTGTTCAAGACCGCTTATAACGACGACATACGCTTTCTCGCGAAGACCGGGGAAAAAGTGCGTGTTTCGATCGTCGTCATCTTCCTGCTCGCAGCACCGCTGTTCCTACAGGACTATTACCTGGCGGAACTCGGCCTGTTGCTCGTGTACGCGATCGCCGGAATCGGCCTGATGCTACTGACGGGCCACACGGGACAGGTCAGTTTTGGTCATGCCGGATTCCTTGGAATAGGCGCATACGCGCACTCAGTCCTGTTGACTGTCGGCTTTCCGTTCCTGTTGTCGATTCTGACCAGCACAGCTATTGCCGGACTGGTCGGAATGGCATTGGGCCGCTCAGCGTCCAAGATGCACGGTTTCTACCTGGCGATCGCGACACTCGCATTCGGGATCCTGATCGAGACCTTGTTCGGCGAGTGGTCGTCCGTTACGGGCGGACACATGGGATATGCCGTGCCAGCGCTGCAAGTTTTCGGTGTCCCGCTGACCGAGGTCTGGCAGCAATACTATGTCGACCTGCTGTTCGCACTGTTCGTTGTTGTCGGCGCGGCCAACCTGTTTCGCAGCCCGACCGGGCGTTCTTTTGTTGCAGTTCGTGACTCGGAACTATCCGCGCGCTGCCTGGGCGTGAACGTCGAGTGGGTCAAGATTCAGTCGTTCGGTATCAGCGCGGCCATCACCGGATTGGCCGGCGCGCTGCTCGCCCACCACCTGACGTACCTGGCACCGGACGTCTTCGGTGTTCTCGAATCACTCAAACTGCTGCTAATGATCGTGGTTGGCGGCCTCGGCACGATACTGGGAGCGATTCTCGGCGCGATCGTGATCTCGCTGCTGCCCGTGGGACTGAGCTTCCTCAAGGGCGCGCTGCCGCCAGCGATCGGGCAGACTGCGGGGCTGGAGCCTTTGTTGTTCGGCATGATCATCGTGCTCGTCATCGTCTTCGAGCCAGCCGGGCTTTACGGGCGTTGGATGAAGATTCGATTTTTCTTCGAAACGTTTCCTTATTACCGCAAGTCGTCGTTCGTGCGGCAGAAGTCATACCTCAAGACGGAGCGTATGCGATGAGCTCGGCACGGACCCTTTCTGTAAAGAACCTGTCGATCGAGTTCGGTGGTGTGCACGCGGTGGACGACGTATCCTTCGACGTCGAGCCTGGCGAGACGTTTGCAATCATCGGCCCGAACGGCGCCGGCAAAAGCACGATCTTCAACCTGATCAGCCGGCTGTACGAGCCGACAAACGGAACGATTCATTACGGCGGACAGAATCTCCTCGATCTGCCTGCGCACAGGGTCGTCAGCGCCGGCATCGGCCGAACCTTCCAGAATATCGAGCTGTTCGAGCATGCCACGGTCTTGCAGAACCTGCTCGTAGGGCGGCACGCGCACATGCACAGGAACCCATTCAGCAATTTCTTGTTCTGGCCGGGCGTGCGCAAGCGCGAGATCGAGCACCGCGAGAAGGTCGAAGACATCATCGACCTGCTCGAAATTACCCAATATCGCGACGAGCGGATCGCCGATCTTCCCTACGGCGCGCGCAAGAATGTCGAATTGGCGCGGGCTCTCTGCGCCGAGCCGACACTGCTACTGCTCGATGAGCCTGCCTCGGGTCTCAATAACGAAGAGACCGATGACATTTCGTTCTACCTCGACGATGTAAAGCACGATCTCGGCGTAACGCTTGTCATGGTCGAGCACGACATGAACCTCGTCGGGCAGGTTGCGGATCGCGTCATGGCCATCAACCATGGCAAGTTACTGGCGATCGGTTCTCCCGATGAGGTTCGCGAGAATCCAGACGTGCAAAGCGCCTACCTGGGGGTCACCGAATGACCGCGCCGTTGCTGGAGTTGCGCAATATCGAGACCTACTACGGCCCGATAATGGCGATTCGCGGCGTCAGCCTGAATGTCGATGAAGGCGAGATAGTCGCGGTGCTGGGCGCCAACGGCGCCGGCAAGACGACACTGCTGAAGACTGCAACCGGGGCACTGGACAGCAACAAGGGCCAGGTATTGCTCGACGGGGAGCAAATACAGTGTCGTGATCCGGACTGGGTGGCGCGCAAGGGAATCGCGCACGTCCCCGAGGGGCGCGAAGTGTTCCCGTTCCTGACCGTCGCAGAAAACCTGGCGATGGGGGCTTTCAATCGCAGCGATAAAGATGCCATCGCGAAAGACGTCGAAACCGTATACGGCTACTTCCCGGCGCTCAAACAGCTTGACGACAGAATGGCCGCCTACCTCTCCGGGGGACAGCAGCAAATGCTCGCGATCGGCCGCGGCTTCATGGCGCGGCCGCGTCTGCTGATGCTCGATGAGCCGTCCCTCGGCCTGTCGCCGGTTCTCGTAAAGGAAATTTTCGAGATCATCAGTCGACTCAACGATGAGCAGGGCCTCACAATCCTGCTCGTTGAACAGAATGCGAATGTCGCGCTGCAGGTATCGGATCGTGGCTACGTCATGGAGGTCGGGGGAATGGTCATGGACGGGCCTTCGGAGCACCTGATCGAAAGCGAGGATATCAAGGAGTTCTATCTCGGCAAGAAGGAGGAGGGCGTGCGTGGCCGGCGACGCTGGAAGAAGAGGAAGACCTGGCGATGAACGCCAAGACGGTTCTCGTCGATGGCTGCGACACGCTGCCCAAATTGTTCCTGAAGAAGTCCCTGGAGCGCGGCGACCGTGTCGCGATGCGCGAAAAAGACTTCGGGATCTGGCAGAGCTACACCTGGGCGGACTACCGCAACCGTGCGTTCGAGATCGCCTGGGGCTTGTTGGCGCTTGGCCTCGAGCGCGGCGATGTCGTATCGATCCAGAGTGAGGATTGCCGCGAGTGGCTGTGGGCGGACATCGGATCGATGCTCGCAGGCGGGGTTGTCAACGGCATCTATCCGACCTACCAGTCGCGGCAGGTCGAGCACACGCTGACCGATTCGAACTGTCGCTTCCTGTTTGCCGAGGACGAGGAACAGCTCGACAAGTACCTCGAGATCGAAGAAAAGCTACCCAATATCGAGCGCGTTTTCGTGTTTGACTGGACAGGGCTGCGCGATTTCAATCATGCCAAGGTTGCACCGATCGACCACCTTTTCGAGATTGGCCGGGACTTCGGGAAGAACAATGAAGGATTGATCGAGAGCATTGCGGAAAAAGGCAGCGGCGACGACCTTGCCGCACTCGTATACACGTCAGGAACGACCGGTATGCCTAAAGGCGCCATGCTGTCGCAGCGCTACATCATGTTCCAGATGTCGATTGCTCCCGAATACCTGAGGCAGGGTGCCGAAGATGAATTGCTGACCTACCTGCCGCTGTGCCATATCGCAGAGCGTGTCTTCTCGTGCTGGTTGCCGATGGCTCACGGCGCCACGATCAACTTTGCCGAAAGTCCCGAGACCGTCATGCAAAACTTGCAGGAAGTGTCTCCGACCTATGTGTTTGCCGTGCCGAGGGTGTGGGAAAAGTTTTACTCCCGTGTGACGACCGCGATGTCCGAGGCGACCTGGATCGGTCGAAAAGCCTATGCATGGGCGATGCAGGTCGGTATGCGCCGCGCCGACAATATTGTTTCCGGACGAGCGGTATCTGGCCTGGATCGCCTGCAATATGCGGTAGCTGACGCACTCGTCTTCAGCAACATCAAGAAAGTGCTCGGTCTGGATCGGGCAAGCAATGCCTGCTCGGGTGCGGCGCCGATTTCGCCGGCGCTGCTAAGGTGGTTCCTGGCCATGGGCATCGCGATCGACGAGCTCTGGGGGCAGACGGAGCTCGGTATCGTAACGAGTACGCGCGAAGGCAAGTTTCGCTTCGGCACGGTTGGCCCGGCCATGCCTGGAACCGAGGTACGAATTGACGGCAATGGCGAAATCGTTGCGCGATCCGATGGCCAGTTCTCGGGATACCTGAATCTTCCCGAAAAGACGGCGGAGACCATCGTCGATGGCTGGATCCATACTGGCGATGTTGGCGAGCTGGATGAAGAAGGCAACCTTTCGATTACTGATCGACTCAAAGACATCATCATCACGGCGGGCGGCAAGAACATCACGCCATCTGTCATGGAAAACGAGCTCAAGTTTTCGCCGTATATTTCGGATGCGGTTATTATTGGCGACCAACGCAAATTCCTGACCTGTCTGATCATGATCGATCAGGAGAATGTCGAGCACTACGCGCAAACGCATTCGGTTCCCTTCACGGATTATCGGTCGCTGTGTGCGCGTCCAGAGGTCATCGGGTTGATCGATAGTGAAGTCACACGAGTCAACAGTGGCTTTTCCAGTGTCGAACAGGTCAAGAAGTTTCGCCTGATCGATGTACTGTTAACCGCCGAGGATGAGGAGCTGACGCCGACGATGAAGCTCAAAAGAAGCTTCGTCAGCGAAAAGTACGCCGAATTGATTGATAGTATGTACAGTGCGAGTGCGTGAATCGGATAGAGGGTCCGACTATGAGAAAGCTGATCTTGTTACTTCCACTGTTCTCGTTCGGCTGCGGCGGTGAGTCGGTGGAAACCGCGGGCGACGCGCCGCGCGGCGTGACCGACGACACGATCGTCATCGGTTCGCACAACGATCTTTCCGGTGTCCTCGCGATCTGGGGCGTGCCGTCCAGCAACGGGCAACGCATGCGGTTCGACGATGTCAATTCTGCCGGCGGTATTCATGGGCGCACGATCGAATTTATCGTCGAGGATACGCAGTACCAGATGCCAATGGCCGTCAAGGCGACCAACAAGTTGCTCAATGTCGACGACATCTTTCTGATGGTAGGCGCGATGGGCACGCCCATGAATATCGCATTGATGCCGAAAATGTTTGAGGTTGATGTGCCGAGCCTGTTCCCGCTGACGGGAGCCGTGCAGATGTACGAACCCTTGCATCCCATGAAGTTCAGCTACTTCGTGAGTTACCGCGATCAGGTTCGTGGCGGCATGCGTTACATGGTCGAGAAGCAGAATATAAACAAAGTGTGTCTGCAGGCCATCGCAAATGACTATGGCGAAGAAAATCTGCATGGCTACGAACAGGCGGTAGAAGAACTGGGCCTGGAGTCCGTGTATGTCGGCCGGCACAAGAACACGGAGACGGATTTTGTCGGGACGATCACGGCGATCAAGAACTCGGGCTGTGAGATGCTGGTGCTTGGACCCCTGGTCAAGGACACGATCCTGATCTACGCTGCGGCGCGCGACGCGGGCTGGAATGCGCCGATAATCAGCAACATGGTGTCTTATGTCGCCGAAGTGGCGAGTGCCGCGAACGGGTCGACAGAGGGGCTTTATACGGCATCATCGTTCTACGTGCCGGATTTCAAGGCGGCCGAGCCCGGTTCCTGGCTTGCCAACTGGTATGAGGAATACGTCTCCAGATTCGGCGAAGAGCCGGCTCCGCAGTCGATTGTCGGTTACACGAGCGCCGATCTTGTCGTCAGGGCGCTCGAGGCGGCCGGGCGTGACCTGACCGTGGAAAAGGTACTGGCAGCGCTGGAGAGCATCGACTACTACGAGGATCCGTTCGGAGGTCCTTCGATGTCATTCAGCGCCACGAAACACCAGGGCGGTGACTATCTCAGGTTCTACCAGGTGCGCGACGGCAAGTGGGAAATCGTCGAGAGCACGATTCCTTACTGAAAGCCCGTCGAGACCCTTACGCGGCGAGGAATTTCTGCCGGTACTCGGCCGGTGGCATGTCGTACCAGGACTTGAAGGCGGTGGTGAACGAGCTGATGCTCGAGTAACCCAGCAGCATCGCCACCTCGAGGGCCTTGAGCCGATCGTCACTGAGGTAGTTGACGGCGAGCACCGCACGCACCTCGTTGAGGATCTTCTGGAAACTGGTTTTTTCTGCGCGCAGACGGCGCTGCAAGGTGCGGCGGCTGAGCTTGAGGCGGCGGCATGCCACGTCGGCGTTGGCCTCCCCGGCTGCCAGTAGCTCGGCCAGCAATCGCTTGAGCTGTGCGGCCAGGTTGTCCTGGGCGTAGAGCGATCGCAGGTATTTCTCGGCTTGTTCTATGAGCTGGCCATACATGGTGGCAAGATGCTACCAGAATTCGCTTTCAGGAGCCCGTGCTGGCGGGCGATATGGAGTCGCAATGAACGACGTCGTGAATTATGTCATCGACGGCAACCTGGCCGTCGTCACGGTCAATAACCCACCCGTAAACGCACTCTCACAGGCAGTCCGGCAGGGGCTTCTTGAGGCGATACGCGCTGCTGCGCAAGACGATTGCAAAGCTGTCGTGATCCACTGCGATGGCCGCACGTTTATTGCCGGCGCGGATATCACCGAGTTTGGCAAGCCGCATGCGGAGCCACTGCTGCCCGATCTTCTGAACGAGATCGAGGCAAGCGACAAGATTGTCGTCGCCGCACTCCACGGCACCGCGCTCGGCGGTGGTTTCGAGACGGCTTTGTCCTGCCACTACCGGATCGCACTCGAAGGCGCGAAAGTCGGTTTCCCGGAGGTGAAACTGGGATTGCTGCCTGGCGCCGGCGGGACGCAGAGGGTGCCACGCCTGGCCGGTGTCGAAGCCGCCCTGGACCTGATGTTGAACGGCGCACCTGTTGCCGCCGAAAGCGCTGCGAACCTCGGACTTATCGACAGGGTTGTCGATGACAGCCTTCTCGACGAGGCCAAGCGCTATGCGCGCGAGCTGGTTGAATCGGGCGCCCGGCCTCGTCGCGCCAGCGAACTGCAGGTGGCGCAGGCGGACGCAACGATTTTCGACGCTGCCGCGGCGGTGGTGGCCAAAAAAGCGCGTGGCCAAACGGCCCCGCCAAGAATCATCGAATGCGTCCGGACCGCCATGGCAACGTCCTTCGCCGACGGCCAGAAACGCGAGCGAGAGTTGTTCACCGAAAGCATGAAAGACCCGCAGTCGGCCGCGATGCGTCACCTGTTCTTCGCCGAGCGCGAGGCCGCCAAGTTAGCGGGATTGTCAAAGGACACGCCAAAGCGCGAAATTAACTCGATCGGGATCATCGGCGGCGGCACGATGGGCGGCGGCATCGCGATGAGCTTCGCCAATGCCGGTATTCCTGTCCACATGGTCGAGATCAACGATGAAGCCCTGGCGCGGGGTCTGTCAATTATTGACGGCAACTACGCCGGCAGCGTAAAGCGCGGCAAGCTCAGCGAGGAAAGGGCGACACAGTGCCGTGGTCTTATCACGGGTCACACAAACTATGCGGCGCTTGCCGACGTCGATCTCGTCATCGAAGCGGTGTTTGAGGACCCGGAGCTCAAGAAAGAAATCTTTGCGAAGCTCGACAAGACTTGTAAGCAGGGCGCGATACTCGCGACGAATACCTCTTACCAGGATGTCAATGAAATAGCGAAAGCCACGAATCGCCGATCAGACGTTCTCGGCATGCACTTCTTCAGTCCTGCGCACATCATGAAGTTGCTCGAGGTTGTCCGCGCCGAGAAGACCGCAGACGAAGTACTGGCGACTGTCATGGCGCTGGCCAAGCGCATTCGCAAGGTCGCGGTGGTATCCGGTGTGTGCTATGGCTTCATTGGCAATCGCATGCTGCAAGGATATTTCCGTGAAGCGCAGCTGTGCCTGGTCGAAGGTGGAACACCCGAAAGTGTAGATGCGGCGATGGTCGGGTGGGGAATGGCAATGGGTCCGATCAGCGTTGCGGATCTCGCCGGTCTCGACGTGGGTTACAAGGCGCGGCAGGCCTTGCCCGAGGATGAGCGTGGTGATCCGGCCGCGTATCGTGTTGCGGACGTGCTTGTCGAGGCGGGCCGGCTCGGCCAAAAGAGCGGCAAGGGTTTTTATATCTATGATCCCGAAACGCGAAAACAGAGTCCCGACGCAGAGGTTCACGAGATCGTAGAGCGCGAAGCCGCTGCTCTGGGCATTGCGCGGCGCGCCATCGATGCGGAAGAAATCGTTGACCGGTTGATCTATGCACTGGTCAACGAGGGCTTCCGGATACTGGAAGAAGGTATTGCCCAGCGGCCCGGGGATATCGATGTTGTTTACATTTACGGTTACGGGTTTCCGGTCTGGCGGGGTGGTCCGATGCACTACGCGGACGCGGTCGGCCTGGACCGTGTGCTTGCTCGGATCAATGAGTTCCGAGAGCGGTTCGGAGAGCATCACTGGACACCGGCGCCGCTCCTGGAAAAACTCGTTGGAGAAGGCCGCGGGCTGGCCGACTGGGCGGAGCGCGCCTGAAACGTAAGCGTTTGTAACAGCGGCGAGCGAGCGCCGCAAAACTCTGTATGTTGCTGCCTGGTTGATTCGAAACGAGCAACATTATGAGACCTGTCATATCACTGCTACTGGCCGCGCTGATTGCCGGCTGTGCCACACCTTTCCCGGAGCCTGAAACTGCCGGCGACCCGCAGGCGGCCAAGACCGTACTCGACCGCTCGATAGCGGCACACGGCGGTTACCTGTTCGACGAGCAGGGCTCGATACATGTTCACTATGACGGCCGCTGGCGGCAGACGGTCAAGTTCCTGCAACCCGTTCTCGTCGATGCGGGCTATCGCAAGCAGTCCGAGGAAGTGCTCGATCGTTCGTCGGGTGCTTTGCTGCAAGTGCATGATGGTCCCGACGGCACCAAGCTCGTGGCACGCACGGCGGATGATGTTTCCGTTATCTACAACGGCAAGGAGTCGGATGACGAAACGACGCGAGCGGCATCAGCGCTGGTTGCGGATGCATACACGATGTTCCTGAGCGGCCCCTCGTTCTTCAGGCTGCGGGATGCCAGGTTGACTTTGATGCCGTCGGCAACGCGTGATGGCCAGACCTATCAGCGCATCCATGCCGAATTGCGGCCGGGATTCGGTTTCTCCGAGCAGGATGAGGCCATACTCTGGATCAACGACTTGACCGGTTACCTCGATCTCGTTCACTTTACGATCGACGGCCTGGCATCGACACGTGGTGCACACGTCGACGTCGCGTTCGCAGGCCACACCGAAATCGGCGGCTACATCTGGCCGATGCGGTTTCTGGAGCGTGTTCGCGGGCCTGTTCGCGTCACGGCACACAGCTGGGAGGTACTCGACCTGGCACTGACCGGGGAAGCAGGGCTGCAGGCCAGCAACTGATCGGCCGAATTATATACAATGCGACCATTCGCCACGGCTGCGCACCTTATGCGACGTGACTTAACCAAGACGGAGAGAATGACCCATGGACACGTTAAAAGCTGCGATCAGTCTAGTTGCAGTGGGAATGTTTGGTGTGGCGTTGGCGCAAGAGGAATCGAGAGTCAAACTCGAATTCATCACTGATGATGGCGCCCATGAAGACCATCACCAGATCAAGGTGGTCAAGAAAGTCGAACTCGTGACGGACTAGGACTCGCCGCCGGTGTCGCCCGAAGAGATCAAGGGAATGAGCGGTCTGGAAGTTCTGACCGCGATCTCCGACGGGCGCATCGACCATCCCAGCATGGCGCATACACTCGACTTCCGCCTCACCGAGGTCGAGGAGGGCCGTGCCGTTATCGAGGGCACGACAGGCCCTGATTACTGTAATCCCAACGGCACCATTCACGGAGCCTGGCCGGCGGCGCTACTCGACTCGTGCATGGGATCGGCGGTTCACTCCACGCTGCCGCCGGGGACCGGTTTCACGATCGTGGAAGTCAAGATCGATTTTGTACGCTCGATAACGATCAAGACCGGTCACGTGCGCGCCGAGGGCAAGGTCGTTCGCGTCGGCAAGCAGGTTGGCCAGTCTGACGGCGTAATCTACGACGACCGAGGGGTCGTTCTGGCCAAGGGCTCGGCGACCTGCCTACTTTTCCCGGCGCGTGATCCCGCAAGCCCTGAGGACTGACTCGAGTCCATTCCAGTCCCATCTGCAACGGTGGATTCCCCAGGTCGGCCAGGACGCCGCCGAGATCAAACAGTATGAGCGCCCTGTCCACCAGGTGGATTGATCGCTATCTATTCAGGAAAATCGATCGGATGCCGCGCCTCGGCCCAGGCAACAATACCGCCTGACATCGACTTCACATTCTTGTAGCCGAGCGCTTCCGCAGTAACCGCGGCAAATGCCGACCGACCTCCGGTACCGCAGTAAAGGACAATCGGTTGCTCTTCGGGGGGAACGTTCATGTCCTTGCGGCAGCGATCGACCAGACTGTGCAACTCGAACTCGAGCAGGCCGCGCGGGAGGTGCACGGCGCCCGGGATGTGGCCGCGCTGATACTCCGCGGCTTCACGGATATCGATGAAAATCGTGTCGGCGCCGATGCAGTCGTGCACGTCTACTACCGAACATTCCCGGATTGTTGCTTTTGCCTGCGCGACAAGGTCAGAGGGATTGACCAGCATTGTCTGTCTCCCGGTTTGGTTGCTGGGTCGGCGGTGCGTAGGGATTCGGCGGCATCAGGTGCGGCGGAACCGCTGCGCGTCGCTGATCTTCACGCGGTGGATAATTTTCCGCAAGGTACGTCAGGATCTTGTCTTCGACCTCGGGCTGGAATTGCCACAGGTTCTGCTTTTCCTGCATCCAGCGAATCATCTGCAGCCACTGGTCACGGGTGCCGCGTTGTTGGGTGATCAGTTTGGGCGAGTGGCAGGCGATGCAATTGCCCATCACGATCTGCCAGTCGCCCGTCATCTTCAGTCCCGAGAACGGATCGACCGGAATATCCTGCGCCGCGGCAGGCGCGGCAAGCAGCGCGATCATGATCAGGAGCAGTCGCAACATCAGATCACCTGTACTGCGATTCGATGGCAGGCGTTGTTGAGGTAACCCTTCGGGTTCCAGCCGGGCAGCACCATCGGCTGCGAGCGGCCGACGTCGTCCGTCGCCCGCGCCCAGATTTCGTAATAGCCGGTTTCCGGGAACTCGAGCCTGGCGTTCCAACGCTGCCATGCATAGCGGTTGCGCGGGGCTTTGAGGTCGGCTTCCTGCCACGTCGCGCCGAAGTCGATCGAGACATGCATGGCACCGACGGCGTTGTCGCCAGCCCAGGCGTGGCCACGCACGGCGAGTGCTTCCCCGAGTGCGTGTTCGATGCCGGAGCGAGGGAAGGTCACGAGTGATTTGACGGGCATTGACTCGATAATGCACATCTCGTTGTCGGGCACCACGCTGCCGGGAGCGACGGGTTTGCACGGCACGCGGTACGAGGTACCCGTCATCTTCGGCCCGTCGTGGACGATGTTGCGCACGACGAGTTTCTTCAGCCACTTGCCGGCAACCGAACCGGGCCAGCCGCTGATCACGAGTCGCAGCGGGTAGCCGTTCATTGGCGGGATGTCTTCGCCATTCATCGCCCAGGCGATCAGCGCTTCATCCTCGAGCGCCTTGTGCATCGGCACGCCCCTCGAGATCGGCACCTTGGTCGGATCACCGCTCGCATGGGTGTCGGCACCGTAGTAGGCCACGTAGACAGCATCATCTTTAATGCCGACTTCCTCGAGTACATCCCTGAGCCGCACGCCGGTCCATTCAGGGCACCCTACGGCGCCGACCGACCACTGGTTGCCGGCGGCGGGCGGAACGAATTCCCTGCGGCCGTTGCCGCCGCACTCGAGCTGCAGCTGGTAGGTGTGGTGCTCGAACTTCTCTTTGAGTTCGGCGATCGTCAACGTCAGCGGTCGCGCCGCTGACTCGCCGGCAATCTCCAGCGCCCAGGCGTCGGGATCGATGTTCGTGGTTACAGGCGGCGTGCCGTTGTTACGAACGAAGAGATATTTACCCGGCGTGACTTCGTCGTCGAGCAGATGCGCCGGAGTCTCGGCATTGACGGGCCGGTCATTGAGGATGATCAAGCCTTCTTTTCCCGGAATCGTGAAACCCTCGCCGGACTGTGCGAGAGCAGCAGGTATCAGCCCGCCGGGCATCAGGTGCGCAAACGGGATTGATGCGCCGAGCGCCGCAGACATCGCGACCAACCCGCTGTTCTTCAGGAAGCCACGGCGAGTGAGGGGGTCGACCTTCCGTCCCCAGATGAGTTCGTCGGCCGTGACCGGGTTTTCAGCATACATTTCATGAATGCCGCGTTGATTGTTTTTCACCGGGTAATCCGCCTGTTAAGCATCGACATGTTTCCTGTATATTTAGAAATTATAATATACTAATTTGTACTCTGCCGGCGCTCGCTGGCGCAACAACTGGGGCTTCAGGTGACCGATTTGCGTGACAGGCTGCGGGATGCAGGACCCGGCCTGCTTCTGGCTGCAACCATCGCCCTCGCTGTCAGGTTTGTCAGCGACCAGCTCGGCGGTCCGGCAATGTTGTATGCCTTGTTGTTCGGGATGGCGTTCAACTTTCTTACGGAGGACGAGCGTTTCGCGCGCGGCATATATATCGCAAGCCGCAACATTCTGCGTATTGGCGTCGCGCTGCTCGGTTTACGCATTACGACGACCGAGGTGATGGATCTCGGTTGGCCCGTTGTGGGCCTGATCGTCGTGAGTGTCGTCGTCACCATTCTCGCCGGCGGGCTCGTCGGACGAGCCTTCGGTCTGAAGGGCGACCAGTCTGTCCTGTCCGCAGGCGCAGTTGCCATTTGCGGCGCCTCTGCCGCCCTTGCAATCTCGTCGGTGCTGCCGACGCACAAAGATCATGAGCGCAACACGATCATAACGGTTGCCGGCGTCACGGCCTTGAGCACGGCTGCGATGGTCATTTACCCGGTGTTCGCGACCTACCTGCAGTACGACAACGCCACCGCGGGTGTGTTTCTCGGCGCGACGATTCATGATGTCGCACAGGTCGTTGGCGCCGGGTACATCATTTCTGATCAGACGGGTGAAATTTCCACGCTCGTGAAACTCATCCGCGTGGCCTGCCTGGTGCCCGTCGTTATCACGATCTCGCTGATCACTCACCGCAGCCGTGCCGAATCGCCGGACAGGCGGCCGCTGCTGCCGTGGTTCCTGATTGCATTCGTCGTTCTTGTTATTGTCAACAGCATGGGCTGGGTTCCTTCAACCGCACAGTCTGTGCTGACGCCGTTCTCGAGCTGGTGCCTGCTGACCGCGGTCGCGGCACTCGGCGTCAAAACGTCGCTGAAAGCGCTGGCCGACGTCGGGCCGGCGCCGGTCGGCGTAATGGTCATTCAAACTCTCTTGCTCGCCGCGCTTGTCATTGGCGGCGTCGCCCTGATCAGGTAGCCACGTATGCCCAATCTCGTTCCTCCTCACGGCTCCGATTCGCTGCACCCGCTGCTATTACCCGAATCCGAAAGAGCAGAAGACCTCGAGCGGGCCGCAAGTCTGAAAAAGGTAGCGATGACGACCCGGGAGGTCTCCGACCTGCTCATGCTCGGCATGGGTGCTTATACGCCGCTCGATGGCTTCATGGGTGAGGCCGACTGGCGTGGCTGCTGCGAAAATATGAAACTGGCCGGGGGACTTTTCTGGCCTATTCCGATCACGTTGTCCTGCACACAGGAACTCGGCGACAGCATCGGCCTCGGTGAAGACGTCGCCTTGGCTGCCGGCGATACGGACGAATTGCTCGGCATTCTCACCGTCGAGGAAAAATACTCGGCCGATACCGGTTTCGAATGCTCACACGTGTTCCGCACGACGGATGTCGCCCATCCCGGCGTTGACAAAGTCATGAGCCAGGGACCTGTCAATCTCGCTGGTCCGGTGCGCACGTTTTCGGAAGGCCACTTTCCGCAAACCTATGCCGGGCTTTATCACCGCCCGGCAGAGACCCGGGCGATGTTCCTGGAGAAAGGCTGGTCGAATGTAGCCGCGTTCCAGACAAGAAACCCGATGCATCGCAGCCACGAGTACCTGGCAAAGATCGCCATCGAGGTCTGCGACGGCGTCTTGATTCACCAGGTGCTGGGCGCGCTGAAGCCCGGCGACATTCCGGCCGACGTGCGGGTCAAGGCAATCGATGCTCTTGCGAAGCACTATTTCGTGGAGGGCACCGTCCTGCAGGCCGGTTATCCCATCGAGATGCGTTACGCAGGTCCCCGTGAGGCATTGCTGCATGCCGTCTTCCGGCAGAACTTCGGCTGTTCGCACCTCGTCGTCGGGCGCGATCACGCCGGCGTCGGCGACTATTACGGACCGCACGACGCGCACCACATTTTTGACACGCTGCCACCCGGCAGCATGCATACGCAGCCGCTGAAGATCGACATCACGTTTTATTGCTACAAGTGCAATGGCATGGCAACGAGCAAGACCTGTCCGCATGAACAGAACGACCGGCTCGCAATTTCAGGCACGCGACTGCGCGAGATGTTCGCCAACGGTGAGGAAATCCCGCCGGAATTCAGCCGTCCCGAGGTAGTCGCCGTGCTGCGGGAATATTACGACAGCGAGGGGCGTCAGTAATTTATCGGATTGACAGTGAGGTCCTTTACGCCGTATAAGAATTAGCAAATTCTAATAAGATAATCTGCAGCTTTTTTCGCATTGGGGACATTTAATGTTTGCAACCAATCCGTTCGCCGAAGTCTCGGCGTTCATCTCGCCCGCCATTATGCAGACCTACATCATCGTGATGATCGTCCTGGTTGCACTGGGCACGATCTACGATGTACTGCATAAAAAGAGCGCCAGGTATTTTCGCGAGAACATGCGGAAATCGAAGGCTGCGGGCACAAAAGTCGGTGGCGCAGAGATGCTCTCCATGGCGATCAAGACCGCGGTCGTCGATGTCGCGGTCTCAGGCGAGTTTTGCAATCAGAAGCGCCGTATCGCACATCTCCTCGGCATGTACGGATTCATTTTCTTCGCTCTCGCGACCGTGGTGATGGTATTCCGCTATCCGACCAGCGACCTCGTGACGCCGGCGATCTGGCCGCAATTGTGGTGGCTGGGCGCGGCGATGGTGTGCGTCGGCGGCTACTGGTTCTGGTTCTTCATTCGTGCCGATGTCTCGGCCGAGGGTGGCTCACCGTTTCGGCTCATGAAGGCGGACCTGTTCATTCTGTCGTTGCTCGGCAGCGCAACGTTCGCGCTGGTCTGGGGATACCTTCAGGCGAAGGGGCACGACTGGACCATGATCGCATTCTGGCTGTATGTCATCTTTACCACGATCCTGTTCAGCTCCGTGCCCTGGTCGAAGTTTGCCCACATGTTCTTCAAGCCCGCCGCGGCGTTCGAGAAGCGCCTGTCGGCCGCTAACGGCACAAGATCCAATTTGCCAGCACCTGCAGACGAACCCGCGAAGTTCAGCAAAGTCACCCATTCGTCGCGTAACTACTGAGAAGGACGGAATTTATGCCTACTTTCGTATATATGACTCGTTGCGACGGCTGTGGACACTGCGTCGATATCTGTCCGTCCGACATCATGCACATCGACAAGACCTATCGGCGTGCACTCAACATCGAACCGAACATGTGCTGGGAATGCTATTCGTGTGTCAAGGCGTGCCCCCAGAACGCGATTGACGCCCGCGGTTATGCTGATTTCGCACCGCTCGGTCACAGCGTGCGCGTACTGCGTGAGCCAGAGAAAGGCACGATCTCCTGGAAGATCATCTTCAGGAACGGTCATGAAAAGGACTTCGTCTCGCCAATACGCACGACGGATTGGGGAACGATTCCTTCGCCGGCCGAGTTGCCGCCGCCCAGTGACGAGGACCTGATGAGCCAGGTGCTTGCCCACGAACCCGACGCACTGAACATTGAAGGCGGCTTGCCCGCGTTGAATCCGGACCAACTCAAGAAGGGAGTGGTCTAATGGGACTGTTCTCACGTAGAAAGACAAAATTTGTAGATTCCGACGTTCTCGTCATCGGCGGTGGCATGGCCGGTTGCGGCGCGACCTACGAAGCCCGGCACTGGGGTCGCGACCTCAAGATCGTTTGCGTCGAGAAAGCCAACATCGAACGCAGCGGAGCCGTAGCCCAGGGTCTGTATGCCATCAACTGCTATATGGGCATGCAGTGGGACGAGAATCAGCCCGAGGATCACGTCCGCTATGCGCGCAATGACCTCATGGGCCTCGTTCGCGAGGATCTCGGCTACGACATCGCGCGCCACGTGGACTCTACCGTCCACAAGTTCGAGGAGTGGGGCCTGCCGATCATGCGCGATCCCGAGACCGGCCGCTACCAGCGCGAGGGCAAATGGCAGATCATGATTCACGGCGAAAGCTACAAGCCGATTGTTGCCGAAGCCGCGCGCGAGGCTGCGTCAGAGGTCTACAACCGCATCATGGTGACCCACCTGCTGATGGACAAGACGAAAGAAAACCGGGTTGCGGGCGCCGTAGGTTTCAACGTTCGTACCGGCGATTTCTATGTTTTTCGTGCCAAAGCCGTCATCGTGGCCGCGGGTGGCGCATCGCATATCTACAAGCCACGCGCGGTCGGCGAGGGCATGGGCAGGACCTGGTACGCCCCGTGGAGCAGCGCTTCCGCGTATGCCTTGCCGATCGAGGTCGGCGCCAAGATGACGCAGATGGAAAATCGCATCGTCCTCACGCGATTCAAGGACGGCTACGGCCCGGTCGGTGCGTACTTCCTCCATCTGAAGACGTACACCGAGAACGCCTACGGCGAGGAGTACGAGTCCAAATGGTACGACCATACGAAGGAGCTCGTAGGTGACTACGTCGATCGTCACCCGGTCCCGACCTGCCTGCGTAACCATGCGTTGCTCGAGGAACTGAAGGCGGGGAGGGGGCCGATCCGAATGGTGACCAAAGAGGCCTTCCAGGATCCTCACAAGGAAACCATCGGCTGGGAGAACTTCCTGGGCATGACTATCGGCCAGGCCGTTGTGTGGGCATCACAGAATATCGATCCCAAGCACGTCAATCCCGAACTGACGACCTCCGAACCTTACGTCATGGGTTCTCATGCTACGTGTTCGGGTGCCTGGGCGAGCGGACCCGAAGACTACGCGCCTGACGAGTATCAGTGGGGCTACAACCGCATGATGACGGTCGATGGTCTGTTCGGGGCCGGTGATACGATTGGTGGCACCGCCCACAAATTCTCATCGGGCTCTTACACGGAAGGCCGTATCGCCGCCAAGGCGGCGGTCAGGTACATCAAGAACATGGGCAAGGATGCGCCACAGGTCAGCGAGGACGAGTACCAGGGGCTGAAAAAGAAAGTCTTCCAGCCTCTCGAAAACTACGAAGTGGGACGCAACGAGATCGTCGCGGGCACCGTTTCGCCGAGTTATTTCTCGCCGATACAGGGCCTGCAGCGTCTCGAGAAAATCATGGACGAGTACGTTGGCGGAATCAGTACCGGTTACATGACGAACGAACCGTTACTGACAAGAGGCCTCGAATTGCTGGATATGCTCCGGGAGGACATGGACAACATCGGCGCCGAAGACCTGCATCAGCTGCAGCGGGCATGGGAGCTGCAACATCGTCTGCGCGCCTCGGAATCGGTCACGCACCACACGCTGTTCCGCAAGGAGACACGGTGGCCCGGGTACTACTATCGCGGCGACCACATGAAGCTCGACGACCAGGATTGGCATTGCTTTACGCTTTCCCAGTACGACAAGAACACGGGTGAATGGGAGCTGGAGAAAGCGCCCGTCTATCACATCGTCGACTAGTGCTCATTGCGCAGATCAGCGACACGCACATACTGTCGCCAGAGTCGGACCAGCCCGCAGCGAGTTTGCGGGCCGACTGCCTGCGCCGCACTGTCGCCGACATCAATTACCGGCAGCCCGACGCCGTGATTTTCACCGGCGATACGGTGCAGCATGGTCAGCCTGAAGAGTACGCGCTCTTGCGCGAACTGCTGGCACCGCTCGAGGCGCCGCTTTACCCGGTGCCGGGCAACCGCGACGATAAGGACGCGATGCGTGCCGCGTTGAGTGACCTGGCTTATTTACCCGCGACGGGCGATTTCCTGCACTATGTGATCGACGATTACGATACGCGCCTCGTCGGCATCGATTCGACGTTGGCGAGCGAACGCAAGGGCCGCTTTTGCGAAGTACGGCAGTCCTGGCTCGACAAGACGCTCCATGACCAGCCCGGCCGGCCGACGCTGCTCTTCATTCATCACCCGCCCTTCGACGTTGGCGATCATTACGTCGGTGGCTACCGCCATCCGGAAGAGGCCGAGGCTCTCGCAGACATCGTACAGCGGCAGCCGCAGGTCATCGGATTGCTTTGCGGGCATGTGCACTGGCCGATCGAACGCATGTGGGCGGGAACCCAGGCGCGCATCATGCCAAGTATCGCAGTTGATGTTCGCAAGGGTATCGACGAGTCAGTCGTTCAGGGCCGCCCCATCTATATGTTGCACCAAGTATCCCGCTCGGCCGGCCTCGTCAGTGAGGCCCGGGAAGTTGTCTAAGCCGCTTTCTTGAGCAGGAAACGGTAAACGTTGTCGTCGACCGAATGCTCGACCAGCTCGTGACCGGTCTGGCGGCAGAACGCCTCGAAGTCGGCCACGGACCCGGGGTCAGTCGCCAGGATTTCCAGGGTCCCACCAACGGGTACCTCGTTGAGCGCTTTACGCGCCTTGAGGATCGGCAACGGGCAGTTCAATCCCTTTGCGTCGAGTGTGTGGTCAGCCATTTCCGATAGCTCCGCTTAAATAAACAGGTTGATGTGCGCATTGGACGCACATTCGATGTACGTCGCCGCGCCGCCGATATCGATACCGTCGATCATGTCTTCCTTGTCGTACTCGAACAGGTCCATCGTCATCTGGCAGCCGATCAGGCGAACGTCAGCCTCCACGGCGAGCTCGCGCAGCTCTTCTATCGAGGCAACGCCTTTTTTCTTGATCAGGTTCTTCATCATGACCGAGCATGCCGCGTCGACGCCGGGAATCGCGGTTACGAGATTGGGCAGTCCCATGTGGCCGCCCATCATCGGCATCTTCATCGCCGGGTTGCCGGCAGCCGTCACCTGCAGGTCGAGTTTCTTGAGCAGCAGCGGCAGGCCGTAGAAGGTGAAGAACATCGTGACCGGCAATCCCATAGCGGCCGCAGTAGTTGCAAGAATAAACGGCGGGTAGGCCCAGTCGAGGCTACCTTTGGTTACGATGATCGACATGCTTTTTTCTTCGGGAGCAGCGACTGGTGCTGCGCTCACTGCGTCTTGTACGACTTGAGCTTCACTGGACATTGAATTCACCTCTTCGTCTTTACCGGTTCCAGCCCTCGGGAGCATATTAGAATATCAGAATTGTCTTTATTAGGGCGATAGAATATTCTGGCCCTTCGGGTCAGACCCGATCTATTCCAACACTGGTCGCGACAGTATGCACCAACCACAGCCGGAAACCGCCCTTTATCAGGCCCCGCTTTATTTGGGCAGCGAGGTATTCCGGCGTGCCGCGTTCGGCGCCAATCATCCGCTCAAGATCGTACGGCACTCGGCGGTGCTCGATCTTGTGCGCACACTCGGCTGGCTGCGAGAAGAAGACTTCCGCATCCCACACGCGGCGACTGTTCAACAACTCGCCGGGTTTCATGATTCCCAGTATGTCGAGGCCCTGCAATACGCAGATTCCGCGGGGAATGTCGATCCGGAAATTCGCGAGCGTTACAACATAGGAACGCTCGAGAATCCTCTGTTCGAGGGCGTGTTCGAACGCGCCGCTACGACGGTTGGCGGTTCGATCCTGGCGGCAGAACTTGCGTGCGATGGCCACGTGGTCTTCCACCCGTCGGGTGGGACGCACCATGGACGTCGCGATCGTGCGAGCGGTTTCTGCTATTTCAACGATCCCGTATTCGCGATCCGGACCTTTCTCAAGCGGGGATGCCGCCGCGTACTGTATGTCGATCTGGATGCGCATCACGGCGACGGTGTCGAAGAGGCCTTCACCGAGGAACCGCGGGTGCTGACGCTGTCGATCCACGAACAGGATCGATGGCCGTTCAGCGGCGCAGCCGACGACAGGGCCGGTGGAGGCGCGCGCAACTTTCCGGTACCGCGGGGACTTAATGACGCCGAACTTCGTTACCTGGTGGAGACTGCCGTGCTGCCAATTGCAACGGATTTCCGACCGGATGCGCTCGTGCTGTGTTGCGGAGCTGACAGCCTCGCCGGCGACCCGCTATCGTCGATGGAGCTGAGTAATGTTGCGCTTTGGGAGACGGTCGACCAGTTGCTCGAATTTGGAGTGCCCTCGGTGGTTCTGGGTGGCGGGGGCTATAACCCCTGGACCGTCTGTCGTTACTGGGCAGGTATGTGGGGCCGACTGACGGGCCAAGAATTGCCCGAGACGCTACCCGCAGCTGCCGTCGAAATGCTGACGATGATGGAGTGCGACCTGATCGACGAAGAAGATGTCGATGCGCATTGGCTGACAACCCTCGTGGATATTCCGCATGACGGCCCGGTTCGCGCCGAGATAGAATTATTGGCTGCTCAGCTGGTCAAGGACTGAAGCAATGGCGTGGATCGATTACCTGGCCGATATCGAGGACCTCGAGGATGCCGAGTTCGACGCGTCGCTCATCGCCAGGTTCGAGGACGCCGCAGCGGGGCGCGCTCCGCGCCCGATACGGTTTTCCACGCCGACATTCAAGGAATACGAGACCACCGAACTCAAGGGCTGTGGCAAGAACAGCTTCCCGGCGTTCTCGATCACGGCAGCGGCTTGCGGCCTGAACTGCGATCACTGCCAGAAAAAAATTCTCGAGCCGATGATTCCGGCAACCAATCCCGAGATGCTCGATTCCAAGGTGCGGCACCTCGTCGAGACGCAGGAACTCAACGGCTTTCTGCTATCGGGCGGCTCAAATAAACGCAACGAAATCAATTATTTGCGCTACCTTCCTATTGTAGAAGGTCTAAAGCGTGATTACCCCGATATGCGCATCGCGGTGCACAGCGCGCTGATGAAAGAACAACAGGCGAAGGCCATGGAGTCGGCCGGCGTCGACACCGTGATGATGGACGTTATCGGCGCGAACGAGACGATCGAGCAGGTCTACAAGCTCAAGCGGCCCGTGGAAGACTTCGAGGAGACGCTGGCCGCGCTGTGTTCAACGACTATGGAGGTCACGCCGCACATCGTGATCGGTCTGCACTACGGCAGGATACTGGGCGAAGCAAACGCGCTCGACATTGTCAGCCGTTACCCGGTTACTGCGCTCGTGCTCGTGGTGATCATGCCGTTTTATGCCAAACCCGGCACGTTCGTGACGCCGCAGACATCGGACGTCGGCAGGATCTTCCTGGAAGCCCGCGAGCGCTTGCCCGACCAGCAGGTGTTACTGGGCTGCGCCCGGCCGCCCGGCATGCACAAGCGCGTCACCGACGCCTACGCGATCATGGCCGGCCTGGACGGAATCGCGTTTCCGGCGGAGGGGGCCGTATCGGTCGCGCACGCAGTCGGCAGACCGTTCGAGCAGGCGCATTCCTGCTGCTCGATCAAACTGGGCGGGGATCTTAGAGCGAGGCTGGCGCAGACCTGCGCGGCATGAGACAAGGACACTGATGATGAGTTGTTTTGAACCGAAATCGAATGTCGAAATGGAACCGCGCCTGCCCGAGAAGACGCCCGTCGATCGACGCAACGGCAAGCCCGTCAAGGCCAACGACATTCCACCGCAGGGTGTATACCTGCCGAACAACAACATCCTGGCGCCGCACATGCGTTCGCCCGAGTATGTGCAAATGTCGAATGCAGCAGCCATCACGCTGGGCATCATGGGTGGTCGAATGCATCGTTGCGACTGCACGCGATGCCTCAATTTGCTGCTGACCTATCCCGAAGGTTGCCGCGCGAACTGCGCGTACTGCGGCCTCGCGCGACACCGCGAAGCCGACCGGGACTATGCCGATCGTAATTTCATTCGCGTCGACTGGCCGGCCGTGCCGATGACCGACATCGTCGACATCGTTGCCCAGGATCCCGGCAACAGTCCATTTCATCGCATGTGCATCTCGATGATCACGCACCCGCGTTCGGAAGACGACACGTTTTCGGTGCTCAAGCAGTGGACCGACAAGATTGACCCGGACGCCATCCCGATTTCGATCCTGTCGAACCCGACGACGATGAGGCGTGAGGACGTGCAGAAGACGAAGGATCTCGGCGCCGACATCTTCACGGTGGCGCTCGATGCGGCGACCCCCGAAATCTTTGACAAGACTCGGGGTAAGGGCGTGCAGTCGCCGCACAAGTGGTCAAAGTACTGGGAGATCATGATGGACGCCCGGGATATCTTCGGTCCGCAGAAGTTCGGGGCCCACATCATTGTCGGTATGGGCGAGACGGAATACGAGGTCCTGAATCTCGTGCAAGAGCTGGTCGATCTCGGTGGGCACAGTCACATGTTCTGTTTCTTTCCCGAGGAAGGTTCGCTCATGGATCACCTGCCGGCTACACCGCGTGATCAGTGGCGCCGGGTGCAGCTCGCGCGTTACCTGATCGACTATCGTGGCGTGCGTGTCGACCAGATGAGTTTCGACGACCTCGGCCGGGTCAAGTCCTACGGTATTTCCGATGCCGAACTCGCTGACGTCATCGACGCCGGCATCGCGTTCCGAACCTCGGGCTGCCCGGGCAAGTTTCAGGATGATATTTCGGCCTGCGACCGTCCCTATGGCGACTCTCCGCCGTCGGACATCGCGAGTTACCCGTTCCAGCCGTCCAGGAAAGACGTCAGGAAGATCCGCAGGCAACTCGACATCCCCGTGCGCGTCGAGTAACACACGGCCAGGACTGTCATGACAGATTCCTTTCGCATTATTGATACCGGTGTGCGCGAGGGGCGTGCCAATATCGCGTTCGACGCAGCACTGATCGAGGAACGTCAGGCCGGCCACGTGCCGGACACGATTCGTTTTCTGCGATTTCCTCCGACAGCGCTGATCGGTCGGCACCAGGATCTGAGCCGCGAGATCAACCTCGATTTTTGCCGCAACAACGGGGTCGGCATCGTGCGTCGAATCACGGGCGGCGGCGCGATCTATCTCGATGAGGGGCAGCTCGGTTGGGAGCTCGTCTTTCATCGCTCATCGTTGGGGGTGGCAGCTTTACCCGAACTTGCAGAAAAGATCTGTAACGCTGCCGCGCTCGGGTTCAAGGAACTGGGCGTCGATGCGACGTTCCGCCCGCGTAATGACATCGAGGTTGACGGGCGCAAGATTTCCGGTACCGGTGGCTTCTTCGATGGCGACGTGCTGATCTACCAGGGCACGGTACTCGTGGACATGAACCCCCAGCAGATGGTCCAGGCATTGAGGATCCCGGAGGCCAAGCTCGCCAAGCGGGACCTGGACTCGGCGGCGCAACGGGTCGTAACGCTCAAAGAATTGCTCGGCGATGAGATGCCGGACATCGAGACGATCAAAGGCGCGCTCATTCGAGGATTCACCGAGGGCCTCGGCATTTCGGCCGCGCCAGGCGATATCACCGAAAACGAGGAAGCGTTGGCCAATCGATACTTCATTGAAGAAATCGGCACCGACGAGTTTGTTGCCGAAATCGACAACCCCGGTGATGACCACGGTACGTTGGCAGGAACCCACACGGGTGCCGGCGGAACGATCGATTCGTTCGTCAAGCTCGAGGGACCGACAAAACAAGTATTGCAGCGTGCCCTGATCTCAGGCGACTTTTTCGTGACGCCGCCAAGAATCGTGTTCGATCTCGAGGCCCACCTGGCCGGGACGCGCATCGAGGAGATCGACGGCGAGATCGACGCGTTCTTCAATGACAACGATATCGACATGCTCAGCGTGTCCCCCGAAGACTTCAAGGCCTCGATCGCGAACGCGCTGGCAGGAGCCCGTAATGCCTGAGTGCAGTCCTGACGCATTCGCAATGGCCGGGCGTACCGAGACGCCGATGAACGTCGTCGCCGTTCTGCAGCACACGGCAGGCGAGTATCTTGGACTCATGGAAGACCACCTCGAAGGGCGGCGAATTCGCTTCCAGTACTTTCGTCCGTTTGCGGGCGGCAAAGCGAAGCTGCCCGGACCGGACCTGCCGGCGGACGCACTGATCCTGCTTGGCGGCGGGCCCTGGGGCAGCGCCGGCACGCGGGACCTGCCGACGCTGGCCGAGGAGATCGCGATCACGCGCGCGATGCTGGCAGAGGGCACGCCGGTCATCGGCATCGGGCTGGGCGCGCAAATCCTGGCGATCGCGGCCGGCGGCTCGAGCGAGCCTGCCGATTTCCGCTTCGAGTGCACGACCGCGACCCGGGTCGTCCACGACGCCCTGAACGGTTACCTGCCCGAGACCTTCAGCCAGGTTGTCTACATGCGTGACCGGCCCGTGCTGCCCGATGCGGCCCGCGTGCTGGCCGTGGACGAAGGCGGCTCAGCCGCCGTGTTCGAAGTTGGTGACAATGCCTATGGTTTCCTGGGCAATCCCGGGATTAAGCTCGGCATGGTCGAAGACCTGATCATGGAATTCGAAGAAGTCCCCGAGGGTGCGGCCCGCAGACTCGACGAGCTCCGCGCGCTGCAGCCGGAGATCGAGGACGACCTCGTGCCAATCATGACCGGGCTCGTGCAATGCACGGGCCTTATGTCATCGCCGAAGGCGGCCGCAAAGGCCCCAAAGAGTTTGGATGAAACAGTAATTTAGGATATGCTAATGTGCTGTTGGAGCGCCGGCAGGCGCCGGACGGCCGACCCGAGGGGAACAAGAAATGGCTGAGAAACTCATTATCGTCATGGCCAACACCGACCCGCGTAATGGCGAAGAGCTCGGGGCGCCGATTTTCCAGGCCACGGTTGCCGCCGCGATGGACTATGAGGTCGATGTAATCTGCACGGCGACCTCGGGCAGGCTCATGAAAAAGGGCGTCGCCGAAAAACTCTTCGTCAAGGAGGGTTCGCCCAAGTCGGTCTACAGCTTCATACAGGATGCCCATGAAGCCGGGGCCAAGTTCTACTGCTGCTCGCCGAATCTCGACCTGTTCGACATGACCCAGGATGACCTGATCCCGGAATGCGAGGGCATCGTCGGCGGCGCGCACCTGATCGAAGAAGTCATGGAAGAGGACGTTCGGGTGCTTTCGTACTAGGACTCACTCATGTCTCATTCATCGACATCGCGCATCCAGGAATTCATCGGCGATCCGGTTTCCGATGAATCGCCCGTTGGCCGCGAGCAACTTGAGGAAATCTTCCAGGACATACAGTCGGACATGCGTTACGACCACGAGCTGAACGGCTGCCTGAACTGCGGTATCTGTACGGCGACATGTCCCGCCGCGCATTACTACGACTTCAGTCCGCGCGAGATCGTGCAGCTGCTCTGGACCGAGAATCTCGAGGGCATCTACGATGCCATGCAGGAGAAGATCTGGTCCTGCGCGCAGTGCTACACCTGTGCCGCGCGCTGCCCGTTCGGTAATTCGCCGGGCGGGCTCGTGATGCTCATGCGCGAGACTGCGATCAAGCACGGCATGGAGTCGGCCAAGAGCGTGCTGCGGCCGTTCAGCCGCGTGATGCTGAAACTGATTTCGACGGGCAACCAGCTGTCGCCCGACATGATCAACCCGGAACACTTCGCCGACTGGGGCCCGAATATTTCCAAGGTCGATGCGCCGCTGGAGCTGTTGCGCAAGGCCATCCCGATGCCGACCTTGCACACGACCAAGACGGCCTGGGAGGTCAACCTCAAGACCTCGGTCGAGCTTTACACGATCTGGGAAGAGACGGGCGTGCTGGACAGCCTTGAAACAATTGATGAGAACCTCTTCGACGTCATCTGCGACATCATGGACGAAAAACGCGATGACTACGAAGACTGGCTCGATGAGCAAGACGAGGATTAGGAGCAGAAAATGTCGACAGGTAATGGTGGGGAACGTTTTACGGGTCACGGGTCCGAATGGACCGATTCGAATCTGAGCAAGGAAGATGCCCATGTCGCAACGGTCTGGGTCGACCAGATCGTCAACCGGCGTTCGATGCTGACGAACAAGGATCGCGTTGAAGATGTCCGCGACGTCATGTGGGAGCTCGAGAAGGACGGCGAGATCCTGGTCCACAGAGTCCAGGACGAGCACAAGCCCGTTACGGTGAAGACGCTTTATGGCTGGGACAAGCGTGTGCCGACCAACCAGCTCTGGCACCACAAGTCCTGCGGCCAGTGCGGCAATATCCCGGGTTACCCGGCGTCGCTCTTGTGGCTCATGAACGAGCTGGACATCAGCTACCTCGACGAGACGGACCAGACGTCGTGTACGGCGTGGAATTACCATGGTTCAGGCATCGGCAACATTGAAAGCCTCGCTGCTGTATTCCTGCGTAACTTTCACCAGGCCTATGTGTCTTCCAAGGCGCAGGGCCTGCCCGAGGGTCATTTCTATCCGCTCGTGCATTGCGGTACGTCTTTCGGCAACTACAAGGAAGTGCGCGGATACCTGCTGCAGTCCGCAAAACTTCGCGAGCGCGTCAAAAAGATTCTCGGCAAGCTGGGCCGCCTCGTCGACGGCAAGCTGCTGATACCGGAAGAGGTCGTGCATTACTCCGAGTGGCTGCACGTCATGCGCGACGAGATCGCGAAGCGCCAGGTTATCGACGCGAGCGAGATTCGTGCGACCGTGCACCCGGCCTGTCACGTTTACAAGATGGTTCCCGAGGATGCGATCTACGATGACAAGATCCTCGGCGGCAATCGCGTCGCCGTGACTACCGGCATCCTCGAATCGCTGGGCACGCAGGTCATCGACTACCGTACCTGGTACGACTGCTGCGGCTTCGGTTTCCGGCACATTATTTCCGAACGCGAGTTCACGCGCTCGTTCGCGATCGATCGCAAAATCCGCGTCGCCGTCGAAGAAGCAAAGGCCGATGTGATGATTGGTCACGATACCGGCTGTATCACGACGCTCGACAAGAACCAGTGGATAGGCGCGGCTGCAGGCAAACCCGTGGACCTCCCTATACTCGCCGACTGCCAGTTCGCAGCATTGGTATGCGGTGCGCATCCCTACAAGATCGTGCAGTCGCACTGGCATGCGTCGTCGACCGAGACCCTCATGGACAAACTGGGCATCGACTGGCAGGCCAAGAAAGCCGAATTCGAGGCCTACCTGAAAGACGTCGAAGCCGGCAAGGGCGAGACGCTGTATGACCCGAGAACAATGATTACATCGGGTCCGGGATTCAAGAGACTAAGCAATGACTAAACCTATCCTGATCGTCGGTGGCGGGCCCGCCGGGCTGGCCGCAGCGCACAGCCTCGGGACCGTCGGTCGCTCCAGCATCCTGGTTGAAAAGGAGGACAAGCTCGGCGGTGCGCCGATACTGTCCGGCTACGCCAAGCTGGTGCCATCGGGCGAGTGGGCGAAGGATGCGATCGGCGGCATGGTCGATCGGGTAGAGGGCGATTCCAATATCAAGGTTCTCACCGGGACCACGGTTACGAAGTTTGACGGGACACCGGGCAACTTCACCGCAGAGTTTTCCAATGGCGACAACGCACAGGTTGAAGCGGCGGTACTTTGTAGTGGATTCACCCACTTCGACTCGATCAACAAGCCCGAGTGGGGCTTCGGCACGTTTCCCGACGTCGTCACGACGACCCAGGTCGAGCAGATGATCTCGTCTGGCCAGGGCGTGCGTTGCCCGTCCGATGGCCGCAAACCCCAGCGCGTCGCGATCCTTCTTTGTGTCGGGTCCCGCGATCGCCAGATCGGGCGTGAGTGGTGCTCGAAGATCTGCTGCACGGTGTCGTCGAACCTGGCGATGGAGATTCGCGAGGAACTGCCCGAATGCCACGTCTACATCTACTACATGGACATTCGCACGTTCGGCCTGTACGAGACCAAGTACTACTGGCGAAGCCAGGAGGAATTCAAGGTCAAGTACATCAAGGCGCGCATCGCGGAGGTCACATCTGATGGCGAAAAGCTGATCGTCAAGGGCGAGGACACGCTCGTCAAGCGGCCGATCACAATCCCGTTCGACATGGTCGTCCACGCGATCGGCATGGACCCCAACGTCGACAATCCGCAGCTTGCTGATATCTTCGGCGTCGATCTCGAAGAGCATGGTCACATTGCGGCCGAGAATCGCTACGGTGCGATGGGACATACGTCCCGGCCTGGCGTATTCGTGGCCGGTGCGGCGACGGGCCCCGAGACGATCGACGATTCGATTGCGCAGGGCCATGCGGCGGCGATGTCCGTATTGAGCGAACTCCACCAGCCGGTCGACAAGAGCGCCTAGGGCGACGCGTCGTGTCCCGGCTTACTGCACTGCAAACGGTTGATGTCGAGCGTCCCGTGCTCGACTTGTCCGGCGACGCGATTCGAATGGCGCTGCAGTCTGTGGTTGCAGGTTCTGAAGAACAGGGAGGTATCGAGCGTTACGTCGATGCCGTCAAACTCAAGAGCTCGATGTTCCAGCAGGCGCTGGCCGATGGTGCGGTCGAGAGTCTCGACCTCGAGACGTTCAAGGGGCTGTGCACGTTTATGGCGACCGTCAGGCGCCGTATCGGCAACTGGCTGACCGGCGACACGTATCCGGACCTGCACGAAGGCATTTGCGCGCTGTTTGCGGACGACGATAACGTCGACGCCCGGATCAGCACATTCTGCGCCCGGTTCCCGCAGGACAAGAAACATCGGTGGGTCAGGGACCTGGCCGCCGAATTGCTGCATAACGTCTATCCCGAACAGATTCCGCTGATGAATCGGTGGGTCTGGGACGCGAATGCAAATACCGGCGTCCTGCGCGAGATCTGGCACGGTGACAACGTCGATCACTTAACGATCAAGGTCGCGGACGGGTATGGCACGTTCCTGATGTTGCGCGAGGAACTGAGTCAGTTCCTGTCGGATGAAGGATTCTTCCGCGACGTCCTGCAGTACGTCGACATCCTGTGTGCGCAGGCCTATGCCCAGTATATCTGCGAGCAGGGCGGCAGCTATTTGCGCGCCGATTTCTCGGCGCCCGAAGACCCGATGCAACACACGCGCCGGTTACTCGGCCTTGACGGCGTGCGGCCGGGCAGCGGCAAGACCCGGCTCAAATCCATCGACGGTGAGGCGTTCGTGATCGACGACTCCGAGACAATCAACTAGGCACCGACAGAATGCCCATCCACGAGAAATCACTGATTCGCCCCGAGAACCTCAAGACCCACGAGGAACTCGTGATTGACGGTGTCGATGTATCCGGTCACTGGAGCACGTTCATCGAATCGCGCGTCGTCAGCGACTACAACGAGGCGATGGAAGACGAGATTGCAGCGTTGCCGGGCGGCGAAAACATCCACCGCTGCTGGCAGTGCGGGTCATGTACGAACTCGTGCACGGTCAACGCGATCAATCCCGATTTCAATCCGCGTTACTGGATCTACCTGATTCGCATGGGCATGGAGGACGAGCTCCTGCGCGACAAGGACATCATCTGGCAGTGCGTGTCCTGCAACAAATGCACGTATGCGTGTCCGCGAGACGTTTTCCCAGAGGGCGTCATGAAAGCGACGGCGCACTGGCTGGAGCGCAAGGGCCACACGCCCAAATCACCATCCATGCACTTCGACGAAGTGTTTACAGAGCAAGTCATCAAGACCGGCAAGATCGAAGAGAGCCGCACGATACGGCGCTTTTTCAGCCGAACCAAACAAGGACTCATGCAGCCCTGGATGATCGAGATGGTCAAGCGTTTGCTGCGAAACCTGCCCGTCGGTTTGCTGACTCGCATGGGTCTCGCGACATTCGTTGCGCCGAAGACGCGCGGGTGGTCTTCTGCCGCGGCGGCGATGCAGGAGTACATCGACGAGCAGCACGAGAAACAGGAGCAGGCGCTGTCATCATGACGACAAAAGACAAATATAAAAAAGTTGCCTATTACCCTGGCTGCGCGCTCGAAGGAACAGGCCATTCCTACAATCGTTCGACCAAAGCGGTCGGCAAGGCGCTGGGGCTGGATCTCGTCGAAGTCAAAAACTGGAATTGCTGCGGCGCCATGGAGGTCAAGAATATCGATCCGAAGCTGCAGACCTATCTCTCGTCACGCGTGATGTCTGTTGCCGTCAACGAGATGGATATGGACGTCGTTATGGCGCCCTGCAACGGTTGTTATCACAACCTGAAAAAAGCCGAATACGACCTCAAGCATGATCCCGAATCCGTTGAGGTTGTCGCCAAGCTGTCGAAGAAGGCCGGCCACAAGAGCTACGAGTCCGGGCAAGTGGAGACGATTCATGCGCTCGACTGGATCAAGGATTCGATAGGCGAGGAAGGGCTCGCCGAGCGCGTAAAGAATTCGCTCTCCGGCATCAAGGTTGCCAACTATTACGGCTGCATGTACACGCGGCCACGGCACATCTTTCCCGAGAAGGATGCGGGTCCCGGGTCCGAGTCGACGTCGAAACCGCATTTCATGGACGACCTCCTGGCCGCAGCGGGGGCCGAGAATGTGGAGTTTCCGCTCAAGACGGCCTGTTGCGGGGGCGCGCACACCTTGTCCGACAGCGATACGTCGACAAAGCTCGTGCTGAACATTCTCAAAGCGGCGAAACTCGCCGGTGCGGACGTCATTGCGACCGAATGCCCGACCTGCCATTCCGGGCTCGAGATGCATCAGATAAGGGCAGAGAAGGTGCTCGGCGAGACTGTCGATATCAAGATCCTCTATTTCACCCAGCTCCTCGGCATGGCATTGGGTCTAAAGCCCAGGAAAGTCGGTGTCCATGAAAATGTCTCCGACCCGATGAAGTTCCTCAAGCAGAAGGGCCTCGCATGAGACCGCTCGCCGACATTGAATTGGCCATAGCGGCCGTGGACGCGCAGACCGATCCGTTGCAGGCAGCCGAAGAGCTGTTGCGGTTCAGTGAGGAAGTGCTCGAACACTGGGTGACGGCGCGCGGTGACGAACCAACCCACGATGAACGTGAGGGCTTTCGACTGCTTGCGTTACATCGCCAGGGCGCCAGGGGCGACCCCAGTTTTAACGCCTGCAGGGAAACGTGTCGTGAAATCGCCTGGCATTACAACCTGGTCACTATGGAGCCTGAGCATACCCAAACCGCGAATCGTGCCGAGATGCTCAGGATGGTGTCCAACCACCTGTATCTGTTTGTCAGCGGCAAGCTGCAGGTCGCCGGGCTGGGGGAGTTTTGTTGTTCAGCGAAGCCGATCCGGTCTGCCGATAATTTTGACTCTGGAACCACAAAGGAGGCATGACAATGCCAGTTGTACGCGGATGCAATCTGCCCGACGAGCTACTTTACGACGTTGACAATCATATCTGGTTCCAGGACCAGGGCGACGGGACCGTCAAACTCGGAATGACGACGGTCGCTACGGCCATGGCCGGCAAACTCGTTGCCTATACACCGAAAAGGGTCGGACGCTCGGTAAGGGCCGGCAAGTCCTGCGGCACGCTCGAGTCCGGTAAGTGGGTCGGACCGGCCAAGTCCGCGGCGGGCGGCGAAGTCGTCGCGATCAATGAAGACCTGGTCGCGAATCCAAGTCTTGCCAATGACGATCCTTATGACGCCGGCTGGCTTGTCATTTTGAAACCCGAGGATTGGGGCAGCGTGGTCGGGACATTGGTCCCCGGAGCCGACGTAACGGCGCCTTACGAAGCCAAGATGGACTCCGAAGGGTTCGGGGGCTGCGCCTGAACAGGCGCGGAAAAGACGTCCAGTGAACGAAGCAAATCAAAGTGTGACACCCGAAGATTTCGCCAAAATGGCCGAATTGCACGACATGGCGGCGAATGCGTGCGAGTTGCTCAAAGCGATGGCGAATGAATGGCGCTTGATGATCCTCTGCCAGCTAGCCGAAGGCGAGAAAACGGTGAGCGAGCTGCAACGCATGCTGGGCCTGAGCCAGTCGGCTCTATCGCAACACCTCGCGATACTGCGTCGCGAAAAAATTGTCAGGTCGAGAAAACACGCGCAGTCGGTGAGTTATTCGTTGACTGGTGACGAAGCAACCAAGGTGATGGAATCGCTGCACGACGTATTTTGTGGCGCAGCATCCGATAAGGAGTAGGAGTATGAAATCGAGAATCAGACATGCCACAGCATTGCTGTCGGCACTGGCGTTGACTCTGCTCAGCGGAACTGCAGCAGCGACAAACGGCTACTTTACGCACGGCGTGGGGACCGAGTCGAAAGGTATGGCCGGAACCGGCATCGGCTCTAATAGCGCGAATGGGCCGATTATCGGCGCATCGAATCCGGCGCTCGCCGTATTCGCCGGGGACAGCTGGGAGATCGGACTCGCGGCATTCAGCCCAAGGCGCAGCTATACGGCCGGTCCCAGCCTTGCCATGGGCAGCGGTGGTGCTTTCACTATCGGTCCAGGCAAGTTTGACAGCAGCAGCGAATGGTTCCCGATTCCATACATTGCCAAGAATTTCCGCTTGGGCAACGAGAGTGTCATCAACTTGATGTTCTATGGACGTGGCGGCATGAACACCGACTGGGATGACTCCAATGCGTCAGCATGGTTCAACCCTTCGGGCGGAATGGGCATGCCGTTTCCCGGGACCTATGGCGCAGGCGACGCCGGTGTCGATCTGTCGCAGGCATTCCTCGCCGTGAACTGGGCCGGTAAAGCGGGCGACAGCTTCGCCTGGGGTTTGGGACCTATATTTGCTGTCCAGATGTTCGAAGCCAAGGGGCTCATGAACTTCATGCCGTATACAGAAACCTTCAACGAGTGTTTCTTTTTCCAGGCGCCCGGTACTTGCGATCCGACTCCGGACTCCCTGACGAACAACAGCCATGATACGTCCACAGGCTATGGCTTTGCCGGCGGTATCTGGTGGGGGCTCAGCGATGCGGTCAGCATCGGGCTCTCGTACCAGTCGAAGCTGTCGATGAGTGAGTTGGACGACTATTCGGACCTGTTTGCCGAGGCAGGCGGCTTCGATATTCCGGCCAGCACGAAGTTCGGTATTTCGTTCAAGGGCACGAACGACGTTCGCGTCAATTTCGACATCGAGCGCACGGAATTCAGCGACGTTGCGTCCGTTGGCAACCCGATGGTGAATATTTTCAGCTGCCCGTATGCGGTATACGGGTTCGTACTGGGGCAGACCGGTGACCCGCTACAGGCATTGGCAGCCGCCCAGGCATCACCGCCGCAGAACTGCCTCGGTGGCAGCAACGGCGCCGGTTTCGGCTGGGAAGACATGACGACCTACAAAGTGGGCGTGGAGTGGACGCACAATGACCGGAATACCTGGCGATTCGGTTATAGCTATGGTGAACAGCCGATCCCGGAGTCCGAGGTTCTGTTCAACATCCTGGCACCGGGTGTCATGGAGCAGCACTTCACGCTGGGCCTTACTACGCAAACGTCCGGCGGCGGCGCATGGAATTTCTCGTTGATGTATGCGCCCTCGAAGAGCATCAAGGGAGTGAGCCCGTTTGATCCGACGCAGACGATCGAGCTGGAGATGAGCCAGTTCGAATTCGAGGTGTCTTACATCTTTTAACAACATTGCAAGCCCCGGAGGGCTGGGCAATATCATGAAAAAGTTAATTATCGTTTTGGTGGCGCTCATTTGGGCGCCACCTTTGTTTGCGGATGATGAAATCGGCATCTTCGAAACCATACTCGAAGCGTCGGGATCGTTTGGCGAAACGACTGCGGCGCTGGAGCAGGCTATCGCTGGATCCGGGCTGCAGTTGCACGGCACGCACGATATTCGTGTGCCCGAGAGCAAGCACAAGGCCAGGCTGTATGTATTGACGTCGCCAGCGTTCGTCGCAGCGGCATCATCCGAGTCTCCACGCACGGCGTCGGCGCACATCTTGCGTATTGCCGTGTTCACGTCGGGCGATCAGCAGAACACATTCGTCAATATGGCAAACCCTGTTGCGCACGCAATGATCTACTTTGCGGAGTCGCCCAACTACGATGCGCTCGTGGAGGCGGCCGGAATCGCAGCTGATGAGATCAGGGATCTGGTCAAGACGATTCCCGGACAGGTCGTCAGCGTGCAAGCCGAGCCGCTTCGTTCCGAGAAGCATTACAACAAGTACAAGGGTGACGGCCCGGCACGGATGATGGCTAAATTTCGCAAGTGGGAGAAGAGCCAGCTGGTCATCATTGAAGATGAGGCTGCCAACTTCGACAATGTTGTCGAACGGGTGGTCGCAAGTCTCGAAGAAGACGCAGTGGCAAACGCGGACGAACCTGGTGGCTGGCAGCTTGTATCGCAGATCCGTCTGCGCGACGACGTCGTGCACCTCGGCCTCACGAATCCGTTCATCGAAGATCGTATGATCAGTATCAATTCACGCTATCGCAAGGAAGGCAAGAGCAACCTGTCTCCATACCCGGGCGTGGATCATGTGGCAGCACTGCCGACCGAGGTATTAATCGTCAGGGAAGGCGGACAGACGCAGGTGCTGCATTACGGCCAGATGTGGCGAATGCAGTTATACTTCTGGGATTCCGGTTACCGGGCTTTCACGGCTAATATGGGCGTTCCCGGTGATATCGTAAATTCCATCGAAGAGGCTGTACTTGAATAAAAGAAAATTGACCCCGGCCGACCTGAGACAACAAATTGTCGGGGTCGATTCGACGTTTAAGACGCCGTTCGGCGAGCGGCTGATGGTGTACTGCGACTATACGGCGTCGGGGCGCTGTTTACGGTTCGTCGAGTCGTATCTGCAGAGCCTGCAGCGCGTCTACGCTAACACGCATACCGAGGACGACATCACAGGCCGCAGCATGACCCAGCTGCTGCACGAGGCTGAAGAAGCGATCAAGAAATCGGTCAATGCCGGCGCTTCGGGGCGGATCATTGCCTGCGGGACGGGTGCAACCGGAGCGATCGACAAGCTACAGCAAATCGTCGGAGTCTCGCTGTCTCCGGTGACGCGCCTGAATATCGACAAGCTGCTCGATGCTTCCGAAGGCGATTTCGATTCACGGGCATTTGCAGACATGCTCGACAAGCATCGTCCGATCGTTTTCGTCGGACCTTATGAACATCACTCGAACGAGATTTCATGGCGCCAGTCGCTCGCGACGTCCGTTGAAGTCCGGTTAACGGGCGATGGCAGTATCGACCTCAGTCATCTCGAGGAACTGTTACAGGCGCCCGAATACCGGGACCGGCTGCGGATCGGTTCGTTCTCGGCTGCGTCAAACGTAACCGGGATTCGCAGCAATGTACGCGATATCTCGGCTTTGCTGCATCGCTACGGCGCTATCGCCTGTTTCGACTATGCGGCATGCGCACCGTATGTCGAGATCGACATGAACCCGGAACCGGTCGGCGATGAGGACCCGTCGATCGACGCGATTTTTATATCGCCGCACAAATTTCTTGGCGGACCCGGTTCCAGTGGCGTACTCGTCTTTAACGAGCGTATCTACAATCGTGATCTGCCGCCCAGCATGAGTGCCGGCGGCACGGTCGACTATGTCGGCCCCACGGATCAGGACTTCATTAGCCGTATCGAGGAGCGCGAGAAAGCCGGCACACCGGGCGTGTTACAGACGCTCAAGGCAGGCCTCGTGTTCGAGATCAAGGATCGGGTCGGCGTCGAGGTTATCGAGCAACGTGAGTACGAACTGACAAGCCGCGCCCTGGAGAGCTGGGCCGGGAACGACAACATCGAAATTCTCGGCAATCCCGATGCGTCACGGCGCGTCGGCATCATGTCGTTCAACATCAAGGATGACCGTGGCCACTACCTGCATCACAAGTTCGTCACTGCTTTGCTGAACGACCTGTTCGGAATTCAGTCGCGGGCGGGATGCTCGTGTGCCGGTCCTTACGGCCATCGGCTTCTCAATATCGACCTCGAAACGTCAGAACGTTACCGCCACGTCGTCCAGCAAGGGCATTGCGGCATGAAGCCGGGCTGGTGTCGCGTCGGATTGCACTGGGTCATGGACGATGCCGAGGCGAACTACGTCATCGATGCCGTACATTTCGTCGCCAATAACGGATACCGTTTCCTGGCGCTTTACGATTTCGATCTCTCGACAGGCACCTGGTCACACAAGAATGATTGCTGTCAGCTACCGCGGTTCGAGCTCGATGCTGCACTCGAACATGAAGAAGGGGAGCCGGCCATCCTGTCGCTGCCGCTGCGCAAGCAACTCTATGATCATTACATGACCGATGCACGGCGCTGGGTCGAGCACCTCAATGATGAAGGACCGGAGAAACTCCAGTCCCTCGAAGGCGAGCTTGGTGAACTGCAGTTCTTCGCGTTACCCGAGGGCGCTACCAGCAAGCACTAGTTTTCTTCGGCGAGGTTATCGGCGACGAGCTCGAGCAGGCTTTCCATGGTCTTATCCCAGTGGAAGTGCTCTTTGGCGTCGTTGTAGCTCTGCCGGCAGTTCGAGCACGTTGACAATACGGTGTCGGCGCCGGTCGCCTCTACTTGCTCCATCTTGAGTTCGAAGACCTTGTAACGCAGCCTGTCAGCGCGGTGGATCGTCACGACGCCGCCGCCACCGCCGCAGCACCAATTGAAATCGCCAGTGGGGACCATCTCCTTGAGATCGAGACCCAGTGCTTCCATAACGACTCGCGGCGCAGGCGTTGCGCCGCCGCGGCGTGATACCTGGCACGGATCATGGAATGTCACGGTCTGGTCGACTTTCTTCACCTTGAGCCGGCCGGAGCTGATGACGTCCGCCAGGAACTCCGAGACGTGCTGCACCTTGAACGGTAGCGGTTTGCCGTACATTGCGGCGCCTTGCCACCGCAATGCGCCGTATGCGTGGCCACATTCCGGGAGTAGCACGAGCTTGGCGCCGCATTTGATGGCGGAGTCGATCAGCTTCATCGTCGCGTGCTTTTGCCATTCAACGTTACCCGCCATCATGCCGAAGTTGGTCGCTTCGTAGCCCTCGGTTCGAAACGTCCACTTTTCGCCGAGCGCATTCAGGATTTTCGCCGTGGCCCCGATGGCATTCGGGTATTTCATGATCTCGATCGACGACATCGTCACAAGGATGTCGGCTTCGTCTTCATCGATGTATACCTCGGTATCGTGTTCGTCGGCCATCCATTCCGCCCGGTCTTCAAACACCGATGCCGTTGCCCCGAGGGGGCTGCCTTCTTCACGGGCGCGCTGTGCCACAGCGTGCAGCTCGTCCGGGATCAACCCGGCCTCGAACATGCCGTGCCGCGCCTGGCCGATCAGGGTAGCAATGTCGATGCCCATCGGGCACATCAACGAGCAGCGTCCGCACATTGTGCAGGAGTCGTACAGGAGTTCCTGCCACTCGCCGAGCTGTTCGACACTGACCTTGCGTTTGAGTCCAAGAGCCCGGTAGAAAAGTCCAAACGGACTGTTTTCACGCTTGTAGGCTTGTTTGAAGATTTCGAGTTTCCAGATCGGCGTGTACCGGGGGTCTTCGGTCCGGACATAGTAGTGGCAGGCCTCGGCACACTGGCCGCAGTGCACACAGGCCTCCATGTAGGTTGCCGTCGTGCGGTTGATGTCCTTGGCGAAGTTCGCCATTGCCTTGCGCAGACGCTCGTCGGCCGTCATATCGCCCTGCGTATCGTGACGAGGATGCGGTTCCCGGATCGTGAGGCGTTGTTCGCTTGTATCGAGCGGATATTGTTCGGTGGCTTGAGTCATACCCTGGCCCCCCTGCGCGTAAACGTCACACCGGTCGTGTAACGCGATCCGATCGCGATGAACGAGTGCATTAATTTCCCGAATGGGAACCAGATCAGGAAAACATTGAAGCTCAGGATGTGGATTGCGAGCAGCATTTCATACCTGGCTCCGACATGCGCGACCGCCAGAAGGCCCGTGACGACTGGCAGGGTGGTTACGAGCCAGGTGAAGTAGTCGTCGAAGTTCGACAGCATCTTGAGCACCGGGTGGCTGAGACGCCGCCCGAGTGATGTGAGCAACGCAGCCAGCGTCAGGGCGCCCGCAACATGAATCACAACGTTGGGCAGCGGCGTCCAGGACAGCCCGGAAAAGCTTTCGATGAACAGGATGTGCGGCGCACTGCCGAAAACGATGATCGCAAGGCCGATGTGTGTGGTGTACGCAAGCAAGGTGCCATTGCGAGTCCTTCTGCGAAACGGTTGGTGGTGCACGAAGCGCGAGAATATCGTTCGCAAACCACCCATTTTCTCCCCACCGAACCGTGCCTCCGAGATGTCGGTCTTCTTCGGAATCAGGAAGATGTGTATGAGGCGCCAGACGAGGCCGGCTGCAAAAATCAGGGATGCAACCTGGAGGGCAGGTCCGCGGGCAAATTCGAGGAGATCCATTGTCGTTTTCCCCTGCAGATGTCGGATGCATAAACCCCAAGGCCATGGAGTTCATGAATATTAGTATTAGCTAATAGAGACTGATTTTGCATAAGGGATTCTGCCTACCGCCTCTGAGGTAGAATCCGGCGATGGCGCGTCTGGATCTCATATTGCTCTTGGCCCTCGTCAGTGTTGCCGCCTGCGGCTCGGAGGCCCCCGAGGAAGAGCTGCTGCCGCCGGCCGAGGCGGCGGCCGAAACCGAAGTCCCATCGGAGTCCGAGCCAGAGACCGATGCAGGCCCGCCCGTCAATCCGTCGACCGGAGATTTGCTGCCGATGCCGTTCGCGGTCATCTGGGCGCCTGCCAAAGTCGATTATCAGCGGATGATCGAGCGGCGCGTCGTCCGGGTCGTCGTTCCCTACGGCGGTTACCAGTTCTATTACGACCAAGCTCGTCCCAAGGGGGCAATCTATGAACTGGTGCAGCGACTGGAGGGATTCGTCAACGAGCAACTCGGCACCGGCAACGTCAAGGTCTATTTCGTGGTTATTCCGGTCAGCAGGGGCGAACTGCTTCCGGCACTCGAGGCAGGCCACGCGGACCTCGTAGCGGCCGACCTCACGATTACCGACGAACGATCCGAGAGTTTCAGTTTCAGCCGTCCGCTCAGGACCAAAATCGATGAGGTGATCGTGACGGGACCGACGGCGCCCGATATAGACACACTTGAAGATCTCGCAGGTGTGGAGATTTTTGTCCGCGAGTCGAGCAGTTACCACGAGCACCTGCAGCGGCTCGCCACGGATTTCGAAGCGCAGGGCCTCGCTCGGCCGGTCATTACGCGGGCCGATGAGCTCCTCGAGGCGGAGGACATTCTCGAGATGCTCAATGGCGGTATGGTCGGCGTGACGGTTCTCGATGACTACAAGGCGAAATTCTGGTCGGAAGTATTTCCGGACATACGGGTTCGTGAAGATCTCGTCATCAATGAAGGCGGATCGATTGCCTGGGTCACGCGCTCGGATACGCCGGGCCTGCTCGATGTCGTCAACCAGTTTCTGCGCAGGTACGGCAAAGGCACGCTGGTCGGCAACGACACGTTCAACCGCTACCTCAAGGACGCCTCGCAGGTGCGCTGTGCGCATGCCGGCCAGCGCTCGGAGCGAATCGAGGAACTGGCATCCACTTTCATGACGTACGGCGAGCGATACGATTTCGACTGGCTCATGCTGGCGGCCCAGGGATTCCAGGAATCGGGTCTGAGGCAGAATCGCCGCAGTCCTGCCGGCGCGGTCGGCATCATGCAAATCAAGCCCTCGACTGCGGCTGATCGAAACGTCGGAATTGACGACATCAGCACGGTCGAGAACAACATTCACGCCGGCGCCAAGTATCTGCGATTTCTCGCCGATCGCTACTTCGACGACGCAGGCGTCAACGATCTCAACCAATGGCTGCTGAGCCTGGCGGCCTACAACGCGGGACCCGCCAAGGTGGCGCGGATGCGCCGGGATGCGGAGGAGGCCGGCTACGACCGCAATATCTGGTTCGACAATGTCGAAATCATCGCGGCACGAAAAATTGGCCGAGAAACAGTCACTTACGTTAGCAACATCTTCAAGTACTACGTCGGCTACCAGATTATTCGCGAGCGCAGCGACATCCGGGCGGAGCGCCACAGCGAGGTGCTCGAGGAGTGCTTATAACGAGGAGTTATATCGCTATAGCAACTCGGTCGTACCACTTTATTGCCTGAGAACAATACGCCCATAGACTTCGGGCTATGGACGCCGCACTGAAACTCATCGCGAGAGAATCTGGGTCTCCGGCCGGGGACCGGGTTTACGACAGCATCGTCGACCTGGCCCCGAACCCGGACAACCCGACGCCGATGGTGCGTCTCAGCCCACGCATGAACCCTCGCGACGACCTCGATGTGCTGCTCAAGCTCGAGGGTATGAACCCGTTCGGATCGATCAAGGACCGCACGGCGCTGCACATGCTGCGCGGACTGCGCATAAAAGAAGGTCAGGCGCTCGTCGAACCGTCGGCCGGAAACACAGGCATAGCGCTTGCGGCGATGGCCAATGCGCAGGACACGCCGATCGAGATCGCCGTGCCGGACGGCACGCCCGAGGAGAAGAAAGCGCTGCTCAGGTTCCTGGGCGCCGAGTTGATCGAGGTCGAGGACGAGCTGTGCCCGCTGTTCCCGTCGGAAGGCGCTCGCGGCGTCGTCAAGAGCATGGTCGAGAGCGAGGCCTACAACGGCAGGTACGTGAGCCCGAACCAGTACGAGAGCGAGCTCAACGTCGAGGCGCACTACACGACAACGGGTCCCGAGATCTGGAAACAGACCAACGGTGCGGTTGACTATTTCTTTGCCGGCGTCGGCACCGGTGGAACCATCAGCGGTGTCGGCCGATATCTCAAGGAACAGAACCCGAACATTCGCATCATCGCCGTGGAACCGGCATCGCGGCACCATAAGCTGTCGGGCCTCAAGCGCATCACGGGCCTGCCCGATGAGCATTTCCCGAGCATCCTCGACACGGAATTGCTCGACGATGTGGTTTCAGTTACCGACGAAGAGGCCTACCGGGCCGGCATCGAAGTAGCCCGCAAGGATGGGATCATGGTCGGACCCACGACGGGCGCCGTTCTGCACGCGGCACTGAACTCAGGCCTGGCAAAGAACGGCACGGCGGTGCTGATATCCGCCGACAATGCGGCCAAGTACATCAGCAGCTACGCCGGCTACCTCTAGTCACAGACGAAGCTGTCACCGTCGGGCCGGCATTAGGCCTCGCTTGGCTCGTACCAGCCGCTGTAACCGTGGTCGATCCGCAACTCACGGCTTCTCCGATCCGGCCGCGCGCCGTGCGGCGACACCCGCAGCCGAGCCGGCGCCTGCCTGCTATCCGCAAATTCCCTGATGCGTTCGCATACGTGAAATCCAGAACTGTCTGGGACGTCAAAATGCATTAAAAAGGTGCCAGCAGGAGAAATCGTTTGGCCCACTTTGTCGACACTGAGCGCGTGGCGGAGCAGCTCGAAGCGATTCGAGCGCAAGCCGTCGCATCGGAGGGGCTCTATGCGGATTCTCTCCTGGCCGTGGATCCGCGGTACCGCGAAAGCGCGAAAAACCTCGTGCACTACCTGGCACTGCGCAAGTTCGACATTCGCGAGTTGCAGCAAGACCTCGCTATCCTGGGCTTGTCATCGCTGGGACGGGCGGAGCGCAACGTCCTGGCATCGATTGACGCGGTATGCGCGGCGCTGAGCAATAAGGCCGAAGCGCTAGCCGATAGCCCACTGCTGCTCAGGAATCCGACCGCCGATCGTCACAAAGCCGAAATCCTGGGTGAGTTTCCCGCCGGTCGCGACGTCAGCATCATGGTGACGATGCCGATCGAGGCTGCAACAGACAGGTCACTCGTTGCCGGCATGCTCGATGCCGGAATGAATGTCGCACGCATCAATTGTTCGCACGATGACGAGGAGACCTGGGCAGCCATGGTAAGTAACATCCGGCAAGAAAGTGAGGCCGCCGGCAAGCCGTGCCGCATCGTCATGGACCTGGCCGGGCCGAAGCTCAGGACCGGACCGCTGCGGCCCGGTCCACGGGTTGTCCACATGCGGCCGCGCAGGGACCCGCTGGGGCGCGTCATCGCGCCGCGCCGCATTCGCCTGATTCCTGAAGATGTCCCGTGGCAGGGCACCAAGGCGGCGGTCATACCCGTGCCTCGGGAGTGCCTCGAATTCGCCCATCGTGGTGACGTGATGCGGCTCAGGGACACGCGAGGCAAGAAGCGCAGACTGATGATCGTCGACAAGGACGACAAAGGACTTGTTGCCGAACTCTACCAGGGCGCTTACATCGCGACCGGTATGAAGCTGCGACTGTGCCGCCAGAATGAAGCAGACAAACTGGCGTATCGCGTTGGTGACTTGCCAGCCGTCGAACAACCCCTGCGGTTACGGCCGGGCGATATGCTGGAGCTGCATGCGGCAGCCATTGAAGGTGCGCCTGCCGTCGAAGGTGACGACGGACAGATCACGGAACCGGCCCGCATATCGTGCCGGCAGCCGGAGGTCTTCGCGTTCGTGTCAGCGGGCGACCGCGTGTCGCTCAACGACGGCAAGATCTCGGGTGTGGTCCGCGATTCGCGGGATGACGTGCTCGAGATCGAGGTGACCAAGGCCAAGCCGACAGGGAGCCGCCTTCGTGGGGATCGCGGTATCAATTTCCCCGACAGCGATATCCGCTTGCCTGGCCTGACGCTGGCCGACAAGAATAATCTCGAATTCATCGTCCAGAATGCAGATGCGGTAAGCCTGTCTTTCGTGCGTCGGCCGTCCGACATCATCGCGCTGCACGAGGAGCTCGACCGGATCGGCGCGAAGGAGATCGGCCTGATCATCAAGATCGAGACGAAGAAGGGCTTCAAGAACCTGCCAACGTTATTGCTCACGGCAATGCGGCGCTATCCAACGGCCGTCATGATCGCGCGCGGCGACCTTGCCGTCGAGGCGGGCTGGGAACGGCTTGCCGAACTGCAAGAGGAAGTCCTGTGGATCTGCGAGGCGGCACAGGTGCCCGTGATCTGGGCGACCCAGGTCCTCGAGAAGAAAGCGAAGCGAGGATTCCCGTCCCGAGCCGAGATTTCCGACGCCGCGATGTCACAGCGGGCAGACTGCGTCATGCTTAACAAGGGCCCGCATATCCTGGCGGCCATCCGCATGCTCGACGACATCCTGCGCCGCATGCAGGCGCACCAGTACAAGAAAACGGCGACATTGAGAGAGTTGCGGTTCGGGGAGGAGCGCGCCGCAATCTGAATATGCGTCTATTTCCTTGATATAATTGGCCAAAATAAGACACAGAGTTTGATCCGCATTACTCTGGGGGGTGGGCCATGCGTGTCCGGCAGTTTCTTTCCGGCTCTTCCAAAGGCTTAGCGGCCGCGTTTGCCATAATTTTTAGTGGGTACGCGTCCGCGCAAGACGATGTAGCGACCTTCGACGAAGCCGATGGCGAAGAGACCGGTGTCGAGGAGATCATCGTCACCGGGTCGCGCCTCAGGCGCCGGGATTTCACAGCGCCGAGTCCGATCACCTCGATCGACCGCGATGACATTGTGAGCTCGGGGCAGGCGACGCTCGAAGAATCACTCAATCCCCTGCCGCAGGTGCAGCCGTCCTTCGGCCGCGCGAGCAACAATCCCGGTGATGGTTCGGCGCGGATCGACCTGCGCGGTATCGGGGCGGGCCGCACACTCGTGATGATGAATGGCAGGCGCATCGCACCCGCAGGTATTGGCAGTGCGGTTAACGTGAACACGCTGCCGAGCGTGTTGATGCAACGCGTAGAGATCATCACAGGCGGCGCGACGACCGTGTACGGCTCCGACGCCATTGCCGGGGTCGTCAATTTCATCACCCGGGACGACTTCGATGGTTTCGGTCTCGACATGACTTACTACGCGACCGAACAGGGTGACTCGGACACATATGACGTGAACCTCGCCTGGGGCCGTAACTTCAATAGAGGAAATCTGGCTCTGTTCGGCGGCTACCTCGACCGCAAGGAAACTTTCCAGGCAGATCGGGATTTTGCGGCGCAGACCATAAGCGACAACTGGTTTACCGGCATGCTCGAGCCCGGGGGTAGTTCGACGACACCGGCGGGCACGATGTCTTTCCCGCGGATCGATTTCGGCAACGGGCCGGCACGGACCACCTGGGATGCCAACGGAGATCCGCGCGAATGGATTTCACCCGACGATCGTTACGACTACGCGCCGATCAACTACCTGCAGCTCCCGCTCGAGCGCTACTCGGCCGGCGCCCTGATCAATTTTGATCTCTCTGACAGGGTCGAGCTCTATTCGGAGTTGATGCACACCCGCGACGACGTCATTAGCAGCCTTGCACCGACGGGCACGTTCGGCGCATTCGTCGCGATCAATACCGACAACCCGGTGCTGACACCGGCCAACCAGCAGCTGCTTGCCGACAACGGGTTCCCTGTCGGGCCGAACGTTGTCGGCATCGCGCTGTCGCGGCGCCTCCTGGAACTGGGACCGAGGATCATCCAATCCGAACGCGACTACACTCGATTGCTGGCCGGTCTGCGAGGGGATATATCCGGATCGTGGGAATACGACATGTGGGTCAGCTACACGAAATCGGAAGAGGAGGAGCGGCAGCTCAATGACGGGTCCTTCTCCCGCCTGCAACAAGGCCTGCTCGTCGACCCCGTGACCGGCAACTGTTTCGACCCGTCGAATGGCTGCGTGCCACTGAACCTTTTCGGTGAAGGCAATCTTTCTCGGGCCGGGGCCGACTTCATTCGGGCTGCTCCCTACGTGAGTGTCATCGATCGCGACCAGAGCCTGGTGAGTGCGTTCGTTCGCGGTACGGTCTTCGAGTGGCCTGCAGGCGATGTTGCGACCGCGATTGGCATCGAATGGCGAGAGGATTCGGGCAGCCTGACGGCCGACGAGGCGCTGTTCAGCGGCGACACACTGGGCTTTCGCGCCGACTCCAATGTTGTTGGCGAGGAATCGGTCTATGAGATTTATGCGGAGGCAATCTTGCCCCTGCTGAGCGATGTGCCGATGGCCCATTATCTCGGACTCGAGCTCGGCGGTCGCCTGTCCAGCTACGACAAAGCCGGGGAACTGGAAACCTGGAAGCTGGGCGCCGACTGGGAGCCCTTCCAGGGCATTCGTTTCCGTACGATGTTCCAGCGCAGCGCGCGTGCGCCCAACCTTGGCGAGGCCTTCCAGATTCCTTATGACGAGGACGGCGCAGCAGTGCTCTTTGACCCGCGCGAAGACCCCTGTTCGGCGTCAGCCGACCCGGTGGGCAGCGGGCTCGCAGATGTTTGCGTCGCGCAGGGCATCCCGGTCACAGAACTCGGCACTTTCGAAGCAGCATTGCAATGGCCGGTCGTATATACCTACGGCGGTAATCCGGCGCTCGAGCCGGAGAACGCGGAGACGCTGACGGCCGGCATCATCTTTTCCATGTTCGAACCGTGGATGCTCTCGGTTGACTATTTCGAGATCGAGGTCGAGGACACTATCGGTCAGTCGGACCCGCTGCTCGTGTGCTGGGATCCGGCAAACACGGCGCGGGCGACCTGTGATGGCATTGCCCGGGATCCGGCGACTTTTAACATCAATGCCGTGGATTTGACCAACGCGAACCTGGGCAATCTCAGGACCGAAGGTTTCGATACGCAGCTGGAATTCAGCACAGATTTGTCGGGCTGGCTGGCATTGGGTAGTAGCTATGCGAATCTGGACGTCAGTGTCGTTTGGACTCACGTGCTCGAGAACTCGATACAGGCAGACCCCGCGTCGACCGCTTTTGAATGTGTCGGTAAGTTCGGGTTTACCTGCAACTGGTTCGGTAACGACTCGGTATTCCCGGAGAACCGGATGAGAACAACAGTTACGTGGAGTTCGTCAGATTGGCACGCCCAACTTGCCTGGCGATGGATTGAAGGAACCAGGAATTCGGCGCGTGATGCCGCCCCTGCATTCGGCATCCCGCCCGAGTTCGTCAATCCGGCGATCGAATCCATCGGTTCGAAGAGTTACGTCGACCTGAGTATCCGGCACGAATTGAACGACAATGTGTCGCTCGGTCTGACGATTGCAAACCTGTTCGATGAAGGTCCGGCATTTATGGCCGACAACGGCCAGCAAGCCAATACCGATACCGAAATGTACGACGTATTCGGCCGGGCCTATACATTAAGGCTGTCGCTCAACTACTAGCTACTCGTCCTTGATGCCGAGCCGCTCGTGCATGAGCGGACTCGTCGTCGTGTATTGCAGGCGCACCTTCTTCTCGGGTTCGATGCGTGCCTTGGCCGCGAACGCGGCGAGCGCCGCCTCGTGGAAGCCGCTCAGGATCAGCTTCTTCTTGCCCGGGTAGAAGTTGATGTCGCCGACGGCATAGATGCCGGGCGTGCTCGTCTCGAACTTCTCGGTGTCGACGTTGATCGTCTTGCGGTTGATGTCGAGACCCCATTGGGCGATGGGCCCGAGTTTCGGCGCCAGTCCATAGAAAACCAGGACAGCGTCGCAGGGGATCTCGCGTTCCTCGCCGTCGACCTCGACCCTTATCGCCGTGACGCCATTATCGTCCGACTTGTATCCCGACACCTGGCCGATGATGGGCTCGACCTTGCCGGCATCCGCCAGCGCCAGCATCTTGTCGACGGTCGCCTGCGCACCGCGGTACTCGGGACGCCGATGGATTGACGTGATCTTCTCGCATTTCGGCGCAAGCTCGACGACCCAGTCGAGCGCCGAGTCGCCGCCGCCGAGAATGACGACGTTCTTGCCGTCGAATTTGCCAGGGTCGCGCACCTTGTAGAACAGGTTCTTGTCCTCGAAAGTGTCGATGCCTTCGAAGCGCAGCCGTCGCGGCTGGAATGAGCCGACGCCGCCCGCGATGAACACGGTCTTCGTCCTGAACTCGGTCCCGCTGTCGGTGACGACGCGAAACCAGTCGTCGTCGAGCACTTCGACTTCAGTCACTTCTTCGCCGAGGTGGAACTCGGCATCGAATGGCTTGATCTGCTCCATCAGGGCGTCGATCAGTTCTTCAGCGCTGCAGACCGGTATGCCGGGGATGTCGTAGATCGGCTTGTCCGGGTAGAGCTCGGCGCACTGGCCACCGGCGACACGCATCGTGTCGAGGATGTGCGCCTTGACGCCCAGCAGGCCGAGTTCGAAAACCTGGAAGATTCCTACCGGACCTGCGCCGACTATGAGGGCATCCGTTTCGATGATCTTGTCTGACATTCAGGGTCGCCTTCGCAAACGAGCGCGCATTGTACCCCAGCGGCTGGCGGGCTCAGCAACTGCGGGCAATACTTAGTGCAACGGCCGCGAGTGGAGCGTAGGTGCGTCCCTGCTCGATGGCGCGCGGGTCCGATGCGTTGCCGTCGAGTCCGCGTTTCAGGACGCCCGCGAGGATGGCGGCCAGACGAAACATTGCAAACACGATGTAGAAGTCGATATCGGGTGATGTGTCAAGCCCGGCCGATTCGCTGTAGTACTCCAGCACGACGTGCTCGGGCGGGATACCGATCGCGTCGAGATCGAGTCCCGCGAGTCCAAATGGTGCCGCCCTGGCGTCGAGTCGATAGGGCATCAGGAAGTAGCCGACATCGGCGAGTGGATGGCCTATCGTCGATAGCTCCCAGTCGAGAACAGCGACGACGTCCGGGCCGTCATTGTCGAAGATCACATTGCCGGGCCGGTAATCGCCGTGCACGAGGGATGCGCGCTCGTCCGTTGGATTGTTGGCCGCCAGCCAAGCGATGACCCGATCCATGGCTTCGCAGTCTTCCACTTTCGATGCTTCGTACTGGCCGGACCACCGGGCAACCTGCCGTTCGACGTAGGCTGCCGGCCGACCGAAATCGTTCAGGCCGACGGCTTCGAAATCCACCGTGTGCAACGCGCCGAGGACACCTGCCATGGATCGGAACATCTCCGTGACCTCGCGGGGCGCACAGTCCGGCATCTCGCGGCCGGTGAATACGCGTCCGGGGACGTAGTCCATGACGTAGAAGGACTGCCCAATGACATTGTCGTCCTCGCAAAGGATGCGCGCCCTCGGAACCGGGACCCCGGTGCCGGCGAGGGCGGAGATGACCCGGTATTCGCGGTCGACAGCATGCGCCGACGGCAGCAGCTTGCCCGGCGGCTTCTTGCGCAACACGTAGCTGCCGGACTCGTCTTCGATCAGGTAGGTCGGGTTGGACTGACCGCCCAGGAACTGCTGTATATCTCCGCCGCCCGCATAGCCGGGGATCTGCACGCCAAGATAGGCGTCGAGCGAGGACTGGTCGATCTGCAGCGCTTCCGACGGCCGGCCCAGCTCGCGATTGTCCCTGGCGGCGCCCATTGCCTAGCGATAGGGTTTCATCTCGAGGCGCGCGATCTGGTCGCGGTGGACCTCATCGGGGCCGTCAGCCAGGCGCAGGGTGCGCGCGCCGGCGTAAGCGTAGGCCAGGCCGAAGTCGTCGGATACGCCACCGCCACCGTGCATCTGGATCGCCCAGTCGATGACCTGGCAGGCCATGTTCGGTGCGGCGACCTTGATCATGGCGATCTCCTTGCGCGCCTCGCGATTACCGACCTTGTCCATCTTGTCCGCAGCGTTGAGTACGAGCAGGCGCGCCTGGTCGATCAGGATGCGCGACTCGGCGATACGTTCCCGGCTGACGCCCTGGTCGGCCAGTGGCTTGCCGAACGCGCTGCGCTCCAGCGCACGCCGGCACATCTTTTCGAGCGCGACCTCGGCGAGCCCGATAAGACGCATGCAGTGATGGATGCGCCCCGGGCCGAGCCGGCCCTGGGCGATCTCGAAGCCACGCCCTTCGCCGAGCAGGATATTGCTGACGGGGACGCGAACATCGTCGAACGTGATCTCGCCGTGGCCATGCGGCGCATCGCTGTAACCGAACACGGGCAGCGAACGATGAACAGTGATGCCCGGCGTGTCGGCCGGAACGAGGATCATGGACTGCTGCCGGTAGACATCGTCTCCGTCAGGATCGGTCTTGCCCATGAATATGAAAATCTTGCAGCGAGGGTCGCCGGAGCCCGACGACCACCACTTGCGTCCGTTGATGATGTACTCGTCGCCATCGCGGAGGATCGTCGCGCAGATGTTGCGAGCGTCGGACGAGGCGACCTCGGGCTCGGTCATCGCAAAACACGAACGGATCTCGCCGGCCAACAGCGGCTCGAGCCAGTCGCGCTTCTGTTCTGCGCTGCCGTAGCGCACGAGCGTCTCCATGTTGCCCGTATCGGGGGCCGAACAGTTGAAGACCTCGGGGGCCCAGTGCACGCGGCCCATGACCTCGCACAGGGGCGCGTACTCGAGATTGGTCAGACCGGCACCGTACTCCGACTCGGGCAGGAACAGGTTCCAGAGGCCGGCCTTGCGCGCTTTGGGTTTCAGTTCCTCGATGATCGGGACCGGTTGCCAGTCATCGCCCATCGCGCGAACCTGGTCGAAGAAGTCCTGCTCTTTCGGGTACACATGCTCGTCCATGAACGCGGTCAGGCGCTCGAGCAGGTCCAGGGTCTTCGCGTTGTGGTCGAAATCCATCGCAGATCCGGTCTACAGGTACTGGCTTGCGGCTTCCTTCAGCTGTGACTGAGCATGCCGGAATTGCTCATTGGCCCGGTCCAGGTAGCGCCTGGCCTCGTCGTCATAGTCGTCGGCAGCGGCCGACCACACGCGATTGACGTAGCGTTCGCCGGCAGCGAATTCACTCATGATGTCTGCATAAGTTTGCATGCCGTAGAGATGCACCATGCTTTCACGAGCTTCGGCAAATCGGCGCAGGTCATGTCTGAGCGTCGAGTCGATCCACTCGCGCAATCGTTCGCGCGTGGGCGGATCACCATCCGTGACTTCCCCGAGATCGCGGACAATATTGGCGATCGATTCATTGAGCTCGTTGCGGTTCATCTCGAGCACCGTGCCCGACCGCGCCGCAGCCGAGTCCGCCCGTTTCGCTATGACAACGCCCGCAATGGCCGCCAGTCCGGCAATCGCGAACAAGTTCCAGTCGACAATTTTTTCATCGAGTGCGGCGACGTAGGCGCCATAGAGGAAACCGGCGACCAGTAACAGGTAAGCAATCTTCTTCATCTCGAAATTCCTCCTAGGCCCCGCCGAGAACCGCGACCATCGCGTTGCCGACGCCGACCAGCGCTTCGCCGACGATGAATCCCGCCGCAATCGGGATACCGACGTCATCCGACCAGTCCTTGCCCTTGAAGCGGTCCGCAAGTTCGCGGCCGAGCGTGCCGAGCGAGTAGGTCAGCACGATGTTGAACGGCAGGTAGAACCCGAGGCCGACGGTGATGCCGAGACCGCCCATCAATGCCGAAAGCACGCCACCGAGGATGGCGCCTGCCGCGTATTTCTGTGCGGGCACATCGCCGCCCAGGATGCCGTCAACGGTACTGGCAAGCGCCTGTGCCTGCGGCGCCGGCAGCTTGGTGCTGCCCAGCCCATAGGCTTCGTGCAGCACGAAAATGACGAAGATGACGACGATCGGCCCGAGCCAGGCGCCGATGAACTGGCCCATCTGCTGCATGCGCGGCGTCGCGCCGACGAGATAGCCGGTCTTGAGGTCGAGCATCAGGTCGGTCGCCTGCGACATCGCGACGCACATCGCGGCGCCGACCATGATGGCCGCAACGATCGAATCGGCGCGGTCGAGGCCGATGGCCTGCGTCACGACGATCAGCAGCGTTATGCCGACGAGCGTCATGCCGGACAACGGCGACCAGTTGGTACGGCCGATAGCCTCGGACAGGATGATACCGGCCATCCAGATCCACAGCGTGCCGAGCAGGGCCATCGCGATGCCGCCGCCGAGACCCATCGTGTCGACAGATCCAACGGCCATGACACAGAGCAGGATAACGGCGCCGAATACGGCGAAGTAGAGCAGCTTGATCGGCATCTCCTCGCTGCCGCTTCCGCCCGCGACCCTGGCCGCCTTCTGCATCGACTTGATTGCGCTAATGATGAGCGGCGCGGCCAGAATCACGCCCATGATCGCGCCACCGATCAGCATGCCGATGCCGAAAGGCCGGTACAGCATCAGCCGCAACGCATTGGGCTCGCTGATTGCCTGGCCCGCCGCATCGACCGGGAAGGCATCGGTCGCGGACAGCATCGGCGAAATGAACCAATAGGCGACGAAGCCACCGATGATGAACGCGATACCTCCGCGGCCGGCGATAAAGGCAACACCAATTGTCATCAGCGACAGGTACCAGATGCCGTTCATGTAGTCGGGCATGCCAAGCAGGGCACCGAGGTTCCAGTTGTCGAACTCGAAATGAATCGTCGCGTAGTGGATGCCGGCGCTGACCAGGGCGGCGACGAACAGGATGATGGCCTTGCGCACGCCCGCACCCGGCGATTTCAGGATCGTCGCGACGGCCACACCACCCGGGTAGGTCAGGCGCTCGTAGTCGATCATGTGCTTGCGGAGCGGGATGATGAATGCGATGCCGAGAAATGCACCGGCAATACAGCCGAACGTGAGGATCACGGGATCGAAGCGATCGCCGAAACCGAGCAGGAAGATTGCCGGCACCGAGAACATCATGCCCGACGAAGCGCCGTTCACACCCGAGGCGATCGTCTGGACGATATTGTTCTCGATGATGCTCTTGCGGCGCAGCAGTCCGCGCAGCACGCCGAAGCCCAGTATTGCAGCGAGCTCCGAGCCTTCGATTGAGAAGCCGAGGATCAGGGCGGCATAGCCGATCGATACGGCAATGATGACGCCGATGATCCAGCCGACGATGACCGCCACCCATGTTAGCTCGGGATAGGGCCGGGTTGCGTTTGCGGACGAGTTCAAGTCGCGTCCCCCGTTCTTGTTCGTTGTGGATGCGAGACTACCACAGGACGATCGGGCGGAGTTTATACGGTAGACTGTGCCCCCCTCGCGACCGGTCGACCAAGGAGACGACATTGACCAGAATTACAGTGGTGTTGGCATCGATACTGATGCTGGCTGGAGGATGTGCCACGGTGACGCCCAGTTTGCCGGCGATTTCCGAAACGCCGACCGGCGAGCAGGACACCGGCAGGATCGTCTGGCACGACTTGCTGACGGACACCCCGGCAGAGTCGCGGGCATTTTATGGCGAGTTGTTTGGATGGGAGTTCGAAACGCCGCCCGGCGGTATCGGCGTGGGTAACGACGACACCTACATGCTCATTCGACACAACGGCGCCCTGATCGGCGGTATGGTCGATGCCAATGCGCTGAATCGGGACAGCGATATCTCGCAGTGGGTCACGGTAATGTCGGTCGCCGATATTGACGCCGCCGCGGGCAACGTTGCGGCAAACGGTGGTGAAATTCTCACTCCGCCGACGGATGTCGGGCCGCGCGGTGTGATGGCGGTCGTGGCGGGCCCGGACAAAGCCATCATTGCGCTGCTCGAGTCCCGGAGCGGTGATCCGGAGGCACAGGAGCCGGTCATGAATGGCTGGCTCTGGAACGAGCTGTGGACCGATGACGTCGACGCCGCGTCGCAGTTCTTCGGGGGCGTGGCGGGTCTCTCCGTCGATGACCGCGACGTCGAGGGCTCCGATGTCGTTTACCGGCTGTTGACGGACGGCGAGCAAGCCCGCGTGGCGGTCCTGCCGCACCCGTTCGAAGGTCAACTGCCGGTATGGGTCAATTACCTGCGCGTCGAAGACCCCGAGGCGATCACCTCTCGCGTCGAGGCGCTCGGTGGTCGCGTGATAGTCCCGGCACAGCCGCGGCCCATAGGTGGTACCGTGGCATTTGTTGCCGGACCGTCGGGTGCCGGGATCGCCCTGCAAACCTGGCCGCTCCAACAAGGAGATACCGAATGATTACTGCCAGAAAACTACGCCTCATCGGCGCGATGCTGCTGTTTGCGCTGAGCGGGCTGCTGTCATCCTGTGAGCAGCCGCGGGTCTATGGCAGCGTCGGTTACAGCTCCTACAGCGGCGGCGGCTATTACGGCGGCGGTGGCTTCGGCACGAGCATCAGCGTCGGGGGACGCATCTACTAGCGGCCCGCCTCGGCGAGCAGCGTCAACAGGCCGATCTGTATGGCGACATGGCTGTCGATGTCCTGCCATGACTCGTTGGGTGCGTGCGCATTCTGGCTGACGCCGCCGCGGCTCATCGTTATCGCGGGCACGCCGATCGACAGCGGGTAATTGGCGTCGGTGGAGCTGAGTTGCAGGTCAGGCTCGACACCGAGCTGGCGCATCGCCGCCGCGGCTCGTTGCACCAGCGGCGAGTCGATCGCTCCGCGTGCTGCCGGGCGTGTGCCGATTCGTTCGATGCTTACCGTGAGTGCCGCGTTTTCCTTGCGCGCCGCGTTTTCCTCGGCCAGGGCGTCCCGGACGGCTTGTTGCAGCACGGCATCGATCGCATCCAGCTTGTCCTGGGTCTCGGAGCGCATGTCGACCTCCATCCAGGACTCGAATGCGATCGAATTGACGGACGTGCCACCGCCGATGCGGCCGATGTTGAAGCTGGTCTTGTCACCCGTCGACGTGACCGACGGTCCGTTGCTGACAAATTTCTCGATTGCGCGGCCAAGTGCGTGATGGGGACTGGCCCGGCCGAATGCGGACCATGAGTGACCCCCGGGGCCATTGAACGTGATCCGATAACGATGCGAACCGACGCCGCCGTAGACCAGTCGCGTCGTATCGCCGCCATCCACGGCGATCATCGAGTCGATCGGGGGCCCGCCGTCGCGGAACAGGTGTTTTACGCCACGCAGGTCGCCCAGGCCTTCCTCGCCGACGTTTCCGACGAACAAGATATCTGCGTCGGTCTCGATACCGGCTTGCTCCATTGCGCGCAGAACGGCCAGCAGCACAACCAGTCCCCGGGTGTTGTCGCCGATCCCGGGGGCGTAGAGCGTGTCGCCCTCGACGCGCACGGTCACGTCGGTCTCGGGTGGAAATACCGTATCGAGGTGCGCGACGTAGGCGACGATGCGACCGCCGCCACGTCCGGGCCGCCGGCCGACAACATTGCCCTCGCCGTCGACACTTACGTCGGACAGCCCGGCTTCGCGCAGCATCTCGGCGAACCGCAATCCTCGCTGTTCTTCCCGGAACGGGGGCGCCGGAATTTCATTGAGTTCGATGAGTTCGTCCCGCAACCTCGCCGTCATTGATTCAATATGGGCAAATGCGGCCTGGACGGCCGGATCAGCGGCCAGCGCCGCCAGCTGTTGTTCGACCTCGGGATCGATAGCGACAGCGACTTCACCATCGTGTCCGTCGGCAAGCGTGCAGAGCATCAGCAACGACACCACGAGGGCGCCGGTTAATGTCCGGGACATGGGTCGCTTTCCTTGTCGTGATTCACGGCGCCTATTGTGATACGAGAATCTCCTGCTGGAAACATCCGTGACCAGCCAGTATCTTGCCCTTATGATTTCGGTTGCCCCGATGATGGACTGGACGGATCGGCATTGCCGCTATTTCATGCGGCTGTTGAGCCCGAGCGCAAGCCTGTACACGGAGATGATCACGGCGAATGCACTGCATTACGGTGATACGGATTCCCTGTTGCGCTTTGATTCGTCCGAGCACCCCCTGGCCATCCAGCTCGGCGGCAGCGATCCCGTGCTGATGGCGGAAGCTGCCTCGAAAGCGGCACAAGCCGGGTATGACGAGGTGAATATCAATGTCGGCTGCCCGTCGGACCGCGTACAAAATGGTCGGTTCGGCGCCTGCCTGATGGCGCACCCGGACATCGTTGCCGCTTGCGTTCGGGAAATGATGGCGGCCGTCGATGTGCCGGTGACTGTCAAAACCCGCATTGGCATCGACGACAAGGACAGCGATGAATTCCTGGGGCGTTTTATCGGCATCGTCGCTGAGGCCGGGTGTCGCAAGTTCATCGTGCATGCGCGTATTGCCGTTCTCGAGGGGCTCAGCCCCAAAGAGAATCGTTCGATACCGCCCCTGAACTACGAACGTGTTTATCGCCTCAAGGAGGCGCACCCCGACCTGGAGATCGTGTTGAACGGCGGCATCACCGAGATTCAGCAGGTCGATGCCGCAATCGAGAAGGTCGACGGTGCCATGATCGGCAGGCAGGCCTATCATCACCCGTACTTCCTGGCCGAACTCGAGCATCATATGCATCCACAGTGTGCGCTCCCTGATCGCATTGAGGTGATAGAGAAAATGATCCCCTATATCGAGGGTGAGCTGCAGCAGGGCGAGCGGCTCGGGCGGATTACGCGCCACATGACCGGCTTGTTTGCGGGTCTGCCGGGTGCACGGGCGTGGCGGCGATACCTGAGCGAACACGCATACCGGGAAAACGCCAGCACCGATGTATTGCGCGAAGCGCTGGATGCTATGCCGGTTGCAGCATAGAATTGCCCACTCCAATCATCGCAGGAGCGAAGGGCTACACATGGGCGCCAAATCATCCAAGAAACAGAAAGGGCCGACGATGGCCGAGCAGGCCGATATCCACGAGCTGTACGAGGAGTCGGTACAGAACGTCGAGAACGAGGTCAACTTCCTGAGCACGACGTTCAGGGAATTGAGTGGACGGACCGCCCACAGCTTTCGCGAGGACTTCTGCGGTACGGCAAGCCTGGCCTGCGAGTGGGCGAAGCAGGGACCCGAGTATTCGTCGATTGGTGTCGACATCGACCCGGCCGTGCTCGAGTGGGGCCGCAAGAATCGCATCGGCCGGCTCAAGCCCGAAGATCAGGCGCGCGTCAGTCTTATCGAGTCTGACGTGCAGACCGTCGAGACCCCCCGGGTCGACATCCTTGCAGCTTTCAACTTCAGCTACTGGATATTCGAAGAGCGCGCGCAAATGGTCGCGTACATGCGGCGTTGCTTCGACGCACTCAAGGACGACGGTATCCTGTTCATGGATATGTTCGGTGGGCCGGAGTCGTTCGAGGAAACCAAAGAAAAAACGAAGCACGACGGATTCACGTATATCTGGCACCAGGCAAAATTTCACCCGGTCACGAACCACATGCAGTGCTACATACACTTCAAGTTTCCGGATGGCTCGAAGATCAAGCGCGCATTCAGCTACGCCTGGCGCCTGTACACGGCACCGGAATTGCGTGACATGTTGCATGAAGCGGGTTTTCGCAACGTAACCGTGTACTGGGAAGGCGAGGACGAAGACGGTGAGGGCAACGGCGAATTCACGCCGTCACAAACCGGCGAAGCGGATCTCGCCTGGATAGCGTATATTGTTGCTGAAAAATAGTTTCTTAATTAGGTAGTTACGCTCGCAATGGCAAGAGACCTTGAAGTCGCTATCGTGTTCGCCGACGTCGTCGGCAGCACCCAGCTATACGACAAGTTCGGCGACACCAAGGCCAGCGAGACGGTTGCCCAATGTCTCGACGTCATGAAAGACGCGACTCACCAGTACAACGGGACCGTCATCAAGACGATTGGCGACGAGGTCATGTCGACGTTTGCTACCGTCGAGGAAGCCATGGGTGCGGCGGTCATGATGCAGTCGCGCATTTCGGCCGACAACAAGCAGGACGATCGGATTGCCGTGTCGATCCGCATCGGCTGTCACTTCGGCCCCGTTGTCCAGGAACAGAACGACATTTTCGGCGCAGCCGTGCACACCGCGAATCGCATGACCTCCCAGGCGAAGGCTCGGCAAATCATCATTTCCGGCGACACCGTGGCCAAGATGAGTCCCGAACTGAAGCGACAGACGCGACAGATCGATGTGGCTACCGTACGCGGCAAACTCGACGAAGTCGCTTTGTACGAGTTGCTCTGGAATCCGGAAGAAGCGACGAGCATGCTGCCCACGATCGGTTGGGAGGATCATGATCGCAAGGCCTCCCGGCTTGTCCTGTCGTTTCGCGACACGTCGATAGAGATCAATGACAAGCGCAAGAGCGTCATCATGGGGAGAGCCGAGGACAACGATCTCGTCATTAAAGGAAACCTGATTTCACGGATTCACGCCAAGGTCGAGATGCGGCGCGGCAAGTTTGTGCTCGTGGATCAGAGCACCAACGGCACGTTCGTGCAGAACATCCAGGGCGAGGAGACGTTCATACGGCGCGACTCGACCGAGATCAGCGGCGAGGGAACGATCGGGCTCGGGCGTTCCGAAGAGCCCGGCGCGCCGCTGGCCATTCACTACAAGGCGCTGGATTAGCTAGGACGCTTTGTCCAGTTCGCTGGCGACACGTTCGTGCTCGTCACGCAGTTCCTGCGGTACGCGTTCCCCGAAAGAGTCGAGATATGTCGCGAAATGAGCGTTTTCGATCCGCCAGCGATCTAAATCGACCGACGATAATACACGCATCGTCTCTGCGCTGATGTCGAGTTCCGCAGTATCGATGTCGTCCGGCTCGGGCAGGTAGCCGATGGGCGTCTCGCGCGCGCCGACGCGGTCTTCGCAGCGGTCGATGATCCATTTGAGAACTCTGAGGTTTTCGCCGAAACCGGGCCACAGGAAGTTGCCGTCGTCGTCTTGCCGGAACCAGTTGACGTGGAAGATTTTCGGCAGCTTGTCGCTCCTTTCCTCGAGTGACAGCCAATGGCGCCAGTAATCGCCGAAGTTGTAGCCGCAGAAAGGCTTCATCGCCATCGGGTCGCGTCGAATGACGCCGACTTCGCCGATGGCGGCCGCTGTCGTCTCGGAACCGGCGCTGGCGCCGACGAGCACCCCGTGCTTCCAGTCCCTCGCTTCGTAAACGAGCGGCGCGAGACGCTTGCGGCGCCCGCCGAATACGATCGCCGATATCGGAACGCCTTCCGGAGCATCGGCGAGCTCCGAATAACTCGGGTTGTTCGTCGCTGCTACCGTGAAGCGCGAATTGGGATGCGCCGCTTTTCCCTGCGACGGGTCGTAGGGCTGGCCGCGCCAGTCGTATGCCGGTTTGCCGTCAGCCTTGCCTTCCCACCACGGTTCGTTGTCCTCGGTCCGTGCGACGTTCGTGAAGATCGTGTCGCGCGTGATCATGTCGTACGCGTTCTTGTTCGTTTCTTCGTTGGTGCCGGGAACGACGCCGAAATAGCCCGACTCGGGATTGATGGCGCGCAGGCAGCCGTCATCATCGAAGTGCAGCCACGCGATGTCATCTCCCAGCGTGTGGATCTTCCAGCCAGGCATCGAATGCGGCGGGATGAGCATCGCGAGGTTGGTCTTGCCGCAAGCGGATGGGAATGCGCAGGCGATGTAGTGCGTCTCGCCTTCCGGGTTCTCTATGCCCATGATCAGCATATGCTCGGCCATCCAGCCTTCGCTGCGGGCCTGCCAGCTTGCGATGCGCAGCGCGTGGCACTTCTTGCCGAGCAGGGCATTGCCTCCGTAACCCGAGCCGATGCTCTTGATATAGAGCTCGTCGGGAAAATGCATGATGAAGCGGCGTTCCGGGTCGAGGTCGCCCGTCGAGTGCAGCCCGCGGACAAATTTGCCGTCTCGCTCGATGCGCTCGAGCGCGGCGCTGCCCATGCGCGTCATCAGCTTCATGTTGACAACAACATAGGGGCTGTCCGTGATTTCGACACCGCAGCGCGAGTAGGGCGACGTGATCGGACCCATGCAGTAGGGAATGACGTACATCGTCCGGCCTTGCATCGCGCCGTCGAAAAGCGCGTCGACCCTGGCGTGCCCGTCGGCGGGGCTCATCCAGTTGTTGTTCGGCCCGGCGTCATCCGGTTCCTCGGTGCAGACATAGGTCAGGTGCTCGACGCGAGCCACGTCCGTCGGATCGGACAAGTGCAGATAGCAGTTTGGGTAGGTCTCCTGATTCAGAGGCGATAGCGTGCCGTCCTCGACCATCAGGTCGACGAGCTGCTGGTATTCGTCGTCGGAGCCGGTGCACCAATGAATCGTCTCGGGTTGAGTGCGGGCGGCGACCTCGTCCACCCAGCGCTGCAGGGCCGAAAGCTTGGTTGTCATCGTAAAGGATCTCTGTGTCGCTGTGTGCTTAAAACTACATTTCTGTAGGGGCGGCAATTATACGGGTTGCGGCCAGATAATCAGCACGTAATTTCCGTATCCGGATCTGTGCAACGGTAGGTATCCGTGTAACCATTGGCCAGTGACCGACCTCTCCGAATTTTTTGGCGAAAACAGCCCGCTGAAGCAGTATCTGCCGGGCTTTCAGCCGCGTGCCGGCCAGGCGTGGATGGCCGAGGCTGTCACCGAGACCATCGCCGGACTCGGCAAGCTCGTCGTCGAAGCGGGCACAGGCACGGGCAAGACGTTTGCCTATCTGCTGCCAGCCTTGCAGAGCGGCCGCAGAACGATTATTTCGACGGGAACCAAGGCACTGCAGGACCAGCTGTATCATCGGGACCTGCCGCTGATCGGCAAAGCGATCGGCCGCCCCGTCGCGACGGCTTTGCTCAAGGGGCGCGCCAACTATCTCTGCCTGGAACGCCTCGATCACGTGGCGGAGGTTAGCGATACGCTTCTCGAGGATCTCAACGCCGTGCGCGAATGGCGCCACCGCACGACATCGGGCGACAAGGCAGAACTGACCGAGGTCGCCGAGGATTCTCGCGTCTGGCCGCTCGTCACGTCCACGGTCGACAACTGCCTCGGTCAAAAATGCCCGGCCTGGTCCGACTGCCATGTCGTCAAGGCGCGGCGCGCCGCCCAGGACGCGGATCTCGTCGTCGTCAATCACCACCTGTTGCTCGCGGATCTCGCAATGAAGGAAGAGGGCTTCGTCGAGTTTCTGCCCGGCGCCGAAGCCATCATCGTCGACGAGGCGCACCAGATCCCGGACCTGGCCGTGCAGTTCTTCGGGGTTGGTTTCGGCTCCCGGGAACTCGAGCGGGTGATCGACGAAGTCCGGGTCGAGGCCGTGCCGTTCCAGCAACCCGAACTCCAGCGGCGGATTGACGCCCTGCAGACGGCGGCTCGCGTATTGCGTGCCGAGGCACCGAGGCAGGAGGGCCGGCACCAGCTCGCCGAGCACATCGATACGCTGCGCAAACCACTGGACGCGTTGCGCCTGGCCCTCGGCGAGCTGATTACGGCACTGGCCGAGATTGCCGGCGGATCGCTCGAACTGGAGAAGCTCCACGAGCAATTGATCGGGATGTCCGAGCGCCTGGCGCTGGTGGCTGTCGATGATGCGTGGGACGGACTGCGCTGGATCGAAATCAACCCGCGCAGCCTGCGGATCAACCTGACGCCGCTCGACGTGTCGGCGACCCTTCACGGCCTGATCGATACCGGGCACCAGGCATGGGTCTTTACGTCCGCTACCCTGGCGGTCGGGGAAGACTTTTCTCATTTCGCAAGCCGCATGGGTCTCGGCGACGTGACGGGCCTGACGTTCCCGAGTCCTTACGCCGTCGACAACAACGGGCTCGTCTACCTGCCTCCCGATTTGCCGCAGCCTTCCGATCCGGCTCATACCGAGTCCGTGCTCGAGGCTGTCGTGCCGCTGCTCGACATGACGTCAGGCGGCATGTTTTGCCTGTTCACGAGTCATCGAGCTTTGAACGCCGCCGCCAAGTGGTGTCGCAAGAACAAAAAGAGCCTGGGCGGGCGCCAGCTGCTCGTGCAGGGCAGCGCACCCAGAGACGACCTGCTGCGCCGGTTTCGGGATGCCGGCAGTGCCGTTTTGCTCGGCACGGGCAGCTTCTGGGAAGGCGTCGATGTGCGGGGTCGGGCATTGACCGTGGTCGTCATCGACAAGCTGCCATTCGCGTCGCCGGCGGATCCGCTGATGATGGCAAGACTCGAGTTCATTCGGCGCGAGGGCGGCAACGGGTTTACGGAACATCAGCTCCCACAGGCGGTTCTCGCTCTCAAGCAGGGAGCCGGCCGGCTACTCCGTGACCAGAGCGACTACGGTGTCATCGTGCTCTGCGATCCGCGGCTGGGCACCAAGAGCTACGGCCGGACGTTCCTCAGAAGTCTGGAGCCGATGGCCGTGACATCGTCACAGGATCAGGTTGGCGATTTTCTTTCCGGCCACGAGCGTGAAGGGGCCGTTGCGTGAAGCTTCTGGCTCTCGATACATCGTCTGTCGCGTGCTCGGTCGCATTGCAGATCGACGACAAGATCATCGACCAGCACGAGGAACAACCACGAGAACACACACGCCTGCTGTTGCCGATGATCGAATCGCTGCTACGGGAATCCGAAGCATCCCTGGGCGATCTCGATGCAATTGTGCTCGGGAACGGCCCCGGTTCCTTCATCGGGATGCGCATCGCGGCATCGGTCGCGCAGGGCCTCGCCTATGGCGCATCTCTTCAGATCGTTCCTGTCTCGTCGATGGCCGCGGTCGCGGCGCGCGCACTTGCCGACCATGAGGCGGACGAGGTGGTCGTTGCACAAGACGCTCACATGAACGAGGTCTACCTGGGCGTGTACGGGCCGGGTCCCGATGGTGCGGTGAAGGACCGGCTGCCGGAACGCCTGCATGGCTTGTCGGTCATCGAGGAGCTGGATTCTGAGACTTCGGGCGGCCGCGTCGCGGCTGGATATGGCTGGCAACGTTATCCGGAACTCCTGGTGGAAAACCGTGACCGGGTTACCAGGGTTCTCGATATTGTGCACCCGCGCGCGCGGGACCTGCTGGGACTCGGCGCCGCGGGCCTCGAGGCGGGGCATGGAATCGAGCCTCGAGAAGTCCAGCCGGCGTATTTGCGCCAGAAGGTTGCCCAGAAACCCCCGGCCTCGACGTAACAGAACTGTAATATAGTGTTGATGTAATGCCGCGCTGTGGCAAACCGGCCCCCACGAGGGTTCCGTATGGCAGCAAACAAGATTCTGGTCGTCGAAGACGAAGCACCAATTCGGGAGATGATCGTTTTTCACCTGTCGCGCGCCGGATTCGAAACGCTCGAAGCCGGCGACTGCAAGGTTGCGCGCGAATTACTGGTCGACGAGCGGCCTGATCTGGCCCTGATCGACTGGATGCTGCCCGACATGAGCGGGCTCGAACTGACCCGTATGCTCAAACGGGACAAGGAAAACGATGACATCGCTATCATCATGCTGACGGCGCGGGCAGATGAGTATGACAAAGTCTCCGGTCTGGACAGTGGCGCCGACGATTACATTACGAAGCCGTTCTCCCCGCGCGAACTCGTGGCGCGAATCCAGGCCGTTTTGCGGCGCGCGGGTGCGGACAACGACGAGACGGTGAGCTCGGGCGTGCTTTCGCTGGATACGGCCGGCCATCGGGTCAGCGCCAATGGCAATGAAATACGGCTCGGGCCGACCGAGTACCGACTGCTCAAGTTCCTGATGACACACCCGGACCGTGTGTACAGTCGTTCGCAGTTGCTCGACAGGGTCTGGGGAGCGAACGTATACGTCGAGGAGCGCACGGTCGACGTCCACGTGCGCCGACTGCGCAAGGCTCTGGCCGACGAGGCCGCGGACGACTATATTCAGACGGTGCGCGGGGCAGGTTACCGCTTCTCAAACCGCGAAAAATAGTGCTCGGTTCCAGCCGAAAATTCCTGGCAGGTCTTGCCGTGTTTCTCGCCGCCGGGGCAATGATCGGCTGGATATATGGAGAACCGTTGCTCGGGTTCCTGGTTGCCGCCTTCCTGGCACTGATATGGCAGGTCCGCCAGATGCTGTATTTCAATCGAGCACTGAACACCGGCGACTTCGATAAATTTCGTTACGGGGAGGGCATCTGGCCGCAGATGTTTGCTCGATTCAACTATGAGCACGAGCGTGGGTCGCGTTACAAGAAGTTACACCGCCAGGTTCTCAAGGAAATCCGCAACTCGACCAATGCGATGCCGGATGGTGCCGTCATTATCGACGATGACAATGAAATTGTTCTCTGCAACAGAGCGGCAAAGGCGCTTGCAGGTTTGAAACGCAAGAAGGATCGCGGGCAACGAGTCGAGAATATTCTGCGCGACCCGGAAATTACGAGATTACTCGACGCGAACGATGCGACATTAACCGTCGATATCCCGTCACCAGTAACTGACAACGGCTGGCTCAATTGCCGTGTTGTTCCTTACGGTGTTGACCAGAAGTTGTTATTGCTGCGCGATGTAACGGAGCGCATCGAGCTGAATCGCATGCGGCGCGACTTTGTTGCGAATGCGTCGCATGAATTGCGCTCGCCCCTGACCGTGATATCGGGTTACCTGGACTCGATGGCGGAAGACAAGCAAGTGGTTTCAACCTGGACTCAGCCGGTGAAGCGAATGCGAGAGCAGGCGAAGCGTATGACGCATATCGTCGCCGAGTTGCTCGAGCTTTCCCGTCTCGAGGGGGCGGGACACGCCAGCATTGAGAAAACGGTCGATATAGCCCCGTTGCTTGCCAGCGCCCGCAAAGCTTTTGCAGGACAGGCGGGTGTTGCGGACATTAGCGTCGAGGTGGAGTCCGCGGCTCAATTGCGCGGCAATGCCGGCGAAATTGATTCCGTGGTCACCAATCTCTTGTCTAACGCGATCCGCCACACGCCCGCGGACGGCAAAATAACACTCGCGTGGCGGTCCGGTTCGGACGGCGCGGACCTCATCGTGGCCGATACGGGCGAGGGCATTGCCGAAGAGCACATTCCGCGCCTTACAGAGCGTTTTTTCCGCGTGGATCGTGGCAGGGCCCGGGAGGACGGCGGGGTCGGTCTCGGACTCGCCATCGTCAAGCACGTGCTCGGGCGCCACGAGGCCGAACTCCGTATCGAAAGCGAGCTCGGCGCGGGATCGGTCTTTTGTTGTCACTTTCCGCCGCAGCGCGTCGACGCGGAACCGCCAGCGCCGCTGGCCAGCGGCGGCCAAAACTAGAAAAACCTTTCTCCGCAGTGCGTTATCAGTACTGTGGTGTTGTCACAAAAGTGCAATATTTCTGTCACAGAAGGGACACAGCCCGGCGGTAACTTGCCGCTAACATTTTTTATAACAACAGGCGCACTCACATGAAACATTTTCTCCCCCTGATCTTCGTCGCCAGCCTGATCTTTCCATCTGCGGCGCCTGCTGCAGTCAGCGATGAAGATATCCAGGAGCTTCGCTCGCAACTGGCGACACTTTCCCAGCGGCTCGAGGAGCTCGCTGCTGAAAACGCCGAGTTGCGACAGGCGCAGGAAAAATCAGCGACAGCGATTGCAGATGTCGAAATGACAGTCGCAGATATGCCGGCAGCATCCGAAAGCTGGTCTGATCGCATCGTGCTGGACGGGGATTTCCGCTACCGCTACGAATGGATCGATCCCGAGGGAAGTTCGACTCGCAATCGCAATCGCATTCGCGCCCGCACCAATATCAAAGCGCAGGTGTCCGACGACGTTGAGGTCGGGTTCGGCCTGGCAACAGGTGGCGATGATCCGGTATCGACCAACCAGACACTGGGTGGCGGCGGATCATCGAAGAGCATTGTGCTCAATCTTGCTTACGCCGATTGGGAGGTAACCGACGGCCTGCACGTCATCGGTGGCAAATTCAAGAATCCATTGACGCGAGTGGGCGGTCAGCCGTTTACCTGGGATGGGGACTGGACGCCGGAAGGCCTGGCACTCAATTACAAGCGCGACTGGTTCTTCGTCAACGCGATCGGCTCATTTTTGGAAAGCGATACCCGAAAGAGCAACGACATGTTCGCATTTGGCGGCCAGTTCGGTGCGACGGGCAACCTGGGCGATGTGAAGCTGACTGGCGGCATCGGTTATTACTCGATTCCGACCGCGGGCAACACGACCACTTTTGGCGACCCGACAGATCCGGGCGACTTCTTCGGCAACACCGCCGTCGAAGAGAGCGGGCTCCCTTGCGGCACAACGCCGGATGAAACCTGCGTCTACCTGTACGATTACGACCTGACCCAGGTATTCGCTGAAGCGTCGTTTGACGTCGGCGACTGGCCAATGCTCGTGTTCCTGGACTACGTGAACAACAGCGACGCTTCCGACAACAACACCGGGTGGTCGGTTGGTACCAAGATCGGCCAGACCAGGGATCGCGGCCAGATCCAGTTCACCTACTACTATGCCGACAAGGAGGCCGATTCGATGCTGGGTCTTGTCACTGATTCGGATTTCGGTGGTGGTGGTACCGATCGCAGGGGCCACTGGCTACAGTTCAATTACGGGATCAGCAAGAGCTGGACGGTTGGGGCGCAGTACTTCATCAACGAGGTCGACCTGGCCACGGGCAACAAGAGCGACTACAACCGCCTGATGATCGACATGCAGTGGAAATGGAAGTAGGCTCAGCTGATCTGGCTGCGATGGAATAATGCGATGGAAGCCTCCGATTTAACAGACCACATTTCGCGCCGTTTCAACAAGGATATCGAGGACCTGCGAAACTCGGTTCTGGCCATGGGTGGTGTCGTTGAGGTACAGCTTGCGCGAGCTATTACGGCAATCGTTACCGGCGATAGCGAGCTTGGACTCAAGGTCGCCGAGGACGACTACAAGGTCAATGATCTTGAAGTCAGTATCGACGAAGAGTGCAGCCGGTTACTCGCAACGCGGGCTCCGGCTGCCGGCGACCTGCGGCTGATAGTGGCCATCATCAAGACCATTACTGATCTCGAGCGTATCGGCGATGAGGCGGAGAAAATCGGCTATCTCGCCTCAAAACTGGCAGGTATGGATAGACCATCCGACTCTTACCGTGAGCTGAAAACGCTCGGCACGCACGTTTCGCACATGCTCCGCGATTCGATGAATGCGTTTGCACGCCTCGATGTTGACGAAGCTTTCGAAGTGTTGCGCGAAGACGAAGATGTCGACCAGGAATACAACGCCATTCAGCGGCAGTGCATTACCTTCATGATGGAGGACCCGCGTAGCATCAAGCGCGTGATGAACGTCACCTGGGCAGCACGCTCACTCGAGCGTATCGGCGACCATGCGAAGAATATTTGCGAGTACGTTATCTATATGGTGCGGGGCAGGGATGTACGTCATACTGGCATCTCCGATGCTTCAGAGCTCGCTACTGAATAGGCCAGCATGACCCTACCCGGACGACGCGTCCTCAACCTCGCGGGCTTCGCCTGTTGTGCAGGGTTGATGGGCTTTGCCTTGTACGCCCAACATGTCCTGCTGCTCGATCCTTGCCCACTCTGCGTGTTGCAACGCGTTGCCGTTATAGCGCTCGGCCTGGTGTTCCTCGTGGCGGCGATCCACAATCCATCGGGATGGGGTCGACGCGTTTACGCGGCCCTGGTATTCCTGGCCGCCGGCGACGGTCTTGCGACAGCGGGCTGGCACTGGCGATTACAGAATCTGCCACCGTCAGAGGTGCCCGCGTGCGGTCCGGGTCTCGATTACATGCTCGACAACTTCCCGCTGTTCGAGGCACTGTCGATGGTATTCAAGGGATCCGGCGAATGTGCGGACGTCGTCTGGAGATTTCTCGGTCTGTCGATGCCGGCCTGGGTCGCGGTGTGGATGCTCGGGCTTGGGCTCGCGGGTATCTGGAACAACCTGAGACGCGAATCTACAGCAGTAATAACTCCATAACGCGCCGGTACATCGACGTCAGTGCAACGACGTCGTCGATGCGGACGTGCTCGTTGACTTTGTGAATCGAAGCATTGATCGGGCCGAGTTCCACGACATCGGTACCGGCTGGGGAAATGAAGCGGCCATCGGATGTGCCGCCTCCGGTCGATAACTCGGGATCGGATCCGGTTTCCTCGCTGACGGCCTGTACGATTGCATCGATGAGCCGCCCGTGTTCAGTCAGGAAGGGCTCGCCCGACAGATGCCAGCCAAGCTCATAGTCGATCCCATGGGTGTCAAAGATCGAACGGACCTTCGCCTTAAGGCTCTCGTGGTTCCATTCAGTTGAGTATCGGAAGTTGAATCGAGCGCTGAGTTCGCCTGGAGTGACGTTCGGGAAACCGATACCGGCGCGAATGTCGACGACCTGGAAGCTCGTCGGCGGGAAGAATTCATTGCCATCGTCCCATTGGGTGGCATACAGGTCGGCAAGGACTGGCGCAAATCGGCCAATCGGATTGTCCGCGAGCTGAGGATAGGCAACATGGCCTTGCGTACCCCGGACGGTCAGCATACCGCTCAGTGACCCGCGCCGGCCGATTCGCACGATGTCGCCCAGGCTTTCCTGGCTCGACGGCTCGCCGAGCAAGCACCAGTCGATTCTCTCATCGCGAGCCTGCAGTGCTTCGACGACTTTGAGCGTACCGTCACAGGCTCGCCCTTCCTCGTCACTTGTGATCAGCATCGCGAGGCTGCCCGCATGGTCCGGATGCGTGCCGATAAATTCCTCGAGTGCGACGATCATTGCGGCCAGACCGCTTTTCATGTCGGCCGAGCCCCGGCCGTACAAGAGCCCGTCCTTGCTCACCGGGTCGAACGGATCGGTATGCCATTCGCTCTCGTCGCCCGGTGGGACGACATCGGTGTGGCCCGCAAGGCAAAGCACCGGTCCGGCAGAGCCGCGTCGCGCCCAGAGATTGGTAACATCGCCAAATTGCATCGTCTCGCATTCGAAGCCGAGGGGCCGCAGACGTTGCGTCAGGATCTCCTGGCAGCCGGCGTCGTCCGGCGTCACGGATGGGCGCCGGATCAACTCCTGTAACAATGCAATCGAAGGGTGCATTTCATATCCTGCCGACAGGTCTTGGAAAGTTCTATAACAAACTGAAAAACAAGTGAAAAACAGGCTTTCCAAGAAATGCCAATATGATCACCTTTGGGCGGTTTTTGCAATAAATCGGTAACAATTCATCGCTAATCTTGTCGCCGTGGTTCCAACTGTTCCGGAGAACATTCAGTGACCAACAGAAGCACAGCAGTGGTGCTGCTTGCAAGCGCAGTACTGCTGGCAGGATTCACGGGCACGGCGAATGCGCAGAGCAGCCGTGACTACATTTACATCGTCGGTTCGTCGACGGTGTATCCATTTTCGACTGTCGTAGCGGAGCGCTTCGGGCGCAGCACGGTTTTCAAGACGCCGAAGGTCGAATCGACGGGATCCGGCGGCGGCCTGAAGCTCTTCTGTGACGGTGTCGGAGTTGATCACCCGGACATTACCAATGCCTCGCGTGCTATCAAGCCTTCAGAGGTCGCAATGTGTGCGGGCAATGGCGTTACTGAAGTCGTTGAGGTCAGAATCGGCTATGACGGGATCGTCATTGCCAACGCGATCGGCGCTGCGGCTGTAAACCTTTCCCGCAAAGACATTTTCCTTGCACTCGCCAAACAGGTGCCTGGCGATAAGGATGGCGAATTACTCGACAATCCCCATGAGACCTGGGCGGACGTAAATCCGGAACTGCCCGATGTGCGTATCGAAGTACTTGGCCCGCCGCCAACCTCGGGAACGCGCGATGCTTTTGTCGAACTGGCCATGGAAGGCGGCTGCAAGTCGATTTCCTGGATAAAGGCGCTCAAAGACTCGAACGACGACGCGTACAAAGCCGTCTGCCACACGATTCGCGAGGATGGCGCCTTCGTCGAGGCGGGCGAAAATGACAACCTGATCGTCCAGAAGCTCCAGGCCAATCCGAATGCATTCGGGATCTTCGGCTTCAGCTTCCTCGACCAGAATGCCGAGAAAGTCAAAGGTGCTGCGGTCGACGGCGTCGAGCCATCGTTCGACGCAATCGCCGAAGGTCACTATCCGGTTTCGCGTCCGCTGTACTTCTACGCCAAGAAGGCTCATGTCGACGTGATTCCGGGGCTGCGCGAGTTTCTGCGTGAGTTCACGTCGGAGCGCGCATGGGGCGACGAGGGCTACCTTTCGGACCGCGGTCTGATTCCGATGCCCGTCGAAGAGCGTGGAGACATTGCAGCCAACGTCCGCGATCTGACACCGCTGACCATGGCGAGTCAGTAATCTAGGTTGATAACGTAGTGAGGCGGCGGCCCTGACGGGACCGCCGCTGTCGTTTCTAGCCAGGGAAGTACCGGTGCAAAGTACAACGCTCATACTAGTTCTGGGTGCAATGTCGGTCGCCGCGTTCTACGTGGGACGTTCGCGTTCTATCGCGCTCGTTGGTGGTCCAAAGCACGGCACTGAGCTGCACTCATTGCCCGGTTACTACGGCTATTTCACAGCGATCTGGTGTCTACTTCCGGCACTAGCCGTCCTGTTGGCCTGGGTTTTGCTCGAGCCACGTGTCGTCGTTGCGATGGTGATCCAGGGCCTTCCGGCCGAACAACAGGCCCTCTCGCCCGGCGAACTCGATCTGTTGATCAACAACATTCAGAATCTCGCGGCCGGCGATGCCGTCAGCGGCACCGTAGATGCCGTGCTCAGCGATGCGGCGCAGAGATTCTTGGCACTCACGGCGCTGAGCCGACGCATTCTTGCAATCCTGACCCTCGGCCTGGGCGGGCTGGGAGCAGCGATCGCCTGGCGCCGCATACGGCCAGACCTTCGCGCCCGCAATCGCGTCGAGCAGATCGTCCTGCTGATGCTGATTGCTGCGTCGAGCATCGCCATTTTTACGACAGTTGGCATCGTGCTATCGGTATTGTTCGAGGCGATCCGGTTTTTTCAACAAGTGCCAGTCACCGAGTTTCTGTTTGGCCTGAACTGGAGCCCACAAACGGCCATTCGTGCCGACCAGGTGGGTTCGTCGGGCAGTTTCGGCGCCGTGCCATTGTTCACGGGAACGCTGCTGATCACGGCAATTGCCATGTTCGTTGCCGTACCCGTCGGCCTCATGACTGCAATCTACCTGGCCGAGTACTCCTCCCACCGCGTGCGTTCGATCGCCAAGCCCCTGCTCGAAGTCCTCGCCGGAATACCAACCGTCGTTTATGGTTTTTTCGCGGCGCTGACTGTCGCACCGTGGGTCCGCCGTACCGGCGAGTCGCTGGGACTCGAAGTAGCTTCCGAGAGCGCACTCGCGGCTGGTCTAGTGATGGGCATCATGATCATCCCGCTCGTTTCGTCGTTGTCCGACGACGCGATCAATGCTGTTCCGAGCGCGATGCGCGATGGTGCGCTCGGCCTGGGGTCAACGCGTTCCGAGACGATGACACGAGTGATACTGCCTGCGGCGTTGCCGGGCATCGTCGGTGGCGTCTTGCTGGCGGTCTCGCGTGCCATCGGCGAGACCATGATTGTAGTCATGGCTGCCGGATTGGCCGCTAACCTGACTGCCAATCCCTTCGAGGCTGTGACTACCGTGACCGTACAGATCGTCACATTGCTGGTTGGTGACCAGGAGTTTGACAGTGCAAAGACCCTGGCCGCATTTGCGCTCGGACTGATGCTGTTCGTCGTGACGCTGATTCTCAACGTGTTCGGTTTGAGCGTAGTTCGCAAATATCGTGAGCAGTACGACTGACATGAATGAGTCGCGAAATACCCTTCAGAAGGTCGAGGCCGGCCTGCCCGGGCGGCGGCGGCGCGAGACAATGTTCAAACTGGCTGGGCTACTGGCGACGACGGTCGGCATTGTGTTTCTCGGCGTATTCTTCGCCGACCTCATTGCGAAGGGTTCATCTGCTTTCGTGCAAACTCAGGTGCGCCTCGACGTCGAGTTCGACGCGCAGGTCATAGCGCCCGGCGGTGAGATGGACATCGCATACGCAGATTTTGACGGCCTCGTCCGCGCCTCGCTACGAGGCGTATTCCCGGACGTGTCGGGTCGAAACGAACGTCGCGAACTCTACAGACTGGTAAGCGTTGGTGCGGGTTACCAGCTGCGGGACATGATCGTGGCTGATCCGAATCTTCTCGGCACGACGCAGGCGATCTGGGTGCCAGCCGCATCGACCGTGGATATGTACGTCAAGGGCAACATCGATGCCTCGCTCGATGAATCGTTGCGTCCCTTATCGGATGCGCAGATCGCGTGGGTGGACGCGTTGCGGGCAGCCGGCAACCTGCAGACGCAGTTCAATTCTGCCTTGTTTTCAAACGGCGATTCGCGCGATCCGGAGCTGGCCGGTATCAGGGGCGCATTAATGGGCTCTTTCTATATGCTCATTGTCACCGTGATGTTGGCGTTCCCCATCGGCGTCGCGGCAGCGATTTACCTCGAGGAATTTGCGCCGCGTAATCGTTGGTCGGACCTGATCGAAGTCAACATCAACAACCTCGCCGCCGTGCCATCGATCGTCTTCGGTCTGCTCGGTCTCGCCGTGTTCATCAATTGGGTTGCGCTCCCACGCTCGGCGCCACTCGTTGGTGGTCTCGTGCTTTCCTTGCTGACGCTGCCAGTGATCATTATTGCTTCGCGGGCCGCAATCAAAGCCGTACCGCCTTCGATCAGGGAAGCAGCTCTCGGGTTGGGGGCATCACAGATGCAGGTAGTGTTCCACCATGTCCTGCCGCTGGCACTGCCCGGAATGTTAACGGGCACGATCATCGGTATGAGCCGCGCGCTCGGCGAGTCGGCGCCATTGCTGATGATCGGCATGGTGGCATTCATTGTCGATGTCCCGGGTGGATTCTCTGACCCGGCAACTGCGCTGCCGGTGCAGATTTACCTGTGGGCGGACAGCCCGGAAAGGGCGTTCGCGGAGAGAACATCGGCGGCGATTATCGTGCTCCTCGGGTTTCTGCTCGTTATGAACCTGGCCGCCGTAATAATCCGGAAACGAATGGAACGCAAGTGGTAGTCCTGCATTGAGCTAATGGAGAGGCTGTATGACAATGGCCCGAATGACCGAATCAAACTCTAGTGACGAGCAACCGCCGAGTATGGAACTCGACGCAGAGACTGAAGTGCCCACGGAAGCTGCAGTAGCTGCGAATGGCGCACAGCTTGCGCTGGCGGAAGAGCAGATCGTCGATATCGGTGAGACGGTTGGCAATGTTCGATGCGAGGATCCTTACGTTGTTGCCGAAAACGTAAACGTATTCTATGGCGACAATCATGCGATCAAGGACGTCACGCTCGAGATAAGCAAGAAGGAAGTCATTGCGCTGATCGGTCCGTCCGGCTGTGGCAAGTCTACATTCTTGCGATGCCTCAATCGCATGAATGACTCGATAGAGACGGCCCGGGTCTCCGGGGACATCAGCCTGGGCGGCCAGGATATCTACAGCAAGGAGTTCGATCCGGTAGCGCTGCGCGCGCGCGTGGGTATGGTTTTCCAGAAGCCGAATCCGTTTCCGAAGAGCATTTATGACAATGTCGCTTATGGCCCCAGGATCCATGGTCTCGCGAACGACCGGGCCGAGCTGGATGAGATCGTCCATAACAGCCTGGAAAGGGCAGGCCTGCTAAAGGAGGTCAAAGACCGAATGGACGAACCGGGCACCGGGCTCTCGGGTGGTCAGCAGCAACGGCTGTGTATCGCTCGTACGATTGCCGTCAATCCCGAAGTCATTCTTATGGATGAACCTTGCTCGGCTCTCGATCCGATCGCAACTGCGCGCATCGAGGACCTGATGGATGAGCTATCGGAAGACTATGCGATCGTCATCGTGACACACTCGATGCAACAGGCGGCCCGCGTCTCCGGACGCGTCGCATATTTTCATCTCGGTCTGTTGGTCGAAGTTGACGAGACCGACAAGATCTTCACGAATCCGCAGCACAAGCTGACCGAAGACTACATTACCGGCCGCATAGGTTAGGGCAGCTTAAATCTCGTTTCTGTTGATGAAATCCCCGAAACGTTTTTCGGAGAAACCGATAGCGATGAACTTCTTCGATTCGAGCACGGGGCGCTTGACGAGAGTCGGGTTGTCGATCATCGCCGCGAGCGCCTTGTCATGGGTCATGCCATTGCGATCCACTTCAGGAATCTTTCGCCAGGTGAGGCTTTGCTTATTAAGCAGGCGTTCCCAGCCAATGCGGCTCGTCCACCGTTCGAGCATCTGAATATCGAGTCCGTCTTCGCGCAGATCGTGGAACTCGAACTCGATATTGTGTTCGCCAAGGTACTTGCGCGCCCGGCGACACGTATCGCAGCTCTTGATTCCGTAAATTTTCAGCATGTCGGGCTACTGCTACTCCGCGTTGCGCAGCAAGTCATTAAGGCTCGTTTTGGACCGCGTTTTTTCGTCGACGTGTTTGACGATGACGGCACAGTATAGCGAGTAACTTCCATCGGATGACGGCAAACTGCCGGGCACCACGACCGAACCGGCAGGCACGCGGCCGTAGCTGATTTTTCCCGTCTCGCGGTCGTAGATTCTCGTGCTCTGTCCGATGTACACGCCCATAGACAATACCGACCCTTTCTCGACGATAACGCCTTCGACGACCTCGGACCTGGCGCCGATGAAGCAATCGTCTTCGATGATCGTGGGTCCCGCCTGGACGGGTTCGAGCACGCCACCGATGCCGACGCCGCCCGACAGGTGAACGTTCTTGCCAATTTGCGCACAGCTGCCGACTGTGGCCCAGGTATCGACCATGGTGCCCGAATCGACGTAAGCGCCGATGTTGACGTAGCTGGGCATGAGGACGACGTCGGGCGCAACGAATGCGCCTTGCCGCACAATGGCATCCGGTACCACGCGCACACCATCGCGGCGAAAATCGTCCTCGCTGTATTCGGCGTACTTCATGGGTACCTTGTCGTAAAACTTGCTGTGGCCGCCCGGAATGACTCTGTTGTCGGCGAGCCGGAAGCTCAGTAGCACGGCTTTTTTCAGCCACTGGTTGACCTGCCACTCACCGTCTTTCTTTTCGGCGACTCGGGCATCGCCGGTGTCGAGTTCTGCAATCGCTTCCCCGACAGCTTCTTCGAGCTTTTTCTGCTCGGCTGCATCACCCATTCGGCCGCCTTTCTCAAAACCGCGCTCAATAATTTCAATCAGGTCCTGCATCAGGTTTCCAATGTGGCCATAAGACTTTGCCGCAGCTTCTCCTGCCCTTCTTTATCCAGCGGAGAGCCGTCCCGCCTGCAAATATAAAAAACATCCTCGGCGCGTTCACCAATCGTCATGATCTTCGCGGCCGTAATATCGATTTCTTCGGCAAGGAAGGTCTGCCCGACCTTGCTGAGCAGGCCGGGTCGGTCGCCAGTGACCAGTTCCATCACTGTCAGGCCATCGGCCAGACTCTCGCTGAACTCGACATCGGTTGCCGTCTTGAAAACGCGTACCTGACGCGGTGCGGCGCGTGTCACCTTGGTAATGTTCTCTTCGCTCGCCGTCAGCACACGTGTCAGCGAGCGCCGTATCTTGTTCAGGCGGGCATCATCGATCTCGTTCTGTTTGTCGAGCTCCATGAAGATGAACGTATCGAGGCTGTGGCCGTTTTCGATTGGCATCACTCGCGCGTCGACAATCGTCATACCGAGTTCGTCGAGTACCGCCGTCGCATGGGCGAACGTCGGATGCGTCCGTGGCGTGTACAAGACGGCCTCGACGCCGTCGCCTTTTTTCTGCCGGCGTACGTCGACCAGCCCGACGGCAGAATCCGTGTCGGAGTCAGCCAGCCACTCGGTATGCCAGACGATCTCGTCGGATCGATGGCGCAGGAAGTAGGTGTCATTCAACAGACGCCAGACCTCGTCGATACGCGGGTCAGAAATACCGGCCGCACGCAAGGTTTCTCGTGATTGCGATTTCTTCTCGATAATCAGCTGCTCGCGGTCGATCGGGTTTTCGAGACCACGGCGCAGGGCGCGATGAGTCAGTTCGTAAAGGTCGCGGAAAAGTGTCGCCTTCCACGAATTCCAGAGCTTGGGGTTGGTGCCGCGAACGTCCGCAACGGTGAGAATGTAGAGGTAGTCGAGGTGGATCGGGTCGCCCACGATTGATGCGAATTCGTTGACAACCTCGGGATCCCCGATGTCCTTTTTCTGCGCTGTCGTCGAAAGAATCAGGTGATTACGAACGAGCCATGCGACGGTGCGTGCATCGTATTTGCTCAGCCCGTGCTCGAGGCAGAAAGCTTCGGCATCGACCGCGCCGAGTTCCGAGTGATCGCCGCCCCGGCCTTTCGCGATGTCGTGGAACAGGCCGCTCAGGTAGGCGATCTCGGGCTTTTCCAGGTGCTGCATGATGTGGCTGCAGTGTGGAAACTCGTGATCGAACCGGGACAGGGCGAAACGCCGCAGGTTGCTGACGACGAACAGCGTATGTTCGTCCACCGTGTAGGCATGGAAGAGGTCATACTGCATGCGGCCGACGATGCGGCCGAATGCGGGGATATAGAGGCCGAGGACGCCATACAGATTCATGCGCCGCAACTCGTGCGTAACGCCCTCGGGCGCCCGCAGAATCGCGAGAAACAGGCGGTGATTCCTCGGATTTTGCCGGAACTCTTCGTCGATCAGTTTCAGATTGCGCTTGATCAGGCCGACCGTGTAGGCGCTGACGCCACGAATGTCAGGATGTTGCTGCAACAGCAGGAACAATTCGAGCAGGGCAGAAGGATCTCGCACGAATACCTGTTCATCGACAGTTTGCAGAAATCCGTTCTTGACCTGGAAACGATCATTCAGGGGTTCAGGCTTCGCGGCCGGATCCATCAGGATCGCTTCCTCGAACAACTGCAGTAGCATTTCGTTGATCCGGTTCAGGTCCATGACGGTCCGGTAATAACGCTGCATGAGTTGCTCGACGGCCAGCGTATAGGTGGCGTCCTCGTAGCCAAGCATTTCGGCGAGATTGATCTGATGATCGAAAAGGATCCTGTCCTCGCGTCGCCCGGTCAGAATATGCAGGGCGAAACGGACTCGCCAGAGGAAAGCCTGCCCATCGTGGAGGCGCCTGACCTGGCCGGGTGTCAGGAAATTGTGGCCAACCAGCTCATCAAAGGTTTCGACGCCAAAATGGCGCTTCGCGACCCAGCCAATCATCTGGATATCACGCAAGCCGCCCGGGCTGCCCTTGACGTTCGGCTCCAGGTTGTAAGCGGTATCGCCATAGCGGTGGTGTCGCGCGATCTGCTCCTTCCGCTTCTCGGCAAAAAATTCGGCCGGCGGCCACAGCTTGTCAGGGGCGATCGCCGCCAGCATCTCCCTGTAAAGCGGCTCCGGACCGTCGAGCAGTCGGGCCTCGATCAGGGTGGTCGCAACGGTGAGGTCCTGCCGAGCCTCCTCGTAACACTGGTCCACCGTACGAACGCTGTGTCCGATTTCCAGGCCGACGTCCCACAATGCCGTTACGAAAACGGTTAGCTCGGGTTCGCAGCTCTCGGGGAGGGCTTCGGGCAGTAGCAGCATGATGTCGATGTCCGACGAGGGGTGCAATTCGCCCCGCCCATAACCGCCCACCGCAACCAGCCCCGCGACGCCGGCGCAATAATTTGCGTGCTTGCGCCACAGGTGCACGAGCAATTCGTCAATGACGGCAGCCCGCAAATGCACGAGATCGACGACCGATTCTCCGGCCAGAAAGCGCTCACGAATATTTTCGCTGGCTTTCTCGAGCGCCGCCCGGCAGCTGCCCGGCATGTCGACCTCGAGCGCCTTGCGCAAGATGGCGAGCGCTTCGTCGTCCGCAAACGATCGTGCCCACTCGGCTGCGGTCACACTCATTGCTAGGCTCGATCGGCGGCGCCGAGAGTCAGGACTTCGTAGCCGCTGTCGGTAATCAAAACCGTATGCTCCCACTGTGCCGAGAGGCTGTGATCCTTGGTAACAACGGTCCAGCCATCCGGCAACAATCGGACAGCCGCTTTGCCGGCATTGACCATTGGCTCCACGGTTAGCGCCATTCCGGTTTTGAGTTCGAGGCCGGTTCCGCGCGTGCCGTAATGCAGCACCTGCGGGTCTTCGTGAAATGACCGGCCGATGCCATGGCCACAATATTCCCTGACCACCGAGCAGCGGTTCTTCTCGACATGCTTCTGAATGGCTGCCCCAACGTCACCCAGGCGCGTACCCGGACCAAGCTCGTTGATGCCCAGCCACATGCCGTCGTACGCGACCTGCGCGAGGCGCTGCGCCTGGATCGTGGGTTTGCCGGCAAAAAACATGCGGCTGGTGTCGCCGTGGAAGCCGTCCTTGATGACAGTGACGTCGATATTGATCGCATCGCCCGATTTCAGCTTGCGATCGCCCGGAATGCCGTGGCAGACGACATGGTTGACCGAGGTGCACACGGACTTGGGAAATCCGCGGTAATTCAGCGGTGCAGGAGTGGCCCCCTGTACCTCCGTGATATATCGGTGACATATGTCATTGATTTCATTGGTTGTTATCCCGGGTTTGACATAATCCCCAATCATATCGAGTACGTCTGCAGCCAGTCGACCGGCAATTCGCATCTTGTCCTGTTCGTCAGGCGTCTTGATCGTCACAGTCATGGAAAAAAGTCTGGAGAAATCCGGCTTGTCAGGGCGTTGTTGGCCGCTGCCGGCTATGGTATAAAGCGCGCGCCCTAGAGGCAATTAATCCACACGTACACCGTCACGTCGCGCTGGGTGCCCCGCCAGAAAAGGGGTTGCGGGATGGGGTGTACGGAGGCCTAACCCGGAGAATTTACATGGCAGACGTATCAATGCGCCAGATGCTAGAGGCTGGCGTGCACTTTGGTCACCAGACCCGCTACTGGAACCCGAAGATGGCTCCGTTCATCTTCGGCGAGCGAAACCGAATCCACATCATCAACCTCGAGAAGAGCCTGCCTATGGCTCGCGAGGCCTGTGCGTTCATCAAGGGCACCGTCGCCGATGGCGGCAAGGTGCTGTTCGTCGGCACCAAGCGCGCCGCGCGCGATTCGATCCGGACCAACGCAGAGCGCGCGGGGATGCCGTTCGTCAGCTATCGCTGGCTGGGCGGAATGCTCACCAACTACAAAACGATTCGCCAGTCCGTGAAAAGACTCGTGGCGCTCGAATCCATGGCCGAAGAGGGCGGCTTCGAAGGCCTGACCAAGAAGGAAATCCTCGGGCTCAACCGCGAACAGGACAAGCTCGAGCGCAGCCTGGGTGGCATCAAGGATATGACGGGTCTGCCCGACGTGCTGTTCGTCGTCGATGTCGATCACGAGGACATCGCCGTTCGTGAAGCACAAAAGCTCGGTATTCCAGTGGTCGCCGTGGTCGACACGAACTGCTCCCCGGACGGCATCGACTATGTGATCCCGGGCAATGACGATGCGATGCGGGCCATCGAGCTGTATGCCGCGATGGTCGCCGACGCGGTGCTCGACGGCAAGACGTCGTTGCCCGAGGTTGCGCTCGGCGAGGACGAGTTTGTCGAACTCGACGAGGAGGGTAACGTCAAGAAGACTGGCGGCCGCAAGAAGAAAGTGGCGAAGAAGGCGACCGTCAAGAAGAAAGCCGCTGCGAAGAAAGTCGAGATCCCGAGCGAAGCTGCGGCCGAGGAGAAACCGGCCGAAGAGTCCGCAGAAGCAGCGCCAGAAGCACCGGCCGAAGAGTCCGCAGAAGCAGCGCCAGAAGCACCGGTAGAAGAGGCTCCCGCTGAAGCTGCTCCCGCCGAGGAAGCTCCTGCCGAAGCAAAACCTGCTGAAAAAGCGCCGGCTGAAGCAGCTGCCGAAGAGCCGGCAGCAGACAAGGCCGTTGCCGAAGAGCCGGCAGCAGACAAGGCCGAGGCGGCGCCCGCAAAGAAAAAGGCCAAGAAAGTCGCCAAAAAGGCCGCCAAGAAGGTAACGAAAAAGGCAGCAAAGAAGACAGCGAAGAAGGTAGCCAAGAAGGTAGCGAAGAAGGCCGCAAAGAAAACGGCAAAAAAAGCTGCCGACAAGGACTAAAGAGGTTAGAACAATGTCGATTTCAGCATCGATGGTAAAGGAACTGCGCGAGCGGACCGGTGCGGGCATGATGGAGTGCAAGAAGGCACTCGTTGAGGCCGACGGTGACCTGGATGCCGCTGCGGAGATCCTCCGCAAGACCGGCCAGGCCAAGGCTGACAAGAAAGCCAGTCGCGTCGCGGCTGACGGGCGCATCGTAATCGCGCAGGAAGGCAACACGGCCGTCATGGTCGAGGTCAACTCGGAAACGGACTTTGTCGCCAAGGACGAAAACTTTGTCGCGTTCACGGATGCCGTTGCGGCGGCGGCGCTGGCGTCGGGCACCACCGATGTCGCGGCATTCAGCAACGAGGCGCTGGCCGATGGCCGCACCGTCGAACAGGCTCGCACAGACCTGATCGCGAAGGTTGGTGAGAACATCGGCGTTCGGCGAATTCAGGTTGTGAATTCCGGCAGCGTTCTGGCCAGTTACTCGCATGGCGCCCGCATCGGCACAGTCGTTGCGCTCGATGGTGGTGACGAGGACCTGGCTCGCGACGTGGCAATGCACGTTGCCGCCATGAATCCGCAATACGTCGCCGAATCGGACGTTCCCGCAGACACGCTCGAAAACGAGCGGCGTATTTTGACCGAGCAGGCGCAGGACTCCGGCAAACCGGCCGACATCATTGAGAAGATGGTGGCGGGCCGCGTCAACAAGTTCCTCAAGGAGATCACGCTGCTCGGACAGCCCTTCGTCAAGGATGACAGCCTCACGGTCGGCAAGCTGCTGAGCAATGCCGGTGCCAGCATCACGGCCTGCGTTCGCTTCGAAGTTGGTGAGGGCATCGAGAAGAAACAGGAAAATTTCGTCGAGGAAGTCATGGCGCAAGTCAAAGGCGCCAGCTGAGATTAGTCACTTAACCCTTTGATTTAATAAAGACTACTATCGACGAATACGCTAGAATCAATCGCCGCCGAGACGCCAGGAAAGAAAAGGCCCGATCATGAGTGACTCCCCGGTTCAATATCGTCGCGTCCTGCTGAAACTAAGCGGTGAGGCGTTGATGGGCGACCTCGACTACGGGATTGAGCCAGCTGTCATCCAGCGCATGGCTGCCGAGATCGCCATCGCGAGGGAGAAGGGCGTGGAGGTCGCGATTGTCATCGGTGGCGGCAACATCTTCCGCGGCGCAGGGCTCGCCCGGGCGGGGATGGACCGCGTGACCGGCGATTACATGGGAATGCTCGCGACGGTCATGAATGCGCTGGCGATCCAGGATGCCCTTGAGTCGAAAGGCGTGTTCGCGCGCGTGATGTCTGCGTTGCAGATTCACGAAGTCTGTGAAGATTACATCCGGCGCCGTGCGGTACGTCATCTCGAGAAAGGCCGCGTCGTCATACTCGCCGCGGGAACCGGCAATCCGTTTTTTACGACCGACACAGCGGCCAGCCTGCGGGCGATCGAGATCGGGGCAGATATTCTTTTGAAGGCCACCAAGGTGGATGGTGTCTACGACGCCGACCCGGTAAAAAACCCCGACGCAAAACGTTTCGATACGGTCTCGTTCGACAAGGTTCTGGCGGACAAGCTGATGGTCATGGATGCAACAGCTGTCGTCATGTGCCGCGACAACGGATTGCCGTTGCGCGTCTTTGACCTCACGCGGGCGAACGCGCTGGTGCAGGCAATGTCGGGTGACAACGTCGGTACGCTGGTTACCGCCTGATTACAGAGAGGGACTGGAACGTGATAGACGACATCAAGAAAGATGCTGGCGAACGCATGAGCAAGAGCGTCGCGTCGCTAAAGCAGGAACTGACCAAGATTCGCACGGGCCGCGCGCACACGAGCCTGCTCGACCACATCACGGTCGAATATTACGGCTCACAGGTGCCGCTGAACCAGGTTTCGAATGTCAACGTCGAGGATCCGCGAACGCTGACAGTGACACCCTGGGAGAAGGAAATGGTGCCCGTCATCGAGAAGGCGATCATGGGTTCGGACCTCGGTCTCAACCCTGCGTCCGCCGGTACGGTTATTCGTGTGCCTTTGCCGCCTTTGACCGAGGAGCGTCGCAAGGACATGATTCGCGTCGTCCGCAGCGAAGCCGAAGGCGGCCGCATCGCGGTTCGCAATATTCGTCGCGATGCGATACATGACATCAAGGACCTGCTCAAGGAAAAGATGATCGGTGAGGACGACGAGCACCGGGCCGAAGACGAGATACAGACCATCACCGACAAGTACATTGCGCAGATCGATAAATTGCTCGCTGACAAGGAGAGCGAGCTGATGGAGATCTAGGCAAGGCCACGTTCCTTGTTTTTGCGATGGCTCAAAGCCCGAAAATACCGACTCACGTAGCCGTCATTATGGACGGTAACGGACGCTGGGCCCGCAATCGCGGTCTGCCGCGACATGCGGGGCATCGGTCCGGCGTCGGGTCAGTCAGAAGAGCAGTGGAGCTGGCGGCGGAGCGGGGTATCCGGTACCTGACGTTGTTTGCGTTCAGCAGCGAGAACTGGTCGCGACCGCGCGATGAGGTCAGCAAGCTGATGGGACTTTTTCTCGAGGCCCTGCAACGAGAAGTCGATGACCTGCATCGTAATAATGTAAAGCTCGAATTTGTCGGTGCGCGCGGGCAGCTGCAGAAAAGCCTGGTCGACAAAATCGAGGCTGCCGAGCAGCGCACAATCGGAAACACGGGCCTGCATCTGATTGTTGCGGTTGCCTACGGCGGCCGTTGGGACATTGTGCAGGCGGCACGTTCCCTGGTAGCAAAAGCAGTGTCCGGCGACATCGATGCCGACGATGTGGACGAGCAGGCGATTGCTGGGGAGCTGCAGCTTGGCGACATCCCGGATCCGGACCTTCTGATCCGCACCGGCGGAGAGCAGCGGATCAGCAACTTCCTGTTGTGGAACCTGGCCTATGCGGAGCTGTACTTTTGCAACACGCTGTGGCCGGACTTTGGCGACCGGGATTTTGACGAGGCTCTGGCTTTTTATGCTGCACGACAGCGCAGATATGGCCATACGGGTGAACAGGTTGAGGCAGTCAGTCGATGAAGCAACGCGTCATCACAGCAGTCGTCGCGCTGCTTGCCCTTCTGGCGGTGCTGTTCTACCTGCCCGGCGAAGTTGCTCTCGCCGCGATTATTGCTGTCATGCTCGCCGGTGCCTGGGAATGGTCAGCCTTCCTCGGCGTCCCGGGCAATATGCTGCGATTCGGTTACGTCGCGATCATTGCGGCATTGATCGCGGCCGTAACGCTGCTCGATATCGACGCATCGCTCGTGTTCGTTATCGCACTTGTCTGGTGGCTTTCCGCCCTGGTCTGGACCTTCTTTTTTCCGACTCCGATACCACTTGCCGTCCGCTGGGTGTCTGGCGCGCTCGTTCTCGTGCCGCTGTATCTTGCGCTCGTAATTCTGTACCAGGCGACGCCCGAGCTGCTGCTTTTCGCACTTCTTATAGTCTGGGTCGCGGATACGGGCGCATTCTTCACGGGCAAGGCGATCGGGCGCGTCAAACTGGCCCCGGACATCAGTCCTGCCAAGACCTGGGAAGGAGTAATCGGCGGTCTCGTAGCGGTAGTGCTACTGACCTTGCTGAGAACGACCTGGGCGGAGACCGATCTCGCGGTTTTTATCCCGTTCTGCCTGGCGGTTGCCAGCCTGTCGGTTGTTGGAGATCTGACGGTCAGCATGTTCAAGCGCACCATAGGTATCAAGGACAGCGGCAACCTTTTCCCGGGCCACGGCGGTGTGCTCGATCGCATAGACAGCGTTTCGGCCGCAGCCCCACTGTTCGCGCTGGGTCTGGGCTGGGTGGGACTGGCCTGATGTGCCGTTCAGTGTGCATTCATTCATACAGCGGCAAACTGCCGGGAACTGCGGCCGGCGGCCTCAGTCAACATTATGCTGAGCGCCACGATTTCACAGGAATAGCTAGCCATGGGTGACTTTTTGACCAGTTTGCTCGCGTTCATCGTTGCGATCAGCGTTCTCGTCGCGATCCACGAATACGGTCATTACATTGTCGGTCGCTGGGCCGGCATGAAAGTCCTGCGATTCTCCGTGGGATTCGGCAAGCCTATCTGGACATGGGTGCGCGGCGCTGACAAGACCGAGTACTGTGTATCCGCGATACCGCTCGGCGGCTATGTTCGTTTTCTCGATGGGCGCGAGGGGCCCGTCGCGCCCGAAGACGAGGGACGCGCGTTCAACCACCGACCCGTCTCTGCGCGCATTGCTGTTTTGCTCGCTGGCCCGCTTTTCAATTTTCTTTTTGCCGTCGTCGCGTACTGGTTGCTGTCCATGGACGGCGTGCCGGCGTTGCGACCGGCGATCGGCGAAGTGACCCCGGATTCCTATGCGGCGGAGGCCGGGCTCGAGACCGGCGACCAGATCATCGCCGTTGGCGACACCGAGACCGGGGACTGGCAACAGGCGCTTATGGCGATGTTCGACAACATGGTCGAATCGGGTCATATCCCGATGACTCTCGAAAATCGCGACGGTCGGCAACGGCGGACCGTGATTCGCGTTGGCGAGGATTCTGCCCGGTTAACGGAGCCGGGACTGCTATTCGAGGGCATCGGCTTCAACCCCGGCAGTCCGCCCGTCATTCTTGGTGAGCCCACCGAAAACGAAGCCGCGGCCCGGGCCGGCATGCGCTTGGGCGATCGAATCGTCTCTGTCGATGGCGAACCGATCCTCGGCTTCACGGACCTCGTCGACGCAGTCGTCGGCCGGCCTGACGAGCGGGTCAGGATTGGCGTCGTGCGAGACAGGCGCCTGGAGCACTTTGACGTCGTGCTGGGCACACGGGAAGTCGACGGACGAACAGCCGGCTATCTCGGTGTCAGTGCGCTGTTCGACGAGCTGGGTCCTGTCGAGGCTATTCCGAACGCAATACGGGATACGTGGTCGCAAACGATGTTCACGGTGCGCATGCTGGGCAGAATGGTTACGGGAGATGTGTCGGTCAAGAACATCAGTGGGCCGATAAACATCGCCCAGTTCGCCGGCGACTCGGCGCAGCGCGGAATGCGCTACTTTCTCGGTTTCCTCGCAATGATCAGTATCAGCCTCGGCGTGCTGAATCTGTTGCCCGTGCCCGTGCTGGATGGCGGGCAGATCGTTTACCAGACGATAGAGGGACTAAAAGGCAGTCCACTCTCTGAACGCGCGCAGATTATCGGGCAGCAATTCGGCATACTCGCACTGATATTATTGATGAGCTTCGCTTTTTATAATGACATCGCGAGAATTTTCGGTTGATCAGGACTAGCAACATCATGGCAAGGCGACTGCGCGTCGCAATCCTGTGCCTGCTGCTGCCGTTGTCTGCAGTGGCGCAGTCCGATTTCGTCGTTCGTGACATGCGCGTCGAAGGATTGCAGCGTATTTCCGAAGGCACGGTTTTCAACTATTTGCCGATTAATATCGGCGATCGGGTTGACAAGATTCGCATCCAGGAAGCGATTCGCGCGCTTTACGGCCAGGGCTTGTTCGACGATATCGAGATTCGTCGCGATGGCGAGACGCTGATCGTCGTTGTCCAGGAGCGGCCCTCGATCGAGAGCTTCGAAATCGAGGGCAATAAAGATATCAAGACCGAAGACCTGATGGAGTCGTTGCGCAACGTCGGGCTTGCCCGCGGCAAGACATTCGACCGCTCGGTCCTCGAAGACGTCGCCAGCTTCATGCGAGAGCAGTATTACGATCGTGGCAAGTACGGTGTTGCCATCGACACGTCGGTCGTCGATACGCCGAATAACACGGTGCGGATCAACATCGATGTAAAAGAGGGCGACCGCGCCAAGATTCGGCAGGTTAACCTGGTCGGCAACGACTCGTTTCCCGATGACGAAATCCGGTCAGATTTCGAACTCGACACAGCGAACTGGCTGTCCTGGATTCGGCAGGACGACCGCTATTCGAAGGAAGCCCTCGAAGGCGATCTCGAGACATTGCGGTCGTTCTATATGGACAAGGGCTATGCCGATTTTCGGGTCGAATCGACCCAGGTCGCAATTTCGCCGAACAAAAAAGACATCTTCGTGACGATCGGTATTCACGAGGGTGACCTGTACACGATCTCGGATATCAAGCTTGTCGGTGAAATGGTGGTGTCGGAAGAGTTGCTGCGTGCAATGGTGCTGGCACAGCCGGGATCGATCTTCAACCAGACCCTGCTGGCGCGGTCCGCGGAGTTCATGTCGTTCCGATTGGGCGAACAGGGTTATGCGAACGCCGAAATTGAGCCTGTCCCGGAGCTGGATCACGAAACAAAGGAAGCGGCGATCACGTTTTACATCAATCCGAAGAGCCGCGTTTATGTGAGGCGAATCAATTTCAACGGCGTCAGCGAAGTCGATGACGAAGTGCTGCGCCGGGAGATGCGGCAGATGGAGAGCGCCTACCTTTCCAACGCCCTGGTCGATCGGTCCAAAGTGCTCCTGCAGCGGCTGCCGTATATCGAAAATGTCGAAGTCAACACCACACCGGTGCCTGGTGTGCCCGATATGGTCGATGTCGACTTCGATCTGACCTACCGCATGCCGGGCCAGTTCAGCGGCGGCATCGGTTACTCGGAATCACAGAAGCTGATGCTGAATGGCAGCATCGTTCACACCAATTTTCTCGGTACCGGCAATCGGGTGGCTCTCGAGGCAATGTCCGGGCGCTACCAGAAGTTCTACAGCCTGTCGCACACGGACCCGTACCGAACCATGGACGGCGTTTCACGGACAATCAGTCTCAATTACCGCGACATCACCCAGTTCACGTCTGCATCGTCCGACTTTTCGACGACGAGCGGCGGTCTGACGGTCGACTACGGGTATCCGATCACCGAATTCCAGCGCTTGTCATTCGGCCTGTCATATCAGCGCGCCGAGTTGCTTGCGTCCCAATCGAGTACTCAGCAGGCGCAGGATTGGGTACTCAATAACGGCAACACGTTTGTCGAAGACACCGGCACCGGGTTCCAGTTCTTCGGTACCAAGTTTGATACGATCGAGCTGATCACAGGATGGACTTACGACAGCCGCAACCGCGCACTTTTTGCAAATCGCGGAACGCGCCAGCAGCTGGTATTGTCGATGGCCGTACCGGGTAGCGACGTCGAGTACTACCAGGCGCGCTACAATTTGACGAAGTACATTCCGATCTGGGGGCAGTGGGTCGGTCGCATCAACGCCGAGCTCGGTATCTCCAAGGCGATGGGCGATACTACCGCCGCGCCGCCGTACAAGCAGTTCTATGGCGGCGGCCCGTCTTCGGTACGTGGATTCAAGGAGTCCTACCTCGGCCCGCGGGACAGTTTCGGCAATCCTTATGGCGGCAATATGTTGGTTGCGAGCCAGCTAGAGCTTATAATCCCGCTGCCGGAAAAATGGGCCAGCCAGGCACGCGCGAGCATCTTTTACGATATCGGCAACGTGTTCAACACGGGCGAGGTGGAGTTTACCGACAAACTCGGTTCGCCTGTTGAGTACAAGCCCAGCGTCGACGAACTACGTGCGTCGGTCGGCGTTGGCGTACAGTGGCTGGCGCCGCTCGGATTGTTCCGGTTTAGTTATGCATTCCCACTGAATGAGTACAGAGGGAATGACAGGTATTACGGAGATCAGATCGAACGATTCCAGTTCTCCATTGGTCAAGCGTTTTAAAAGTTGAGTTTTTTATGAGTTTCTTGAAGCAACAGGTTTATAAACTTTTCGTTGTCGTTGCGCTTCTTGCAGCCATTGCATTACCGGCCAGCGCCCAGGAAGTGAAGATCGGCGTTGTGAATATCCCGGCGCTGATGCAACGGGCGCCGCAGACACAAGCCGCCATGGATGCATTGCAGGAAGAGTTTGCTCCACGTCAGCGTGAAATCCTTGCCAGGCAGAAAGAGTACGAAGAACTTGGAACGAAGTTTCAAAAGGATGCGGCTGTGATGGGTGAAACCGAGCGCCGCAACATGGAGAAGGAACTCCGCGACCTGCAGCGTGAGGTTACGCGTCTTCAGAACGAGTTCCAGGAAGATCTGAATCTTCGTCAAAACGAAGAAATGAGCAACCTGCAAGTCTCGCTGCTGCAGGAGATCCAGGCTTACGCCGCCCAGGAAGGCTACGATCTGCTTGTCGGCGATGGCGTTCTTTACGCGAGTGGCGCTGTCAATATCACCGAGCAGGTGCTGCGAGCCGTCGAAGCCAATTTCCAGGCGTTAAACGCCGCCCCGTAAATCGCGCCTCCAGTGCCGGTCAGCCTTGGAGAACTCGCGGAACGGTTCGGATGCGAGCTAATCGGTGATCCGGATGTCTCGATCACGACGGTCGGTACGCTTGGATCCGCCGGATCGGATGCGCTGAGTTTCCTCGCCAGCGACGCTTTCAAAGAGCAGCTGCCTTCGACGAAGGCGGCTGCCGTCGTATTGCAACCTGACGACGCGTCCGGCGCACCGTGCCCGGTACTGGTTAGTGATAATCCCTACGCGATGTATGCGCGCATGGCATCCGCCATCTGCCCGGCGCCAATCTATGCGCCCGGAATTCATGAATCTGCTGTCGTTGCAGCATCTGCAACCGTAGCGCCGTCTGCGCACGTTGCGGCCCATGCGGTCATCGAGGACGGCGTGACGATTGGTGAGAACTCGTATATCGGACCTGGTGTAGTCGTGGGCACGGACTGCACGGTGGGCAATGATTGCCGGGTGCTCGCCAATGCAACATTGGTTCGAAGCGTTACGACGGGCGACCGCTGCATATTCCATCCGGGTTGCGTGATCGGATCCGACGGTTTCGGTAATGCCATGACATCCGAGGGGTGGCTTAAGGTTCCCCAACTCGGCGGTGTGCGCATTGGCAGTGATGTCGAGATCGGTGCCTGCACGACGGTCGATTGCGGCGCGATTGATGACACAGTCATCTGCGATGGCGTGCGAATCGACAACCTGGTCCAGATTGCCCACAACGTGCATGTTGGCGAACATACCGCGATGGCTGCCGGTGTCGGCATTTCCGGAAGTACCAGGATCGGCAAGCGTTGCATGTTTGCAGGTCATTCCGGGACCGTCGGCCATATCGAAATCTGCGATGATGTCGTCCTGCTGGGTAAGGCGGTCGCCACGAAGAACATCACCAGGCCCGGCGCGTACGCGGCCATGTTACCCGCCGAAGAAGCTCGCACCTGGAACCGGCGTGTTGCATCGCTGCGGCGCCTCGATAAACTGCAGAATCGTGTCAGCGAGCTGGAGAAAAAGAGTAAATGACTGCGATTGCCCTTCCGCTTGACGTCGAGGGAATCAAAAAACTCCTGCCGCATCGTGACCCTTTCCTCATGATCGACGAGGTGCTCGAGTTCACGGCTCATCAGAGCGTCACGGCAGTCAAGAATGTTTCTGCTGACGAGCCGCATTTTGCAGGCCATTTTCCGGGCATGCCCATTCTGCCCGGCGTATTGATTGTCGAGGCAATCGCTCAGGCCGGAGGCGTGTTGTCACACCTGAGCCACCCGGCTCTCGAGCCAAAACCGCTTTATATGCTGGCGCGAGTCGAAGACGCGCGGTTCAGGCGCCCGGTCGTTCCTGGAGATCGGCTCCTGATTCGGGTTACCGCGGACAAGGTCAAACGCGGAATGTGGTGGTACAGCGGCGAAGCAAGCGTCGACGGGCAGCTCGCCGCGACAGCAACTATCGTGTGTGCACCCGGCGGAGACAACGTGTGATTCACCCTACAGCCATTGTGTCAGATTCGGCGCAAATCGCCGATGATGTTGAAATTGGGGCGTACTCGATAATTGGTGACAATGTTGAAGTCGGAAGCGGTACGCGCATCGAGAGTCATGTCGTGATCAACGGCCCGACGATCATCGGCAAGGACAATCACATCTACCAGTTCGCATCGGTCGGTGATGACCCGCAGGACAAGAAATACGCCGGAGAGCCAACCAGGCTGCACATAGGCGATCGCAACACGATTCGCGAATTTTGCACGATCAGCCGCGGCACGACTCAGGACAAGGGCGAGACGATCATCGGTAATGACAACTGGATAATGGCCTACGTACATATCGCGCACGACTGCGTCCTCGGCGACAAGACGATTATGGCCAATAATGCGACGCTGGCGGGGCATGTCCATGTTGGTGACTGGGCGATTTTCGGTGGTTTCTCGGGGGCGCATCAGTTCTGTCACATTGGCGCGCATGCGTTTGTCGGAATGTATGCCGCCGTCAATCGGGACGTTCCTGCTTACACGACCGTATTCGGCACGCCGGCAGTGCCGCGCGGGATCAACAGCGAAGGGCTGAAACGGCGTGGCTTCAGCGCAGAGCAGATTCGCAATATCAAGGACGCCTACCGGCTCGTTTATCGGAAAGGTTTAAAACTGTCGGAAGCGATGGATGAAATTGCCACACGCCTGCCGAGTCAGCCTGAGCTTCAGGTCTTCCAGGATTCACTGCGGTCTTCCGAACGTGGATTGTCTCGCTAGCCGAGCGATGCCATGAAAGTCGGTTTGGTCGCTGGCGAAGCTTCCGGTGATTTGCTCGGCGCAGGTCTGATCCGCGCGATCCGCGAGCGCATACCGGAAGCCAGTTTCGAGGGTGTCGCAGGCCCGGCTATGACCGAGGCGGGTTGCGATGCCTGGGCGGACGCCGCGGAGCTCGCCGTATTTGGATTGGTCGAACCATTTGTGCACCTTCCGCGACTGCTCAAATTGCGCCGGTCGCTCACGCGGCGCTGGCGGGCATCGCCGCCCGACGTTTTCGTCGGCATCGATGCTCCCGATTTCAACCTGGGGCTCGAAAAGCGCTTGCGCCAGTCCGGTATCCGGACCGCACATTACGTCAGTCCGTCGATCTGGGCCTGGCGCTCCGGTCGCATCAAGACGGTCGGCAAAGCCGCCGACAGGGTGCTCTGCATACTGCCTTTCGAAAAAAGAATCTACGACGAGAACGGTATCGACGCAGTATTTGTGGGGCACCCGAAAGCGACCAGCCTGCCAGCCGATATCGATATCGAATCGGTCAGGGAACTGCTCGATCTCGGCGAAGGACAGGTCGTCGCTGTCTTGCCTGGCAGCCGCGTGTCAGAAGTGAAGCGTATTGGTCCTGTGCTTCTGAAGGCGGCCGTGATGCTTGCCGGGCAGAAGGACAACTTGCGGTTTGTCACGCCGGTGGCAAGTCCCAAGCTCCGACCTTTGATCGAAGCGCAGCTCGCCGATACTGCTATTGCTGATCGCTTTCGAATTATCCAGGGCGACTCGATCGAGGCAATGTCGGCCGCCGACGTCGTCATGCTGGCGTCCGGGACTGCCGCGCTGGAGTCCGCGCTGATCGGTAAGCCTACCGTGGCGGGCTATGCCGTCTCCGGCACTACGGCCATGATTGCCAGGATGATGGGTGTCAAGAACGAGTTTTATACGCTTCCGAATATTGTCGTGGGCGAGGAATTGATCCCGGAGTTCATGCAGGAGGATTTCAAGGCCGGTTCCCTGGCGCAGGCCGTTTGGAATTTTCTCGATGACCCCGAAAGGTCCGAAGCGATCAGGCAGCGATTTGCTAAACTTCGCAAGGACCTGGCACTCGGCGCGGACGACTGCGCGGCCGAGGCCGTTATTAACCTCGCAAAATAGCGGGCAAGACGACATTCGATGCAACAAGCACGACTTTTCCAGTTGCAGGGCCTCATCGCGGGCATTGATGAGGCTGGTCGGGGACCGCTGGCCGGACCCGTTGTGGCGGCGGCGGTCATCCTGCATCCGGGGCGCCGCTATCAGGGACTCGATGATTCGAAGAAGCTTGCGCCAAGCCTAAGAACGGAACTGGCCGCGGAAATTCGCGAACGGGCGCTGTCCTGGTCCGTTGCCTGGTCAGATGCGGCCGAGATTGACGCGATGAACATCCTCGCGGCAACAATGCTGGCCATGCGCAGGGCAATCCTTGGCCTCGCAGTTTTGCCGCACGGTGTACAGGTCGATGGCAACCGACTGCCCGACCTGCGATTTCACGATCGGCAGCTCGACGGCGAGGCTGTCGTCGGCGGTGATGGGTTAGTGCCGGCCATCAGCGCCGCGTCGATCATCGCCAAGACGACCCGCGATAACATCATGGAGCGCCTGGACACTCTTTACCCGGGTTACGAATTCGGGCGTCACAAAGGCTATGGCACCGAAATTCATCGAGCCCGTTTACGCGAATTCGGGCCGTGCGAGCAGCATCGGCGCAGCTTTGCGCCGGTGAGGATGGCCGGATGAGTACTGCGCCATTCGTGCACCTCCACCTGCACACGGAGTATTCGCTCGTCGACAGCACAGTGCGGATTTCGCAATTGATGCAGCGCGCAGCCGACGATGGTATGGCCGCGATAGCTCTGACGGATCTCAACAACCTGTTCGGCATGGTCAAGTTCTACCGTGCCGCTGTCGCCGCGGGTATCAAACCGATCATAGGCGCGGATATCAGGGTTGCCAACGAGGATGACGAATCCCGACCCTGGCATCTCGTACTACTCTGCCAGGGGGAAACCGGGTACAGAAATCTCTCGCGGCTGCTGACCCGGGCGTATCTTGAAGGCCAGAGGAGGGGCGTGCCTCTGGTACAAAGGGAATGGCTGACGTCGAGCAGCTGCGAAAACCTGATTGCGCTCTCCGGGGGGCTGCACGGTGACGTCGGCCATGCGTTGCACAACGGCCACTATGATCTCGCGCAGACCCTGTTGGATAGCTGGCTGCAGCTTTTTGGCGATCGCTATTACCTTGAACTCGTCCGAACCGGACGGTCGGGTGAGGAAGACTGTGTGCAGGCGTCCCTGACGCTCGCGAGCGATACGCGGACCCCGGTTGTGGCGACTAACGACGTCCGGTTTCTGGCCCGCGACGACTACAACGCTCATGAAGCCAGGGTGTGCATCCACGAGGGTCGCACGCTCGCGGATCCCGATCGGCCGAACCACTACAGCAAGGAACAGTACCTGCGTTCGTCCGAGGAAATGGCCGAGCTTTTTGCCGACATTCCCGCCGCGCTCGAAAACGCCACAGAGATCGCGCGCCGTTGCACACTCGAACTGACGCTCGGCGAGAGCGTGTTGCCCGCGTTCCCGGTGCCTGACGGGCAGACGGAAGCGGCGTATCTCGAGGAGCAGGCGCGTGCAGGGCTCGAGCGGCAGCTGCAGCGTATTTTCAAGACCCGGGAATTGGCGGACAAAGAAAGGGCCGCGTTCAGCGCACCGTACTTCGAACGCCTGAGGACCGAACTCGATGTGATCAGCGGCATGGGCTTTCCGGGTTACTTCCTGATCGTTGCCGATTTCATCCGGTGGGCGCGCGACAATAATATTCCGGTCGGTCCGGGCAGGGGCTCGGGCGCGGGTTCGCTCGTCGCCTGGGTGCTCGGCATCACCGACCTCGACCCTCTCGAGCACGATTTGCTTTTCGAGCGCTTCCTGAATCCCGAGCGCGTGTCGATGCCGGACTTCGATATCGACTTCTGCATGGAAGGCCGTGACAACGTTATCGACTATGTCGCAGAGCGCTATGGCCGCGACCGCGTTGCGCAAATCATCACATTTGGCACGATGGCGGCCAGGGCCGTGATTCGGGACACCGGACGCGTGCTCGGGCACCCATACGGATTCGTCGATCGTATCGCGAAGCAAGTGCCGTTCGAGATCGGAATGACCCTCGACAAGGCCCTGGATCAGTCGGACGAGCTGTCGGCGATGTACAGGGACGACGAGGAGGTGGCCGCGATCATCGACCTCGCAAAGTCGCTCGAGGGACTGGCGCGCAATGCGGGCAAGCATGCCGGCGGCGTTGTTATCGCACCAACCGCGCTGACGAACTTCACGCCCCTGTATTGCGAAGATGGCGGCACGCAGATCATCACGCAGCTGGATAAGGACGACGTCGAGGCAATCGGGCTCGTCAAGTTCGATTTCCTGGGGCTCAAAACGCTGACGATCATCGACTGGGCCGGGAAAATCGTGAACGAGTCGCAGCCCGGTGCCGGCTTCGATATCAGCAGTATTCCCGACCGTGACCCGAAGACATTCGAGTTGCTGCGCAGCACTGCGACCGCCGCCGTGTTCCAGCTGGAGTCGAGCGGTATGCGCGACCTGATAAAACGCATGCGTCCCGACCGGTTCGACGACCTCGTGGCGCTCGTCGCGCTGTTCCGGCCGGGTCCGCTGCAGTCCGGCATGGTCGATGACTTCATTGCGCACCGGCATGCCGTCAACAAGGATGATATCGACTACCTGCACCCGGACCTGAAGCCCCTGCTCGAAGAAACCTATGGCGTCATCCTGTACCAGGAGCAGGTGATGCAGATTGCCCAGGTACTCGCAGGCTACACGCTCGGTGGCGCTGACCTTCTGCGCCGCGCCATGGGCAAGAAAAAGCCCGAGGAAATGGCCACGCAGCGAGAAATTTTCGTGGGCGGTGCGACAGAGAGAGGAGTTGCAGAGCGCACGGCGACCCGCATCTTCGATCTCATGGAGAAGTTCGCAGGCTACGGCTTCAACAAGTCTCACTCGGCGGCTTACGCCGTGCTCGCGTACCAGACGGCTTATTTGAAAGCGCATTACCCTGCGGCCTTTATGGCAGCGGTAATGACGGCGGACCTCGACAATACCGATCGACTGGTCACGCTGAAGGACGACTGTCGCAAGCAAGGGCTGCGAATCATTCCACCGAACGTCAACGGCTCGGCCTATGCGTTCTCGGTTGCTGACGAGAGCACGATTCTTTATGGATTGGGCGCAATCAAGGGAGTGGGTCGTTCGGTCGTCGACGCCATTATCGTGGAACGACAAGCCAATGGGCCGTATTCTGACCTGTCCGAATTCTGTCGTCGCGTTGAACACGACAAGATAAACCGGCGGGCGATCGAAGCCATGATCAAGGCAGGCGCAATGGGCGACTTCGGATTGACGCGCCGCGCGTTGATCGGGCAGGTACCCCAGGCGGTGGCCAGCGCGGATCAGGTCGCCCGTGCGGCAGCGGCGGGACAAAATGACATGTTCGGGCTCGGGCCGGTCGCCGCGCCGGTGGAGTCACCAAAGGTGATCAACCGACCCGAGTGGCCGGAACAGGAGTTCCTGCGTTATGAGAAGGAAGCGCTCGGACTTTACCTGACCGGGCATCCTTTTAACGCGGTGCGCGCAGATGCGATGGCGTTCGTTGACGGCAAACTGGCGGATATCCTGTCGGAGCCGCCGCCACAGTCCACGCGCGGAGAAAACAGCTATGCGCAGGCGCAGAGGGAGGTCACGGTTGCCGGACTGGTTGCCGACATTCGCAAACGCGGCAATCGTGTCAGCGTCGTTCTCGACGATGACACCGGCAGAATGGAGATGAGCCTGTTCAGTGAAGCGTTCCAGGAGTTTCGACATTTGCTCGTCAAGGACGAGGTGGTCGTCGTGAGCGGCGGCCTCCGCTACGATGACTTCCTGTCGAACTGGACAGTGACTGCCAAGCAGGTGAGCCATATCGATCGCGTGATCGAAGCCCGTGCCAAAGGCATTGTGCTGAACCTGAGGCCGTACGGGCAGGGTGAGGCACTGTTGGTCAAGCTGCACGACGTTTTGCTGCCTTACCGAAAGGGCAACTGCGACATATCGGTGCAGTACATCGGCGATTCGGCATCTGCGCAGCTCAAACTGGGGCCCGAATGGACGGTTCGGCCGAGCCGTGAATTGCGGGACAAGTTGAGTGAGCTGCTTGGCAGCAAAAATGTCCGAATGCTGTACGCACCCGGCCGAGAAATCAGGTAAGGTTTCTCTTCCGGGCACGGACAGCGGCTTGTCATGGACCTGAAATTCCTTGATTTTGAACAACCTATCGCGGAACTCGAAGCTAAAATCGAGGAACTGCGTTTCGTCGGTGATGACTCCGAAATCAACATCAACGAGGAGGTTGCGCGACTCCGTAGCAAGAGCGAAGCTCTGACGAAGAGCATCTTCGCGAAGCTCAGCGCGTGGCAGGTTGCGCAGGTCGCGCGCCATCCGATGCGCCCCTATACGCAGGATTACCTCGAACTGATCGCGCCCGATTTCCAGGAACTGCATGGCGATCGTATGTATGCCGATGACCCGGCCATCATCGGCGGTATCGGACGTATTGACGGGCGCCCGGTGATGTTCATAGGCCACCAGAAAGGCCGCGATACGAAAGAACGCGTGCGTCGTAATTACGGCATGCCGAAACCCGAGGGCTATCGCAAGGCCCAGCGGCTGATGCGACTGGCCGAGCGGTACTCGCTGCCGATCGTAACCCTGATCGATACGCCCGGAGCGTATCCGGGAGTCGGGGCGGAAGAGCGAGGGCAAAGCGAGGCGATCGCCTACAGCTTGTACCTGATGGCGGGACTCAAGACGCCGATCATCTGCGTCGTTATTGGTGAAGGCGGTTCCGGCGGTGCGTTGGCGATCGGTGTTGGCGATCGGCTGCTGATGATGCAGTACGCAATTTACTCGGTAATTTCCCCGGAAGGCTGCGCGTCGATTCTCTGGAAAAGCGCCGAAAAGGCAGAGGATGCGGCAGAGGCGATGCGCATTACCGCCGATAGCCTCAACGAGTTCGGTCTTGTTGACGAAGTGCTTGCAGAGCCTCTTGGGGGCGCACACCGCGCTCCGAAGGAAGCAGCCGAGGTGATTCGCAATGCGATCATCAACAACCTGGAGGAACTCGACCAGTTGTCGGTCGACCAGCTGCTAGAGAACCGGCAACGTCGGCTCGCCAGCTTCGGTCAGTTCAAGGAAGCGTGAAATTCAGTCGCAAGAGCCTGCTCCGGGAGCTTGCCGGGCTTGCGCAACTGGCCGGTTCCCCGACACGCATCGTTATCGCGTTCAGCGGTGGCCTCGATTCGACAGTGTTGTTGCACGCGCTGGCGACGCGTGCCGATGCGCTCGACGCAAAGATCCTGGCCGTGCATGTCGACCATGGTCTGCATAAAAAATCGCGCGAGTGGAGCGAGCACTGCGAGCGTGTCGTGCACGATTGGAACATCGAGTTCGTCTCTCTTCGCGTGAAGGTCGATCGCGAATCCGGACTGGGGCCAGAGGCCGCGGCGCGCACCGCGAGATACGATGCGCTGCGGCGGCTTGTCGAGGCTGGAGACTGGCTGATCTCCGCGCATCACAAGGACGACCAGGCGGAGACGCTGCTGCTGAACCTGATGCGCGGCAGCGGGCCGGCCGGCCTTGCTGGCATCGGCGAGGTGCAGCCTTTTGCGGCGGGATGGCTCGTCAGGCCGTTACTGCCGTACTCGCGACGTGAACTGCTTGAGTATGCGACGAAGCACGAATTGGCCTGGATTGACGACCCGTCGAACGAAGACCGCAGCTACGATCGCAACTACCTGCGCCATGAAGTCATTCCTGTCATCGAGGCGCGCTGGCCCGAGGCCAGCAGTCGATTGCGATTGAGCGCACAATTGGCCGGCGAGGCGGCGACGCTTCTCGACCAGCTGGCCGAGGCGGATTGGCATACCCTGGGCGACAGGCCCGACGCATTGTCGCTGCCACTGTTGCGCCAGCTGCCGCCGGAGCGGCAACGCAACCTGATCCGCTACATTGTCCGTGAGCTCGGGCTGCCGTCACCGCCGGCATCGGTTCTGCACAGCATCGTCGATGATCTGATTCCGGCCCGTGAAGATGCGCAACCGCTGGTCGAGTGGTCCGGTGTGCAGGTGCGACGGTATCGTGACTCCGTCTACTTACTCCAGGCCGGTCCCGCTGAACCGCCTGCGACTGAGCGGATGTTTGAGGGTGGCCGGGTAGACCTTGGTCCCGGTTGCGGCGAACTTGCGCTCGAGTCGGGCGCCAGCACCGGACTGTCCGATACCGTGGTGGCAGCGGGGCTCCGTGTCCGGTTTCGAGAAGGCGGCGAGAAAATTAAGCTTGCTGATCAAACACATACCAAGAAACTCAAGAAATTACTTCAAGAAGAGGGCATCGTTCCATGGATGCGTGAGCGGCTGCCACTGGTGTACTCGGCAGGCGAACTCGTGGCTGTCGCCGACCTGTGGATCGCCGATGCCGCCAAGAGCGAGCCCGGCACGGCCGTGCGCTGGGTCAACAGGCCGCCATTGCACTAGGAATTCATTGTCTCCGGGGAAACGTTCTGTTAACGTCTAATACCGTCTTTCATCCAACGACGGCGCGTATTTCCAAGGGTTGGAGAAGAGCACTGAACCTTATTCGAGGTGCTTCTGATCCAGCCCTTTGTTGTTTCCGCCGAACACAGGCGAGTCCATGACATCGTACGTTTTTATTACCGGCGGCGTAGTTTCCTCGTTAGGCAAGGGCATTACTTCGGCCTGCCTGGGCGCGATCCTCGAGGCGCGCGGGCTCAAGATCAGCATGATCAAGCTGGATCCTTACATCAACGTGGATCCCGGGACGATGAGTCCGTTCCAGCACGGCGAGGTATTTGTCACCCATGACGGTACCGAGACAGACCTTGATCTCGGACACTACGAGCGTTTCGTTCGCACGGCCAGAGGCGGGCGCCACAGCAATTACACGACCGGCCGGATCTACGAAAGCGTGATCGCCAAGGAGCGACGTGGCGACTATCTCGGCGCGACGGTGCAGGTCATCCCGCATATCACTGACGAGATCAAGGAAAGTATTCGAAAAGGCGCTGGCGATGCCGACGTCTGCCTCGTCGAAATCGGCGGTACGGTCGGCGATATCGAGTCGCTGCCGTTTATGGAAGCGATACGCCAGATGGGCATCGAGATGGGGCACGATAAGGTCGTCTATGTCCATCTGACGCTGGTGCCGTTTATCCCGACGTCGTCAGAGATAAAGACCAAGCCTACACAGCACTCGGTCAAGGAGTTGCGCTCGATCGGTATTCAGCCGGATATCCTGGTCTGCCGGTCCGAAGATCCGTTGCCCGAGGAGCAGCGCAAGAAAATTGCGTTGTTCACAAACGTGCCCGCGAAAGCCGTCATTTCGGCCTATGACGCGGACGATCTGTACAAGATCCCGGCGATGATGCATGAACAAGGCCTCGACGACATCGTGGCGAAGCAGCTCGGGCTGGATCTGCCTCCGGCGGACCTCCGCGAATGGGAGGCGATCGTCGAGGCCAAGCGCAATCCGACGGCAGAGGTCGACGTCGCGATGGTCGGCAAGTATATGGACCTCAAGGACTCCTACATCTCGCTCGTCGAGGCGCTCCTCCACGGCGGCATTCATACCCGCACGCGGGTCAACATCCATTTCATCGAGTCGACCGACCTGGAGGAGCAGGGCATCGAGCGCCTTCGCGACATGGACGGCATTGTCGTTCCGGGCGGTTTCGGCGATCGGGGCATCGAAGGCAAGATCGAAGCCGTGCGCTTCGCGCGCGAAAACGGTATTCCCTACCTCGGCATCTGCCTCGGTATGCAAGTCGCTGTTATCGAGGCTGCACGCCACCTCGCCGGTTTCGAAGGTGCGATGAGCACCGAATTCAACAGGGACACGAGCCACCCCGTCGTCGCCCTGATCACCGANNCTCGGCGCGCAGCAGGTAACGCTCAAGGAGGGCTCGCTGGCCGCAAGGATGTATGGATCGACCGAGATCGAGGAACGCCATCGCCATCGTTACGAGGTCAATAACAACTATCGTGACAGGCTCGAGGCCGCAGGGCTGCGATTCTCGGGTCTGTCAGTCGATGATCTCGTCGAGGTGGTCGAGATTCCGGGCCACCCCTGGTTCCTGGCGAGCCAGTTCCACCCCGAATTCACTTCCAATCCACGCGACGGGCATCCGCTGTTCAAGGGCTTCATCGCTGCAGTCCGAAAACACCATGAGGGCGAGTTGCCCAGGGTCGCTGAAGCATGAAGCTCTGCGGATTCCAGGCCGGCAACGACCAGCCGATATTCCTGATTGCCGGGACCTGCGTCGTCGAGAGCGAGCAAATGTCGCTGGACACGGCGGGCAGACTCCAGGAGATCTGCTCCGGGCTCGGCATTTCGTTTATCTACAAGTCGTCTTTCGATAAAGCGAATCGCAGTTCCGCCGGGAGTTTTCGGGGTCCGGGCATGGAAGAAGGATTGCGAATCCTCGGCGAGGTAAGGCGCCAGCTCGATGTGCCCGTCCTGACCGACGTTCATGAAGATACGCCGATGGACGAGGTGGCCAGCGTCGTGGATGTGCTGCAGACGCCCGCCTTCCTGTGCCGGCAGACGAACTTTATTCTGCGCGCCGTCGGCGCCGGCAAGCCGGTCAATATCAAGAAAGGCCAGTTCCTGTCGCCCTGGGAAATGCAAAACGTGGTTGACAAGGCGAAGTCGACGGGCAACGAAAATATTCTGATTACCGAGCGCGGCTTCATGTTCGGCTACAACAATCTCGTTTCCGACATGCGCAGTCTCGCCATCATGCGCAGCACGGGTTGCCCGGTCGTATTCGACGCGACGCATTCCGTTCAGCTGCCGGGCGGTAAAGGCACGGCATCCGGCGGGCAAAGCGAGTTCGTGCCGGTTCTGTCGCGTGCTGCGACCGCTGTCGGCGTTGCCGGGCTGTTTATGGAGACGCATCCGGACCCGGCAAAAGCATTGAGTGACGGTCCGAACGCGTGGCCGCTCGGACAAATGAAATCTCTTCTCGAAACGCTCGTCGCCATCGACGAGACCGTAAAGAAAACTCCTTACCTGGAAGATCAATGATCAAAATTAAAGACATCAAAGGCCGCGAGATCCTCGATTCCCGCGGCAACCCCACCGTTGAGGCCGATGTGACGCTTGATGACGGCACTAAAGCGCGTGCGGCCGTTCCGTCGGGCGCATCGACCGGCACGCGCGAAGCGGTTGAGTTGCGCGATGGCGATAAATCCCGCTATCTGGGCAAGGGCGTCCAGAAAGCAGTGGCCAATGTTAACGGCGAACTGCGTGACGCAATCGTCGGTAACGAATTCGCCGACCAGGAAGCTCTCGACCAGTGCATGATCGAGCTCGACGGAAGCGACAACAAAGGCCGGCTCGGCGCGAATTCATTACTGGCAATTTCGCTCGCGACAGCGCGCGCAGAGGCCATGTCGAAGGGTGTCTCACTGTTTCGTCATCTCGGCGACGGGACCGAGATGCCGGTACCCATGATGAACATCATCAATGGCGGGGCCCACGCCGACAACAGTGTCGACATCCAGGAATTCATGATTTTGCCCGTGGGTGCACCGAACTTTGCCGAAGCGCTGCGCTATGGCGCCGAGATCTTTCATGCGCTGAAGAAGGTGTTGCAGGAGCAGGGCATGAATACTGCCGTGGGCGACGAGGGTGGTTTCGCGCCAAACCTGCCGTCGAATCGCGCCGCGCTCGACACGATCATGACCGCGATCGAACGCGCGGGCTACAAGGCCGGTGATGACATTCTGCTGGGTCTCGATGTCGCGAGTTCCGAGTTTTACTCGGATGGCGTCTACAACCTGGAGTCCGAAGGCAAGACCTACGACGCCGCGGGCTTCAGCGCATTTCTTGCGGAACTGGCCGACACATACCCCATCGTTACGATCGAGGACGGCATGGACGAGAGCGACTGGGATGGCTGGAAGCAGCTGACCGAGGCGATCGGCGATCGCGTCCAGCTGGTCGGCGATGACCTGTTCGTCACCAACACCTCGATCCTGAAACGTGGCATCGACGAAAATATTGCCAATTCGATATTGATAAAACCCAATCAAATCGGTACCTTAACGGAAACTCTTGATGCAATTACTATGGCTGTGGAGTCCGGATACAGCGCGGTCATTTCGCATCGCTCGGGCGAGACATCGGATAGCACGATTGCCGATATCGCGGTCGGGACGGCGGCAACACAGATCAAGACTGGGTCGCTGTCACGGTCCGACCGAATTGCGAAGTACAACCAGCTGTTGCGCATCGAGGAGGAACTGGGCGGTGATGCCGGATACGCCGCCAGGAGAGCGTTCTCAGTAAGCGCGCCGTAAGGCTTGGGGAATATTGGGGAACACGGGGTGAATACACGCTGGATGCTTGTCATTCTCGCAGGAGTCGCACTGGCGCTGCAGGTGCAGCTGTGGTTCTCCGACTCCGGTTTCGGCAAGACGCGTGACCTGCGAGCCGCTGTCGCCGAACAACGTGAGCAGAACGCCGCACTGAAGGCGCGCAACCAGGCCCTCGACGCCGAGGTCGTCAATCTCAAGCAAAGCCTCGAGGCTGCCGAGGAGCGTGCCAGGACCGACCTCGGCATGATCGGTCCCAGCGAAACCTTCTACCAGGTCGTGCCGGTCGCTGACGCCGCGCACTAACCGACCCGTGACGCCGTTACCGGACTGGGCCCGCGCGCACGGGCAGCCGCTGTTTTGCGCCCGGATCAAGACCCGGCCCAGTGACTTTGTCGTCAACGAGCTTCTCGATATCGAGATGAGCGGAGATGGCGAACATGACTGGCTGTGGATCGAGAAAACCGGTGCTAATACCGCCTGGATTGCCGATCAGCTCGCCAGACACGCGGGCGTGCCGTCCCGCGACGTGGGATACGCAGGGCTCAAAGACCGACATGCCGTGACACGGCAGTGGTTCAGCGTACGCAGAGCCGCGGGCGAGGGCACGGACTGGCGAGCGCTTAACGTTGACGGCGTCGACATTCTCGAAGCGACACGTCATGCGCGCAAACTCAAGCGCGGAGCTCATCATGGCAACTCGTTTCGCATCGCGTTGCGGGGCGACCGGCCTGAAGACAGCCGTGTCGATGAAAGGCTACGGCTTATCCTTGCCTCGGGCGTTCCCAATTATTTCGGCGAACAACGATTCGGGAGGAACGGATCCAACATCGAACTGGGCCAGGCCGTACTCGACGACAAGAAGTTACCGCGCGCCAAACGCAGTATCGGTATATCGGCTCTGCGGTCACTGGACTTCAACAACCAGCTGAGCGAGCGAGTCGAGCAGGGAACCTGGAACAGCCTGCTACCCGGTGATACGGCGAATCTCGACGGAACGAACAGTATTTTCCCGGTCGACGAAGTGGATGCCGCTTTGCAACAGCGCTGTGCCGCCCTGGACGTCCATCCAACCGGCACCATGCGCGCGTTCGAGTCGATCGGTGTCAAAGAGATGCGGCGCCCGTTACGAATGCGCGTGAATAACATGACCTGGCAGTTTGATGAAGCGCAACTGTGGCTGGAGTTCGATCTCGGCCGCGGGAGTTTTGCAACCGCAGTCCTGCGAGAGGTCGTCTGCCTTGCCGCCGAGAGCAGCCACCAAGTCGCCAGAATATCCAACACCCGGAAATGACCTGAAGCGGTCATTGAAGCTGCTGCCAATAAGGACGCCTACTGATCGAGCAGTACGTAGACAGCCCCGGTGCCGCCATCGACCTGCCGTGCAGAAGTGAACGCGATTACGGAATCCCACTTGCGCAGCCAGCGATTGACTGCATTTTTGAGCACGGGGCCCCGGTGACCGGAGCCAAGCCCCTTGCCGTGCACGATACGCACACAGGTCAGGCCCTGCTTGCCCGAATAGTCAATGAAATCGGCGAGCCGGGGCCTCGCTTCGGCGACGGTCATGCCGTGAAGGTCGATTTCCGCCTGGACGGCAAACTTGCCACGAGCGAGCTTGCGCATCGTCCGCTTGCCGACATGGGGGCGATGAAAGCGCATGTTGTCGGCGTTCGAACTTTCCATCTCGTCGACGTCGATATCGAGGCTCTCGCGCAGGGCTTTCTCTTCGTCGGCTCGCGAGAACCTGGCCCTGGGCGTCGGTTTCTTCCCGGCCTCAGGCACGCGCTCGTCGGCCGACAGTGGTTTGGCATCCCCCACCGATCGTCTGAAAAGGTCCGAATCATCGTCGTTCACAGCAAGTTTCTCAGGCTATGGTGTAATGCAAACTTTGAGTATAGTGAGGCCACCTCGAGGCGCAATCCATAAAGCACCCTCCATGAAAATCCTCGTAAGCAACGATGACGGCTATCTCGCCACAGGGATCAATGTTCTTGCAGACGCATTGTCCGAAATCGCCGACGTTGTCGTTGTCGCGCCCGATCGCAACCGGTCCGCGGCGAGTAACTCGCTGACGTTGAATGACCCATTGCGGGTGTCGAAAGTTGCAGAGAACCGATACCGGGTGAATGGCACGCCGTCCGACTGCGTGCACCTGGCACTGACCGGATTCCTGGAAGAAGAGCCGGACCTCGTCGTGTCCGGCATCAATCATGGCGCGAACCTCGGTGACGACGTGATTTATTCGGGCACTGTGGCAGCCGCCATGGAGGGGCGTTTTCTCGGATTTCCGACGATCGCGGTGTCGCTGGTCGGACACCGGCTGACACATTTCGACACGGCGGCCAGGGTCGCCGTGGAACTGGTGCAACGCCTCGAAAAGGACCCGCTGCCCTCGGAGTTCATCTTCAATGTCAATGTCCCGGATCGGCCTTACGAGGAACTGAACGGGGTGCGGGTGTGCCGCCTCGGGTTTCGCCACAAGTCGGAGCCCGTCGTCAGGTCCGAAGACCCTCACGGGCGCACGATCTACTGGGTGGGACCGGCCGGCGAGAGCCAGGAGTCGGGCGAGGGCACCGATTTTCATGCACTCGAGCAGGGCGCCGCGGCGATCACACCGCTCAAGATCGACCTGACACGGCACGACGCCTTGTCCCAGGTGGAGGGGTGGCTGCAACGTGACTAGCCCGCGCCCGAATATCGAGGGAATCGGCATGACGTCGCGTCGAACGCGCGATCGCCTCGTTCAGCGCCTCAAGGACAACGGGATTCAGAGCGAGGTCGTACTCGAGCAGATTCGTAATGTGCCGCGGCACCTGTTCGTCGACGAGGCGCTCGCCAGTCGTGCCTATGAAGATACGGCGCTGCCGATCGGGCTGGGCCAGACGATCAGCCAGCCCTGGGTGGTTGCGCGCATGACCGAGGCATTGCTCGAGAACTTCGAAGGTGAAACGGTCCTCGAGATCGGGACGGGTTGTGGCTACCAGACAGCCGTCCTCGCGCCGCTGGTCAAGAAGATTTACACGGTGGAACGCCTGCCCGAGCTGATGCGCAAGACCCGGCGTCGATTGCGTGAAATCGATATCTACAATGTCCAGTTTCGCGTCGGCGATGGCTGGGAAGGCTGGCCGAAGTATGCTCCGTACGATGGCATCATCGTTGCTGCCGCCGCTCCGGAGCTGCCCGAGAAACTGCTGCAGCAACTCGCGCCGAATGGTCGCATGATCATTCCTGTTGGTCCGCCGCGCTACCAGGACCTCCTGCAGGTCACGCGCAGGGACGATCACTTCGAAGAAGTATCGCTGGGCGCTGTCTGTTTCGTGCCATTGGTGCACGGCAAGTGAAGATCTTCGGCCCGCTCTATGACCGCGTCATCGAGTGGTCGCGGCACCGCTTTGCGGAGCGCTACCTTGCAGTTCTGAGTTTCGCGGAATCCTCGTTCTTCCCTGTCCCGGTCGATGTCATGCTGGCGCCGATGTGTCTCGCCGATCTCGGCAGGGCGTGGCGGTATGCGTTCATTGCAACCGCTTTCTCGGTAATCGGGGGACTTGCCGGATACGCGATCGGCTGGGGCGCGTTTGAGTCGATCCAGCCGTGGCTGGCCGAGTCGCGCTACTGGGGCGCCTACGAGACCAGCCGCGACTGGCTGGGCCGCTATGGTATCTGGGTCATCTTCGTCGCCGGGTTCTCACCGATCCCCTACAAGGTGTTCACAATCGCCGCTGGCGTTGCAGCGCTCAACCTGCCGGTATTTTTCATCGGTTCGCTCATCGGCCGCGGAGCGCGGTTTTTTCTCGTCGCCGGGCTGCTCGTCTGGGGCGGCGAGAAATTAGAAACGACATTGCGCACCTATGTCGAACGCATCGGATGGATTACGGTCGCGATCGTGGCGCTCGTCATCATCTGGCTGACGGTTCGTGGCTGATGCGGGCCATCGCGATCGCTCTCGTGTTGCTGATCGTGGCCGGCTGCGGCATCCCTCGATACGTGCCGCCGCCCGATACCCACATCGTTCGCCGCGGCGAGACGCTGTTTTCCATTGCCTGGCGCTATAACCTGGACCCGTCCCAGGTCGCTCGCTGGAACCAGCTCGGCGATGGCTCCCTGATCCATCCCGGCGACGTCATTCGATTGTCACCGCCGTCAGGATCTGTCGGGCAGCGATCGACCTCGGCGAGCAGGCCGCAGCCAAAGCCATTACCCAGTGTGCCTACCGAGCCGCCGCCGCCCTGGGGCTGGCCCACGAACGGCCGAATCAGCGTCAATTTCGGCGGGAAACCGGGCACCGGGACCGGAATCCTGATCGATGGCAAGACCGGCCAGGCCATAGTTGCCGCGGCTTCCGGGCGTGTCGTGTATGCGGGCAGTGGACTGATCGGTTATGGCCAGCTTATTATTCTTAAACATAACGACACCTACCTCAGTGCCTACGGGTACAACGCGTCGTTGCTGGTCAAAGAAGGCGAATCAATAAAGAAAGGCCAGCGCATAGCGACCATGGGGGAGGGGCCGGAACGAAAGGCGCGGCTGCATTTCGAGATCAGGCGCAACGGCAAGCCGGTTAATCCGCGACAATATCTGCCTGCGAGATAACACGGTCGACAAGCTGACCTCAGTGTACCGCTCCCCACTAACCAGGAGGTACTGTGGGGCAGGTTTATAAGAACAAGGCCGCGGGGCATTCAACGGATCCCACCCGGCTCTACCTCAGCGAGATTGGCGTCTCGCCACTACTGACTGCGGACGAAGAAAAGCACTTCGCACGACGTGCGCAACGCGGTGACCTGGCGGCGCGCCAGCGCATGATCGAGAGTAATCTGCGCCTCGTCGTCAAGATTTCCAGGCGCTATATCAATCGCGGGCTGCCACTTCTCGACCTGATCGAGGAGGGAAACCTGGGACTGATTCACGCCGTCAAGAAATTTGATCCGGAGCGGGGGTTCCGGTTTTCGACCTATGCGACCTGGTGGATTCGCCAGACGATCGAGCGTGCGATCATGAACCAGTCGGGTACGGTTCGGTTGCCGATCCATATCATCAAGGACATCAATTCCTGCCTGCGAGCGGCGCGAAAACTGCGGCAGAGCCAGGACACCGAGCCGACTGCGGCTCAAATTGCCGACCACACGGGTCGGGACATTCAACAGGTCGAGCGCCTGTTGTCGCTGCACAACCGGGTTACGATTCGTGCCGGCGGCGATGACGACGAGGCCGGTCCCGTAGACCGCCTGCAGGCGAAACGCAGCGCCGAGCCTGCTCGTCGCGCGCAGAAGGACAAGGTCGAACGGCTTGTGGATCGATGGGTTTCGGAACTCAACGAAAAGCAACGCGCGGTGGTCGAGCGACGCTTTGGTCTACGCGGGTATCGTCGGGCCACGCTCGAGCAGATCGGCAACGAGATCGGTGTGACCCGAGAACGCGTGCGCCAGATTCAACTCGATGCGCTGAAGACGCTGCGCGCGATGATGGAGAGCCAGGGCATTTCTGGCGACGTCATACTCGATTAGAACCGGTGTGAAAAAGCGAGCGCCAGCGAATCGGTGTCGGCGTCTCTGTCCGTTTTGGTCCTGCTTCTCAGATAGGTGACTTTCAGGCCTTGCCGCTGGCCTACCGGAAATCCCACGGACACCGCGGACAGGAACAGGCGCTTGGGATTATCGGACCGGACGCCGTCGACCCGGGTTTCGCCATCCCATGCATATCCGGCGCTAAGAGCGGCCCACCAACCGGGCTTGTCGAAGAAACGAATGATGTGCCCCTGTGTCGCATACAGCGGGTCCTGTTCGAGCGTCGAGTTGACCAGGAACTCGTCATTGTCGTCATAGAGAAAGGCCGAACCCGTCAACTCGTAGGCCCACTTGCCGCGCGTATGGACGATGCCCACCTGGGTGCGAACAACAAACCGGTTGCCGCCGACGTTGAGCAGCCTGCCCTCAAGATATTCACCGAGCGGCAGTCCCATTGCCAGCGCCACACCGACAACCGTGCCAGGCGACCCGGGCTCGCCGGAACCACGATTTACGAGAATCATCGACAGGCGGACCCACGGATCGGCCAACCCGACCCTCGAGGCCGTTGCCGGCTCGCCATCGAGCAGTCCGGTCCACTCCAGGTTTTGCCATGGCACGGTCACGTCAATACGCGCGGATTTCTGCGCGATGTTGAATGAGCGAACGTAGGACACGCCGAGCATGTGGCCGTCGAGTTCGGCGTCCTCAACCAGCAGCACCGGGTCAAAGAACACGTCGCCGCGTGTCGCGGCATAACCCGCGCCCGCGACATTCAGCCCGGGTGGCAGAGGCGTCCAGCGCCGGGGCTCGAGGTCCTGAGCGAATGCCTGATTTGAGGCGCCCGCATAGAGGAAAGCTACTAGCATGGCCGCCCTGGCGGCGTGCCGCGTATCAATCACTTTTTTCGGATTCCAGCGCCGCCATCCAGATTGCGTCGAGCAATGCCTGCGTGCGTTCCGTTGCAATCATCCACTGTTCGCGCAGCGACGGATCGTGCGCTGCCGCCGCGAAGTCTTCGAACATCAGGGCAGCGCCGGGCTTGGCGGACGGGATCGTGATCGTCTCATTCGCGCCCCGGCCCCAGCCGCCTTTGCGATAGAGGAAATCCGCCGAGCCATCGGCATTCTGCGACAGGAAATTGTCGATATTGATGACACCGGCCGTGCCCGTGATGCGCAGGTCCATGACCACGGCGCCGGAGTCGAAGCCGCAATTCCATGTTGAAGTCGACCCATCAGTAAAGTCGAGAACGCCGGTGCCACTGATCGCGGCGCCGGTTTCGCCGTCGCGCCGCACATGAGCGCTAACCGTATCGAGTTCGACGTCGGGCGGCAGGTACTCGACCGCCGCACGCATGTTGTACCAGCCGGCATCGCCGATCGCGCCCATCGGTTCGAGTTCCGGGTTGAAGCGAATATTGCCTTTGTCCGGGAGATTGAACTGAAAGGCCGATGCCACCGACCATACGAAGCCGAGCCGCTCTTCACGGTTCGCCTTGATGTCCAGGGTGCGGGGATGATGCACGAAATGCGTGCCGTCCATGAATGCGACATTGTTGTCGCGGCAGGCATTGGTGATGCGTCGAACCGAGGGCAAGCTTGCGAGCGGTTTTTCGCCCAGGACATGCTTGCCATTGCTGGCCGCCGCGATACAGATTTCCTCGCGCACGCTCGTCGGAGTCGCGACGTAGATCGCGTCCACCACATCCGATGCCGACATTTCCTCCCACGAATCGAAGGCGTTGGGCACGCCGTGTTCGTCCGCAAACTCCCGCGCAGTTTCCATCCGTCGGCTCGACACGGCAGCCAGTTCCGCGTTGTCAGCCAGCTTGATCATTCGCGCCATCGAGTTGGCAATTCCGCCGGTACCAACCACACCCCAACGAATCGTATTTGTCATTTGCGCGAAACCTCTTCTTGTCGTTAACAGACCCAGACTACCCAGGGCACCGGCAACAGCGCCTGCCCCAACCGTGCCGAGAAATTGGCGTCGTGGCCGATCGATCATTGCCGAATCATCTTGAACGCCCAGGCCGCCAATGCGGCCGGGACAATGAAGGCGATCCAGGACACGAACATTGGTACAGGGTATTCATTAACGTGGACTGACATGCCGTACCCGATTCTGCAAAGGTGGGCCAAAGCAACCAGTGCGAACAGCCCGCCGGACACGGCACAGTATGGCCTGTGGCTCATCGTTTCCCTCCTGTTTCGGCAAGTATAGTACCGCCGCCCGAAATCGAGTTCACTTCGTCCCGGTCCAAATAAAATGGCCGGCGCGAGGCCGGCCATGTCGCAGGGGTAGTGCGACGAAATTCGGCTAGCGCATTCCCGCCGTAAGGTCTTCGCTGTCTTCCTTGACGGCAGCCCAGCGCCTGTCCGCGAACTGCAGGTTCTGTGCGGCCAGTTCGATCGATTGTTCAACGTCGACAGTAGTTGTGCCGAAGCGCTGCATCGATGGCGCCTTATCGCCGAAATATACGCGCGGTTTCGGATAGTTTGATTGGTCGGCCGCCATTGCGAAGTCGTCCAGTGCTGCGATGTAATCGCCTGTCAAAGCATTCAGGACGCCTCTGCTGTTGTAGGCCGTACCGACGAAATCCCCGTCAGCCTCGATCGCCCGGTCACATACGTCTCGGGCTTTGTCGAACTGGCTGGTTACGACATACGCCGTGCAGAGGTTCGTGAGTTGAATGTCGATAGTTGGCGAGTCGCTCTTGGTCCGTAGCTCCAGCCGCTCAATCGCAAGGTCATAGTCGCCCCTGTCGAGCGCTTTGGATTCTGAGCCCTCGCCAGTCATTACCCGGACCTCGTAGGCAGAAGCCGTTAAGGAAACTGCCAGCATGGCGACCGTCACGAGCAAATACTTGCTAAGGCGTTGCGGAGTGATCATGACTGTCTCCCGGTGTTCAGCGTGGCCTTATTGCCCCGCTTTGTCACAGGCTCCCCCGCAGCCACGACGATGTCTGTCAACTTGACGACACGTTCGAAAAATTGTTGGGCTTTGTGTCAACTAGTTGACACAAAGATGCCTTCGAGGGCCTTCGAGTCATGAATGATGATTCGACCGCGCTTCAACGTGATCCACCCGCGCTCGCACCAGTCCCGCAGATAGTGATTGACGATCTGCCGTGAAATGCCGAGAAAATGACCCAGGTCCGCCTGGGAAATCCTCAGTTCGATTCCGCCTCCGCCAGCCGGTCTGCCGTAACGCTCGACAAGAACGGTCAAGCGCTTGGCGACGCGCGCAGGCCCCGCGAGAAAACTTGTGTCCTCCAGCAGGTTGCTGACCCAGCGAAGCCGTTCGCACAACAACACCATCAGATGCAGGGCCAGTTTCGGTTGGTGATCGAGATAAGCCAGGAATTGCCGCCTCGGGATGACAACGAGCACGGACGGCGTAACGGCTATCGCGCTGGCTGTCCTGGGCAGGCCGTCGAGCAGGGCAATTTCACCGAAAGTATCCCCCGGTCCGAGGACGTTCAGAAATACCTCGTGGCCCTCTCCATCGGCCGTGAATATACGAACCCTGCCGGAGGCTATGCCGTACAGTGCATCGCCGTCATCGCCCTGACAGAAGATCAGGGTCCCTTTCGAAAGCCTGGATCTGTGAGCCAGTGACGCGATCTCGTCAATGATCGAATCCGGCAATCCTTCGAACAGGAAATTGTGCGAGAGAATGGCGGCTATAGGTAGGTCGGACATAAATTCTTTGCAACCCTGCCGGTTACTTAGGACTGCCAGCCGCGATCTGTCAATAAGTATAAGTACATCTCCGAACAGAACTTTTGCGGATACTGTGTTAGTCAGGCTATCAACGTATGAGTGGACTAGGCCATCGCTACGCGGCGGTCCTGGCGGCGGATATCGCAAACTACAGCCAGCTCGTGGAAACCGATGGCGAAAGTACCGTCGAAGCGCTAAAGGACTGTCGCGACACTTTCGGGCACTGCGTGACGTCGTTTCACGGCCGTGAGTTCGGTTGCGTTGGGGACAGCCTGATGGCCGAATTTCAGAGCCCGGTAGAGGCTCTCAGGGCTGCGCGCAGCTTCCAACAAGCCCTGGAATCCCAGGGTTGCCAGAACGATTCCGGCTGCCACCTGCAGGCACGCATCGGTCTGCACGCCGGCGACGTGATCTTCGATGGAGAAAACCTGTTTGGTGACGTCATCAACACGGCGGCTCGGCTGCAGAAAATTGCCAATGCCGGAGGTATCGTGGTCTCCGGACTGATGCATGCCCAGGTCAAGAAAGAGCAGGGCTGCCGTTTCAAACCTCTGGGACTGCAACATCTCAGAAATATTATTGAGCCGATACGTGCCTATGACGTCGTCGTCGGCGACAAGTCGATAAACTGGCACCGCATTCGACTAATTGTCACGTCGTATCGATCTGCCATTGCGACGGTGCTCGGCGTCATCATTGCCGGGCTGATATTCGTGCTGTACTTCGAGTCGCGAGCTCCCGGATTTGGCCGCACAATTACGGTGCCAGAGCCACAGGTGCATCCGTCTCAAAGCCTTCGGAGTTGGCATGTCGATGGGAAACAACGATAGTCGGCAGGTTTCAGGGCTCGATATACAGCACGGCAGCCACCTGTCGCCCTTCGCTGGCAAGAACGTTGTAGGTCCTGGCGGCAGCGGCTGAGTCCATCACCTCGAAACCGATCCGGCGGCGCGCCATCGCGAAAACGAGTTCTCGGGGCGGAAAAATATTGCTCGTCCCCGTGCCGAGCACGATGACTTCAGGATTCATGGCCAACAGATCCGCAAAATCGGATTCCACGAGGTCACCGATCGCCTTGTCCTGCCAGTCGTCAATGACCGCGCCGGCCGTGACGCCGATCGTCTGGTCGTAGAGCTCGTCGCCGATCCGGATACCGTCAGCGGATACGCTGTGTATCATCAGCAGGCCGGGCATTTCGCGGGTGAACTTCAAGGGAGCTTTCCGTTACCATCTCGGGCTTGAGTTCTCATCATACAAAGCCCTTCCTGTAGAGCAAAGTTGGCTGGCTCGTACGAAAAAACAGCGGCAATCGTCGTGCTGCCCGCGGTCGGTGGCGGGCGCGTGGCAGACGCATCTCTGAGGCGCTGGCTGGCGCGGTCGGACCTGCGGCAATTGAGCGAACCGGCGGAGCTCCTCGGGCGCATCCTGGGCAAGCTAAACCTGCCCTGTCCCGAATCCGGGCTGGGGGCGTTACGCATGTGGGGGCAGACCGGCGATCGGCCGACCGTGTGGATAGCTGCGGCAGATCCTGTCTACCTGGAGCCGCGGCTCGATCATTTGTGTCTGCATGCCCAGGATGCCGACAGTGTGCCGGCAGCCGACCTGCAGCCGCTGATCGACCACCTGCAGGCCACCCTGGGCAATGACGAGGGTCTCGGCTTCGCGCGACTGGGCACCAGCGGTTACCTGCGAGCGAACGAGCCAATCGAGACCGCCGCCGTGCCTGCCTATGTCGCTCACGAGGACATGCCGAACGAGCACATGCCGTCGGGAGAAGCCGCTGACAGTTATCGGAACCTCGTATCGGAGGTCGAGATGGCGTTGCATGATCACGAGGTAAACCAGCGGCGCCAGGACAGTGGCAAGCAACCGATCAACTGCCTGTGGCTGTGGGGCGGGGGCGTCGCGCCCGAGCAGGAAACGGCGCCGCACCCACCACTTTTCAGCAACGACCCGTTGCTCGTCGGTCACTGGCTGAGCAAGACCGGTGTCGTCGCAGACTGGCCGGGCGATATCGGATCCTGTGTCGAGGCATCCCTGGCCGGCTTCGTCGCGGTCGTGCCCGACCAGGACAATCAACAGTTGCTCGAGAACTGCCTGCGCGATCTCAGGGATCTGCTCGACGCCGGCCGTGTCAGCCGGCTGACGCTGATGTTCCGCGACGGTGTTGAAGCCGAAGTGATACCCGGCCATCGCAGGCGCTTCTGGCGCCGCAACTCGGCAGTCCTGGACTGATCGTCATGCGTTCCGCCCGTCCGATCGTCGCAAGAGAGGTCCCCGCGGCCGTGCACCTGGAGGGCGTCGACCCGCTGTTTGCCCGGCTGTATTCGGCTCGCGGCGTGAGCAGCGTCGAGCAGCTCGACTACGGGCTGGCGGGCCTGGCCCCTGTCGGGTCTCTCGAGCACGTCGACGCGGCCGTCGAATTGCTGCTTGCGAACCAGGACCGGAAAATCATCGTTGTCGGTGATTTCGACGTCGACGGCGCAACCAGTACGGCGCTGATTCTGAGGTGTCTGCGCGAATTCGGTTTTGCCGATGTCGGTTACCTCGTTCCCAACCGCTTCGAGTTCGGCTATGGATTGTCTCCCGAGCTCGTGGACGTGGCGGCCAGGCAGTCGCCGGATCTGATCATCACCGTCGACAACGGCATCTCTAGCATTGCCGGGGTGCGTGCGGCGAGAGATGCCGGAATCGACGTACTCGTGACCGACCATCACCTGCCGGCCGACGAATTGCCGGACGCCAGCGTCATCGTCAACCCCAATTTGCCGGGCAGCGAGTTTCCGAGCCGCAATCTCGCTGGCGTCGGCGTCGCGTTCTATGTCATGGCGGCGCTGGGGCGTCGTCTCGAAAGCGCTGGCAGGGAAGGCGCATCGCGCGTGCCGGCGAGGTATCTCGATCTCGTGGCGCTCGGGACCGTGGCCGATGTCGTTCCGCTCGATCACAACAACCGCATCCTCGTGCAGCAGGGCCTCAATCGCATCCGGGCCGGCCACACGGTGGCGGGCATCGCAGCGCTGCTCAATCAGGCCGGCCGACAGATGTCGCGCACGGTCAGTATCGACCTGGGTTTTGCGGTCGGTCCGCGGATCAATGCGGCCGGCCGGCTGGAGGATATGTCCGTGGGCATCGAGTGCCTGCTGACCGATGATGCGGCGGTCGCCCGACGGCATGCGGTGCTGCTCGACGACATCAACAAGGAGCGCCGTGACATTGAAGCGACGATGAGAGAGCAGGCGTTCGCCTATGTCGGGTCGCTCGATCGAACACGGTGGCCGTCCTGCGTATGCGTCTACGAAGAGAACTGGCACCAGGGAGTCGTCGGATTGATCGCGGCGCGGGTGCGCGAGAAATGCCACCGACCGGTCATCGCGTTCGCCAGGGAGACCGATGGGTTTCTGAAAGGGTCGGCAAGGTCGATCGCGTGTGTTCATGCCCGCGACCTGCTCGAGGCCGTATCGAGTACCCATCCGGGCCTTATCACGAAGTTTGGCGGCCACGCGAGGGCAGCCGGACTGACGATCCCGGAGGATCACTTCGAGAGCTTCAGTGAAGCGGTAGCCGAGCAGGTCGATCGACTGTATCCCGATGCGGATTTTTCGGGCGCAATCGTTTCGGACGGCGTGATTTCGACGAGTGACGTCGCCCGCTGGGGCGGGCTCCTGCAGGCGGCCAGGGCGTTGCGCGACGCCGGGCCCTGGGGCTCGGGTTTTCCCGAACCGATGTGGAGTGGCGACTTCGAACTCATCGAGCAGCGCACGGTCGGTGAGAGTCACCTTAAGATGCGCCTGCGTCCGGTCGGTGGCCAGGACGTCGTGGATGCGATCGCTTTCAACCAGGCCGGTCCGGCTTATCGCGGCGTCGTTCAGCTCGCCTACCGCCTCGACGTCAACGAGTGGCAAGGCAGGGAATCACCGCAGCTCATCGTTGAACAAATAGCTGCATTGCAGGCCGGCGGTGCGTGATAAGATCGCGCGCTTGAACGCTGGACGACACGATGGAAACGAGTCAGATCAAACAAACCATAGCCGATATCAAAGAACGCACCGATGCGTTGAGGAGGTATCTTTGACTATGAGGGCAAGGCCGAGCGCCTGACCGAGGTCCAGCGGGAACTCGAACAACCCGATGTCTGGAACGAGCCGGAACGGGCCCAGTCGCTCGGGCAGGAGCGCGCCCGGCTCGAGCAGGTCGTCGTCGCGCTCGATGAATTGTCGACCGGACTCGCGGATGTCGGTGAACTGCTCGGACTCGCTGTCGAGGAAGACGATGCAGACACCGTGGCCGAGATCGAGAATGACATCGGACGATTCGAGGCGCAGCTCGCCGGGCTCGAGTTCCGGCGCATGTTCTCGGGTGAGATGGACGCCAGTAACGCCTACCTCGACATCCAGTCCGGTGCGGGCGGCACCGAGGCGCAGGACTGGGCCGAGATGATCTTGCGCATGTACCTGCGCTGGGCGGAGGCTCACGGCTTCAAGGCCGAGGTCATCGAGGCGTCAGCTGGCGAAGTCGCCGGCATCAAGAGCGCGACCGTGCATATCTTCGGCGAATACGCCTATGGCTGGCTGCGCACCGAAACCGGCGTGCATCGCCTCGTACGAAAGTCACCATTCGATTCGGGCAATCGCCGGCATACGTCATTCGCGTCGGTATTCGTGTCGCCGGAAGTGGATGACGATATCGACATAGAGATCGATCCGTCGGATCTGCGCATTGACGTTTATCGGGCCAGCGGCGCCGGTGGTCAGCACGTGAACCGTACCGAGTCGGCCGTCCGCATAACGCACCTGCCGACCAACACGGTGGTCCAGTGCCAGAACGATCGTTCGCAACACAAGAACAAGGCGCAAGCCATGAACCAGCTCAAGGCCAAGCTCTATGAACTGGAGTTGCGGGAGCGCCAGGCCAAAGCGGCAACGGTCGAGGAAGGGAAGTCCGACGTTGGCTGGGGTAGCCAGATTCGCAATTACGTACTGGACCAGAGCCGGATCAAGGATTTGCGCACGGGCGTCGAAACCGGTAACACTCAGGCTGTACTCGACGGCAGCCTGGATGATTTTATCGAGGCCAGCCTGAAGCAGGGACTGTAGGGAATGAACGACACGTGACAGACGACAAGAACAAACCCGACGAGCACAAACTCATCGCCGAACGTCGCGGCAAGCTCGATGCGCTTCGTGAGCAGGGTAACCCGTTCCCGAATGATTTTCGCCGCAACGCGACGGCCGGGGAACTGCACCAGACTTTCCATGCGCACGACAATGACGCACTCGCCGAGGAGAAAATCGAAGTCTGCGTAGCCGGGCGCATGATGGCCAAGCGGGTCATGGGCAAGGCCAGTTTCGTGAAATTGCAGGACCGCTCGGGTCAGATTCAATTACGCCTCGAGCGCGACCGGCTGCCGGAGGGCGTCTACCAGGCGTTCAAGAAATGGGATGTTGGCGATATCGTCGGTGCGCAGGGTGTCCTGATGCGGACGAAGACGGGTGAGCTTACGGTGCTTGCGGATGAGCTGCGCCTGCTGACGAAATCACTGCGCCCCTTGCCCGAGAAATGGGCCGGGCTCTCGGACCAGGAGACGCGCTACCGGCAGCGCTACGTTGACCTGATCATCAACGAGAAAAGCCGGGAAGTATTCCGCAAGCGCTCGGCGATCATCACGTATATGCGCGGTTTCCTCGAGTCACTCGATTTTCTTGAGGTCGAGACACCGATGATGCAGGTAACGCCGGGCGGTGCCATTGCGCGACCGTTTACGACGCATCACAACGCACTGGATATGCCGCTCTATCTCCGTATTGCGCCGGAGCTGAACCTGAAGCGACTCATCGTCGGCGGCTTCGATCGCGTCTACGAGATCAACCGCAACTTCCGCAACGAAGGCGTCTCGACGCAGCACAATCCCGAGTTCACGATGATGGAAGCATACCGGGCGTATGCGGACTACACCGACTGGATGGATACGACCGAGGCGATGTTGCAAGGCATGGCCGAGGCCGTGAGCGGCACAACCATCATTGAATACCAGGGCGAGTCCTTCGATTTCGGCCAGAAGTTCCCGCGCATGACGGTCGAGGAAGCCATTCAGAAGTTCAATCCTGACTTCGACATGTCAAGGGCGCGAGATCGCGACTACCTGGCCAGCTATTGCGCGGAGATCGGTGCCGCGGTCAAGGAAAATTCTGGTCCCGGAAAACTGCAACTCGAAATCTTCGAGGCGACGGCCGAGGAACATCTCCGTGAGCCAACCTATATCACGCAGTACCCGGCGGAAGTTTCACCGCTTGCGCGCAAGAATGACGCGGACCCGTTCGTCACGGATCGCTTCGAACTGATCATTGCAGGTCGCGAGATCGCCAACGGTTTCTCCGAACTCAACGACCCTGAAGACCAGGCCGAACGATTCCGCCAGCAGGTGGAGCAGGCGGCCGCAGGCGATGACGAGGCCATGGCCTTCGACCATGACTACATCCGTGCCCTCGAATACGGCATGCCACCGGCAGCCGGCATCGGGGTCGGCATCGACCGGCTCGTCATGCTGTTCACCGACTCGCCTTCGATTCGCGACGTGCTGCTATTTCCGCATATGCGGCCGGAAGTCTTCGACTAGTCGTCGCTGCGGATTATCAGGAAAGCCACACCGTGCTGCACTGAGAAAAATGCCGCGTCCCTGAGTGCGTTCAGGCCGGCTTCGACCTGCCACATCTGGAAGAATGCGCCGCCGAACGCGCCGAAAATGCCAAACCAGATGACGACGGCAAGCGCGGTGCCCGCCAGCGCGTATTTCTTGGCGGAATTGAACGCTTCACTGCTGCCGTTGCGAGCGCCAAACATGTCCCACGCGCCCTTGCCCGCAAGCACGCCTGCGGCCAGTTCGAGCAGGATGATGATCCACAGCATGAGCTTGACGAGGGCAGGAGAGGTCACTGCGAAACCGAACGTATTCGGATAGGCCTCGTGTCCTTCCATGGCGGTCATCGTACCGACGAACCACTCGGCAGGGCCGAGGTTGGCCATGTTTTGTATGGCATAGAAAATACAGAACAGCGAGGCAAGCGCGGCCAGCGCGATCTTGATGTATCGGATCATTGTTTACCCCCCAATGCTTCTTGTTATTCGAGGTACGGCAGAGGCAAGTTTACCAAGGTGTTTCCGGCGACGCTAAGATCCTGATTCGCCTTGTCCAGCGGCACCACGGCGAGAAGCTCACGGCCGATCGCATTGAGCACCTCGCCGACATCGCGATCGCCATCCGAGACCTTGTCGCCGGGTGAGACCGGCACCGGGCTTTCAAAGCGCAGGCAGCGGCGCTTCGTGGCGCCGCGGAAATGCGTTCGGGAGACAATCTCCTGGCCCGGGTAGCACCCCTTGCTGACGCTGACCGCATCGAGAAGGTCGAGATTGAGCATGTGTGGCGTAAACGCTTCGGACTGTTGCGCAAGTATCTCCGGGATCCCGTTTTGCAGGTTGGCGAGCCGCCATTCCTCATAGCCGGATGTCATGCCGAGTTGCTCGGCAGTCGTTGCGCGCGCTGCGAAGTCGACCTTCGATCGAAAGCGAAACATCGTCAATCGCCCGAGGGCATCGTCGGCCAGCTCGGCGGGCAGGGCGAGCAGGATATTGTCACCCGATCGTGTCACTCGAAACAGGCAAATAACCCTGCCCTTGGGATTACACCAGGCCGCAAGTCCCGCCGGGCCGAGGTCGGTCAAATCCGCGGCGAGCTGCGCCTGCAGGAACTCGAACGCGTCACTGCCGGAAACCTCGATAGTTGTGTAAGGGATAGCTGTCATCGGCAAGGGATTCTAACGTGTTACAAACTGGTACAGCCCGCTTATGCAGGTCGCGACGGTGTCTGGCATACTCTCGCCATGCCAGACGAGGATACCGAAAATAAGGAACCCGAGCAGGAGCCCGAGCCCGAGAAGCCGAAGGAAATCGGCGGCCGGGAAGGGCCCGATCCTACGCGTTACGGCGACTGGGAAAAAGCCGGTCGCTGCATCGATTTTTAGGAAAATAAAGTTATTAATAACAGGACTTTATGAGCAATACTGAAAGGCCTTTATCACCTCACCTGTCGATCTACCGCTGGCCCATAACGATGACGCTTTCAATCCTGCACCGGGCGACCGGTGTGGCGATGGCCGTCGGATTTCTCGTGCTGGCCGCCTGGCTCGTCAGCGCAGCCACCGGTCCTGAGGAATACGCTCGTTTCGGCGCCACAATGTCGACAGTGATCGGACAGCTGTTGCTCGTCGGCTTGAGTTTCGCCTTTTTCTACCACCTGATGAACGGCATTCGTCACCTCGTGTGGGACACCGGGCGTGGCCTGGAAAAACGCCAGGCTATCGCATCGGCATGGTTTGTGCTTGTCGCGTCGATCGCGGCAACGGCGCTCTTCTGGGTGATGTTGCTATGAGCCTGCGGGCGCCGCTCAACCAGGTACTCGGACTCGGTACGGCCAAAGATGGCACCGGGCACTTCTGGAGGCAGCGAATTTCGGGTATCGCGCTGGTGCTGCTCGGTCTCTGGTTCGTGGCTTCGGTCGTCTCGCTGGGGGCGCTGCAATACGATGCCGTCATCGACTTCATAAGCCGGCCGCTGAACAGCGTGCTCATGCTTCTGACCTGTCTTGCCGTTGCCTATCACTCGAACCTGGGCGTACAGGTGGTTATCGAGGATTACGTCCACGCGAATGGCCTGAAGCTGGCCGCGCTAATCCTGTCACGATTCGCGCACGTGTTCGTCGCGGCATTGTCTGTTTATGCCATCCTGCTGATCGGTCTGGGCGCATGAGCGACTACGAGTTTATTGACCACAGTTACGACGTTGTCGTCATCGGCGCCGGCGGCGCAGGCCTGCGCGCGACGTTCGGGCTGGCGCACGCCGGGTTCGACACCGCATGTATCACGAAGGTATTCCCCACTCGCAGTCACACGGTGGCCGCGCAGGGCGGCATCAGCGCCGCACTCGGCAACATGGGCGAGGACGACTGGCGCTGGCATATGTACGACACGGTCAAGGGCTCCGATTGGCTCGGTGACCAGGACGCGATCGAGTACATGTGCAAGGAGGCGCCCGACGCCGTCATCGAACTCGAACACTACGGAGTGCCTTTCTCCCGGACCGAGGACGGCAAGATCTACCAGCGCCCATTCGGTGGCATGACGACGCGGTACGGTGAAGGCACGGCGCAGCGGACCTGCGCCGCAGCCGATCGAACGGGTCATGCGATGCTGCATACGCTCTACCAGCAGTCGCTGAAGCACGATGCCGAGTTTTACATCGAGTATTTTGCGGTCGACCTGATCATGGAGGATGGTGCCTGTCGCGGCGTCGTTGCAATCGATCTCGCCACCGGCCGGCTGCATCGGTTCCGCTCTCACCAGGTCATCCTGGCGACGGGCGGGTACGGACGCGCCTACTTCTCCTGCACGTCTGCGCATACCTGTACCGGTGACGGCAACGCCATGGTCATGCGCGCCGGACTGCCCGCGCAGGACATGGAGTTCGTGCAGTTTCACCCGACCGGCATTTACGGCGCCGGTTGCCTGATCACGGAAGGCGTGCGCGGCGAGGGCGGCTACCTGACAAATTCGGACGGTGAGCGGTTCATGGAACGCTACGCCCCGAACGCAAAGGACCTGGCATCGCGCGACGTGGTCAGCCGGTCGATGACGATCGAAATTCGCGAAGGCCGGGGCGTCGGCGCCGAGACCGATCACATTCACCTGCACCTGGAGCATCTCGGCCCCGAGGTTATCGAAGAACGGCTGCCGGGCATCGCCGAGTCGGCGCGGATCTTTGCCGGGGTCGACGTGACGAAGGAGCCGATTCCGGTACTGCCGACCGTGCATTACAACATGGGCGGCATTCCGGCGAACTACAATGGCGAGGTCGTAACCATGAAGGATGGTGACGCCGAGTCGGTCGTGCCGGGGCTGATGGCCGTGGGCGAGGCCGCCTGCGTGTCCGTTCATGGGGCCAATCGCCTCGGGTCGAACTCACTGCTGGATCTCGTCGTGTTCGGGCGCGCAGCGGCACACTTCTGTGAAGAGACAATGACGCCGGGCACACGCCACCGGGAATTGCCGTCCGATGCCGGGCAAAACAGTGTGGAGCGCATTGATCGCCTGCGCAATGCCGATGGCAGCCGGCCGACAGCAGTTATTCGGCTGGAAATGCAGAAGATCATGCAGAGCCACGCGGCAGTCTTTCGCACCGGCGAGTCTCTCGAAGAAGGGGCCGGGTTACTGGATCAGACGTTCGCATCGTTGGCGGACGTCAAGGTGTCGGACCGTTCGCTCGTCTGGAATACCGATCTCATCGAGACGATGGAACTCGAGAATCTTATGCTCAACGCCGCGGCGACAATCCGGTCGGCGGTCAATCGTCTCGAAAGCCGCGGCGCCCATGCGCGCGAAGACTACCCGGATCGCGACGACGAAAACTGGATGAAACATACGTTGGCATGGGTTGATGACAACGGTGCAGTGAGTTTCGATTATCGGCCCGTGCACCAGGATACGCTGACCGACGACGTCGATGCGATTCCACCCAAGGCCCGGGTCTACTAGGCTGGCGAAGTCAGAGGCTTGATATACGAATATGGCTGAATTCAGACTTCCAAAGAATTCACGCATCCGCAAGGGCCGGCATTTCGCTGCGGCCGACGGATCAGCGAACGTGCGCCGGTTTGCGGTCTATCGCTACGATCCCGACAGCGGCGAAAATCCGCGCGTCGATACCTATGAGGTCGATGTCGACAGCTGTGGTCCGATGGTTCTCGATGCGCTGATCAAGATCAAGAATGAAATCGATCCTACGCTGACGTTCAGGCGCTCGTGCCGTGAAGGCATCTGTGGTTCCTGCGCAATGAATATCGATGGCGGAAATACGCTGGCGTGCACTCGCGCGATCGACAGCGTCAAGGGCGACGTCAAGATCTACCCGTTGCCGCACATGCCGGTCGTCAAGGATCTCGTACCGGACCTGACGAATTTCTATGCGCAGTACGCATCGATCAAACCGTGGCTGCAAACCCGGACGCCACCACCGCCCGACCGTGAAAGGCTGCAGAGCAAGGAAGATCAGGAACTCATCAATGAGCCTGCCGCGTGCATCCTTTGCGCCTGTTGTTCAACGAGCTGCCCAAGCTATTGGTGGAACAGCGACCGCTACCTCGGTCCTGCGGCATTGCTGGCTGCCTATCGCTGGCTTGTGGACAGTCGTGACGAGGCGACCGGTGAACGCCTCGATGAGCTCGAGGATCCGTTCCGGCTGTATCGCTGTCATACGATCATGAACTGCACGCAGACCTGCCCCAAGGATCTCAATCCGGCACAAGCGATTGCCGAGACCAAGAAAATGCTGGTCGAGAGGCGTTATTGACGCGGCTCCGCTGGCAATGCAGGCGGGGAATGCGGGAACTGGACGAACTCCTCGTTGCTTATCTCGACAAGTTCTACGAGTCAGCGTCCGAGACCGATAAGCGGGCGTTTCAGGCACTTCTGGATCTTCCGGATCCTGAACTTGCAGGCTATCTCTTGAATCAGCAGACGCCTTCTCCCGAGCTGAAACGTGTCATCGATCAAATACTCGGCCGAGCTGATGCCTGATCCACAGCTGCGGCGCGCGGTTCTCGGTTCCGGGATGCTCGCCGCAGCAGGCGGCATCGCGGCGATTATGACCTTGCCGATTGCCTGGCAGTGGCAGGTGCTGGCAGGGCTCGGCTGGTGCGGCATGAGCGGTCGCGATCTGTGGCTTATATCCAGAGCGAATAAGGCCTGTGATCGACTCCGGATCGACGAGGACGGAGTCGTGCACGTCTTCGACCGCAATAACTGTTGCTCCGCGGCAACAATCGAGTCCGGTAGTGTCGTCTTGCGGCGCGTCGCATGGCTCAGGTTCAGGACGGATACAGGCTCGCGACACGTCGAGTTGATTCGCCGCAATACACGGAAAAACAACGAGTGGCGGCGCCTGCAGGTGATCTGGCGGCACTTGGGAGCGAGAGGCTGAAACTGCTACCATGCCCCGGCTGCGAACCAAGTCACAAAAAGTCTGAATGCGTGTTGTTTTTGGAGAACTTTCGATTATCCGGCCGGTCTATCCGGGTGTTGGTGGAATGAGTACGAATGGCAAATGAATCCACCGACAAGGAGCTGGTCAAACGGGTCCAGAAAGGCGACAAAGGCGCGTTTGATCTGCTCGTGCTCAAGTACGAGCACAAGATCGTCAACCTGGTGATGCGGTATGTGCGTGACCCGGAGCAGGCTCTGGATATCACCCAGGAGGCCTTTATCAAGGCCTACCGGGCGCTTCCCCGGTTCCGTGGCGACAGCGCGTTTTATACCTGGCTATACCGGATCGCGGTGAATACCGCGAAGAACTATCTTGCGGCGCAGCGGCGGCGACCAATGGATGTTGAGTTGGATATGCAGGATCCCGAGCAGTACGGGCTACATGCCAAGCTCAAGGAGACAGATGATCCCGAAGGGGTAACGCTCTCGAAGGAGTTGCAGGAAACGCTGGAGCGCGCCATCGAAGCGCTGCCGGATGATCTCAGGACGGCGATCATCTTGCGTGAGCTGGATGGTATGAGTTATGAAGAGATCGCGCAGACGATGGATTGTCCCGTTGGGACCGTGCGATCAAGAATTTTCAGGGCCCGCGATGCCATTGGCAAGAAAGTGGGCACCCTGATTCGGTAATTAGGCGGGGACCTATGAATGATGCAATAAAAATGCAGATTTCAGCTTTCGTGGACGGCGAACTGCCGCAGAACGAAGCCGAGCTGCTACTGCGCAGGCTGTGCCATGACCGGGGTCTCCGGCAACAGGCAGCCGAATACCTTGCGATGGGCCGCGTCATCCGTGGCGAACGGATGCTGGCCGGCATGTCGGTTTTGCGTGAGCGAATTGTCGCAGAGCTCGACGAGCCCGGACTGGACCAAGGTGAAACGGACACAGCGCCGACTGCGCCGCGTTTCATGCGACCCTTGGCAGGAGTCGCAATAGCCGCGACAGTGGCCCTGGCTGCAACACTGGGATTGCAACAGTTGGCCGTCGAACCGAGCGCCGAGGAACCTGCCGCTGCCACCATTGCCGAGACGCCGGCAGACAGCTACACGACTCCCGATAGCATGGACGATGCGTTGCTGGATTACGTCAGGCGCCACAATGATTCGTCACAGTACATCGGACTGCAGAGCATCAATTCGAGGCTCGTTACTTACCAGGTCGCAGACGAGTTGCCGGCCGAGGGCCGGTCGGCGGATGCCGTCGATGATACGAATTCCGACGCTGACGAGGCTCCGGAAACCCCGGCGCCCTGATCCGATGATCCTATCCCGACGGCACTGGATCGCGACGGCTAGCGTTGCGCTCGGCAGTCTTCTCGGGATGTCCACGCAGGCCGCCGCACAGGACGGCTCCCCGCACGACTGGCTCGACCGCATGACCGGAGCCGTACAGACGGCGAACTATGAAGGCACGGTCATTCGGGTCCAGAATGGCCAGGTCGAAGCGTTGAAAGTCGTACGCGTTATCAAGGACGGCGTAGTCCACGAAAAGGTCGTTGTCCAGGAGGGCAATGGGCTGGAAATCATCAGGATTGGCAACGAGGTCCAGTGCATTTTGCCTGACAAGAAATCAGTGCTCGTCGAGGAATGGAACGATCAAAGCACGTTGTTTTCGTCATTGCCGTCGAGTGATATTCGCTTTGGCAGCGAATACGATGTCGCAATCGTACGCGAGGATCGCGTTGCCGGCCGCAAGTCCGTGCTGATCGCGATCCGGCCGCATGACGATTATCGATATGGTCACCGGCTATGGCTCGACGTAGAGTCCGGCTTCCCGCTGCAGACCAAGATGATGGCGCAGGACGGCAGTTCCATAGAACAGGTCAAGTTCGCCGATATTCGGCTCAATTCCGAGATTCACGCGAGCGCGTTGTCGCCATCGATCAGCATCGAGAATTTTCGCTGGTTCACTCAGCCGAAACGGCATGTCAGCCATGGTGTGGCAAGTGCGTGGTCCAGTGACGATCTGCCATCGGGGTTCAGGGTCGTATCGACACACGAGGAAAATCTTGCCAGCCGGGACGCAACCGTGACGCATATTCTTTACAGCGATGGCCTGGCCAATGTGTCGGTCTTTATCGAGCCCGCTGGCGACAAGAAAATAGCCCGGCGCTCCAGCGTCGGGTCATCAAATTCCTATAGCGTTCGATTTGAGGGCTTTCAGGTCACGGCGGTCGGCGAAGTGCCATCGATCACGGTCGAGAAGATCGCAACATCAATGCGGCCGAACTGATCCCGGCCGTTTCGGCCTGCCGGATTCAATACCATGGACAATCCCCGAGGCAGAATACTGTCGCTTATCCCTGGCGAAGGCGGTCTGCGCGTTACGGTTCTCGTGCAGGATATCCCGGCCTGCCCGCGCTGTGCGGCGGGCAAGGGCTGCGGTGCCGGAATCTTTGCAACTTCGGGCCAGGAGCGGGAGATCGAAGTAGCGGTACCCGACGGGTTGCGGCCTGAGGTCGACGACAGGGTCGAACTCTCTCTGGCTCCGGACAACCTGTTGCGCGCCGCGTTCATCGTCTACGGTTTGCCGATGATCGGCGCAATTGCAGGTGCCGCAATCGCCTATGCGGCGGCGCTTGGCGACCAGGGTGCAGCGGTTCTGGCATTACTGGGGCTCGGTGGCGGTCTTCTGTTGAGCCGCTGGCGGTTGCGACGAGCGGCATGTCTTCGCCGTTTTACGCCCCGAATAGAGCGTCTCTGTTGAAGACAATCGATGTATACAGCAGGCAGGGCTGCCATCTTTGCGAGATTCTTGTCGAAGAGTTATTGCCGCTCGTACAGGGTCGATTTCGCATCGTGGTACACGATATCGATACTCGGGAGGACTGGAGGCGCGAATACGGTACGCGCGTGCCGGTCGTCGAATATGACGGCGAGCTAATCTGCCAGTATCATCTCGACCGCCAGGCGCTGACACGGATTCTGGGCCTCGATGAATCACATACGTAACTTTTCAATCATTGCCCATATAGACCATGGCAAATCGACACTGGCTGACCGCTTTATCCAGCATTGCGGTGGCCTTTCGGATCGTGAAATGGCGGAGCAGGTGCTCGATTCGATGGAACTCGAGCGAGAGCGCGGAATTACGATCAAGGCGCAGAGCGTATCGCTGCAGTACACCGCGCAGGACGGCAAAACGTATGAGCTGAACTTCATCGACACGCCCGGGCATGTCGATTTTTCCTACGAGGTCTCCCGGTCGCTGGCGGCCTGCGAAGGCGCGCTCCTGGTCGTCGACGCCGCGCAGGGAGTCGAAGCCCAGAGCGTCGCTAACTGCACGACCGCAATCGACCAGGGGCTCGAGGTTTTGTCGGTTCTCAACAAGATCGATCTGCCTGCCGCGGAGCCCGCCAGGGTCAAGGCCGAGATCGAGGACATCATCGGCGTCGAAGCACAGAGCGCAGTCGAAGTCAGCGCAAAAACAGGCGTTGGCGTCCCCGATCTGCTCGAGGCCATCGTGCGCGACATCCCGCCTCCCGAGGGCGATCCGGAGGCGCCGCTGCAGGCGCTGATCATCGACTCATGGTTTGATAATTACGTGGGTGTCGTGTCATTGGTTCGTGTGGTGAACGGCAGTTTGCCGAAACGCGGCAAGATCAAGATCATGTCGACCGGGGATACTTATAGCGCCGATCGAGTCGGATGCTTCACGCCGAAGATGGCAGATCGCGACGAGCTGAAAACGGGCCAGGTCGGTTTCGTGATCGCCGGCATCAAGGACATATATGGCGCTCCCGTCGGCGATACGATAACGCTCGCACGCCAGCCCTGCGCTGAGCCGTTGCCGGGGTTTCAGCATATTCAGCCGCGTGTCTTCGCGGGACTGTTCCCGATTCGTTCCGATGACTACGAGAACTTCCGCGAAGCACTGCAGAAGCTGCGACTGAACGACGCAGCGCTGCATTTCGAGCCCGAGACGTCGGCGGCGCTCGGTTTCGGGTTTCGCTGCGGCTTTCTCGGCATGCTGCACATGGAAATCGTGCAGGAGCGACTTGAACGCGAGTATGACCTCGAGCTGATCACGACGGCCCCCACGGTCGTATTCGAGGTTGTCGATAGTTCAGGAAATGTGACATACGTGGATAACCCGTCCAAGCTCCCGCCCGGCAACGAGATCGCCGAATTGCGAGAGCCGATTATTACGGCCAATATTCTCGTTCCCGAGAAACATGTAGGTGCTGTTATCAAGCTCTGCACCGAGAAGCGCGGGGTGCAGAAACATATGCGCTACCTGGGTTCCCAGGTATCGATCGAGTACGAAATGCCGCTGGCCGAAGTTGTGCTGGATTTCTTCGATCGTCTGAAGTCGGTCAGCCGGGGATATGCCTCGTTCGATTATCATTTCGAGCGTTTCGAGCCTGCCGATCTCGTGCGGCTGGATATGCTGATCAATGGCGACCGTGTCGATGCGCTGTCAATCATCGTGCATCGCGACAATGCCCAGTACCGGGGTCGCGAGCTGGTCGACAGGATGCGGGAACTCATACCACGGCAAATGTTCGACGTCGCTATCCAGGCTGCCATCGGCGGCCAGATCGTCGCCCGCAGTAACGTCAAGGCTTTGCGCAAGAATGTCACGGCCAAATGCTACGGCGGCGACGTCACGCGAAAGCGCAAACTGCTCGAAAAACAAAAGGCCGGCAAGCGCCGCATGAAACAGGTAGGATCCGTTGAGATTCCGCAGGAGGCGTTTCTCGCAGTCCTGAAGGTCGAGAAGTGAGAGTGGGGAATTGAGTATTAATCTGGCACTGATACTGACGCTCCTGACGTTGCTTACGGGCATCGTCGTCGCACTGGATAAGTGGGTGTGGGGACGCGTTGAGGATAAAGAGGGCACATCGACCGCAATGCAGACGCTCGTCGAGTATTCGCGCTCGTTTTTTCCGGTTTTGCTGTTTGTCCTGGTTGTCCGTTCCTTCGTATTCGAGCCGTTCCGGATTCCGTCGGGTTCCATGATGCCCACGTTGTTGCAGGGAGATTTTATTTTCGTCAAGAAGTACTCGTATGGGCTGCGATTGCCGGTATCCGAGACGAAGATCCTCGAAACCGGCTCGCCGGAGCGCGGTGACGTGGTCGTATTTCGGCTGCCGGACAATCCAAGTATCAACTACATCAAGCGTGTTGTCGGGCTGCCCGGCGACGAGATCATCTACGAGCGGCATCGATTGATTATCAACGGTGAAGAAGTGCCGCTGGCCCAGCATCCTGAAGCCACCCCCGACAGTCCTCGCTTCGTCGAGCAGCTTGGCGAGCGCGAGCACGAGATCCTGATCACCAATGCGGCGTACATGGTGCGGGACGGCGTATACCAGGTGCCCAAAGGCCATTATTTCGTCATGGGCGACAATCGTGACAATAGCCGGGACAGTCGCTTCATCGACGCCATTCCTGAAAGCCACCTGGTCGGCGAGGCCGTTCGTATCTGGATGCACATGGACGGGCTGACCTGGCCGCGCTGGAACCGGATCGGCGACAAGATCCAATAATGTGGTACAAATCACTGAATCGGGGCTTGAAATTACGTTAAATTCGCCCTGATTGGCTGCAAATGGCACCTCTGAAGGGGTGATTTCGCTATGGTCCGCATTAGAGAGACACGATACGGAATGGCCGCGAGACAACGCGGCGCGACGATGCTCGGCTATATCATCCTGGCTTCGTTCGTCGGCGTTTTCGCGTTTGGTGCGATCCGCCTGACGCCGGTTTACCTGAACTACATGAAAGTCGTCGGCGTCGTTGACGGCGTTTTCGAAGAATTCGACGGCATGAATCCGACGCGGGAACAGATACGCAGCTCAATGTCCCGTCGATTTGACGTGGAGAGTGTCGGTATCATCACGTATCGTGACGTCAAAGTGACATCGGTAGACGGCGGTTATGAGGTTGCAGCCGTCTACGACCACACAGCGCCATTCATTGGTAATATCTCGTTCACGGTGCACTTTAACAAGACGCGTCTCGTACGCCGCTAGGGCAAGACCCGGTCGCGGCACGTTGCGCGCCAGATCATCAAGAACGAGCGATAGTGGCAGACAAAGCCGGAACCTGGCTGAAAAATTCCCTGGATTACGAATTTGCCGATGCGCGGCTCCTCGAGCTTGCGCTGACCCATCGCAGTGCGGCTGGCAACAACAACGAACGCCTCGAGTTTCTCGGCGACGCCGTCCTGGACCTTGTAATTTCTGAAGTCGTGTTCCGCAGCCATCCTCTCGCAACCGAAGGCGACCTCAGCCGCCTGCGGGCCTCCCTTGTGAACGACCAGTCACTTGCTGAAATTGCGGGCGAACTCGGGATTGGCAAGCACCTGTACCTGGGATCGGGTGAGCGCAAAAGCGGTGGCCACCGTCGACGTTCGATTCTCGCCGATGCCCTCGAGGCTGTATTTGGTGCGATTTATCTCGATTCGGGTTTCGAGGCAACACGCGTCGCTATCGAGAAGGCCTTTGGCCATCGGCTGCACGAGTTTCCCGACGTCGAGTCGTTGCGGGATGCCAAGAGTCGACTGCAGGAGTGGATGCAAGCGCGGCAGATGGGCCTGCCCGAATATGAGTTGCACGAGGTTTCCGGCGAGGCGCATCAGCAGACTTTCGAAGTCAGTTGCCGCGCGGCCGATAATGTGACGAAGGGCAGCGGCACCACGCGGCGCACTGCCGAACAGCAGGCGGCTGAGGCGATGTTGTCACGTTTGCACGCGGCCGACGAAGCATGAGCACAACGAACTGCGGATTCGTTGCTGTTGTCGGGCGCCCAAATGTCGGCAAATCGACGCTGATCAATGTGCTGATGGGGACCAAGGTCAGTATCGTCACGGCGAAGCCACAGACGACGAGGCATCGCATTCTGGCCGTTCACACGACGCCCGATACCCAGATCGTTTTCATCGACACACCGGGCATCCATCGCAAGGCGGACAAGGCGATGAATCGCATGATGAACCGTGCAGCGGCGAGCGCACTGGCTGATGCGGACCTCATACTGTTCGTCGTCGAAGCAGGCCGCTGGACGGTCGAGGACGGAGATGTGCTGCAGCGGCTGCAGTCAGTGTCCGCGCCAGTGGTTGCGGTTCTCAACAAAGTCGACCTCGTACAGCCGAAAGACAAGTTACTGGCAATCATCAGCGAGACGGCCGAGCGTCGCGAATTCGCCGATATCGTTCCGATTTCGGCACGCAAGGGCGACAATCTCGAGGCATTACTCGGCCTGATTCCGCCCTACCTGCCGGAATCACCGTTTCTGTTTCCAGCAGATATGCAGACCGACCGCGGTATCGAGTTTCGTGCCGCCGAGACAATCCGGGAAAAACTGACGCTGTCACTGCACCAGGAAATTCCGTACGGATTGACTGTTCAGATTGAGCAATTCGAGGCCGACGAGAAAGGAATCACGATTCACGCAATTATCTGGGTCGAACGCGATAGCCAGAAGGGCATCGTCGTCGGAAAGGGCGGTGCGGTCCTCAAGCGCATCGGCCGGGAAGCGCGACTCGAACTCAAGCAGCAATTGCAGCGGCCGGTGCATCTCGATCTCTGGGTCAAAGTAAAGGACAACTGGGCCGACAGTGAAAAGGACTTGCTGCGTCTCGGATTCGAGTCGCAGTAGAATCTGGCGCTATGTCAGTCCAGCGACGTGTACAACAGCAGGCCGCTTTCATCCTGCATCACAAGCCGTTTCGGGATTCCAGTCAGATCCTCGACATCCTGAGCCGCGAGCATGGCAAGCTTGCCGTTGTAGCGCGCGGCAGTCGCGGTGCCCGGTCGCGGCTGAAAGGTGTACTCCGGCCGTTCATGCCCTTGTCGATGTCATGGGTCATCAAGTCCGATCTGGGTACGCTGACCGGCGCCGAAGTACGTGGCGCGCCGCTCAGTCTCACCGGCGAGGCGCTGCTATCGGGTTACTATGTCAATGAGCTCGTGTTGCATTTCCTCCATCGCCATGACCCGCAGCCGGAAATTTTTGCCGCTTACGCCGATACCATTGGCGCCCTCGCCGTCGCGGAGACCGATGTCGCCATGGTCCTGCGCCAGTTCGAGATGGCATTGCTCAGGCATTCGGGCTATGCCTTGAACCTGGATCATGAGTCCGGTTCGACGAATGCACTCGATCCCGCACAGTCGTACGAGTACCGGATGGAGCAGGGCGCCGTTCGCGTGGACCGAACCGACGGCCTGCTCATCTTCAGTGGAGCGATACTTGCCGGCATCGCCGAGCAGCGCTTCGATGACCCGGCCGTTTTGCGTGCTGCAGGTCGGCTGATGCGGGAAGTCGTATCCTTCCACCTGGGTGGCAAGGAGCTCAAAAGTCGCAAGGTGCTTCTGGAAATGCGCAGCGCATCCGCGCCGGCAAAACAATGAGCCATTGCAGGTTAGAATAGCGCGATGCCCGACAGCCCAATTCATCTCGGCGTCAATATCGACCACGTCGCTACACTGCGGCAGGCGCGTGGCACATCCTATCCACGTCCCGTCGAAGCAGCCGTCATGGCGGAGCTGGCTGGCGCCGACAGTATCACCGTGCACCTGCGCGAAGACCGCCGTCACATCCAGGACAGCGACCTGACCGAGATTCTCGAAGTAATGCGGACGCACATGAACCTCGAAATAGCTGTGACGGACGAGATGCTCGGCATCGCCGGGAAGCTCAAGCCGACTGACGTCTGCCTGGTGCCGGAAAACCGCCAGGAATTGACGACGGAGGGCGGCCTGGATGTGCTCGGCCTGCAGGACAAGGTTCGAGACGCCTGTGCGCGTCTTGCTGAGGCAGGTATCCGTGTGTCATTGTTTATCGATCCTGAGCCGGCCCAAATTGACGCCGCGGTTGCGGTCGGGGCGCCTGTTGTCGAGTTGCACACCGGCAGTTATGCAGAGGTCGACGGCGCCGAACAGGAAAAAGAATTGCAGCGGATCGTGGCAGCGGCAAAGCACGCCAGCGACATTGGCCTGCTCGTCAACGCAGGCCACGGCTTGCACTACAGAAATGTTTCGGCAATTGCCAGTATTGATCAAATCGTCGAGCTGAACATCGGTCATGCGATCGTGTCGCGCGCCGTCTTTGACGGAATGACGGCCGCGGTTCGGGACATGAAAGATCTGATGCTGCAGGCGCGGTCGGGCGTTTAGGCGATGCACTGTTTTTCGTTCGACATCGAGACCGTACCTGACGTCGAGTTCGGGCGTCGAATGTGGAATCTTGACGGTGTATCGGATGAGGACGTCGCCAAGGCAATGACGTTCAAGCAGCTGCAAAAGTCCGGTCGCGAGTTCTTGCCGTTGCACCAGCATCGCATCGTCGCAATATCCGTCGCGCTGCGGACGGGTGATTCTTTCCGGGTCTGGAGCCTGGGCGACGAAGATGCGGACGAGTCCGAGTTGGTCGCCCGGTTTTTCGATGGTATCGAACGGTACTCACCGGATCTCGTTTCCTGGAATGGCGGTGGCTTCGATTTGCCTGTCCTGCACTATCGCGCACTGCGCCATGGTGCGCGCGCGGCGCGTTACTGGGAGACGGGTGACTCGGATTCCGATTTTCGGTGGAATAATTACCTGAATCGCTTTCACTCGCGACACACTGACCTGATGGATGTACTCGCCGGATACCAGGCTCGTGCCAGCGCAAGCCTGGATCAGACTGCCGTACTCCTGGGATTTCCCGGCAAACTCGGAATGAGTGGCGCCAAGGTCTGGGATACGTTTCTCGATGGGGGAATTCGTGAGATCCGGGACTATTGTGAAACCGATGTGCTGAATACCTGGCTCGTCTACCTGCGTTACGAACATATGCGCGGCAATCTTGATGAAAAGGGACTTGAGAAAGAGTTTGCTCTCGTGCGCTCGACCCTCGAAACCCTCGACCAGCCGCACCTGAACGAGTTTCTCTCCGCCTGGCAGGACTGATGGGCCGTCGTCAACGCCGCCGGGAGCCGGAAACGGCCAGGATCGTATCCGCGACGCACGATGGCCGGGGCATCGCAGCGACGGAAGGCAAAAAAGTGTTTGTCGCCGGGGCGCTCCCGGGTGAAGAAGTGCGTTACCAGCGCCGCAAGTTCCGGCGCAATTACGACGAGGCCGAGTTGCTCGAGGTCATCGACCCTTCGCCTGAAAGAATCGAGGCGCGTTGCGAGTTCTATGGCCGTTGCGGCGGCTGTTCGCTGCAGCATGTGTCGGATACCCAGCAGCGGAGCATCAAAGAGCAGGCGCTGCGAGATAATTTCGAGCGCATCGGTCGAGTCACGCCGGCGGCCTGGCTCGACCCCCTGACCGGACCGGCCTGGAATTACCGCCGCCGCGCCCGCCTGGCCGTGAAGGATGTTCACGCAAAGGGCAGAGTTCTGGTCGGCTTCAGGGAGCGGCACGCGCCATTTATCACCGATATGAGTCGCTGCGATATTCTCGCAAAGCCGGTCGATGGCTTGATTGCCGCACTGAGCGAGTTGATTGGGGCGCTGTCGATTCGGGCAAGATTGCCCCAGGTCGAGGTATCGATCGCCGATAATGCGACTGCCCTGGTCTTCCGGGTGCTCGATCCCCCAAGTGCCGATGACGAGGCGGTGCTGCGGCAGTTTGGTCGTGATCACGATGTTCGAATCTACCTGCAACCCGGCGGGCTGGACTCGGTGGGACTGCTGTACCCGGAAACCGATGCCGGGCCTCTTTACTATGAACTTCCCGAATTCGACGTTCGTATCGCGTTCGAGGCGGTCGGATTCGTGCAGGTCAATGCCGACATCAATCGCAGAATGGTGCATCGGGCAGTCGAAACGCTGGCGCCCGGCCCGGGTGACCGCGTCCTTGACCTGTACTGCGGTATCGGCAATTTTTCGTTACCGTTGGCACGCAGGGCGGCACACGTGTTGGGCGTTGAAATGGAAACAATGCTTGTCAAGGCAGCAGCGGCGAATGCCGAGTTGAACGGGATCACCAATGCCGAGTTTCGTAAAGCGGACCTGAGCGGTATCGACGGTTCCGAAACCTGGCTCGATGAATCCTGGGATCTCGTGCTGCTCGATCCCGCGCGCAGTGGTGCGCAGGAGGTTTCCGAGCAGATGGACGTCATCGGTCCCCGGCGCATCGTCTATGTTTCCTGTCACCCTGGAACGCTGGCGAGGGATGCAGGGGTACTCGTTCACGAAAAAGGATTTTCGTGTGTGGCAGCGGGTATCATTGACATGTTTCCGCACACGGCGCACGTCGAATCGATTGCAGTATTTGATAAATAATTTCAATAAATTATAAGACTTTTATAGAATTAACCTTATGTCTCTCGGACCGGTGATGCTCGATGTAGAAGGGGTCGCGCTAACGCCGGCAGACCGGGACCTGCTGCGGGAACCGGCGGTCGGTGGCGTCATCCTGTTCAGCCGTAATTACGAGTCTCCGGAACAGATTGCCGATCTCGTGTCCCAAATCCGTGCGCTGCGCACGCCACCCTTGCTCATCGCGGTCGATCACGAGGGCGGGCGGGTCCAGCGATTCCGTGACGGCTTCAGTCGGATTCCGTCCATGCGGCACCTGGGGATCGAATACGACCAGGATCCGGAGAATGCGACGTTGCTGGCGCGGCAGGTCGGCTGGCTTATTGCGTCCGAGCTCAGGGCTGCCGGAATCGATCTTTGCTTCGCACCGTGCGTTGACCTCGACTGGGGTGTCAGCGAGGTGATTGGCGACCGTGCCTTTCACCGCAAACCCGTGGCGGTGGGCGAGCTGGCCGCTGCATTTGCGCGTGGGTTGCGCAGTGCCGGAATGGCCGCGGTCGCGAAGCACTTTCCGGGTCACGGCGCGGTCGTCGCTGATTCGCACCATGAATTGCCGATTGACCGGCGCGAATACGGCGACCTGCTCGATGACATGCATCCCTACGACACGTTGATCAGCGGCGGGCATGCTGCGGGCGTCATGATGGCGCACGTCGTATATCGGGAACTCGACGAGATGCCTGCCGGGTTCTCGCAGTTCTGGATCGAGCGCGAGTTGCGTAGCCGGCTGGGCTTCGGTGGGGCGGTCTTTTGTGACGATCTCAGCATGAAAGCTGCGGACGCGTATGGCTCGATGCGCAGGCGGTCGAAACGTGCGCTCGAGGCGGGTTGCGATATGGTGTTGATCTGCAACGATCGTCGTGGCGCCGAGCAGGCCGTGCAGGCTCTAAATGACTATTCGCGCCCGCTGTCTCTCGTCAGGCTTGCCCGTCTCCATGGAACCGGGCACGTTTTGCGCGAGACGCTTCGAGCAAGCGAACTCTGGCAACAAGCAACTCATGCCCTGGCGCGCTGGACCGAGCGCCCACAACTGGAGCTTGATTCTTGAGCACATTGTATGCAGTTATCGTTGGTAGCGGTTTCGAAGCGTTTGTGGCGAGCGCCGAGCCGCACCGGGTCCACACGCGTTTCGGCCCACCATCGGCACCGATCCGCCCTGTGCGATTTGGCGACGACACGGCGCTGGTAATACCGAGGCACGGCGACGATCATTCACTGCCGCCTCACCTGATCAACTACCGGGCGAACCTCGAGGCGTTGAAGGACGTCGGCGCCCACGCTGTTATTGCGTTGAATACCGTCGGAGTCATTTCGGCCATTCGCGAGCCGGGGCAGATCGCTGTCCCGGACCAGATCATCGACTATACGTGGGGGCGGGAGCACACGATCTACGGCGAGCCCGACCCGGATTTTGATCATATCGATTTCACCGAGCCATTCACCCAGCGGCTGCGGGCCGCGTTGCTGGCGGCGGCCGAGACTGCAGGCGTCGATTGTCACGATGGCGGTGTCTACGCGGCGACGCAGGGGCCGCGGCTCGAATCCGCAGCGGAGATAGATCGGCTCGAGCGAGATGGCGCCGACTTCGTCGGTATGACTGCGATGCCCGAGGCGAGTATCGCCATGGAACTCGGCCTCGAGTATGCCTGTCTTTCACTCGTTGTGAACAAGGCGGCAGGACGCGGGGAAATGCCGATACATGCCGATGTCGAATCCAGTACCCTGTCGGCCAAAATGCAGGCGATGCAGGTACTCAAGGCGTTCTTCGGGTCCGGGTAATGTCCATACACCAGCACATACTCGAACAGGTCATCACCGCGACCGCGGAGCCGTTGATTGTCGTGCGCGTCGATCATCCCGACTGGCCCGTGACGATGGTCAACAGGGCCTTCGAGTCAATCCAGGGAGATGCCTGCCGCGACCAGCCGTTCGCCGATGTGGTGGAACAGCTCGTGGGGCGCGAACTGGCGCTCGAGATATCCGAGGCCGTCCGCTCGCAGCAGGAGACGAGTTTTCCGGTCGAACAGGCGGGCAAGGAATACCTGCTGGCCCTGAAGCCATTGTGCCTGCCGGATGAGACGGATGCGCGATATTACGCTGTGTTCTGGCGCGGCAGCGGAGGTAATGCCGCCGTAGCAAGCAGCGACATGCACCACGCGCTGCTCAAGGCCAAGCGAACTATTCGAGACCTGACCCGGGACGATCCCACGACGGGTCTCTTGAACGCGCGTGCGTTCAGGGAGATCTTCGAGCACGACTGGGCTGTTGCCGGACGCGAGAAAAGTATGCTGGCAGTCGTCGTCTTCGCGCTCGACGATTTCGATGCCTACGTCGATGTATTCGGACGCCATGCGGCCGATTCGTGCCTGCGGCGCGTCGGTCGGACTATCCGGCGTTGCCTGAGACGGGCCAGTGACGTGGTCGGCAGGATGGACGGCGCAAAGTTCGCCGTGCTGTCGCATGCATCGGATGAGGCCGGCGTTCGTGAGTTTGCAGAGCGTATTGCAACGGCAGTCCGCGATCTGGGCTTGCATCATCCTCGTTCGAAAATCGCGAAGTTCGTGACTGTTTCCTATCGCGTCGGCGCCGGTCCCGAGGACGGGCCGCCGAGCGATTTTCTCGAACGCTTATTGAGAAAGCCGGCCGACTAGGGCACCGGTATCATCACCGGTATCTTCCTCTTCCGGTTCTTCGACCCGGGTGACTTTCGCCAGCACACCGAACTTCGGGTGGTCGAAATAACGCAGTTCGCCATTCTTCATGATTCGGTCTTCCTGAATCCTGAAACGTATGGGTATGAGCTGCTCTTCGTATCGATCGTCATAGTCCGGGCGAGAGTCGCCAAAACTGAAGAAAGAATCCTCATCGACCACTTCCTTTTCGAACTCTGCCGGCGCATCAAGAGCCAGATCGACGACCAGGTGCAGGTATCGGCTCAGATAGAGTGTCAACGTGCCCGCAAGGCCCTCCGGCGGCTCCGTAATCAGCTGCAGTTCGATAGGTGGTGTTGCTTCTTCCTCGAACGTCGGCTGCGTCCAGCCGAAATGCACCAGGGTTTCGTAGGCCTCGAGCAATTCGAACTGTTCGGCGACGTCTCCGAGCAAGAATTCATCTTCCGCCAGAAGGACGAGCTGAAACGGATTCGGTTCCTCCCGGTCAGCGCCTCGAGTAAGTAACACTGGCGCCTCATCGGCCGGTTCCTCGGCGAAGCCCGGAACGATGATCCAGGTCAACGAGGCGTCTTCTTCCTCTCCGGGCTCGACGCCTTTGTCCGCAACCACGTGGTCACCAAACTCCGGAATTTCTGTGTCCCGGGAGAGGATCGGGTTGCCATCCTCGTCAAGAATGAGGCCCTCCTCGGGAGGGGGCTCGTCAGGGAGAAATATCTCGGAACCCACGGAGGCATCGTCGCTATAAGAAAAGACGATAATCTCGACCGTATAGCGGCGTACCGGTTCTTCCTCGACGGTGGTCTCGTCGACCGCTGTATCCTGCGCACTGGCTATTGATGCCCATGCGGCCAGCAATGCGATAAGCTTTTTCATGCGGGTATTGTCGGAGTTAGCGCTAGTCGACTGCAAGCGTTTCAAGCAGATTCTCGACGGCCGCAAAGCGCCGGCTGACGTCGCTGAGTTCCTGGCGGAACTGCAGGCGATGGGAGCCCTTCAGCTTGTAAGTTGCCGGGCCGCTTTGCACGAGCTTGACAAGCGCCAACGCGTCAATGCGGCTTTCCCGCGCGAATACCATGTAGCCGCCAACGTTTGCTGCGTCGATCTTTTCTATCCCCAGCGAACCCGCGCGCTGTTTCAAAGCGGCTATGCGCAATAAATTCTTGGCGGGTTCGGGCAGCAACCCGAACCGGTCAATCAGCTCGACCTGCAGCTCCCGCAGCTCCGCCGGGGTGGCGCAACCCGAAATACGCTTGTAGAGAATGAGCCTTAGATGCACATCCGGCACATAGTCATCCGGGAGCAGGGCCGCGACATGCAGATTGATGTCCACACCGTCGTTCAGCGGGGCTTCGAGATCGGGCTCCTTGCCCGCTTTCAACGATTCCACAGCCCGGCCGAGTAGCTCGGTATACAGGGAAAAACCGATTTCCTGGATTTGCCCGCTCTGGGTGTCGCCAAGCAATTCGCCAGCGCCGCGGATTTCCAGGTCGTGGGTTGCCAGCGTGAACCCCGAGCCGAGATCCTCGAGCGAATCGATGGCTTCAAGGCGCTTGATTGCATCCGCAGTCATCGACACCCTGGGCGGAGCGATCAGGTAGGCAAACGCACGATGGTGCGACCGGCCGACCCGGCCACGGAGTTGGTGCAATTGGGCGAGGCCGAAGCGGTCGGCTCGATTGATGACGATCGTATTCGCAGTCGGCACGTCGATACCGCTCTCGACTATTGTCGTACACAATAGAACATTGAATCGCCGGTGATAGAAGTCGAGCATCACCTGCTCCAATTCTCGCTCGGGCATTCGCCCATGACCGATCCGTATGTGTGCCTCGGGTACGAGTTTCGCCAATTTCTCGCCGACCCGCTCTATGTCCTCGATGCGGTTATGGATAAAGAAAACCTGCCCCCCGCGCTTGATTTCTCGCAGACACGCTTCGCGGATCAGGACGTCGTTCCACTCGGTCACAAATGTCTTGACGGCCAGTCGCTCTGCCGGCGGGGTCGTGATCAGCGACATGTCGCGAATTCCACCCAGCGCCATGTTCAATGTCCGTGGGATAGGCGTTGCCGTGAGAGTAAGAACGTCGACCTCGCTTCGCAGTGACTTGATGGCTTCCTTGTGGCGAACACCGAAACGATGTTCCTCGTCGATGATGACGAGACCGACATTTCGCAGGTCTTTGACGTGCTGCAGCAAGCGGTGCGTGCCGATGACGATGTCGACACGCCCGGAGCGCAATCCGTCGACAATGGATGTCACCGCTTTTCCCGACTGGAATCGCGACAGGACTTCGACGCGCACCGGCCAGTCGGCAAACCGGTCGCGGAAATTCTGGCCGTGCTGCTGCGCCAGCAAGGTCGTCGGTACCAGGATCGCAACCTGCTTGCCGCCATGAACAGCCGCAAACGATGCGCGCAGCGCCACCTCGGTCTTGCCGAAGCCAACGTCGCCACAGACGATCCGGTCCATCGGCTGCCCGGACTCGAGGTCGGCCAGGACTTCATCGATCGTGCGACCCTGGTCCTCCGTAGGCTCGAACGGGAAATCACTCTCGAATGCCCGGTAGTCGCTCTCGGCCCATTTGAATCGATGGCCTGGCCTGGCGGCACGACGTGCATAGATGTCGAGCAGCTCGGCTGCAACATCCCGGATCTTGCTGATCGCTCGTTTGCGCGCCTTGGCCCACTGGTCGCTGCCGAGGCGATGCAACGGCGCGTTTTCCGGGGAAGCGCCCGTGTACCGGGAGATCAGTTCGAGCGCGTGGACGGGAACGTAGAGCTTGTCGCCTCCCGCGTACTCGAGCTCGAGGAACTCGCCGGCAATACCGCCGGCCTCGAGCGTGGTCAGCCCCTGGTACCGGCCGATGCCATACTCGGCATGCACTACGGGCGACCCGGCCTCGAGGTCGTTGAGCTGGCGGATGATCGTTTCGGGATCGCGCTCGGTGCGGCGGCGCCTGGCTTTCGGCCGCACGCGTTCGCCGAACAGCTGCTGCTCGCTGATAATCGCGACCCCCGCATCGGACAGCACTACGCCGTTCTCGAGTGGCGCGACGGCGACGCCAATCCGTTGTCCCGATCGCTTGAACTCCGACCAGCCTTCCGCCCGCATCAGGTCGAGATGCCGGCCGGACAACAAGTCATGGATCTGTTCACGGCGTCCTGCAGAGTCGCTTGTGAAAAGGACGCGCCCTGCAAAGTCATCGAGGAATTGCATCAGGGCGCCCGCAGCGTCTTCGTAGCGCGCTTCCACCTTCATTGCCGGCGGTAATTGCGTCGGAAAATTGACGGTTCCGGGACCTTCAGCAAGCGACTGCGGCGAGTAACGTATCTGCCGCAATCGCTCGAGTCGCTGCAGAATCTCGTCGGCATTGTTGAAGGTCTCCTCGGGACAGAGGATAGGCCGCTCCGGATCAAGGCTGCTGAGTTCGTAGCGCTCTTCGACCTCCTGCCATGTTTTGCCGAGAATTCCCTCGAGGCCTTGCGGCGCCATTACGACACACTCGTCTGGCAAATAGTCCAGTAATGTCGCCGTCGATTCGAAGAATAACGGCATGTAGTACTCGATACCGCCGTGGGCGATTCCGTCGGAGATTTCCCGATAGACCCGCGAGCGGGCCGGCTGGCCCTCAAAACGTTCGCGGTAACGTTCGCGGAACCTCCGAACATTGTCCGCGTCGAGCGGTATTTCACGTGCGGGCAACACGTCCACCTTTTCAAGCGAATCCCCGGAGAGTTGTGTCTCGGGAGAGAAAAAACGCAAAGACTCGATATCATCGTCAAAGAAATCGATGCGGATCGGGTGGGGCGAGCCCATCGGGAATACGTCGATGAGCGAGCCTCTCACGGCGAATTCGCCGTGTTCGCTGACTTGTGGCACTCGCAGGTAGCCAGCGGACGCCAGTGAATCGATAAACGCATCTCGCGGCAGGGTCTGACCGACTCTGAGTGAGAGTGATCGCGCCGACACATAGTCGACCGGTGGCAGCCGTTGCAAAAGGACGGGCGCGGACGCGACGATAACGCCGGTCGAGAGACTTCCGATCGACGCCAGGACCGAAAGTCGCTCGGAGATGATGTCCTGGTGGGGGGAAAACGTATCCCAGGGCAGCGTCTCCCACTCGACGAAATGGTGCACGTCGAGATTGTCCCCGGCAAAGAAACCAATGCTCGCTTCAAACTGGTCGGCCTGCCGCGGATCATCGGCGAGCAGCACGACCGGCACCTTGTTTATCGCCGCGAACTCGGCTGCTGCCAGCGCTGTGCTCGCACCGATCAGCCGGCCCCAGCCGACCCGGTTGCCCGGCGCGGGCAATGGATACGACTCGTTAATGAGATAGTGGTCTGACAAGGTTGGAGATGCTGAAAATCGGCCCGCGATTATCACATACGACACTCGCACAAAAAAACGCCCGGGCAGTTTCCTGCCCGGGCGTCCTTTTCAAAGCGATTAACTGGTCTGCTTGCGCTTGCTCACAGCGTGAATGACGCGGTCGTACTCGAAGAACACAACGAAGTCTTTGTATTCCCAACGCGAGATCGGCGGATCACCTACCGGGGCGACCTTGGCATCGGGCGTGCCGAACCGGGATTCGACGCTTTCGGCCGTCATGCCGCGCATCGGCCGCGAACCATCGGCAACCGGCTGGGCACCTTCCATGTCCAGGTTCTGCGCGCCGGCGGTCGCCAAAACGCCGGTCAAAAGAGCAATTACAGTCAAAATCCGCAACTTCGCCATGACAGATTCTCCTTCAGTTGGGATCGACTATATCACTCAAAGTCCGGGTTAAAAACAATTGATTTCAAAGGTTTTTAAGGCATTTCGATTTTTGTGAATCACGTCACGAAACTTATATGGTTTAATGCGGGCAATGATCAATCCCGTCGAGTTGTTTGTCGGGCTTCGCTACCTGCGAGCGAAGCGCCGGACCCGGTTCGTGTCGTTCATAACGCTGATTTCGCTCATCGGTATCGCCCTGGGCGTCGCGGCACTGATCGTCATCCTGTCCGTCATGAACGGATTCGAGGGCGAGTTGCGCAACCGCTTGCTGAGCATGTCGGCGCACGGCTACGTGACCGGGACGAACCGGGTCACGAGCGGCTGGCGCGAACTCAGGGAGCAGGTCGCAGCGGAAACGGGCGTGTCTGCCGCAGCGCCTCTCGTGGAAATGGAGGGCATGATCCAGTCGCGCCGCGAACTCGAGCCCGTTATCGTGCATGGCGTGGATCCGGCGTTCGAGTCCGCGATGTCGGGGGATACCATCAACCTGATCGAGGGGTCCCTCGACGATCTCCAGCCCGGTAGTCGCGCCATCATCCTCGGCCGCCTGCTGGCTTTTGACCTCGGTGTCAGGCTCGGTGATGGCGTCGTCCTGCTGATCCCGCGGCCAGCCGGTGACGGCACGCTTGAAGCCAAACTGGAGCGCTTTGTCCTGCGTGGCGTCTTCGAGGCGGGATTGCAGGAACACGACAGCGTCCTGGCGCTCGTCAACACGCTCGATGCAGCGGCCGTGCTCGGTATCGGGGACGAGGTTACGAGCATTCGATTCAGAACCGATGACGTCATGACTGCACCTGTCGTCGCCTCGCGTCTCGGGGCCAGGCTCGGCGATGCTGTGACGACAAGCGACTGGACCGTCGAGAACGCGAGTTACTTCCGTGCGATTCGACTCGAAAAAATGATGATGTCGCTCCTGTTATCCCTGATTATCGGCGTTGCGGCATTCAACATTGTCGCGAGTCTTGTGATGGTCGTGACCGACAAGACAAACGACATCGCGGTCTTGCGGACTCTCGGCATGAAAGCGGCCGGAGTCGTGCGTGTATTTTTCGTGCAGGGCGCCGTGATTGGCTGGGCCGGCGTCGTGATCGGCGTGTTACTCGGCGTGGTTGTTGCGATCAATGTGCCGGTGATCGTGCCCGTCATCGAACAGTGGTTCGGATTCCAGATCATGCCGGGTGATGTTTATTACGTGACACAAATTCCGTCCGAGCTTGAAACGGCCGACGTCGTGACGATTGCAGGGGCTGCATTTGTTCTCACTTCGCTCGCGACGTTGTACCCTGCGAGGCGGGCGGCAATGGTCAATCCCGCCGTCGCGTTGAGATATGAGTAGCCCGTGAGCAGTCGTTTCGAAACGTGGATCGGCAATCGCTATGTGCGCTCGCGAAGCAGCAACAGCTTTGTATCCCTGATATCGGCGATCTCGATGCTCGGTATCGCGATAGCGGTCTCTGTCCTGATCCTGGTCCTGTCGGTCGTTAACGGATTCGAGCGCGAATTACAGGACCGACTGCTTACGATGACGTCACATGCAAACATCGAAGGCCTCGAGGGAACGATCGCGGACTGGCGGCCACTGAGCGAAGTTGCGGATGCCAATGCGAGAGTCCGGGCCTCGGCTCCGTATGTTCACGGACAGGCATTACTCATGTTCGACCAACAGCTGAGTGGCGCCGAGCTTCGAGGCATCGAGCCACTTGCCGAAGATGCGGTTTCGGGTATTGCCTCGACCCTGCAGGATGGCGACATCTTCAACCTCGAGCCCGGGCGATTCAACATTGTGCTCGGCAGCGAGCTTGCGGACGCATTGCAGGTCACGATGGGCGACAAGGTGACCGTCACTCTGGCCGAAGGCCTCGTGACGCCCGCCGGGGTCGTTCCCCGTACCAAGCGTTTCGTTGTCAGTGGCATCTATCGTGTCGGCATGTACGAGTACGACCGCCGGCTCGCTTTTATCAATATTGAGGATGCCCAGAAGCTGTATCGGCTGGGGGAGCAGGTGACTGGCGTTCGGCTGGCCGTTACGGACATCTTCAACGCGCCGGAGATCGTGCGAGAGGTTGCGCTGGAAAATGGCGAGGTCGTGCTCGTCGGCGACTGGACCCGGCGCCATGTCAACTTCTTCCGCTCCATCCAGATCACCAAGTCGATCCTGTTCATCATCCTGTTGCTTGTCGTCGCCGTCGCGGCATTCAACATCGTCTCGACGCTGGTTATGGTCGTCCGGGACAAACAGGGTGACATCGCCATATTAAGAACGATCGGGGCTCGTCCCGGCAGCATTCTTCGTATTTTCGTCACGCAAGGCAGCGTAATCGGCGTAATCGGCACGGTAGCAGGCGCGCTGTTTGGTATTCTGCTCGCACTCAACCTGGAGAGCCTCGTGGGTGGCCTCGAATCACTGTTTGGAATCAAGCTCCTGGCTGCTGACGTCTACTTCATCAGCGATTTGCCGTCGGAATTACGAATCGCCGATGTCACCTTGATCAGCGTGATCGCGTTGGTGCTGTCGCTGGCATCGACGGTCTATCCGTCGTGGCTCGCGTCGAGAACCGCACCTGCAGAAGCGTTGCGCTATGACTGATCGAATCGTGCTGCAGTGCCGCGGAGTCGTGCGCAGGTTTCGCGAAGGCGCCTCCGAGCTGGAGGTTCTGAGTGGCGTCGACCTGGATGTTGCTGCGGCCGAACGCGTCGCGATCGTCGGTGCGTCAGGATCGGGCAAAACGACCTTGTTGCAGATCATGGGGGGACTGGACGAACCGACGGCGGGCGAAGTGCACGTGGGCGGCAAGCCAATGCACGGTGGCAACGAAGTGTCGAGATCTGAACTGCGAAATCGCTATATCGGGTTTGTCTACCAGTTTCACCACCTGTTGCCGGAGTTCACGGCTGCCGAGAATGTCGCGATGCCGCTCCTCATCAGACGCGAAGCGAAACCCGATGCCCTGGAAAAGGCCGCTGGTCTCCTGCAGCGAGTGGGTCTTGGCGAAAGGCTCGATCACAAACCCGGAGAACTATCCGGCGGCGAAAGGCAGCGCGCTGCGGTAGCGCGGGCACTGATTACGCGACCGCAACTGGTACTGGCCGACGAACCGACCGGAAACCTCGACGCCGGTAATGGTGAACACGTCCTCAATCTGATGCTCGAATTGAACCGGGAACTCGAGACCAGTCTCGTCATTGTTACTCACGATCACGGCATCGCCGACCGGATGGACCGGATTCTCGTCCTGGAGAACGGCAAGCTGCGGCCAGAGTAGGGTAAGCGCTCAGCGCGACCGGTTCTTGCGTTTCTTCGCCTTGTAATCGTGCAGCGAGTAACGCCAGAGTCCGTCGAGCGCAACGTAACCGATGACGGCCGCCGCCGATCCGAGCAGGACGCAGCCGAGAGTCAATGGCAGCCAGATGGTCGTAAATACGGTCCGTACCCAGGCAAACGAATATTCGAATGAGAACGGTCCGGGCTCGATTCCGAGTAGCGTGGACCCCAAAACATAAGCACCGAAAAAGAGCGGTCCCATGGTCAGCGGGTTGCTCAGAAACGTCGACAAGACCGCGACCGGAATGTTGACCCGTAACACGAGCGCCAGCAATGCGGCCTGCATCATGTGACCCGGCAGCGGTACGAAAGCGATAGCCAATCCCAGCGAAAATGCCGGCACGACGGTCTTGCGCCGAATGCCCCAAAGTCGATGGTCGTGTATCAGGTGCCGGAAAGGGCCCATGAACCAGCGCTCGGCGATCTCGTGGCGTTTGAACGCAAATCTCTTAAAAAATCGTCTTGGCATTGACCACTGATTCCGTTTCGATTGAAGCATCGAAACTCGGGGAAGATACGTTGTTCGGGCGTGCCTGGCTTTGGTGGTGGGCACCTACCTGCCGCAGCTTAGCAGCTTTGCGACCTATTCCGACCTCGTTCCCATTGTATTGTTCCTGCTACTGGGGGCCTGCCTGGCCGGCAGGTCGACCGCGGTCCTGTTACTTCTCGGCGGAGCGATACAGTTCGGGGTCGATGCCGAACGAGTTATCACGAGCCGCATTTCTGCGGAGTACGTAGGCGACAGCATCATGACCGAGGTGCGTGTCGTCGGATTCCCGCGAAGGCGCGGCGAGTCTGTGAATTTTGTCGGAGAAGTTATCGACAGCCCCTGGGTGCCGGCGCGAATTCGGGTGAGCTGGTATACCCCGCCGCATGAAATCCGCCCTGGCGAGCGTTGGAGGCTGGAGCTGCGGCTAAAGCGCCCACGTGCAACCAGCAATCCGGGTATTTTCGACTACGAGGCGCTGCTGTTTCGGCAGCAAATTGCAGCTACCGCGTTCGTCGTCAATAGCCACCGCAATCAACGTCTACGGACCGGGGAATTGGGACACGTAGATCGGGTTCGGCTGCACGTTGTTGATCGCGTCGTGGCCGCAGTTCGCGAGCCCGATCGGGCCGCCGTGCTCATCGCGATTTCGGTCGGCGCGCGCCATCTTGTGTCTCAGGAGCAGTGGCAGCGTTACGCGCAGACGGGAATCAGCCACCTCATGGCGATTTCGGGTTTGCATGTCGGCATGCTGGTCGCCGTCGCATATTTGCTGACTGCCATGGGCATCGCGCTGGCGGGCGCGTCGAAGCATCTGCACCGAGCCAGCACCGTTGTGGCATTTGCGTCGGCCGTTGTGTATGCATTGTTGTCAGGGATAGCTATCCCGGCACAACGCGCGACCCTGATGATCGGCCTGGCAGCGACGGCAATAGTAGTTGCGCGACAGGTACGGCCCTTTCGTATCATTGCGATTACGTCGGCTGTGATTGCAGGCACGTTCCCGTTTTCAACCATGTCACCGGGGTTCGTGTTGTCGTTCCTGGCCGTCCTCGTTNNATCTGCCCCTGGCCGGCTCTTGCGAATCCAGTTGGCGCTCCTTTGCGGACTGCTGCCGGTCACCGTCCTGTTTTTCGACCGCGTGGCGCTGTCGTCGCCGCTCGTCAACCTTGTTGCGGTTCCCGTGTTCAGCATTATTACCGTGCCGTTCACGATGCTGGGTCTCCTGCTGGATGGGCCGGCCAGCGGGGCAGGCGATGTATTGCTCGGTCTGGCGAGCCAGAGCCTGGGTGTGCTGGAGGGACTGATTGACTTCGCGCTGCGACTGCCGATTCCTGCCGATACGCTGCCTGCGCTCGACCGACGATTTGCCGTTTTCCTGGTCCTGCCCATTACCTGGGCAGTGCTGCCGGCTGGCTGGCCGGGCCGAAATCTGGCCTGGCTGGCGGCAGCGGTCGTCGTTACCGTCGAACCCGCGCGTCCGGAGCCGGGCTGCGCCGAAATGACGGTCCTCGACGTCGGCCAGGGTCTCGCTGTAGCGATTCAGACGCGCTCGGCGTCGCTGCTGTATGACACGGGACCGGCATACTTCACAGGCGGAAGCGCGGCGGAATCGATCATCCTGCCGTACCTGCGGAACCGGGGCGTCGAGTCGCTGAACCAGCTGGTTGTAACGCACGACGACCTCGACCACACAGGCGGTTTCGCGACAATCGTACGCGCGCTCGACGTCCGCCGGATTCATGTCGGTGACGGCGCGGGCAGGGGCTGGCTGACCAGCCCCTGTGTGGCGGGGACGACCTGGATGCACGACGGCGTCAGGTTCGAGTTTGTGCATCCACGGGGCGATTCGGCCTGGGTTGGCAATGACGCATCCTGTGTCCTGCTGGTGAGCGTCGGCTCGAACCGGGTCCTCCTGGGCGGCGACATAGAGAAAGCAGCCGAGATTGAGCTTCTGCGCGCAGGCGCACTGCAGCGCGCCGATGTCGTCATCGTTCCGCATCACGGCAGCCGCACCTCATCGACCCGGCAGTTCGTCGCTGCGCTGCGGCCGGCATTAGCTGTCATATCGGCCGGATTCGGCAATCGCTGGGGGCAGCCGCACCCGGAAGTCGTCGACCGCTGGCGCGCATCCGGTGCGACAGTGCTGACCACGGCCGATTCGGGAGCGATATCATTTACCGTCTGTGAGCAAGGCGGTGTCAGGCAGCTCGCAAGACATCGAGATCTGCGCCGTCGGCTCTGGCACGAATAGGGGCTCAGACTCAACACGTGGGGCCGCTTACTGTATATTTCATTTTTCCTCTGAGTCAGCTTGTATGGTTGAGATAGTCAAATCCGGCGGCTGGTTGATGGCGCCCATCATCCTCTGCGCGATCATCGCGATGGGCATCATCCTGGAACGGTTCTGGACACTTCAGCAGAAGCGCGTCATTCCCGAGGACCTGACGAGCAAAGTCTGGGGATGGGTGAAAAAGGACCAGCTTGACCAAAAGCAGATTCAGACCCTGCACCAGGGCTCTGCACTTGGCCAGATTCTTGCGGCCGGGCTAATCAACCGCGATCGCGAACGATCGGTCTTGAAGGACAGCATTGAGGATACCGGGCGCCATGTCGTCCATGAGCTGGAGCGCTACCTCGAGACGCTCGGAACCATCGCAGCGATATCGCCGTTGCTCGGATTGCTGGGCACCGTCATCGGTATGGTTAAGGTGTTCACGGCGATTACGACGCACGGCGTAGGCAATCCGACTGCGCTGGCGGGCGGCATCGCAGAAGCCCTGATTACGACCGCGGCAGGTCTCACAGTTGCGATCCCTGCGCTCATCGGCTATCGCTACTACCGCAACCGGGTCGATACGCTTGTCGTCGATATGGAAAAAGAGGCCATCAAGCTCGTCGAGGCCCTTCATCGCCGCCAGGAAAAAGGATAACTGATGAAGCTCAATCTGCGGCCGCGGACGCAGCCCGAGGTCAACCTGACCTCGCTGATCGATGTCGTACTGTTGTTGCTGATCTTTTTCATGGTATCGACGAGCTTTGTCAAACAGTCGCAGATCACGATCAGTCTTCCGGAGGCCGATAGTTCCGCCATTGTGGAGGAAGTGCCGGAGCAGATAGACATCATGATTACGAGTACAGGTACCTATCTCGTGAACGGCCGCGAGCTGATCAACAGTCGTGTCGAAACAATCCGCAATGCGATCCAGAAAGTGTCAGGAGGGAACAATTCGCTGCCGCTCACGATCAGCGCAGATGCCAATGCGAAACACCAGGATGTGGTGACGGCGATGGATGTTGCGGGCAGGCTCGGCTTTACGCGCATCAGTATTGCGACAGTCAACGAGCCGGAAACTCAGTAGGCTCGTGAAGAATAAGTCGATCCCCGATGCCGGCGTCGTTTATCGACGGCTCTGGCAGTATGTTACGCCGCACAAGCTGATCGGGCTGATCGCCGTCATCGGTATGGCCGCGAGCGCCATTATCGAGGCCAGCCTGGTATACCTGCTGGAGCCGCTGACCGACGAAGCACTGGTTGCACAGAATCTCGAGACGCACCGCTGGATGCCTTTTGCATTTGCCGGGATTCTGGCGGCGCGCGGGATATCGGGATTTGCAACCGAAGCTTCGTTGGGCTACGTCGGACGCAGTGTCATCAGTGCGCTGCGGCGTGGGGTGTTCCGCAAGTTCCTGACTCTTCCGGCGCGGTATTTCGATGAGCAGAGTACCGGTCCGCTGCTATCCCGTGTCACCTATAACGTCGAAATGGTCGCGGAGTCGGTAACCAGTGTCGTGACGATTTTGATTCGCGACGTTTTGACCATTATCGCGGCGTTTACCGTGATGATCGTGCAGAGTCCCAAGCTAACGATATTCGTTGCCATACTGTTTCCGATCCTGGCACTCCTCGTACGCATTCTCGGGCTCGCTTTCCGGCGTTACAGCGGCAGGATCCAGGATACGGTTGGCGAGGTCACCCAGGTGACAGAGGAGATCGTTCGTGGCAACCGAATCGTGAAGATTTTCGGTGGTTACGACTATGAGAAAGACCGGCTGGATGCGGTCGATGCGCGTAACAAGAAACAAAATCTCAAGCTGATCAATGTCCGCGCGCTCGGTTCGGCCGTGACCCAGATAATTTTCGGTATCGGCGTCGCCGGGGTGATCTACATGGCCAGCGTGGAAGCGTTGAACGGCGAGCTTACCGCGGGTCAGTTCATTTCGTTTTTCGGGGCAATGATGCTGATGCTGCAGCCGATTCGCCGTCTGACGAACGTCAATGCCACGCTGCAGCGCGGCGTAGCCGCGGCCGACAGCCTGTTCACTGTCATGGATGAAGACGACGAAGTCGATACCGGTACGATCGAACTGGACCGGGCAACCGGCGCCGTCGAATTTCGCAACGTCAGCTTTTCCTATGGCAATGAAGCCCTGCCGGTGCTCGATGGCATCAGTGTCTCGGTCGATGCGGGGAGGACTCTAGCGATCGTCGGGCAATCAGGCAGCGGCAAGTCCACACTTGCTGCGCTGTTGCCGCGATTCTATGACGTCGATGCCGGTGAGATCCTGATAGACGGCATCCCGATTCGGGATTACGCGCTAAAGAGCTTGCGTGACAATGTCAGTCTCGTCAGCCAGGACGTCGTGCTCTTCAACGACACAATTGCCAACAATCTTGCTTACGGCGAATTGCGGTTGCATTCCGAGTCGGAGCTCCTGCAGGCCGCCAAGGCGGCGCACGTTCTCGAGTTTGCGAATGACATGCCCAACGGGCTGCAAACAATGGTCGGCGATCGCGGTGTGTTGCTGTCAGGTGGTCAGCGTCAGCGCATTGCAATCGGCCGTGCCCTTCTAAAGAACGCGCCCGTGCTGATTCTCGACGAAGCGACATCATCACTCGATACCCACTCCGAACGGCGCATCCAGGAGGCGCTGAAAGAGTTGATGAAGAATCGTACGACGTTTGTAATAGCCCACCGGCTTTCCACGGTGGAGAGCGCGGATCAGATCATCGTTCTCGAAGAAGGCCGCATCGTGGAGACCGGCACGCATAAGGAATTGTTGGCGCGCGATGGCCACTATGCGGCCCTCTACCGCATGCAATTTAACGACGAGTAAGCGAATCATCTATGTACACGTGGCTGCACCGAATCTGGTACGAAGGGGGTTCGCTCTACCAGGTATTGTTGCCTCTCAGTGGCCTTTACTGGCTGCTGATCGCGTTGCGGCGATCTCTCTATCGAGCTGGTCTCCTGCGTACTTTTCGCGCCGACGTGCCCGTGATCGTTGTCGGCAACATTACGGCGGGTGGCACCGGCAAAACACCGGTCACGATCTGGCTTTCTCGCGAGTTACGCGGGCGGGGTTTTAATCCCGGCATTGTAAGTCGTGGCTATGGTGGTTCGCGTTCTTCGACATCCATGAGGGTCGACTCTGCGAGTGATACCAGTGTGGTTGGCGATGAGCCCGTATTGCTCGCCAGGCGAACCGGTTGCCCGGTCGTCGTCGACGCCGATCGGGCCCGCGCGGCGCAGATGCTGATTGACGACGGTGTCGACGTCATCATCGCAGACGACGGGTTGCAGCATTACCGACTGGAGCGATCCTACGAGATCTGCGTCATCGACGGCGCGCGGGGTCTCGGCAACAGGCTGTTGCTGCCCGCCGGTCCGCTCCGAGAGACGATTGACCGCCTCACCGACGTGGACCAGGTCCTCGTCAATGGCAGGATGGGCTCAAATGTCGCCAACCTTACGGCGATCGAACAGAACGCGATCGAGTTTGAACTGGTGGCGACCGAAGTCAGTCGACTCAACGGATCCCTGACCCGGCCGATTGACAAATTCTCCGGAACGACCGTGCATGCCGTGGCCGCGATCGGGAATCCGGTCCGGTTTTTCGATATGTTGCGCGCGCACGGCATGCAGGTGATTGAACACGCCTTCCGCGATCACGCCAGGTTGAGTGATGATGATCTGCGATTTGGTGATGACTTTGAGGTGCTGATGACGGAAAAGGATGCCATCAAGGTCGATGCGTCCATTTCAGACAAGTACTGGACAGTGCCCGTCGACCTTGCCATCGATCCTGTCGTATCGGGCCCGTGGCTCACGCAGATCGAGTCACGCCTTCGAAGCAATCCGGAGCAACCATGAATCGCTTTTCAGTAGTGATCCCGTCGCGGTATGCATCCATACGCCTTCCAGGCAAGCCCTTGCGTGAAATCAACGGCAAGACGATGCTCGAACATGTTTACGAGCGTGGCAAGGAAAGTGCTGCTGCCGACGTGCTCATCGCGACCGACGATGAGCGCATTGCGGAGGCAGCAGAGCAGTTCGGGGCACAGGTCTGTATGACCGGGGATCAGCATCGCTCCGGCACCGAGCGCATTGCCGAAGTCTGCGACCTCATGGACTGGGAAGATGAAAGGATCGTCGTTAACTTACAGGGCGACGAGCCGACCATGCCTGCCGGACTGATCAACCAGTGCGCTGCCCTGTTGCAGGAGAGCTCCGCGGACATTGCCACGCTGGCGTCGCCTATCGCATCGCAAGCGGATTTCGCCAACCCGAATATCGTCAAGGTAATACGCGATGCCGCAGGCGACGCGATCTATTTCAGCCGGGCGGCGATACCGTTTGCGAGGGAAGAGGGTGGCGAGGACCTCGCCCGGTCGGCCGCGTTGCACCATCACGGGATCTACGCCTACCGCTGTGGTGTACTGCGTCGGCTCGTCGCCGCCGAGCCCAGTGATATCGAGACCTGCGAGCAGCTCGAGCAATTGCGGGCCCTGTCGCTCGGAATGACCATCCGGGTCGGAATTCCCGCTGAACGGCCTGGAGCCGGCGTGGACACCGAGGACGATCTTGCTGCGGTCGCGGCGTATCTTCCGCACTAAACGACCGATTTGCTGTCATAATCGGCATATGAACTGGAGCACTGGCATATCGCGGACCATTCTTGGCGCCCTGCTGTTTGCGCTCCTGATTGGCGTGCAGACGATTTCGATCGCGCACGCCTACGAGCATGATGCTGTTTCGATTGGCGATACTGCCTGTGCGACATGTATCAGCGTCAACCAGCTGGCAGCGGCGGCTGTCGACACGGGTCACGCGCCAGCGCCGGTAGTGTCCACGTCCGTTCGTCTAGGCAAGGCTTGCGACGTCGTTCCGGTAACGTCGGCAGATGTGCCAAAGCAAAGGGGTCCCCCCGCAATCATCCTGATCGTAAGCTGACAAATCTTTTTCTTGGGCGGTGCCGGAGAGTGCACCGCGAACCTGTCAGGGTGAACAATCATGAAATTCAAAATGGCGCTCGTGCCGCTACTACTGCTTGGCACACAAACTTCGATAGCACAGGATCAGGATCTCGCGAGCGAGGTCGCTGAATTACGGGCATTGTTGCTCGAAGTGCAACAAGACTACGAATCCCGAATCAGCGAGCTCGAAGTGCGTCTCGCGCGAGCCGAGCAGGTCGCCAGCGGCGCCAGGCGCGAGGCGACGGAAGCATTCGAAATAGCAGAGCAAACCGCGATTGACCAATCGGCCGGACAGTCTGCGGCAAACACGTTCAATCCCGCGCTGGGGGCCGTGCTCGCGGGGCGATATGCAGATTTCGATTCAGGGTGGGAGGCCATACCGGGATTCCAGCCCGCGGGCGAAATTGGCAGCGGTGAACCCGGTTTCGCCCTTGGCGAGGCCGAGATCAACATGAAGGCCAATGTCGACAATCTTTTCTTCGGCAATCTCACATTCGCCATTCACGACGAAGAAGGCGAAGTCGAAGTCGAACTCGAGGAAGCGTGGTTGCAGACGACGGCGCTGCCGGCAGGATTCACCCTGTTGGGCGGGCGTTACTTCTCCGCGGCCGGCTACATCAACGAGTTCCACCGCCATGTTGATGATTTCGCGGACCGGCCGCTGCCGTACCAGGCGTTCTATGGCGGCCAATACCGCGTCGATGGCTTGCAGGCAAGATGGATCGCCCCGACAAACCTGCTGTTCGAACTCGGGACAGAGCTTAACTGGGGTACCGGCTTCCCGGCTGGCTCTCATGCAGAGAGTTCTCCGGGGGCGTATACATTGTTCGCCAATCTTGGTGGTGACGTTGGTGCCAGCAACAGCTGGCAGCTCGGCTTTTCATATGTCGACGCCGATGTCGAGGAACGCGGTGGCGGCCACCACGACGAGGAAGTTGCGGAGACTTTCAGCGGCGACAGCGAACTGTCGATCATCGACTTCGTCTGGAAGTGGGCGCCGGACGGCAACTCGGCAGTCCGTAACTTCAAGTTACAGGGCGAGTACTTCCACCGATCCGAAGACGGCGAATTCGACGGCATCGATTATGACGGTGACCAGTCCGGATGGTATTTGCAGGGAGTCTGGCAGTTCATGCCACGGTGGCGTGTCGGATTACGGCATGACGTCGTGAGTGCCGACAATAACGGCCTGCTCGTGGGAACCGAGCTGGAGGATCCTGGTCGCGATTCCAGCCGTACGAGCCTCATGTTCGACTGGTCGCCGAGCGAGTTCAGCCGACTGCGTTTGCAATACGCAGATGACCGCGTACTCGATGAGTCAGATCAGCAGTGGATGCTCCAGTACATCATTAGCGTCGGCGCACACGGTGCGCACAAGTTCTAGGGGCACGTCATGAAACAGGTGATAGCACTGGCACTCGTCGCACTTGCCCCTGCCACCGCAGGGTCTGTCGAAATCTTTGCCTGCGAGCCCGAATGGGCATCACTGATCAGTGAGATCGCGGGTAACGATGCGCAAGTTACGGTCGCGACAACGGCTTTTCAGGATCCACACCGACTCCAGGCGAAACCGAGTTTGATCGCGGCGATTCGAGATGCAGACCTCGTAGTATGCACGGGCGCCGACCTGGAAATCGGCTGGCTGCCACTGCTTTTGAGGCGCGGAGGCGCGCCCGAGCTGTTCATGGCGGCCGACCACGTGCGTAAACTCGAAGTGCCCAAAGTGGTCGATCGCGCGCAAGGCGATGTGCACCCGCAGGGCAATCCGCACATCCATCTCGATCCACGCAACGTACGGCGTATAGCCGATGCGCTTGCGGAAAAGCTCGCCTCCCTCGATGCCGCAAATGCGGATGACTACCGCCGCCGACTCGGCGACTTCCAGGATCGATGGCTGGCGGCGATGGACGAGTGGGACGAGCGGGGCCTGCGGCTCGCCGGCCTGGAGCTTGCATCGCATCACCGCAGCTTCAGCTACCTGGCGAACTGGCTCGACCTGGACATCGTCGCGACCCTCGAGTCTAAACCAGGCATCCCGCCAAGCGGGGCGCAGCTGGCGTCATTGCTGGAGAAGCTCAGCCCGAGACCGCCCGTCGGCGTCATTCGAACGCCGTACGAGAACGAGAAGCCGTCGCTGTGGCTTTCTGAGAGACTGTCGATTCCGGCGATTCGTCTGCCGTACACGGTCGGTGGAAATCCCGAAGTTGTAGATCTGTTCGCACTGTTCGACGAGACATTGACAATTCTGGAAGAATACGGGCAATGAGCGCATTCGAGTTCGGCATCATCGCGCCGGCGTTCCTGGCCAGCTTGATCGTACTCAGCACCCATGTACCGCTCGGTACCGAGGTGCTGCGCCGCGAAATTATCTTCATCGACCTCGCCGTCGCGCAGGTTGCCGGTCTCGGCGTCATCGCGGCGGATTCGATGGGCTGGGAGGCCGAAGGATGGATGGTACAAATCGCTGCGGTAACTGCAGCATTCCTCGCGGCGCTCGTGCTGCATTGGATGGAAAAGCGCTGGCCCGAAGTCCAGGAGGCGCTCATCGGCGTATCATTTGTGCTCGCCGCAACTGCAGGGATCCTGGTGCTGTCCGAAAACCCGCATGGCGGAGAGCACCTCAAAGAGTTGCTCGTTGGCCAGATTCTCTGGGTTAACTACGATCAGCTGCTGCCTTCTGCAGTCATTAGCGCCGTAGTTCTTGCCTTCTGGTTCGGGATGCGGGAACACAGGGCCGGGTTCGGCTTCTACGCGCTGTTCGCCTTCGCGGTGACAGTATCCGTCCAATTAGTCGGTATCTATCTCGTATTCGCGAGCCTGATCATCCCGGCATTGGCGACCAGGCATATCGACAAGGGCGGTGTCCGGGTCGCATGGGGCTACGCAGTTGGCATGGTGGGCTGCCTGGCCGGACTCTTCGTCTCGGTGACCGCCGATCTGCCGGCCGGCGCCGTAATCGTCTGGTGCCTCGCAATCGCCGCGATTCTGTTTGGCAAATTCGTGAGTCCGATGCTTTCCTCGGACGAAAGGTCCGCCTAGAGTACGTGCATATGAGCACCTTTAAGCCCGGAATTCTGCTGTCGTTGCTGATTTTGCCGCTGGTCGCGTCCGGGCAGGACAGCGACTCGGGCGGGAGGCATCCGCTGTTTCAGACTGACGAAGTTCTCAAGGCAGTCCTCACGGCCCCGATTGCCCAGACCTATGCACAACGGCACCAGGAAGTCCGTATCTATCATCCCGGTCAATGGACCTATACCGATGAGGATGACCGAACGCAGCGACTGGACGTATCGATACGTACGCGCGGTCACTTCCGGCGGGAGGTGTGCGACCTTCCGCCATTGCAGCTCAACTTCAAGAAATCACAGGTCAAAGGAACGCTTTTTGCGGGCCAGAACAAGGTCAAACTCGTGGCACCGTGCAAGGAGGGTAAGCGCTACCAGCAGTATGTGATTCTCGAGTACCTGGCCTATCGCACCTATCAGATCCTGACCGACCACAGTTTTTCGGCACGTCTGGTTCGACTGAGCTATGTCGATCGCGATGAGCAACTGGAACCATGGACGGACTTCGCATTCATGATCGAGGATGATTCCGATATGGCGAAAAGGTTGGATCTTGACCGCCTGAACATCGAGTCAACCTTGTACAGTCAGCTCGACCATCCGCGAACGGCGCTCCTGCAGGTCTTCCAGCTCATGATTGCGAACAACGACTACTCGGTTATCAAACCATCCGGGGATGATGACTGTTGTCACAATATTCAGCTCATCGGCATCGAGGAAGACGATGGCAGCGTCCTCAACGGCAATATCATACCGGTCCCTTACGATTTCGATTTCTCCGGGCTGGTGAATGCAACGTACGCAGCACCCCCGAGCCAGCTGCCGATCAGGGATGTGCGTTTCAGGTATTTCTATGGACTCTGTCAGCCACGTCCGATTATCGATGCTGCGATCGCGCACATACAGTCGAAAAGGGACGAGATATTGGCGCTGTATGCCAACACGCTGGAACTCGACGATGGTTTGAGAAAGAAGACGATCAAGTACATAGAAGAATTCTTCGAGATCATCGACAACCCGGAGTCAGTGGAAAAAGAAATTGTTGGTCGCTGCCGTGGCATCAACCTGATGAACAAGCATTTCGGCGAGTCTATAAGCTAGACATTGGTCCCGATTTTTCGGACTTGACGCTTTTCTCGTTCTGGCGCGCTACTTTTTCTTCTCTCTTGATGATTTCTCGCTGTACCGCGTGCTGCGATTCGAGCCCGTCGCCAAAGGCACACACGGCGGCCGATGCATAATTGAAGAACACGGTCAGGACGACGGCGACCTCTATCGCCTTGATACCGGCGGCGATGCCGACACCAATCGATGACAATATGAACAGTGTGTCGAAGGTGTCGCTCAGGGCACGACGAAACCTGACGCCCGCGACGATACCCGCGAGACTAAAGGCCAAAGCCAGGCTGTGCTGTACAACGGTCACGATGCCTGCGACCACCGACGGCAGGACCAGCGTCGTCGTGTCGATAGAATGGTCGTAAATACTGTCGGTATGGATTGCCCGGTAGACCCACGATACGGGTAGCATCAGGAGCAGCGTCGAAGCCATGGCATAGATTAGCGACTTGGCGTCGCGCAGCCATCGCGGGCCCTGCGCAACTCGCTCGCGCGTTGTCTCCGTGACGATGTCGCCCAGCTCTTCGTCGTCGGCGCTGAGAAAGGCCTCTTCGAGATCGTAAACCTCGGAGCTGCCATAGTTCGCAATATCGCCGACACCACCGAGCGGCAATTCATCGACAATCCCGGGATTTAGCGTTATCGCAATCGCAAGGGCGGCCGCCAGCACGGCATAATAAATGGTGATCCTGATCAGTACCTTGTGGATGATCTTCCGATGGCCGGCAACGACCATGCGCATGCGTTCCTGTACGTCCATCCGCGCACCATAGTGGGTACTTTGCGCTATAGCAATCGGGGCTTGCGCCTAGTGGCAAAAACCGCCTAGCATGTCCGGCCCTGACAACGGGAATCCGGAATCTTGGCCAATAAATCGTCTGTTCTGTTTGTGTGCATGGGCAATATCTGTCGTTCGCCGACAGCGGAGGGCGTGTTCCGCCATATCGTGAACGAGGAGGGGCTGGCCGACGTCGTCGAAATCGACTCTGCGGGCACCCATGCCTATCACATCAATAACCCGCCGGATCACCGTGCGGCAGCCGCCGCCGAGCGTCGCGGTTACTCGCTGCAGGGCATCCGTGCCCGGCGAATCGAGGCGGAAGATTTCAATCGGTTCGATTACATCATTGCGATGGACCGCGAGAACCTCGCTTTGCTCAAGGAACAGGCCGAGGAGCAGCATGCCAACAAGCTCTACCTGTTCCTGGAATTTTCCAGTTCCACGCACGATGAGGTCCCCGACCCATACTACGGTGGGCAATCAGGATTCGAACGGGTGCTCGATCTCGTCGAAGACGCTTCTCGCGGTCTCCTCGAGCGCCTCAGGCGTTCCTAGTCTTCCCAGGGCAGCAGGCGTCCTTCCGGTTTCGGTTCCGGACGTGCTTCGGGCTTTGCCTCTGGCGCCACGTCAGGCTTTGGTTCCGGATTGGGCTCACGCGCCGGCGCGCCCTCCGCGGCTGCTGCCGTTTCGATTGTCGGGATGGATTCGGCAAGCGGGGCAGGCTGTGATTCGGGTGTAGAATCGGGTTTGGCTCTTTCTGAACCATTACCTGAACTTTTCTTTTTAGTCCGCTGTTTTTTAGTGGTTTTCTTTCTCCCAGTCTCGGGCTTTGCCGACGGCATGCCTGGCTGAGTCTCGTCCAGCTTCTGGGCGGCATCGGCCGCGCGCTCGGCATCGGTTCGTGCTTTCGGTGGGCCATCCGGGGCTGCCAGCAAAGCCTGTTCCATGGGCGCGTCCTTGACCGGCGGCTTCTCCTTGACCGGCGGCTTCTCCTTGACCGCGGGCTTTTCCTGTACCGGCGGCTTTTCCTGTACCGGGGCCGTGTCCCGGGCCTGGATCTCCGAACTTTCTGGCGCCAGGTCCTGCGCCGGCCGATCCGCGCTGCGACGCCGGCGACGCCCACCACGGCTGCGGCGGTTTCGCGACGGCTTTGGCGAGTCGGACGGCTGCGGCTTGCCGGCAGCGGCTTCCTGCGGTTTGCGCGGCTGGTCCTTGGCAGACTTCTTTTTCGCGGTCTTTTTCTTGGCGCGCTTCTTGCTGGTCTTGCCCTTGTCGTCCGGGCGCTGGGCGTCGCTGCGACGGCGACTGCGCTGGCTGCTGCGCGAACGGGTGTCCTGCCCCGAAGCCTTGCGACGCCGTGACTGCGGCTTCTTCTTCGCGGTCTTCTTCTCGTCTTTCGTTGCAAACAGGCTTGCGACAGCTGCGAACAAGCCTTTGCTTTCTTTCTTGCGCTTGGGGGCAGGCTTCGAGGGTTTCATGACTGCGATGGCCGCCGGTTCTATCTGCTTGCGCTCGAGAATCGCCTGCGGTGTCTCCGGCTCGGCAGCAGCCTCTGCAAGTTCGTAGCTTGCGCCGGTGTTCTCGGGCAGCTCTGTCTGGTCATCGCGCACCCGGCGTACGTCATAGTGCGGTGTTTCCAGCGCGGGATTGGCGACGAGGACGACCTGCATCTCGTTGCGACTCTCCAGACTTTGCACCCAGTCGCGTTTTTCATTGAGCAGGTACGTGGCTACCTCGACCGGCAATTGCGCGATCACCTTGGCGGTTCGCTCCTTACGAGCCTCTTCGCCGATGATGCGCAGGATGGCCAGCGCCAGCGACTCGATGCTGCGTATCGTACCGATGCCGGAGCAGCGCGGGCAGGTCAGGTAGCTGGATTCGCCGAGCGACGGCCTGAGCCGCTGCCGCGACATCTCGAGCAGGCCGAAGCGCGAAATCTTGCCGATCTGCACGCGCGCCCTGTCCTGGCGAACAGCCTCGCGCAGGCGACTCTCGACCTCTCGCTGGTGTTTCTGCGGGCCCATGTCGATGAAATCGATGACAATCAGACCGCCGAGGTCGCGAATTCGCAGTTGCCTGGCGATCTCGTCGGCTGCCTCGAGATTGGTGTTCAGCGCGGTTGCTTCGATATCCCCGCCCTTCGTGGCACGCGCCGAGTTGATATCGATTGATACGAGCGCCTCGGTGTGATCGACGACGATACTGCCGCCCGAGGGCAGGTTGACCGAGTGCGTGAAGGCCGATTCGATCTGGCTTTCGATCTGGAAGCGGGTAAAGAGCGGTACCGGATCCGTATAGTGCTTGAGCTTGCGCAGGTTGTGCGGCATGACCTGCTCGACGAACTCGCAGGCTTCCTTGTAAGTTTGCTTGTCGTCGATCAGGATCTCGCCAATATCGCCGGTCAGATAATCTCGAAGCGCTCGCACGACCGCGTTGCTCTCGCGATAGATCAGGAATGGCGACGGGCGCTCCAGCACCACATTCAGGATGGCGGTCCAGATAGTCAGAAGGTTCTCCAGATCCCAGGCCAGTTCGTCGGCGCTGCGATCGATGCCTGCTGTCCGCAGGATCACGCTCATGCCCTTTGGCACTTCGATATTGTTCAGGGACTGGCGAGCGAGGTCACGATCGGAACCGACGATACGGCGGGATACGCCGCCGGAACGCGCCTTGTTGGGTTTCAGGACGATAAACCGACCGGCCAGGCTGACAAAGGTTGTCAGTGCGGCACCCTTGTTGCCACGCTCTTCCTTGTCGATCTGTACGACTATGTCCTGGCCTTCGGTCAGTACGTCGCGGATATTGGGTTTATCACCCGATTCGACAGGCTTGACGAAGTACTCGCTCGAGATTTCCTTGAGAGGCAAAAAGCCGTGGCGCTCTGCGCCGAAGTCAACGAACGCCGCTTCGAGGCTGGGCTCGATGCGCGTGATCTTTCCTTTATAGATATTGGCTTTCTTGCGTTCGCTTGCCGGTAATTCGATATTTAAGTCATAGAGGCGTTGGCCGTCGACCATCGCCATGCGCAACTCTTCTTCCTGAGTCGCATTGATTAACATTCTTTTCATGATGCCCTACTTGTTTATTGGGGGAGGGCAACGAGCTGGTACGAATCGCCAGGGGACTTGCGCTGGGTAGCTCACACAGCAATACCTGGCGCAAGAAAGCGCCGGCTGTGTGGCGGATAAACTCGTTCTGGGCCTGTGTCAGAGGAAACAGGTCCCGTAGGAAATTCAACATCTGTACCCTGCGGCTTGGCCGCTGCGGCGCTCGCAACGTTCTGTGCTCGCTGCCATCTTGGTTGGGCTCGCACTGCGAAGCCCAAAAAAACTATGATTTACTTAACCTTACGAAGCGGCCAGCCTGGGAGATGGGCCACTTCGCGCTAATATAGCACACCTTTCGATTCCATCAAGTTATTGATCATGCAGCAAAAGTCAGAAAAAGGGACCGGCTCGGCCGTGACCGGGGTACGAAAAGTTCGTATCGATTCCGAGCAGGCGGGCCAGCGCATCGATAACTTCTTGCGCCGTGAACTCCCGGGTTTGCCGAAAGGGCGGCTTTACCGGATTCTGAGGCGGGGCGAAGTTCGCGTGAATGGTGGACGCATTCGCGCCGAATACAAGCTCCAGGAGGGTGACGAGGTCCGGATACCGCCTGCCAGGGTGCGCGCGCCGGGAGACGCGCCGGCCGAGGGCAGCGCCAATGCGATGGCCGATCGGATCATATTCGAGGACAAGCGGCTGCTCGTCGTGGACAAGCCATCGGGTGTGGCCGTCCATGGTGGCAGCGGGATCAGCCATGGCGTTATCGAACTGTTGCGGCACGCCCGACCGGAGCTCAGGGACTTGTCACTGGTTCACCGGCTCGACAGGGAAACGTCGGGCTGCCTGGTACTGGCGAAGCGCCGGAGCGCATTACGCGAAATGCATGAGCGGTTCCGGGAGGGCGACGTCGAGAAGCATTATCTCGCCCTCGTGGTCGGTGACTGGCAGCTCGGAGAGCAACTCATCGACAAGCCGCTGCTGGTCGAGAATCGCAAAGGGGGAGAGCGGCATGTCGTCGTCAGCAAGGGCGGCAAGCCGGCGCAGACGCGTGTGTCACTTTCACGAACATTTGGCAAATTCAGCCTGCTGAACTGCCTGCCGAGGACAGGTCGTACGCATCAACTGCGCGTGCACCTCGCCGCGATCGGTTTTCCGATACTGGGCGACGACCGTTACGGCGACGAGGACCAGAACCGGCTGGCGAGAAAACACGGGCTGAAGCGCTTGTTCCTGCATGCGCAGTCGATCGCGTTTCCGGACGACAGCGGCAATGAGCTGCACTTCACGGCCCCGCTAGCCGATGACCTGCAATTATTTCTCGACCGGGGAATCGATCAAATTCGATCGAGCAAGGCTTTGAAGCGTGGGTGATCACGCAGGCTTACGAAGTCCGGATCGGTTTCAAAGTAGAGCCGGTTCCTGCTGCCCAATTCAATAGCACGTTCGATCAGGTCGAGCGCCTTGTCGGTTTCACCGATAGACGCGTACATGCAGGCCGCGTTATAGGCGACACCGTTGCTCTCCGGATCGGCCTCATTCGCCTTGTCGACCCACTGGAATGCCTTTTCACGGTCACCGAGTCGTAACAGGCAGCTCGCACCGAGGATCCAGGCGCGCGCATCGTTGGGCATCAGGTCGATGGCCCGTTGCACGCGGATCACCGTTTCGCGCGACAGCCTCTTGCCCTGCTGATCGTTGCCGAGCGCATCGTGCATGTTGGCCGCCAGTGCGAGCGCCTGGTAGTCCTCGGGCCGGACTGCAGCCGCCTGTTCGAACAACTCCGCGGCCTGCTCGAAGTTGTTCTGGCTGCGTGCCATCTGGGCATAGAAGTGGATAGGTTCGAATGAACGGGGATTGATCTCCACCGCTTCCTTGAATTCGGCTTCCGCCTCATCAAAGCGTTTGGCGGCCCGCAACGCCAGCCCACGGGCGCCATGTGACTCGGCCAGGTGAGGTGCCAGCTGCACGGCTTTACGGCTGGCTTCATCGGCTTTTTCCAACAGTTCGGGTTTGCCGCGCTTGTACCAGAGCGTATCGATATAGATGTACGTGAGGCCAGCCCAGGCCAGGGCATACCCGGGATCGATTCGTAACGCCTCCTCGAACATCTCGCGCGCTTTTTCGAGGTGACCGGTATCGGTGCGGTGATAAAGCGCGCGGCCACGCATGTAGCAATCGAGGGCATCGAAGCTGTCCGTCGTCGAGTGCGCGGCCTGTTGCAGATCGCTGGTCAACGTGAGCTGCAGGGCCTCGAATATATGCGCGGAAATGTCGTCCTGTACCGCAAAGATGTCCTGCAGTTCACGATCATAAGTTTCGGACCACAGATGGACATCCTCGACCGCGTCGACGAGCTGTGCGGTGATACGTACCTTGTTGCCGGATCGGCGTACGCTGCCCTCGAGCACATGGCGCACGCCAAGCTGAGCGGCAATCGTCGGCATGTCGACATCCTTGCCCTTGAGCGCGAATGACGACGTGCGCGAGCACACGCGGACTGATTGCAATCGTACGAGCAGGTTGAGCAATTCCTCCGACAGCCCATCGCTGAAGTACTCGTTTTCTTCATTGCCGCTCATGTTGACGAAGGGCAAGACGGCGATTGAGGCATCGGGCGGCGACGGCGGCCCGCTACCTGTCGCATCTGCCGTCACCTCGATTCCTCGCGGCGTCACGTCGAGGATCCAGGCCAGCACGATAGCTATTGGAAAACCCAGTGCGACGAGCCAGATGACCAGCGTGCCGCTCCAGTCGGGCAGGCGCAGGGGCTCCGACGTTACGTCCGCTATTTCGATCAGGCCCCAGCCGACGATGAGGTAGGCAATAACAACGCGAATGACCTTGCGCCGTTTTAGTTCTTCCCAGAGTGAATTGTTACTTACCTGGCTCATCAGGGCAGCAGATAGCCGAGTTCCAGCAGGACGTCGGATACCCAGATCATCGGCAGTCCGATGAGCGCTGTTGGATCATCTGTGGTTACCGAATCAAAGAGCACGAATCCGGCACCTTCGATCTTGAAGCTCCCGGCGCAGTCGTAGGGTTCGTCGTGTCGCAGGTAGGCTTCGGCGAGCCGGCGATCGAACTTCCGAAACCGGACCGTCGTCTTGTCGACGTGCTCGTAGCGGGTCTTGCCGACCGGGTCGAGCATGCAAACGGCTGTCCGAAAGGTGACGTTGTGACCCGAAGCCGCCATGAGCTGCTCGACGGCTTTCTGATGGTCGCCGGGCTTGCCGAGCACCTGGCCTTCGAGGACGGCGAGCTGGTCCGCACCGATCACAAGGGAGTTGCGCGCCTGCTTTGATACGGTCTCGGCCTTCTTGCGCGCCAGGTATCGCGCCAGTTTTTTGGGCGAAAGCTTGTCAGGATTGCTCTCGTCGATATCAGGCGAGACAGTCTCGTAATCGTCGAGAAACCGGTCAAGCAGGCCACGGCGATACGGCGAAGCCGAGGCAAGAATAATCGTTGGGGCAGAAGGATTTTGCATAAAATCAATTGCTTGGCACGGAGTTCGCTGAGTTTAACCCCTTTGCGGTGCTGAACGCGCTTTTTCCTGATCGTGCACTTTGACAGGGGCCCGGCGGGTCCTTATCATGCGCGCGCCATGGGCAATCCGCTGCGAGACCGCCGCACTCCGAAGGAATTGGCGGCAAGTAGACAAGTTATTGATTTTGCTATTAAAATCACTGATTTGGAGCAGCTCACAGCGATTGTCGAGGGTGATCTCGAGACGCTGGACCCTGATAAACTCCCGTCCGGTTGGCGCGAAACGCAAGCAACGGGCCAGCTGCGCTTCGGTTTTGCCGATGCGCAAGAGGCATTGCCGCAGCTCGAAGGCGAGGTCTCGGCGACGATCGACGTCGTGTGCCAGCGATGTCTCGAGCCACTCAGCTTGCCGCTCGCGGTGGAGCTGAAGCTTCTGTTCGCTGCCGATGAGGCGGTGGATGGCGGCGACGATTTCGAGGTCTGGGAACTCGATGAAGAAAGTATCAGGCCGCTGGATGTTGTCGAAGAAGCGCTGATTATGGCGTTGCCGCTTGCGGCAATGCATGACAATGAAAAATGTCGTAGTCCGGATGAAGCAGAAGCCGGCGAAAGTGTGACGATAAGACCGTTCGCGGCATTGAAGTCGCAGATGGAAAAAGAGAACTGATTCGAATGATGGTGCGATAGCGCCATCGTGACTGGAGAGAAATATGGCTGTTCAAAAGAGTCGCAGAACCCCGGCGACACGCGGTGCCCGCCGTTCGCACGACAAGCTGAAGAAGCCAGCCCTGTCGGTGGATCCCACGTCCGGTGAAACGCACCTGCGGCATCGTGTTTCGCCCGATGGTTTCTATCGTGGCGAGCAGGTGGTTACGCAGCCCGACATCATCGACGACGACGAGTAAACGCACCCTGCTATCAGGCGGCACTAGCGGACCGCCTGTTTGCCTGTGGCGACCCACTCGATCATTTCCATAGATGCAATGAGCGGCGATCTCGGTGCCGAGGTCGTCGTGCGGGCGGCGCATGCTGCGCTGACCGAGCATCCGAATATCGAATTATTGCTCGTTGGCGACAAAGCAGTCCTTGAACACCATGTCACGCGCATCGTTGGTGAGGAGCCTCGCCTGGCGATCGTACATGCAAGCCAGGTCGTGGAGATGTCCGATTCCCCGGTCGATGCGATGCGCAAGAAGAAAGACTCGTCGATGCGTGTCGCTATCGATCTCGTCAAGCAAGGCCGGGCGCAGGCCTGTGTCAGTGCCGGTAATACCGGGGCGCTGATGGCAACCGCCAAGTTCGTGCTCAGGATGCTTCCCGGCATCGACCGCCCGGCGATCATCACGGAGCTGCCTGCCAAAGGCGGCACTTTGCACATGCTCGACCTCGGCGCGAACACCCTTTGTTCGGCGGAACACCTGTTCCAGTTCGCCGTTATGGGCTCCATCGTCACCGAGGACATCACGGGCATCACCAACCCGCGGGTCGCATTGCTCAACATTGGCGCCGAAGACACGAAGGGGCACGACACGGTCAAGGATGCTGCGGCGATGCTCAAGGCGAGCACGATGAATTACGTCGGCTTTATCGAAGGCAGCGAACTGTTTTCAGGAAAGGCAGATGTCGTTGTTACCGATGGATTCACGGGCAACGTTGCGCTAAAGACGATGGAAGGAACCGTCGGCCTCGCCAAGCACTATCTGCGGCGTGCCTTTACTCGTGATTTGTTTTCCAGGTTCCAGGCAATTCTTGCCGGGCCGGTTCTCAGGCACCTTCGCAGGCGCATGGATCCGCGCAAGTACAACGGAGCGACTCTCGTCGGCCTAAATGGTATCGTGGTGAAGAGCCACGGCAGCGCCGATGCGTTTGCGTTCCTGCATGCGATCGACACGGCCGTCGTCGAAGTACAAAAACAAGTGCCGCAGCAAATCGGCACACTGCTGCAGAAGGAAGCCGCATGACGTACTCGAGAATTGTCGGGACCGGCCGTTATCTGCCCGAGAAGATTCTGACAAACTTCGATCTCGAGAAAATGGTCGACACGAGCGACGAGTGGATTCGTACCCGCACCGGTGTCGAACGGCGCCATTGCGTGGCTCCCGAGCAGACGACGTCGGACATGTGCGTCGAGGCGGCGAAGGTTGCAATGGAAGACGCCGGCGTCGATCCAACCGAGATCGAGATGGTCGTCATCGGAACGACGTCGCCCGACCTGATTTTTCCGAATGCCGCCACGCTCGTGCAGCATCGCCTCGGCATTCCTGCCTGTCCGTGTATCGCAACCGAGGAGGCCTGTACGAGTTTTATCTACGGCGTGTCGATTGCCGACAAGTTCATCAAGGCGGGCGAGGCGAAGTGCGTGCTCGTCATCGGCGCCGAATGCATAACCAAGCTCATCGACTGGAACGATCGCAATACGTGCGTGCTGTTCGGTGATGGTGCGGGTGCGGTGATACTGAAGCGGTCGGACGAGCCCGGCATACTCGCGACACACCTGGGTGCGGACGGCCAGTACAAGGAACTGCTCTACTACCCGGTAGGGGCATCGAAGGACCTGTACAAGGCGGGAACGGACGAAGCGGCGATCATGATGACCGGCAATGAAGTCTTCAAGGTCGCCGTCAAGACGCTCGGAAATGTTGCCGTCGAAGTCCTCGAGAAAGCCGGCGTTTCTAAGGACGACCTCGACTGGCTCGTACCGCACCAGGCCAACATTCGCATCATCCAGGCGACAGCCAAGCGCCTCGACCTGCCGATGGAAAAAGTCATCCTGACTGTGCAGGATCACGGCAACACGTCGGCTGCGTCAGTGCCCATGGCGCTCGATGTCGGCATTCGCGACGGCCGTATCAAGAAAGGCCAGACCGTGCTCATGGAAGCCTTCGGTGGCGGATTCACCTGGGGCTCCGTCCTGATGCAGCTCTAGCGACCACCGCCAGACTGCTGAATGATGCCGTTAGTGATAGTCGACATGGACGGCGTCTTGCTTGACAGTGAGCCGGTCCACTTCAAAACCTGGATACCGGTATTTTTGGATTTGCTTCCGGTCTAAACCAGACGAATGGCGCCTGTTTGTAGGTTCAGTCTTCTCCGGATCGGAGCCTTTCCTTACGCGTTAACTGCTTTGGATGAATGGCTTTTCTGAGACCATCAAGCTTGTGCGTGATTGCCAGTAGCGGATGGCGCAGCAACATCCTCGGTCCTGCGTAGCGCATGATGCGCTTCACCTGTTCGCGACGCGCCGGTTTGTAGCAATGGATCGGACAGTTGGCGCACGTCGGCTTGTCTTCGCCGTACGGACATTTCTCGAGTCGCAGGTAAGCGTAGTCGAGAAATTCTCCGCAGTCCTCGCACAGGGAATATTCCGTTCCTTGATGATGTGCCGAGCAATAGATGCCGACCATTTTTGACATCGTCAGCCGTTCGCGTTCGAGGTGTCCGGTCACCAGATGCCGGTCTTGCCAAGCTTGGAGCGACGCTTCATGCGCTGATGCAATTGCTGCCGTTTACGATCCAGCCGATCACGTCGGATGGCGCCATCGATGTTATTTCCGTGCTCGTCGTCGAACTTCCGACGAAATGATCGGAAGTCATCGTAGGCTTGGCGGACGTGTTGCATCTCGCGAGTCACGAGCTCGATGATGATGACATCGTCGAGATAACCGATTACCGGAATGTGGTCGGGCAGAATGTCTTCCGGATCGCTGAAATACACGAACATGGCGAGCAGCTGCTCGCGATCGCTATTCGGCAGCTGCCAATCCTCGTCCGCGAGCATCTGGATCAGTAATTCGAGTTGCGGGATGCGCTCCGCCACGAAATCCGGCAATGGTTCGTTGCTGCGGATCTCCTCAAGCACGTGCCGGACGGCGTCGATGATCTCCAGTTCTTCGGCATCGCGGACCGCGTGGCGCGATTGCCTCAGCGCCTCGCGGAAGTAGTGCAGGTCGCGATCTGACAGTTCGAATGAAAGTTTGAGGCCCATGCGAAGGAGAGGCTACCGACCACGCCGGGCAGGGTCAATCGGAATCGGAACTGGTGCACGACGCGAGTGCATTCAATGGTTTACCATATGCTCTGAAACTGAGAAGCAAAATGATGAATCCCCAGCTTTATATCGGAAACAAGAATTATTCCACCTGGTCGCTGCGGTCCTGGTTCCTCATGCGTGAGGCTGGCATCGAGTTCGACGAGCACCGTATTTTGCTCGATGTCGAGACGACTGCGGCGGAGATCGCTGCTGTGAGCCCAGGCGGCATGGTGCCCGTGCTCAAGCTCGACGATGTGACGGTCTGGGATACGATGGCGATAGCGGAAACCGTGGCGGAGCGCTGGCCCGAGAAACAGCTCTGGCCGGCCGATCCGGACGTCCGCGCTTTCGCCCGCAGCATTTCTGCGGAGATGCACTCGGGGTTTAGTATGCTTCGGGAATGCATGCCCATGAATTGCCGTGCGATGGGGCGCAAAGTGCCATTGCCGGATATCTTGACCGACGACATCGATCGCATAATCGCTATCTGGTCGGAATGTCACAAGAAATACAGTGGCGACAGCGGCTGGCTGTTCGGCGAATTCAGTATCGCGGACGCAACGTATGCGCCGGTCGTGTTGCGTTTTCGGACTTACGGCATCAATTTGCCGGAGTCCGCAGGTTATTATCCGCATCGCGTGCTCGAGAGCGAGGCGATGCAGGACTGGCTTGCGGCCGCAGAATGTGAGGTCGAGGTTATCGACCGGGAAGAGAAGGGAAGATGAATCGCGCGTTGTGCCAAATTCTGGCTGTCGGAGTTCTGATTGCGACCGCCACAACTCGTGCGGAAGTCTACGAGCTGCCGCCCGAGGGCTTCGATGTCATTGGGGCGGTCTCCACGGTCACGGCGCGCTATGAGGATACGCTGGTCGATATCGCCCGGCGCCACGGTCTTGGCTACGAGGACATCGTGCGGGCGAATCCGGGTGTCAATATCTGGGTCCCTGGCGAGGGAACGGAAGTCGTGTTGCCGACGCAGTTCATTCTTCCGCCCGGTCCTCGCAATGGTATCGTCCTGAACCTTGCCGAGTACCGCATGTACTACTTCCCGGAGCCGAAGGACGGCGAAACGGCGTACGTGATGACCTACCCGATCAGTATCGGGCGCATGGACTGGGAGACGCCGCTCGGCAATACGTCGGTGATCTCGAAGGTGCGTAACCCGAGCTGGTACGTGCCGCAGTCGGTGCTCGCGGAGCATGCAGCCGAAGGCAGGCCGCTGCCACGCATCGTCCCTCCTGGTCCCGACAACCCGCTGGGCAAGTACGCGATGCGTCTCGGCTTACCGGGCTACCTGATTCATGGCACCAACCGGCCGGCTGGTGTCGGGATGCGCGTTACGCACGGGTGTATCCGGATGTTCCCGGAAGACATCGAGTATCTTTTTCCCAGGATCGGCATGAATACCTCGGTGCGCATCATAAACGAGCCCGTCAAGATGGGGTGGATTGGCAGTGAACTCGTGATGGAAGTGCATCCAGTGCTCGAGACGGCCGCACTGCGGCCGGAAGAGGTCACGATCGAACAGAGCGCCGGGGAATTGGCCGTCACGGTTCCCGAAATCAAGGATCCGCTGAGCTATGTCACCGAGCAGTTCATCGCGACTACAGCGGAAAAAGCGGGGCAGCTCGACTGGGAGCTGGCCGAGCAGCTTATCGAGCGTTCGGACGGAATTCCTGCGCCGGTTGGCGAGGAAATAAAAAACGCCGCGGCAAGCGCGGCGTTTGAATAGTTGCTTGGTCGTCCAGTCTTATTTCGACATCGACTGCTGGAACATACGCTCCATGCTCTCGCGGTTTGCTTCGCAGCAAGCCTGAGCTTCGGTAGCAGCTGAAAGCGCCTGGTCTGCGGTGCTTTGAGCAGCAGCCGCTGCCTGAGCGGCACGATCGGCAGCAGAGCGAGCAGCTTCTGCAGCAGATACTGCAGCGGCGGCATCAGCAGCAGCCTTGTTGGCGGTTGCTTCGATCTCAGCCGTATTGGCGCAGCCAACCGTCAGTGCAGCAGCAAGCATCAATGCGCTAATTTTGAGTGCGGTCTTCTTCATTCCTAAAGTTCCTCTGTTGGGATGTAACGGCAGGCGCATTATTTCGTAAACAATCCCGTCTCGCAATGAAAATCCCTGTTTTTATTGCGCTTTGTCTGCTCGTTGCGACAGTTGAAGTATGGGGTGGGGCGTGACGGGAGGGGGTGCGTTCGAACGTCATACGGAGCGCAGCGAAGCAGGAAGCCCGAGCAAGCGGAGGATGATGCGAGCGAGCCATGGACGGCGAGCGAGGTTAAGTGAGAATGCACCCCTCCATCACATCCCCGAACACTTGCACTGAGCAAAGTACTGTATATAATCACAGAGACTGTACTTTTATACAGGACTGCTGAAATGCGCGAACTGACCCCAAGACAAACGCAAATTCTCGAGATGATTCAAGACTTTATCGCCGAAACCGGTATGCCGCCAACGCGTGCCGAAATCTCGCGCAAGCTCGGTTTCAAATCCGCCAACGCTGCCGAGGAGCATTTGCGTGCCCTGCAGAAAAAGGGGGTGCTCGAGCTTGTCCCGGGGGCCTCGCGTGGCATTCAGCTCAAGGATTCGATACGTGAGCAGATGGGCCTGCCACTCGTCGGCCGGGTCGCAGCCGGCAGCCCGATTCTGGCCGAGGAACACATCGAGACGCATTACCGGATCGATCCCGCACTGTTCAGCCCGAAACCGCATTATCTCCTCAGGGTGCACGGCATGAGCATGAAGGATGCCGGCATTCTCGACGGTGACCTCGTTGCCGTACATCGCACGCCCGAAGTTCGCAGCCGGCAAATCGTGGTTGCGCGCCTCGATGATGAGGTCACGGTCAAGCGTTACCGGCAGAAGGGATCCCTGGTCGAACTGCTGCCAGAGAACGAGGAATTCGAGCCGATCAGCGTCGACCTTGCCACGCAGGTGATGGTCATCGAGGGTGTGGTGGTCGGTGTTATCCGCGATGGAATCCCATCGCATTAAGCGTTTACGAGATGCAGCGCGATCCGTCCTCTCTCGACAAATTACTTGAAAACCCGCGAGTCTGGCGCGGTCACCGCCAGGTGCATGCCGCGGCCGGGCTGGCGAGCGGTTATGAAGCACTCGATCGCCATCTGCCCGGGGGCGGCTGGCCACGGAATTCTCTAACGGAAATCCTGGTTGAGCACTACGGCATCGGCGAGTTGCGCCTGCTGATGCCAGCGCTCGCGGCGCTGTCCAACGAGGACAAAGGCGCCGACTGCAACGAACCGGGCTGGATTGCCTGGGTATCTCCACCGTTCCAGCCGTACCCGCCGGCATTGCAGCAGTGGGGTATCGATTTGTCGCGCATGTTGATCGTGCGTCCGAAGGACAGCAGCGAGATGCTCTGGTCAGCCGAGCAGGCGCTGTCATCGGGTACCTGCGCCGCCGTATTGCTGTGGGCTGACAAGCTCGATGACCAGGCCAGCCGTCGTCTGCAGCTCGCGGCCGAGAAAGGCAACAGCTGGGCCATCGCATTTCGTCCACCTGCGGCGCGCAGCCAGCCCTCGGCTGCAGCATTGCGCATCGAACTGCTCGCGAGCAGCGAGGGCACCCGTGTGTCGATCCTGAAGAGTCGTGGCGGCCGGCCCGCCGTATTGCATGATGTGTTATGACCCATGGCTGCGGCGAAACGACACCATCGCTCTACCCGGGAGCTCATTGACCAGCGCTCCCTGGCGCTTGAAGAGGTAAAGCTTGAGCCGCGGACTCCCGCGGTGCCGGCTCTCAAACGGCTCTGGTTTTGCATCCATCTGCCACAATTGCCGCTGGAGGCCAGTGGTCCGGACGAGGGCGCACGGGTCGTCGTCGAGGATCGGCAAGGCATTCATCGCGTGTTGCTGGCATGTCCGAAGGCCGAAGCGGCCGGCATCATGCCGGGCCAGTCGGCGAATGCGGCTCTCGCATTGTTGCCGTCTCTGAGCGTTGAACCACGGAACGAGATCGCAGAACAACAGGCATTGGAGAATCTTGCGTGTTGGCTCGAGCAGTTCACGTCAGTCGTTACGTTCGCGGGCCCCGATGTCCTGCTGGTGGAAATCGCAGGCAGCCTGCGTCTCTATGGGGGGCTTCTCAACCTGCGGCAGGCCATAACATCGGGACTACGGCAGCAGGGTTTCACGGCGTCGCCCGCGATTGCACCGACGCCGCTGGCCGCGACCTGGCTCGCGAAAGGCGGACATCGCGCCTGTATCCGTGAGCCAGCCAACATTACGGCGGCGCTGCGTAATTTGTCACTGTCGTGCCTCGACTGGCCTGCAACGATCGGTGAGTCACTTGCCGGAATGGGCATTCGCACTGTCGGCGACTGCCTGCGGCTGCCCCGCGAGGGTTTTGCGCGGCGTTTTGGCCCGCAACGTCTCATCGAACTCGACCGGGCGTTGGGGCGCCTTCCAGACCCGCGCACGAGTTGGCGCTCGCCTGAACGTTTTTGTGCCGATTATGAAATGACCGAGGAGCAAAGTGATCGCGAGTTGCTGCTCGCCATCTGCCATGAATTGTTGCAGTCCCATGAGCGGTTTTTGCTGGCGCGGCAGCTTGGGACGCAGGCGATTCGTTTTAGCTTTTTCCATTTGCGAAGCTCTGCCACGCTGTTGAACTTGGGCTGTGCCGAGGCAGAGCGCCAGAGCGGACGATGGTTCGATTTGTTGCGCCTGCAGTTTGAGAAACTGCTCTTGCCGGAACCCGTGATTGCCGTGCGCCTCGAGGGCGGTCGCACACAGGCATTGCGGGCCGAATCGGGGCGCTTGAGATTTCGTGGCCGAACCGTCGGTCGCGGCATACGGTTTTCGATCGCACAGCTGGCGGAGCGGCTCGTTGCGCGCGTCGGTCGGCAGTCGGTTGCCGGCGTCACGACCGTTGCAGAATATCGCCCGCAGCTGGCGTGGCGGCCGCGTAGCCTGCTGGAGGGCTGGTCTGCGGACATCGTATCGGCGGCGGGTGGCAAATTGCAGCGGCCACTCTGGATGTTGCCTGAGCCGGCCCGGTTGCCTGTCGACGATGGCTATCCACTGCACCAGGGCCGGCTGAGGATACTCGAAGGGCCCGAGCGGCTCGAAACCGGCTGGTGGGATGACGACAGTATTGCCCGCGATTATTACACTGCGATCAATCCGCGCGGCGCACGCTTGTGGGTGTTCCGCAATCGCAATCGTGGCGCCGACTGGTACCTGCACGGCTTTTTCGGGTGAGCTATGCTGAACTGCACGCGCTAAGTAATTTTACGTTCCTGCGCGGTGCGTCCCATCCTGAAGAACTCGTCGAGACAGCTGTTGCGCTCGGCTACGAGGCGCTCGCAATTACCGACGAGTGCACGATGTCCGGGATCGTACGCGCGCACACGGCGGCCAAAGAGCATGGCCTCAAGAAACTCATCATCGGTTCGGAGCTGCGTCTCCGAAGCGGCCGCAAGCTCGTCGCGCTGGCGCAGAATCGGCAGGGTTATGCATCGCTCTGTGAATTGATCACGAGGGCTCGCCGCGCTGCTGACAAAGGCTCTTATGAACTGACGCGCCATGCTTTCGAGGATGGTCTGCCGGGCTGCGCCGTGCTCTGGGTGCCTGATGACACGTTTTCACTCGACGTTGAAGATCACTGGATACGCGAAACCTTCCGTGATCGTTTGTGGATTGCCGTCGAGCTGCTCGCCGATGGTCAGCAACAGGAAAAGCTGGCCAGGCTGGTCGAGGAAGGGCAGCGACTGAAACTGCCGCTCGTAGCGTGTGGCGATGTGCACATGCACACTCGCGCGCGCCGGATTGTGCAGGACACGCTGACTGCGATTCGCGAGGGCGTAACGGTCGACAATGCCGGATTTGCGCTGTATCCGAATGGCGAACGTCATCTGCGCTCGCTCGAGGTGCTCGAACATGTTTACCCGCAGGCGTTATTGGAAGAGTCCCTGCGCATTGCCCGAGCCGTCGACTTCTCACTCGACGAATTGCGCTACGAATACCCGGATGAAATCGTTCCTGATGGTGAGACGCCGGCGAGTTACCTGCGCAAGCTGACCGAACAGGGGATGCAAGTGCGTTGGCCCGGGGGCGTGCCGCAGAAGGTCATCGACATCGTTGAACACGAGCTGGCACTGATCGCAGATCTCGGGTACGAGCCGTATTTTCTGACCGTGTACGACATCGTCGCGTACGCCCGTTCGCAGAATATCCTCTGCCAGGGCCGTGGATCGGCCGCCAACTCCGCCGTTTGCTACTGCCTCGGCATCACTGAGGTCGATCCGGGGCGCATGGCAATGCTTGTCGAGCGTTTTATTTCGAAAGAACGCAACGAGCCGCCGGATATCGATGTTGACTTCGAGCATGAGCGTCGTGAGGAAGTCATCCAGTACATCTATCGCAAGTATGGCCGTGAGCGAGCGGCACTGGCCGCGACGATCATCACCTACCGTCCTCGCAGTGCATTAAGGGACATCGGCAAGGCCCTGGGATTGAGCGAACTGCAGGTCAGCAGGCTGGCCCGTTCGATGCAGTGGTGGGACGGACAACGCATCGACGACAGCCGTATTCTCGAAGCCGGTCTCGACCCGGAGAGTCCCGTTATCAAGCGCCTGTTGTATCTCGTCCGGGAAATCCTCGGTTTTCCACGTCACTTGTCGCAGCACGTCGGCGGGTTCGTGATCTCGAACGGTTCATTGTCGGAACTTGTTCCGGTCGAGAATGCAGCGATGCCCGATCGCACCGTGATTCAGTGGGAGAAAGACGATCTCGAGGATCTCGGTCTGCTCAAGGTTGATGTGCTCGGGCTCGGGATGCTGACCGCTATCCGCCGCAGCTTTGACCTGCTGCACGAATTCGACGGCCGTAACCTGACGCTGGCGACAGTGCCGGCTGAGGATCCGCTTGTCTATGACATGATTTGCGACGGCGACACGATGGGGGTGTTCCAGATCGAGTCACGGGCGCAGATGGCCATGTTGCCACGCCTGAGGCCGCGTTGTTACTACGATCTCGTCATCGAGGTCGCAATCATTCGTCCAGGACCCATACAGGGAGACATGGTGCATCCCTACCTGCGCCGCCGTAATGGTGAGGAGGCTGTCGATTACCCGAGCGAGGATGTCAAAGGCGTGCTGCAACGCACGCTCGGCGTGCCGATCTTCCAGGAACAGGTCATGCAGCTTGCGGTTGTCGCGGCGGGGTTCACGCCCGGTGAGGCTGATCGGTTACGGCGTGCAATGGCAGCGTGGAAGCGGCGCGGCGGGTTGGGTCCGTTCGAAGAGAAGCTGATCCGGGGCATGCGCGAGCGCGGCTATGCGGAAGAGTTTGCGCGACAGATCTTCCGCCAGATCGAAGGCTTTGGCGAGTACGGGTTTCCCGAGTCGCATTCGGCGAGTTTTGCATTGCTCGTGTACGTGTCATCGTGGCTGAAATGCCACGAGCCCGCGGCATTTACGGCGGCGCTTTTGAACAGCCAGCCAATGGGCTTTTATTCGGCATCGCAACTGACACAGGATGCGCGTCGCCATGGCGTCGAGATTCGCAAGGTCGATGTCAATCGAAGCGACTGGGACTGTTCGCTCGAATCCGGCGCATCCGGTGAGGCGGCACTACGGCTCGGATTACGAATGGCCAAGGGCCTGTCGGAGGAAAGCGGACGGCTCATCGTGGAGCGCCGGTGCGCTGACGGTTACCAGGGTATCCAGCAGCTCGTTGAAAGGGTCGGGCTCGACCGGCGTGAACTCGGCGTGCTGGCATCAAGCGGTGCGCTCGAAGTGCTCGAAGGCCACCGGCATCGAGCGCGCTGGGCCGTCGCTGGTGTCGAACAGCCAACACCACTGCTGAGGTCGATGGATCGTTACGAGGCAACACCGATGCTCAGGAAACCAACCGAAGGTCAGGATATCGTCGCGGACTACCAGAGCCTCGGTCTGACGCTCGGCAGGCACCCGATGCAGCTGTTACGGCACCGCCTGGATCGCTACCGCTACCTGCAGGCAGAACGGTTACCGGGCCTGGCAAGCGGCACCGCGGTTAGCGTCGCGGGTCTCGTCATCACGAAACAACGCCCGGGCACGGCGAGCGGCGTCATATTCGTAACACTCGAGGACGAGACGGGCCATATCAATCTCGTGGTCTGGAGCCAGGTAGCCGAGCAATATCGTCCGGCGCTGCTCAACGCCAAGCTGATGGGCATCCAGGGAGAACTACAGATTGAAGGCGATGTGATTCACGTAATCGCAAAACGGCTGATAGACCATTCCGCCATGCTCGGCAATCTGGTCGTGACGTCGAGGGACTTCCGATGAATCAGATTTCGTCGTCGAGATTGAAGTTAAAGGTCGAGTCGAGTTCTTCTTCTTCGCGTTTCCTGTCCGCGAGTTCCTCGAGGCGACGGTGGACCTCTTTCTTGCGCGCCGCATTATCGTCCTTGTCGATCTTCGCGACGAGTTCTTCGACATTCAGGTCCGCGGTGGTATCGCCCATGTCGTCAATATCGGCCAGGTCCTCTGTAATGACCACCGTATCCTCAGGCGATGCATTTTCCTCGACGTCTTCGAAGTCTTCGATTTCGTCTAATTCTGATTTGCCGTTACCGACTTCACCGTTCATTGCTCACACCCCGCAACAATCAGATCGATGGAAAACAGCCCATGCAGGCCGAATTTTCGTTTGTATACCCCGAAAAAAAGGGGCGCGCAAGGGACTGATCAACGAATGAGGTTGTTGATTTCGAAGATGGGCAAAAGGATGGCAAGTACGATCGTCAGAACGACACCGCCCATCATGACGATAAGCAACGGCTGCAGGATCCCGAGCAATGTGGCAATCAGCCCATCAACCTCGCGTTCCTGGTAGTTCGCGGTACGGTCCAGCATCTCTTCGAGCTTGCCACCTGTCTCACCACTGGCAATCAGGTGGATCATCATCGGCGGAAACAGTCGGCTCGCCGCCAGCGACCGACTGATCGATGCGCCTTCCCGGACCCTGAGTGTCGCCTCGTTGACTGCATCTCGCATCGGCAGGTTTTCGATGACTTCCGCCGAAATCTTGAGCGCGTCGAGAATGGGCACACCGCTGCCGGCCAAAATGCTGAATGTGCGGGTAAATCGAGCTGTATTGATGCCGCGCGTGAGACGGCTCGTGATCGGGAGACGCAGCAGAGTGCTGTGATATCTGCGCTTCGGCCCATCCTTCTGCAGGAACCACCAAATGACATAAATGACGGCGCCGATACCGATGATCAAGAGCAGCCAGTGATCGCGTATGAAGTCGCTGGTTGCAATCAGCCAGCGTGTCAGAGCCGGAAGCTGGCCGGCCGAATTCTCGAAAACGTTCACGATCCGCGGCACGACAGTCGCAAGCATGAAGCCAATGATCGCGACTGACATGGCAACCAGCGCTATCGGGTAGATGAGTGCATTGGTCACGCGTTGCCTGAGTTCCTGCCTTGCCTCGGTATAGTCGGCAAGTCGTTCCAGCACAACGTCAAGATGCCCGGACTGTTCGCCGGCGGCAACGGTCGCGCGATACAGCTCCGGAAATGCCTGGGGAAATTCTGCAAGGCCATCAGCCAGTGCATGGCCTTCCATCACCCTCGATCTGACGCCGAGCATGATGCTCTTGGTTCGCGGATTGTCGTTCTGCTGCGCCACGGCGAGCAATGCCTCCTCGAGAGGCAGTCCTGATTGCGATAGGGACGCAAGCTGTCGCGTCACAATCGCAAGCTCCGCCGATGATATGCCGCTTCTGAGCGAGAACGAGCGCTGCCGACGGGCTTCTTTCTGGGCGACCTCTGTCACCTGGACAGGCAGCAACTGCCGATCACGAAGTATCTGGCGAACGTGCTTGGCAGTATCGCCTTCGATCAGGCCCTTGGATTCCTTGCCGGCCTGGTCCAGTGCGACGTATTCGAATGCGCCCATGAACTTAAAGCTAGTCTTCGCGCGTGACGCGGAGCAGTTCTTCGATAGTAGTCGTGCCCTCGAGAACGCGGCGGCGCCCATCGGCGCGAATGCTCGGTCCCATGGTCCGTGCGTGGCGCTCGAGGTCCTGCTCGCTGACGCCTTCATGAATCATGCTGCGCATCGCGTCGTCGACGGCAATGAGTTCGTAGATGCCGGTACGACCCGCAAAGCCGCTGTTAGGACCTTCCCCGGGGTGGTGCAGCGTCGGCGGATTTGCCGGATCGACGCCCAGCAGCTCACATTCATACTCCCTGGCCGTATACGGAATCTTGGTGTCGTCATCGAGTACACGCACCAATCGCTGCGCAAGTACGCCGATCAGGCTCGACGATAGCAGGAAGGGCTCGACACCCATGTCGCGCAATCTCGTTACGGCGCCTGCCGCCGTGTTCGTGTGCAACGTGGACAGTACGAGGTGGCCCGTAAGACTGGCCTGCACGGCGATTTCGGCAGTTTCGAGATCGCGGATCTCACCGACCATGACGACATCGGGATCCTGACGCAGGATCGCGCGCAAGCCACGAGCGAACGTCATCTCGACCTTGGTATTCACCTGAGACTGGCCGATGCCGTCAATGAAGTACTCGATCGGGTCCTCGACGGTCATGATATTGCGAGTATTGTCGTTGATGCGTTCAAGCGCGGCGTACAGCGTCGTCGTCTTACCAGAACCCGTCGGGCCAGTGACGAGTATGATCCCGTGCGGCTTGTGAATCAGGTCGTCGACCGTCTTCTGTGTCTTGTCGGACATGCCGAGCGAGGTCAGGTCCAGTCGTCCGGCCTGCTTGTCGAGCAGGCGCAGTACAACGCGTTCGCCGTGGCCGGATGGCATGGTCGAAACGCGGACATCTACCGCGCGGCCCGCAATCCTCAGGGAAATGCGGCCGTCCTGGGGCAGGCGCTTTTCGGCGATGTCCAGCTTCGACATGACCTTGATTCGCGAGACAACCAGGGGCGCAAGCGCGCGGCGGGTCTCCAGGACTTCCCGCAGTACGCCGTCGACTCTGAAGCGGACGCCAAGCCGGTTTTCGTAGGGCTCGATGTGGACATCCGAGGCGTTGTCCTTGATGGCTTCGGTCAGCACCGCATTGATGAAGCGGATAATTGGTGCATCGTCGTCGCTTTCGAGAAGGTCCGATGGCTCCTGAAGTTCCTGTGCTACCTGAGACAGGTCGAGATGTTCGTCGAGACCATCGACCATTTGCATTGCCGTGTTGCTACCCTGCTCGTAGGACTCCTGCAGCAGTGTGTCGAAGGCTTCGGCAGAGACCCGTGTCAGCTTCAGCGGGACGCCCGCGAATCGCTGCGCTTCAGCGAGACTGAGCGCGGATGCGCCCGGGCGGCACACGGTGTCTGCGGCCTCTGCGGTGACATCGCGAATCAGCACGCCATGACGCTTGGCGAACGCGAACGGCAGAACGCGATGAGACCCGGTTTCAGCCGCTGTATCAGGTGCCGACTCGAGAACGATTTCCGCTTCGGTTTCCATCAATAATCCGACAGTCGGTTACTCGGTTTCAGAACCTTCACCGTCATTCTCGCTCCCGCCTTCGTTTTCGTTCGCAATCGGTGTCTCACCAATTTTGACTCCGGAAGCCTCTTCAAACGGCGGCAGCGCGAATCGCTTCTCGCCGCGCATCAGCTGCACGTCTTTCCCTTCGGATCCCTTGAGCACTTCGCGAATGTAGTTGTACTTGGCGTTCGTCTCGATAGCGGCCTGCTCGGCGTCGCGCAGGATCTTGGGCCGAATGAAAACCAGAAGGTTGGTTTTGACCTTGTCGGTCGACCGGACGCGGAACAGGTTACCGAGTATCGGAATGCTGCCGAGTATCGGCACTCTTTGGTCACTTTCTCTGAGGACGTCCTCGATCAGGCCGCCCAGGACGAGAACCTCACCGTCATCAACGATTACGGTCGTTTCAATGACACGCTGGTTTGTGATCAGGTCGACCGCGCCCTCTGCAGACTGCGCTATGCTCGATATCTCCTGGGATATCGTCATCAGCATCGAATCACCCTCATTGATCTGAGGTGTGATCGCGAGTTTTACGCCGATCTGCTCGCGCTGAATCGTCTGGAACGGATTCACCGCGCCGCCGACGCTGCCAGTATTCGAGTAAGAGCCCGTTACGAATGGAACTTCCTGTCCAACGTTGAGCGTGGCCTCTTCGTTGTCGGTCGTGACGATTGACGGTGTCGAGATAATATTCGTGTTGGCATCGCCTTCCAGAGCTCGCGCTATCGCCGCAAAGCTGACGCCGGTATCGCTGATGCGGCCGATACCGAAAGTGATGCCTTCGCCGATCAGCCCGGTTGGGTCAACCTGTCCGCCGCTGCCGGCAGCGACACCGATGTCCACAACGCCCGGACCGAAGTCAGGAAAATTGGTAAGGGCTATCGGCGTGTTAGAGCTGGCGCCCTCGACGGCCCACGTGACGCCCAGTTCGGCGATCTTGTCGGCGATGACTTCGACAATAATCGCCTCGACGAGGACCTGCTCGCGACGAATGTCGAGTTTATCGATGATCAGCATGATCGAACGCATCATCTTTGGCGGGGCGGTGATTACAAGAGCGTTCGTCTGCGTATCGGCCCAGACACTGACTTCATTGGGTTGTGGGGTCGTGCCGCCTGCCTGTGCCGAGGTTGCCTGGGCCTGTGAAGAGAAGTGCTGTTGCAGTTTCGTGGCGAGTTCTTCCGAGTCGGCATAGCGCAGGTAGCGAACCTGCGTATCGCCGCCATCTTCGAGGGGAGTATCGAGATGTGCGATCAGTGCGCGCAGGCGCAGTCGCTCGTTGCGGTCGCCGCCGATAAGCACGCTGTTCGTCCGCGCATCGGCCACAAGGCTCGTGGTCACGGGTGCGCCGTCGGCCCGCGGCTGTGACGTCAGGGCGGTCATAATTCGAACAATCTCGGCAGCCGAGGCGTTTTCGAGCCGCACGACTTCGACGTCTTCGTCGTTGGACTGGTCGATACGCCGAATGATGGACATCATTCGCGTTACGTTGGCTGCGCGATCCGAGATGATGAGCATATTCGAGCCCGGATGCGCCGACAGATGCCCGTATTGCGGAATCAGCGGGCGCAATATCGGGACGAGCTGAGTCGCGCCGACATTCCGCAGTTGAATGACTTGCGTAATGATGTCGTCGAGCCCCGCTGCGCTGTCGTCGCCCAACGGTCCCGCGTATTGCCGTGCCGTTGCATCCGGAACGATCTTGACGACATCGCCCGTGGTGATGGCGACATACCCGTGCACCTGGAGGATCGACAGGAATGTTTCGTAAAACGCGTCAGGCGTCATCGGCGTCGACGACAGCATCGTGACCTTGGCATTGACGCGCGGGTCGATGATGAAGCTGCGACCCGTCAAGGAGCCGACGGCATCGATGATCTGTCGAATGTCGGTATCCTCGAAATTCGGTGTGACGACCTGCTGACTCCACGCCGCCGGAGCGCCCAGGAGGGAAGAAAAAGCAAGCGCTGTGAGCAGGCGAGCCCGCAAGGGCAATCGTTCAGAAAGTTTCATTGGCTGGTCTCGTCTCCGAGATCGAGTTGGCTGGTGCTGAGGACAATGACCTGCGGTTCCCCATTGCGTTCAACGGTAACAGAAACCTGGTCCGATTCACCAAGCGATTCAAATATTTGCATTGCCTGCGTCGGGTCGGTGAGCGATTGGCCGTCGATATCCTTGATCAGGTCGCCCGGGCGAAGCCCGAGTTTGCTGAACGCTTCGCGGTTGCGGCCAGGGTATACACGGTATCCCTGTTGCTGGCCATTGACAAAATAAGGGGTCGGCCGGATGACGTCGGCAAGCTTGGAAACGTTTTGCGCGACGACGGACTGAATACTCGTCGTAGCGGTGGTTGCTCGCGTCGGCGCTGTTGCCGTACGCCTTGCCTGCGTCTGCGCCGTAGCCGGGTATTCCTTCGGTAGTTTCAGGTTGGTGAGTACACCGTTTTCATTGAGCACGACCCGATCTGCATAGACGGCATGCAGCTTGGCGCCCGATGTCACTTGCGAGCCGATCATGTAGACGTCTTCATCCTTGTTACCGTCGGCAATAATCGCAACGGCTTTCTCCGATGGTGTCGCCGCGACAGTCCCTTTCAGGACGAGATTCGTCAGCCGGGTATCGGCCAGGTTGTCCATTTCCGCGTCCACCGCTTGTACGACGGGTTCGTCGTCGGGACTCGCCTCGCCGAAAATATGAGCGTCCACAATCGCCTGGACGTCAGACGAGCTTTCCGGCTGCATTGCTGCCGCAGGGACCCCTGCCGGGGGCGCGACGGGATCGCCCGTCGAAGGGCCACCAACCAGCATCCACGTGATTTTCGCGAGCTGCCAGGCAATCACGATGACGAGAATCAGGCTGATCCATGGGGGCAGCAGCGAATTCGCAGCCGCAATGGCTTTCGCGCCGTCCATGCTGGAAAAATCTGACCATTTCGCTTCGGTCGTCATAGGGATATCGGCCGTCCTGAGCACCCGTCTATAAAATTAAACGCAGCGTCGAGATGATAAGGGTTGATCCAAGTGTCAAACAAGCCCGCAAGGGCAAAATTTCTATATTTAGCAATGATATAGACGCCGCCCAATCAGTTCAGCTGTCGCCCGGGTGACGCGCGCGGCATTGGTTGACCGGCAAATCCGTGAACCAGGCTTGGAGAACGCCACATCGAGCCCATATATAATAACCCGCATGGCCCTGCCGGGGTCACTGCTTTACACAAGTAAACGTTTTTTGCAGCGAACAGGCGATGAGTGAGAAACGACCGGACAATGAGCGACTGGACAGCTTTGACCTTGCTGTCGAAGAGGCGCGGCCAAAACTCAAGGAGCCGCCGCTCTACCGTGTCGTGTTGATTAATGACGATTACACGCCGATGGAGTTCGTGGTGGATATCCTCGAGTCCGTCTTCGGGATGGAACGTACACGCGCAACGCAGGTCATGTTAGAAGTACATACCAAGGGAAAAGGCGTGTGCGGCGTCTACAACTTCGAGATAGCCGAGACGAAAGTCGCGCAGGTCATGAGCATTGCGCAGCAGCACCAACACCCGCTACTGTGTCAAATGGAAGAATCGTAAGGAGTTACAGCCGACTATGCTGAGCAGCGAACTGGAATTTTGTCTGAACGAGGCATTTCAACGTGCCCGCGACAGTCGTCACGAGTTCATGACAGTAGAGCACCTGCTGCTTGCGTTGCTCGACATTCCCAAAGTGCACGAGATTCTGAAGGCCTGCGATTCCAATATCCCGGAATTGCGCCGCCAATTGACCGAATTTATCGAGGAGCAGACGCCGCTGCTGCCCGATGATGAGGACCTGGATGTTCAGCCGACGCTCGGCTTCCAGCGGGTATTGCAGCGCGCCGTGTTCCATGTGCAATCCAGCGGCAAAAAAGAAGTCACCAGCGCCAACGTGCTGGTTGCAATCTTCAGCGAGAAGCAGTCCCAGGCTGTTTACTACCTGAACATGCAGGACGTCACACGCCTGGATGTAGTGAATTACATTTCTCACGGCATGCCATCGGTTCCGGGCGGTGATGGCCAACAGGACGACGTCTCGCTTGACAGCGAGACTGAGGCCGAGGAGTCGCCGCTCGAAAAATTTGCGACCAATCTCAATCAGCTGGCCCTCGACGGCAAGATCGACCCATTGATCGGACGGGAGATCGAAATCGAAAGAACCGTGCAGATTCTCTGCCGGCGCCGCAAGAACAATCCGCTGTATGTCGGCGAAGCGGGTGTCGGCAAGACAGCGCTTGCCGAGGGACTTGCCCGGATGATCACCGAGAAGCGCGTTCCCGAGGTGCTGCTCGATGCGACGATCTATGCGCTCGACATGGGCACGCTGATAGCGGGCACGAAATATCGCGGCGACTTCGAGAAGCGCCTCAAGGGCGTCATCGCCGAAATCCGCAAGGATCCGGGTGCCGTGTTGTTTATCGATGAAATCCATACCGTCATCGGGGCCGGTGCGGCGTCAGGTGGCGTCATGGATGCGAGCAACCTGATCAAGCCGGTTCTGGCCAATGGGGAGATGCGCTGCATCGGGTCGACGACTTACTCGGAGTACAGAGGTATTTTCGAGAAAGATCATGCGCTTGCGAGACGTTTCCAGAAAATAGATGTACCTGAACCGACGATCGAGGAGACCGTTGAGATCCTCCATGGATTGAAGTCCCGGTTCGAAGAGCATCACGGTGTTATTTATGAAAACGGTGCGCTTGAAGCCGCCGTCGACCTGGCGGCAAGGCATATCAACGATCGCCGGCTGCCGGACAAGGCGATCGACGTCATCGATGAAGCCGGCGCAAACCTGCGGCTGCAACCGGCAGACACGCGCGGGGATACCGTCACGGTCGCCATGGTCGAAAATATCGTCGCCAAGATGGCGAGAATTCCCGCCAAGAGCGTCTCGGCTTCTGATCGGGACGTGCTGCGCACGCTCGAGCGGGACCTGAAGCTGACGATCTTCGGCCAGGATACGGCGATCGAGGCGCTGGGCTCCGCGATCAAGATGGCGCGGTCCGGTTTGCGCGAGGAAGAAAAACCGATTGGTGCGTTCCTGTTTGCCGGCCCGACCGGTGTGGGCAAGACCGAGGTAACGCGCCAGCTCGCACATTGTATGGGTGTCGAGTTGATCCGCTTCGACATGTCTGAATACATGGAGCGGCACACGGTATCGCGCCTGATCGGCGCGCCGCCGGGTTATGTTGGTTTCGATCAGGGTGGCTTGCTAACCGAAGCTGTCACGAAGAATCCGCATGCGGTCGTGTTGCTCGATGAAATCGAGAAGGCGCATCCCGAGGTGTTCAACCTGCTTTTGCAGGTGATGGATCATGGCACATTGACGGATAACAACGGCCGCAAAGCGGACTTCCGCAACGTGATCATCGTGATGACCACGAATGCCGGCGCGCAGGAAATGAGCCGCGCATCGATCGGATTCACGCAACAGGACCACAGCTCTGATGGGATGGAAGTCATCCGCAAGCAATTCTCCCCCGAGTTCCGGAATCGTCTCGATTCGATTATTCAGTTTGCGTCGCTCGACCCGCAGTCGATCCGGCGCGTTGTCGATAAGCTCGTCGTCGAACTCGAGTCGAAGCTCGACAATAACAATGTCACGCTGGAACTCGACGATGCGGCACGCGAATGGATTGCCGAGCGCGGGTACGATCCAAAAATGGGCGCAAGGCCCATGGCGCGGCTCATCCAGGAGCAGATCAAGCGGCCGCTTGCCGAAGAACTTCTGTTCGGAAGTCTCGAGGACGGCGGCCACGTGCGGATCACGGTTGGTTCGGACGATCAGCTGGTCCTGAAGGCCGAGCCGACCGTCAAGGAACTCGAACACCTGCAGGATCAGTAAGGTGCACTCGCTGTAGCGAGCGCACTGGCAATTATCGGCTGGTTACCGGCCCCGGTAGACAATGCGACCCTTGGACAGGTCGTAGGGAGTCAGTTCGACAGTTACCTTGTCGCCGGTCAATATGCGAATGTAATTCTTGCGCATCTTTCCGGAAATATGGGCGGTAACGATGTGGCCGTTCTCGAGTTCGACCCGGAACGTCGTGTTCGGAAGCGTCTCAGTGACGACACCTTCCATTTGTATTGCTTCTTCTTTGGCCAAGATCCTGCTGTCTGTGACTATGAGGCTCGCGAATTGTGCAGAAATCGTGGTCGTTATGCAATGAACAGCCGGACAGGAACCGGCTCATCGGGCCATGCGCTGTGGGGCACGGGAGGCTGGCAGGCAGAGGCGAGATAGGCCGCAAACTCGGCGCGCGGCATAGTCGTAGCGCCCAGCGTCAGGAGATGACGCGAAACCATCTGGCAGTCGAGCAGGTCGATTCCGCTCGCCTGCATATGCTGCGTAAGTCCCACGAGCGCCATCTTGGACGCATTCGGCTTGACACTGAACATGGATTCTCCAAAGAAGACGCTGCCGACGCATAGTCCATAGAGGCCACCGGCAAGGCCGTCCTGGTCCCAGACTTCGATCGAGTGCGCCCAGCCGCTGCCGTGCAATTGCTGATAGGCGTCGATCATTTCGGCAGTAATCCAGGTTCCCTGCTCGGATCGTCGTTTGCCGGCGCATTCCCGGATGACCTGTCCGAATGCAGAATTGAATCGAAGTTCGGCATCCGATTTGCGTAGCTGCTGCCTCAACCGGCGCGACACATGCAGCTGATCCGGCCACAGTACGCACCGCGGGTTCGGGCTCCACCACAGGACGGGCTGACCTTCGTCGTACCACGGAAAGATCCCGTGAATGTACGCAGTGAGGAGACGCTCTTCAGAAAGTCCGCCACCCGCCGCAAGTAGCCCGTCCGGCTCGACAAGTGCGTTCTCGACGGGTGGAAACGCGTCGGGTGGGTCATTTTCGCTGAGCCAGGCGATACGGCCGCGATTCACGTCGATTCCCGGGTCTTGTAGGGGCTGTGCGACTCCACTGCGTTCATGTAGCGGTCAATGTGGCGGCGTTCTGCTTCGAGGTAATCGCCGATTGCCGAATAGAATTCCGGGTGTGCGAGCCAGTGTGCCGACCAGGTCTCAGTCGGGACAAAGCCGCGGCTGATTTTGTGTTCGCCCTGCGTACCGGGTTCGAACAACTGCAACCCGTGTTCGATGCAGTACTCGATGCCCTGGTGATAACAGGTTTCAAAGTGCAGCGCATCGTAATGGCCGTCACTGCCCCAGTAGCGCCCGTAAAGTGCGGTTTCGCTGACGTAGAATACGGCGGCCGCAATGGCCGTCCCGTCTTTCTCAGCGAGTATTACGAGTGTGTTCTCCGGCAGGGTTTCACCGATCTGCCGGAAAAAACCGAGACTGAAGTAGGGGAGCGATCCGCGCCGCATGAACGTGATGCTGATCAGGCGATAGACAATGTCCCAATCTGTCGGAGTCAGTTCACTGCCGAGCAAGTGACGGAATCGAATGCCTGCCTCGGTGACCTTACGCCGGTCCCGCCGCGCCTTCTTGCGTTTGGACGAGCTGAAGGTCCCGAGGAAATCATCAAACGAAGTGTAGTTGTCATTGTGCCAGTGAAACTGGCAGTCCTTGCGCATGTGAAGACCGGCTTCACGCAACAGATGCAGCTCCGATGGCGTCGGAAAGAGCACGTGAAACGACGAACAGCCGGTTTCGCCGGCGAGTACGATCGCAGCATCGACAAGTCCGCGGGCAGCCTCGGCGTCTGCCGGGTCGGCCAGCAACAGTCGAGGGCTCGGTGCCGGTGTAAAGGGGACAGCCGAGACGAGCTTGGGGTAGTAAGGATGGCCAGCCTGCTCATACGCGCGGGCCCACGCCCAGTCGAAGACGAACTCGCCCCAACTATGGCTTTTCTCATAAAGGATCAGTGCCGCGCGAAGTTTGTTATTGCGATCGCCAATGCTGAGGTGGCGCGGCGTCCAGCCCGCATCGGGCGTTACGGATCCGCTTTTCTCCGCAGCTAGCAGGAACTCGTGGCGCAGAAACGGGTAGTCGCAGCCGACGACGGCATTCCACTCGATGGCGGGAATGTTCGCGATGCTGTCATTGACGGTGACCTTCACCAGGACACCGTAACATCACGCGTGATCGTCGAGGAACTTCTCCGCATCGAGTGCCGCCATACAGCCGGCACCGGCNNGGGACGCTGGTCGCCGTCGCATTACCTTCCAGGCCGGACTTGACCACGATGTAGTCGTTCCTCATATCGAGCTGGCCCTTGAACAGACCCGTGTTCGGACGATGGCCGATTGCGATGAACACGCCGGCGAGGTCGATTTCTTTCGTCTGCGACTCGTCCTTGGTGCTGCGGACCCGAAGCCCGGTTACGCCCGCACCGTCACCGAGCACCTCATCGACGACGTGATCCCAGAGAATTTCGATCTTGCCTTCCTTTTCTCGCTCGAACAGCTGGCCCTGCAGGATCTTTTCGGCACGAAGGGCGTCGCGACGGTGAACGAGCGTGACTTTCGACGCGATATTGCTCAGGTACAGCGCCTCTTCGGCCGCCGTATTACCGCCGCCGATAACCGCGACATCCTGGCCGCGGTAAAAGAAGCCATCGCAGGTAGCGCACGCCGAAACGCCGCGGCCCTTGTAGGTTTCCTCAGAATCGAGGCCCAGGTAAATTGCGGTGGCTCCCGTTGCAATGATCAGCGCATCGCAGGTGTAGCTCCCGTAATCGCCTTCGAGGCGGAACGGCCGGACGGACAGGTCCGCCTTGTTAACATGGTCGTTGATAATTTCGGTGTCGAAACGCTGCGCATGCCGTAGCATGCGGTCCATCAGTTCCGGACCCTGCAGGCCTTCGACGTCCCCTGGCCAGTTGTCCACATCCGTGGTCGTCATCAGCTGGCCGCCCTGTTCGACGCCCGTGATGATCACGGGATCGAGGTTGGCTCGGGCTGCATAGACGGCGGCTGAGTAGCCTGCCGGGCCCGACCCCAGGATTGCGAGCCGCATATGTCTCAAGTCACTCATGTATAATTTGTCCCTGTTCGTTCTGGCACGAAGAAAGCCCGCTGAAGCCCCCGAAATGCGGTCCCGTTGAAGACTTTCAAGGGCGTCAATGCGGGCTTGAATGTGTGGGCCAGGCGAAATCGTCCAGCAGTGTACTGTAGATATGGCAAGAGCCCAAAAGAGCGTAAAACCGGTTAGCGGACTTTCCGAGCAGGTAACGAGGGCCCTTCGTGAGGGCGCTCTCTACTTTTTCGGGGCTTTGGCCCTGATCCTCTGGTATGCGCTGTTTACCTACGATGCCAACGACCCGGGTTTCAGCCAGGCGACGAGCACGACGCAGGTCAATAACGGGGTGGGGCGCTTTGGCGCCTATGTATCGGACTTCCTGTTCAATTTCTTCGGTCGTCCGGCCTACCTGTTCACGGTCATGGTCTTCTACCTCGGTTGGATGCTGTATCGGGAACAAAAGACACAACAGCCACTGACGAAGATGGATTATTCGCTCCGATTCGGGGGCTTTTTGGCAACGTTGATATCAAGCTGCGCGCTCGCGACATTGCACTTCTCGTCCCAGGGCTTCAATGAGACCGCGGGCGGCGTGATCGGCCGCATCGTCGGCGAGTGGCTCGAATCGGTCATGAAGTTGCTCGGTGCCAGCACGCTGTTGTTCGTAATCTGGGTTGCGGCAATATCCCTGTTTCTCGGAATCTCCTGGTTCAACGTCATGGACCGTCTGGGCCGCTGGTGTCTGGCCGGATATGAGTGGACCCGGGCCAAGGTTGTAGAGTTACAAGACAAAGCGGAAGGGCGGAGGCAGTACGCGGCACGCCAGGAAATCATTGAGACCGAAAAGAAGCGCACGGCAAAACGTAAACCGCCGCGTATCGAGCCTGTAGTACCGTCGCTGGAACCCAGTGTCAGGGCAGAGAAGGAGCGCCAGGTCCAGTTGTTCGATCCGCCTGCTGCCGGCGAGCTGCCTCCGTTGTCGCTCCTCGATGATCCGCCGCCGCGAAAGAGCGGCCGTTCGGAGGAGTCCCTGGAAGCCATGTCGCGGCTCGTCGAGCTGAAGCTGCGCGATTTCGGTGTCGAAGTCGAGGTCAAATCGGTTTCGCCTGGCCCGGTAATTACCCGCTTCGAGCTGGATCCCGCGCCAGGTGTCAAAGTCAGTCAGATCGCCAGCCTGGCGAAAGATATCGCACGTTCACTGTCGGTGGTCAGCGTCCGCGTTGTCGAGGTTATTCCGGGCAAATCTTATGTCGGCCTCGAAATTCCCAATGAGAACCGGGAACTCGTGACGCTTGGCGAAATTCTCAAGTCGCGCGCATTCGACGATCTTACGTCGCCACTGACGCTGGCGCTGGGCAAGGACATTGGCGGCCAGTCAGTCGTCGCCGATCTGGCGCGAATGCCCCACCTGCTGATCGCGGGCACGACCGGGTCCGGCAAGTCGGTGGCTATCAACGCAATGGTGTTGAGCCTGCTGTACAAGACCCAGCCGGAGCACGTGCGGCTAATCATGATCGACCCGAAGATGCTGGAGCTGTCAGTTTATGAAGGGATCCCGCACCTGCTGACGCCAGTCGTCACGGACATGAAGGATGCCGCAAATGCGTTGCGCTGGTGTATGGCCGAGATGGACAGGCGCTATCGCCTGATGTCAGCGCTGGGCGTCCGTAACATTGGTGGCTACAACCGCAAGGTCAAGGATGCGATCGCCAAGGGCGAACCGATCAAGGACCCGACATTTGTGCCGCCGCCGTTCGAGGACGAGGAAAATCCAGTCGAGCATCCGACGCTGACACCCTTGCCGTTCATCGTTGTCATCATCGACGAGCTTGCGGACCTGATGATGATTGTCGGCAAGAAGCTCGAAGAAGTCATCGCCCGCCTTGCACAAAAGGCGAGGGCATCCGGCATTCACATGCTGCTAGCCACCCAGAGACCCTCGGTCGATGTCATAACCGGCTTGATCAAGGCAAATATTCCGACCCGGATCGCTTTCCAGGTTTCGGCCAAGGTCGATTCCCGCACGATCCTCGACCAGGTCGGCGCGGAAAACCTGCTGGGCCATGGAGACATGCTGTACCTCCCGCCCGGGACTTCGGTGCCGTTACGCGTGCATGGCGCCTTTGTTGCCGATCATGAGGTGCATTCCGTGGTCAGGCATCTCAAGAAAGCCGGTTCGCCGCATTATGTCGATGAAATTCTTGACAGTCCGCAGAGTCCAACTCCAGGACTGACTGGTCTCGACCAGTTGCCAGGGGATGGTGCAGATGCAGAGCAGGATCCACTTTACGACCAGGCAGTACAGGTGGTCATGGAGACGCGCAAGGCGTCTATTTCAGGCGTGCAGCGGCGCCTCAAGATCGGCTATAACCGTGCTGCGCGCATGGTCGAGTCAATGGAAGCCGCGGGGCTCGTGGGGCCTTTGCAGTCCAACGGGACGCGCGAAATCCTCGTCCCGTTGGCTGAAGAAGACTAGGACCGTGCGATGAAGTCGGTGATTGCGGCATTGATCGTGGCGCTACCGTTTGGCGTGGCGCTGGCAGTGGACCTCGAGGACGACCGTGGTCGCGAGCTCGTGGACGAGTTTGTCGATGATGTCGTCACGTTCAGCGGCGATTTCGAGCAGGTTCTACTCGATGCGGACGGCGAGGTACTCGAGCGCACTTCGGGCACGCTCGAAATCAGCCGGCCCGGTAAATTCCGCTGGTCGTATATCGAACCCTATGAACAGTGGTTGCTCGCCGATGGCCTGAATATCTGGAGTTACGATGTCGACCTGGCCCAGGTAACGGTGAAGCCGCAGGCTCAGGCGCTGGCCAATACTCCGGCCTTGTTGCTCGGCGGCTCGGGTGATGCGCTCGATCAGTTCAAATACCAGGGCAGCTACGACGAGATCGAGACTACCTGGGTACGCCTCGAACCGCATGACACCGACAGCGGATTTATGCGCGTCGAACTCGGGTTTATCGATGACACTCTGCGCCGGATGGTCTTCTTCGATAACCTCGAACAGACCACCCTCGTGGAATTCAGGAATGTCGCCGTCAATGAGGCCATCGATTCGGCGCGTTTCATTTTTGATATGCCAGACGACGTCGACGTCGTTGGTACTCCGGCGCCCTGATGCTACCGCTGCGATTTGCCGGGCGCTGGAGGACTGCCAGCATCGTCCTGCTCCTTCTTGTGCTCGCCGTTACCTTGATGCCGGCAGTGTGGTTCTGGCCGGAAAAACAGCAGCTCGTAACCTGGTTCGTCCATGCGGATAAGTGGCTGCATGGGGTCACGTTTGTGTTTCTTGCGGTATGGTTTGCCGGTCAGTACCGGCCGCAATCGTACTGGCGCATCGCGCTCGGGCTGCTTGCGTTTGGTGGGCTCATCGAAATCTGCCAGAAAGCAGTTACCTACCGATCAGCCGAATTGCTCGACCTGGCCGCGAATGCTGCGGGAATTGGCATCGGACTCGCGATAGCCCTCGTGGGCCTGGGTGGTTGGTGCCTCTGGATCGAGGATCGTTTCGTGCCGGCGAAAGCGGGAACCGGTGGTGCCTGATCTTTTCAGTGTCGAGACCGCAGCGATGACCGGCCGGCCGCTTGCCGATCGGATGCGGCCCGCAAACCTGAACGAGTTTGCCGGCCAGTCGCATCTGCTCGACGAAGGCAAACCACTCCGCCGTGCGCTCGAGCAAGGCAGGGCCCACTCCATGGTTTTCTGGGGTCCCCCGGGTACAGGAAAGACAACGCTTGCGCGAATGATTGCAGCGACTACCGATTCCCATTTCATCGCCTTGTCGGCGGTCATGGCCGGGGTCAAGGATGTTCGTGCCGCGGTGGACGAAGCACGACAGCACCGTGACATGGCCGGTCGTGGAACCGTGCTGTTTCTTGACGAAGTGCATCGCTTCAACAAGTCTCAGCAGGACGCTTTTCTGCCGTTCGTCGAAGACGGGACACTGACCTTTATCGGTGCAACAACCGAGAACCCGTCGTTCGAGCTCAATAACGCTTTGTTATCCCGGGCCCGCGTCTACGTTCTGAAGCCCCTCGACGAGCCTGCGTTGAACCGAATTCTCGATCGTGCGCTCGAGGACGCGGATCGGGGCCTGGGCGGACAGTATACGATCGACGATGAAGCCCGGGAGTTGCTTGTCGGCGCCGCCGATGGCGATGCTCGACGTGCCCTGAATTTCCTCGAACTTGCTGCGGACCTGACAGAGAACGGCAAGATAACCGTGTCGACGGTAGCGGATGTGGCGAGCGGAGGGCACCGGAGGTTCGACAAGCAGGGCGAGTATTTTTACGACCAGATATCCGCACTGCACAAGTCGGTGCGTGGTTCCGACCCGGATGCGTCGCTTTACTGGCTGATGCGCATGATCGATGGCGGCTGCGACCCGCTGTACATCGCCCGGCGGATGATTCGCGTCGCGTCCGAGGACATCGGCAATGCCGATCCCAGGGCGCTCCGGCTGGCGCTGGATGCCTGGGAAACGCTGGAGCGGCTCGGTAGCCCGGAGGGCGAACTCGCCCTGGCGCAGGCTGTTGTCTACCTGGCCTGTGCCGCCAAGAGCAACGCGGTCTATAAAGCGGCGAAGGCTGCGCAGATCGATGCGCGTGAGCTCGGTTCGCTGGAAGTGCCGATGCATCTTCGCAATGCGCCGACACGTCTGATGAAAGAACTGGGCTACGGCGATGATTATCGCTACGCGCACGACGAACCCGATGCGATCGCCAGGGGTGAAAGGTATTTTCCCGACGACATGGAAGAACGCAGGTATTATGATCCGGTTCCGCGTGGTCTCGAGATCAAGATTCGAGAGAAACTGGCCGAAATCAAGAAGCAATGTTAGATCCCAAATTACTCCGGCAGGATGCAGCGACTGTCGCCGCAAATCTGGCGCGGCGCGGCTTCGAGTTTGATGCCGATGCGTATCTCGCGCTCGATGAGAGGCGCAAGGCATTGCAGGTCGAGACCGAAGAGCTTCGTAACGAACGCAACACGAGCTCGAAGAATATTGGTAAGGCGAAAGCACAGGGCGAGGACATCGGCCCGCTGCTGGAGGCCGTCAAGGACCTCGGCGAGAAGCTCGAGGCCAGTGAGACGGAATTGCAATCGGTGCTGGCCGAGTTGCGGTCCATAGAGCTGGGCCTGCCGAACCTGATCGCGGACGACGTACCTGACGGCAATTCCGAGGATGACAATACCGAGGTCCGGCGTTGGGGTACCCCGACGGAGTTCGATTTTCCGGCCAAAGATCACGTCGAGCTCGGCGAGGGGCTCGGGATGCTGGATTTCGAGACGGCGAGCAAGATCTCGGGTTCCCGGTTCGCTGTCATGACCGGAGCCCTGGCCCGCATGCAACGCGCCCTGATCCAGTTCATGCTCGATACACACACGTCCGAGCACGGCTATGTAGAGACGTACGTGCCCTTCCTCGTGCAGTCGGATGCGCTCGTCGGGACCGGTCAGCTGCCGAAATTCGAGGAAGATCTGTTCAAGACCACGAGCGAGACGCCTTTTTACCTGATCCCGACGGCCGAAGTTCCGGTGACGAACTTTGCGCGGGACGTGATCTTCGACGCCGATGAATTGCCGTTACGATTCACGGCGCACACACCGTGTTTTCGCTCCGAGGCAGGCTCCTACGGCAAGGACACGCGCGGCATGATTCGCCAGCATCAGTTCGAGAAGGTCGAGCTCGTGCACTTCGTCGCCGCCGGTGATTCGGAGAGGGCGCTCGAGGAGCTAACCGGACACGCCGAGGTGATTCTGCAGCGACTCGAGTTGCCATACCGGGTCGTAACGCTGTGCACCGGCGACATCGGCTTCGGGTCTACGAAGACCTACGATATCGAGGTTTGGCTACCCGGCCAGCAGAAGTATCGGGAAATATCGTCGTGCAGCAATTACAACGATTTCCAGGCGCGCCGGATGCAGGCGCGGCGCCGCAACCCCGATAGCGGAAAACCGGAGCTGATCCACACACTCAATGGTTCGGGCGTCGCCGCCGGACGGGCGCTGATCGCTGTGCTCGAGAACTATCAGCAGTCGGACGGCAGCATTCGTATTCCGGACATACTCCAACCCTACATGGGCGGCGCGGCCTCTATTCAGGGATAGACCCGATAGTGGAACTCGGGCGGCACTACGTCATAGTGCGGCTGCAGGAACATGACGATATCGGTCAGCTCCTGTACTGTCATGAAGCCGTTGTAGTTGTACATCTTTGATTTGCCGTCTTCGGATATCAGCTCTTTCGGATAACCGGAAGCGAGCTTGTGCGACGGGTTGATGACAGACGTTACCAGCTCACCGTAAGTCTTGACGCGCGTAACCGGTCCACCGAGTTCGACAAATGGCTCGAAACCGGGAATCGCAGGCAGCTCTTCGCCTTTGACCGTATGACACTGGTTACAGTGCATGTAGAGGAACGTCTCGCGTCCTGCCTGCGCATTGCCATCCGGCAGCCGGAAGCCGCGTTCGGACATTGTGCGGTCTTCGTCACAGCCGCTCAGAGCTAGAACACAAGTCAGGAGCAGGGTAGTGACTGAGAATCGTTTCATGGTAGCGCTCCTTTTGGTGACTTCTTGCCAGCTGGCAGCCTAGAAATAACACGTACTCTCCGCTGGCAACATCCGGGAAAGCCGCAAGCGCAAAAAGAAAAAGGCCCGCGAAGCGGGCCTTTATTATCAATGTGTTGCGTACTAGTCGCGACTCATGAAGAGCTGCAGTACATACCAGAACATCAGCGCGATCGAGGCAAAGAGTTCCAGCGATGCGGCCACGTAAAGGTTCTTCGGGTAGTGGTGCAGTATGTTCGACGTGTCGTAGAGTACCGCGGCTCCGGCAAAGGCGATCATCGCGACCATGAACCAGGTGCCGAGCTGGAAGCCGAAGATTATGGCGCTGACGATTGCGACCAGCGCGAGGATGCCACCCCAGACGAGCAGGCCGCGCAGGAACGAGAAGTCCTTGCGCGTGATCATGGCGACGGCAATCAGCCCGACGCAGCCCATGATCGTTACGCCGGCCGCACTCTCGATGATGGTGGGCTCCATCAGGTAAGCGATGTAGAGCAGCGGCGCGAAAATCAGCGCCTCGGCTACGACGAAGAACGCCAGGGCTGCATATTGCATCGGGACGGATTGCACCCGGTGCGCAACGTGCGAGGCGCCCCAGCCGACGAGCATGAAGGCGCCGAGCACCATCAGCCAGTTATTGAGCATCGGCATGGCGATGCGTTCCGAGATCCCCGACTGGAAGAAATATACGGAAACGCCCGCGAACGCGAGAATCGCGCCTACGACGTGCGCGTAGGTCTTCCAGATGAACTCGGAACGGTTTTCAACTGAATCTTCCGCCACGGGGGCCAGGTAATTCACTTGGTCTTGCATGCGGATTTCTCCTCCTTGATAACTGGACTCATTCTACCACTACCAGGGCAGTTCATAGCCCTCGGCGTGCCAGAACCCGCCGCTGGTTTCGAGGCTCAATTCATCGATCCGCTGAATGAGACCACGTGCCGAGTCGGAAGGTTCAATGCCTGTGCCTCCGGTCATATCTGTGGCCACAAGGCCAGGATGCAAGAGGGCGACCGCAATTCCTCGCGGTTTCAATTCGTGCATCAGGTTGGTGCCGACCATGTTGACAGCGGCTTTCGAGGCCCTGTAACCGTAATTTCCGCCCGATGAATTATCCTCGATGGACCCTACACGGCTCGTGACGATGGCGACCTTGGAGCCTTCTGTGAGGTTGTCTCGAAGCGCTTCGGTGACCCTGAGCGGGCCCAGCGTGTTGACCCGGTACTGCTCGAGCATGCTCTCGTAATCGATATCACCGAGGGCATTGTCGCGCCGCAGTATGCCCGCATTGTTGATGATGACGTCGATCTGCTGGTTGCCAACCGCGGTTTGCAGGACAGGCATCGATGCGCCGTCGCCGACATCGATACCGGAAATGATGCTGGCGCCACTCGCCTGCAACGCCTCGCTCGGTTCCCGGCATACGCCAATTACGGTGTCACCACGTTCAGCGAGTTGTCTGGCCAGTTCCAGGCCAATGCCGCGGTTGCAGCCTGTGAGCAGGACTGTGGACATTGGATTTCCTATGATTGGCGGAGAGGGTGGGATTCGAACCCACGAAAGGCTACTAACCTTTGCTGGTTTTCAAGACCAGTGCATTCAACCGCTCTGCCACCTCTCCGGTGTCCGGTTTGCGGGCCGAATTGTGCTTGCAATCGAACCGAAAGACAATACATCTGTCTGAGTGATCGTACCGCCCCGCGGCATATAATAATTTACTTGAGAAAAGCTAATGAAGTCATTGATTTCAATAATTTTATTGATGTCATTATTTATGGCTGGCACGGCGTGTGCGCAGGCGCAGGCACCACAGTTTCCTTGCGAAGACGATGAACGGTTTGCCGAGTTCGACTTCTGGGTCGGCACCTGGGACGTTCACCTGCCCGACGGGACGCTGGCCGGGCATAACACGATCTCCTCGGATTATCGCAAGTGCGTCATCGTAGAGGATTACGAGTCCCCGACCGGTTTCATCGGCATGAGCGTCAATTACCTCGACCACGAGGCCGGCGAATGGGTGCAGATCTGGAACGATGCCAGCGGCAGCCAGATCAATATTCGTGGCGGGCTCACCGAGGAGGGCATGCTGCTCGTCGGCACGATTCACTACATTGGCAATGATTCGACGGTGCCGTTCCGCGGACTCTGGACGCCCTTGCCCGATGGCCGGGTGCGTCAGTTCTTCGAGCAGTATGATGCGGAGGAAGAAAAGTGGGTAACGTGGTTTGAAGGCTTTTATACTCGCAAGTCTGCGAGCGACGAATCGGAAGAGGATTGACGTTGAGACATTCATCGATGAGAGGCGGCTTCCCGGCCGGTAACCCGCTCGCGAACATCCTGGTCATTATTGCGGGCATCCTGCTCGTGGGGGCGTCGATCGTCCTCGGGTTCTTCGCTTTTCTCGCGTTGAGTGCGATCGTCCTGGTTTCGGCGGCGATCATCGGCGTCAGGGTGTGGTGGCTCAATCGCAAGATTGGCAAGGGCCAGGAACAGGCAAAACGTAAGCCCCACAAGCAAGCTGGCGTCATCGAAGGTGAGTACCGGGTGGTCAGCAAGGACCGCGACGAGGCGTAGTCAAACCCCGTAAAACACCGTAAAGTCGCCTGTCATGCGTCCGACGACAGAACAAGAACGAAAACGTCGCCGGCGCCGCCGGCGCACTATCGTTATCGTTATCTACACAGCGATTGCCGTCGGGCTCGCGTGGTTTTTCGAGTCCCAGGCAACGACGACAATCATTTTCGTTCGCCACGCAGAGAGGGCGTCCGTGCCCGCAGATGACCCGGGTCTGAGCGAGGCGGGCAAACAGCGTGTTGCAGAACTGACGCGGCAGCTCAAAGATGCTGATGTCGTTGCCGGCATCGACGCGATTTATTCCACGCCGTTTCGCCGTACGCAGGAAACCGTGCAGCCGATCGCCGATGCTCTCGATCTGCCGATTAACACCTATGATCCGTCTGATACCGAAGCGGTTCTCGAGCGAATCCTGAAGGCGCACAAGGGTAAAATCATCCTGGTTGTCGCGCACAGCGACACGGTACCGGTCCTGATTGCAAATCTCGGGGCGAGCAAGAAAGTGCCGCCGATCCACGAGGACGAGTACGACAACATTTACATCATCTCGATTCCCTGGTTCGGCAAGACCAAGACGATCCGGCTTCGGTTTGGCGAACCGTTCGTTCCGCGCCTCGACGAGTGACCACGCAACGCGAAATTCGTATTTCAACCCGCGGCAGGGGAACCTACGATCTCACTGCCGACGTCCAGGCCGCGGTTCGCGACGCCGGTATCGATGTCGGCATGTGCAATGTGTTCGTGCGACACACGAGCGCCTCGCTGATGTTGTGCGAGAACGCCGACCCGGCCGTCATGCGTGATCTGGAGACGTTTATGGCGCGAATTGCGCCGGACGGGGATCCGGCGAATACCCACACGGCGGAAGGGCCTGACGACATGCCGGCCCATATTCGCAGCATCATTACGCATGCGGATCTGAACCTGCCGGTGCGCGCCGGACGCTGTGATCTGGGCACCTGGCAGGGGATCTACCTGTGGGAGCACCGCCGCGCGCCGCACCGGCGCAAAGTCACAGTCACGGTAACGGGTTAACTACGCCTCAGCGGAAGCCGTGCAATAAACCACTGAGCGCCGAGCCCGCGACAACCGTGAAGAAGGCGATAATGTCGAGGAAGGGCAGCGGCGCGCTGCCGAAGCCGAACAACGCGAGGTAGGCGATGCCCAGGCAGATCATGAGCGCACCGAGTACCTGCCTCGCCGTACTCGGCGCGGGAGCATCGGCCGGTCGGGATCTTCGCTCGAGCGCCGAAAGCGCGAACGTCAAGGGCAACAGGATGGCGTAAAGCACTGCGACCCACACGATGCGTGACAGCCACCAGCTGCTGGTACCGGGCTCAAAACCGAGTCCTGCGCCGTCAGCAAAATATGCAATGACGACGACGACGATCATTACGGTGATATGCCACAGGTAGAGCGTCATGATCATGCTATTGATCAGCACGGTCGCCGCCCACAGGCGAACACTCGAAAGCAGGCGCCGCATCGGCTTCTCGATCGACAACAGGAGGCCGAACTGACAGATGCCCAGGGCCAGCAGAGTGATTTTGGGGGGGAGTGTGTTGCTCAGGCCTTCGTCGGGCGAGCCGACCATGGCGAACGGATAGGGACCCTTGAATATCAGCAGCCAGAGCGCCACGAACCCGAGTGCCGACCATGCGAGCAATCGCGCCGGCGATCCCAGGCGGCCGTCGCGCCATGCGTAGCCGAGATGATGGACGGACAACCAGACCCAGAAGTACTGGCTCCAGCCGAGCCAGCGCAGATCGGCTGCAAAGAATGCGATGTCCACCAGTGCGCCAATCCCGGCCAGTGCAAATAGCGAGACAAACCCCCATTTTTCCCAGGCTTTGTACGTCAGTGGCGCGAGCATCACGATGGCGATATAGATGGCCAGGAACCAGGTCGGGATCAATGCTGCGCGCGTCACGAGCCGGGTCGTGTCTCCCTCCACGCCGAAGAAATACAGCGCGAGAGCGAGCAGGCTCCAGCCGAGGAGCAATCCGAGCAGTGGAGTGACGAGGCGATACAGGCGCGTCGCAAGCCAGCCGGCGTAGTCGACGCCGCGGCGTTTGGCGCTTTCGAGCGATACCGCATTGGCGTAGCCACCGACGATGAAAAAGATCGGCATTACCTGGAAGATCCAGGTCATCCACTGCGTCTCGGGGCGGAGTTCGAGCAGGTCGCCCGGTATCAGTTCACCGTCGACGTACCAGGGCGCCGCGACGAGCCAATGACCGGTTACGACCATGAGGATTGACACGGCGCGCAGGAAATCGACGTAGCGATTCCTTTCCTCCGGGGTCCGTTCTGCAAGTTCGATTGCCTGGAACCAGACATGCTGCATGAGATTTTCGCCTGAAATTGGCCGCAACCGAGCCCAAGAAGGCCTGAAAAACGCTGATTAGTCAAGTGCTTAGCGTCGCTCTCCTGGCTACCTTGTGGTGTCACAACATAGCGGCCAGGGGTGCCGGACCGAATTCCGGGCCGAAAGTGGAAATGTGGCACCGATGCGACCATGCTTAGAATA
>WVYQ01000025.1:48620-50183 GCA_011772865.1 Woeseiaceae bacterium | reverse complement strand
AGAGCAAGTATCCCGATGGTTAGCTGATGTAATACTGATGGATTACGAAATGACCGCTTTGGGTCAATACCGGTCAGTTTAGCTCAATTTTCGCGAACGGCCGGAATCGGCCAAAAGCGGTCATTACGAGCTTATCTCAATCGTCCATAATTCCGAGGCAGGATCACATTATTTATGCATAAGGAAATTTGCATCAGTGCACATTTCTGCGCGGTCCCGAAACCTCGCAGACTTCAGCGTTTTCATTGCAGAGTCGTTCAACAAAATGGCTGGTTCGGTCCGCCAAATGATCTGTATCCCGACTTCTAGCTATCCAACAGCACTACCGAAGTCAGGGGAACTATACTTTGACTATCGTCTGCTTGCTGAAGCTACAGCAAATGCTAATATTTTGAAATAATCCAACCCATTAAGACCAACAACAATCAAATTATTGGGGACATTAATGAAAAGCGTATTGAATGTACTTACGACAAGTCTGGTGCTCGTCGCAATGCCGGCCTGGTCGCAGGAGATGCCGGAATCTCTATTTCAGGAGCCAGTATCCATGGGCGAAGGGTGGCAAGGGTTCGCCGATGTCGGTTTCCTAGTCAGCACAACATTGACGCTCTTGCTCGCTGTCATTCTTGGCGCGATCATCGCCTACCATCCCAAGCACGGGCAAACGGCCGACACGCTGGCAGAGATCGAAGCGCCGAAGGTCTACATCATGTATGCCGTGATCGGGGCAATTATCGGCATCATGGTGGTCAAGTACGGCCTGGTGGTGGGCTTTGTACTTTTCGGGATCGGCGGGTTGATCCGTTTCCGCACGAGCCTCCGGTCCGCTAGCCTGACCGGCCGGGTAATTTTCACCACGCTCATAGGTTTATCGTGCGGCCTGGACCTTCCGCACGTTGCCGTATTGGCGACAGTATTTGGCTACGTGCTTATCTACGTTCTCGATGCGAGTGTCGCGTATCGCATAGACATCAGATCGCTCCCGTCGAATCATGTCGTCGAGGCGGCAGCGGCGTATCGAGCGCTGCTCGAGCAAGATGACTGCCGCATCGTGAGTGAGAAGAAAGATCTGGGGAAGAAAAGAGTCACTTTCATCTTCCGAACCTCAAAGCACGATACACACCGGGATCTGCAGAATCTGCTCGAAACACAGATCGATGGATCATTGAAGGGTTCTGTCAACTGGGAAATCGACTAGATCGGAAATTTCAGCCGCAGCGATTCGTCATGTCCGTCTTGGGCCAATACCGGTCAGTTTAGCTTAAATGTGGCGAATGGCCGGAATCGGCCAGAAGCAGACATAGAAAGACCCCGCCGAAGCGGGGTCTTCTTGTCTGCCAATGACCAAATTGGCAAAACAGGTGCCGTTCCTTTCCTTATAACGTATCCAGGAACGCGGCTATGTCGAGAATCTCTTGATCCGTCAGTGTGATGTTCATAGTCGCATTTGTGGCACTCAGATCATTGACCAGCAACCCAGCATCAATGAGCTCTTGGCCTCTGCCACCCAGATCATTGCCGCCTGCTGCAACGGTGGTGTCATAGGCTCCAGCCGCATGGCAC
>WVYQ01000025.1:12575-48545 GCA_011772865.1 Woeseiaceae bacterium | reverse complement strand
GCCGCATCGAAGGCAGTGACACTCAACGGGTCATTGTTCGGATCGGTATCGTTGGCTAGCACGTCGATGTCCACCGCCACATCCTGTTCCGTGGATGCCGTGTCATCGTTGGCGACCGGCCGTCCGGCAACCTGATCGTCTATTCTGGCCATGAGAAAGGCCAGAACATCAGCCAATTCAGCGGCAGTCGGATCGTTCATGTTTTCACGAGTCATCAGATCATTGCCGGATTCGCCCCACTGAACTTTGTGCCGGAACTCACTGAATTTTCCGTCTTTCCGCAGGAATGCGAGCAAGCCGCCTTCCGGTCCGTCCGCAATTGGGCCGACCGCATCTTCCGGTTGGCCATGACAGCTAGCGCAATTGCCACCGTTAGCGTCGTTATACCAAGCCTCGCCAGCGGCCGCATCGGCCGTAGCGATGAGGGTGTAGTCGGTGCATTGTGTCGAAGTACACCAGTCAGGTACGGTGGCGGGGTTTGGATCGACCGCCGAGAAGACTGCGTCAATTCGTGCCCCCGGGTAGTTCAGGAAATTGACCAACGCTGTTATTTGCGTGTCGCTTGGAACCTCCGCACCATTGACGCCGCCAAACGACAGATCCGGGTGCTCGTTGCCCTTTTGCGCACCCGTTCCCCACGCAGGATCGGTGCCGTCGAATATTGCGCTGCCCTCGGCCCAACTCCTTCCGGTACCGGCGTGCAAGATCATGTCTGCTGTCACGGCAGCGCCGCTGAAATTGCGACTAACCGTGTTCGGGTCCTGATAGCCGGCATTCGGCCGACCGCTCGTGCGCGAGCGTCGCGCATAACCGCCATCGGTGCCGAGTGCATCCCAGCCATGACAGGCTTTACAACGCACATAGTCACCACTGGGTTCGGCTGCCGGCAGCAGACCAGTACCGCCAGCATTCAGCTTGGTCCAATTGTCGTAAGCGAGTCCGCCCAGAGCAATCGACTCCATGTCTGCTGCCCCTTGGACTTCGCCCTGCAAGTACGCCAGAACATCAGCCACATCAGCTGCGGTCGGATTGTTCATATTTTCACGAGTCATCTGGGCATGGCCCGACTCGCCCCATTGTACTTTGTGCCGAAACTCGCTGTATTTGCCGTCTTTCCGCAGGAACGCGAGCAAGCCGCCTTCCGGTCCGTCCGCAATTGGGCCAACCGCATCCTCCGGTTCACCATGACAGGTAACGCAATTACCGCCATTCGGGTCGTGATACCAGGTATCGCCGCGCGTTGCATCGGCCGTCCCGACCAGCGTGTATGAGGCACACTGTGTAGAAGTACACCAGTTCGGTACCGGCGCAGGATCCGGATTGATAGCCGCGAATACGGCATCTGCCCGGGCCTCGGGATAGTTCAAGAACGCCGTTAAGCACCTGACCTGATCAGCGCTCGGGACGTCAGGATTGTTGATCCCACTGGCGGACAGATCCGGATGCTCGTTGCCCGTTTGCGTACCAGGTCCCCACGGATCCGTCCCGTCAAATATTGCGCTGCCCTGGGCCCAACTTCTTCCGGTGCCAGCATGCAGGACCATGTCCAGGCTGACGGGCCCACCGCTGATATTGCGGCTGACCGTATTGGGGTCCTGATAGCCGGCATTCGGCCGACCGCTCGTGCGCGAGCGCCGCGCATAACCACCATCGGTGCCGCGCTGATCCCAGCCGTGACACGCTTTACAACGCACGTAGTCACCATTGGGTTCAGCCACCGGCAGCACGCCTGTGCCGCCTGCATTCAGCTTGGTCCAGTTGTCGTAAGCGACACCACCAAGCGCCATACATTGTGAGATCGCCCCGCTTACGGTATTCGCACTGCTCGTTCCGGGAACGAAGCCACCATTCTCGAACTCGTTTGAAATCGCAATCATCGAGGCGCGCACCGCGGGATCGCGATCTGCCTCGATGCTCGGCGCCGTGATACTGGCGCTGTCAAGCCCTTCAGTATCTGCCGCTACAAGGTCAACCGCAGCAGCGAAATCAGCGGCTGTGCCCTCGGCGACATGACCAACAGCAAGGCTTGTTAGCTCGTTTGCGGCAACGCTGTCAGCGTTCGATGGGATGAACGTATAGATGGTATACGAGGACGTTGCGCCGCCCACGGTGGCGTCCCCGACAATGCGTACGAAGAGCCCGCCGAATGGCACCGCTCCTGCACCTAAGGTGATCGTTTCCGTGGCGGCATCGTACGTGTATTCCGATACTGCATCATAAGGGCCATTCGCCGCCGTGCTCGTGGCTACCTCTGAGATCGAATCGAACGCGGTGTTTACGCCAGGGACGATTGCGCCACTAGGAGGCGTCTGGCAGTCGAAAACATCAACCGTCCCGTCCCCATTGATGTCTTCGTCCGGCAGGTCCGCAACACCGTTCTGGTTCAAGTCCCAACAGGAAATACCATCAGGTCCGGGAGGACCAGCGGCACCATCTCTGCCGTCATCTCCTTCGCATCCGCTGAGGGCAAACGAGAAGGAAGTTGCCAAGAATACAATGGCCACTCTTAGCTTGTGGCGGATCAGGATCTGCATAATTCTCCCCTTGTGCCGTTATTGAACTTCGGCAGCCCGGCGATCTTGGGTCCTTCGGGGAGCCATCAATGGCTGCTCGGAGGAAGCGAGGACCCGTAGCTTTGCGTCCCCAGCTTTTGCTGGGTTTGCCTTTATCGAATGTGACCACTATTAATGTGTGACACAAGATTTTGTGTCAATTCGGGTAAGTACGTAGCGCAGCGGGGGATTGAGCGCTGTTGGAGCAACGGCCGCTTTGGGTCATTACCTGTCAGTTTAGCTTAAATGTGGCGAATGGCCGGAAACGGCCAGAAGCGGACGGCCGTACTCGTCGCAATCTCAATCGAGAGTGCCAAGATAATCAGCTAGTATTTTCCGCAGTGCTTTAGCTTGCTCAAGTTGGCTGACAGAGATTGCTGTCACGAATCTTCCAAAGTTTGCCTCTGCCGTGGTCAACGCCTTCAAATTTGAATCAAGTATGTCTTGGTAAATTTCTTCTATCCGGTCTGGCGGGAGGTTGGGCTGGACACTTCGCTCCCAAACGACTCCATCATCCCCATCGGTCGTTGCCCTGGGAATGAGTTCGTAAGTTAGTTTTGGGTAATCAGTTTCCCGCTCTTCGATTCGATTGTTACCGCCCTCAAAACTATCATAATAGTCGGTTATAAGAATCCGAATGCCGTGATTATTGATCAGGCCGAAGTTTCCCGAACCAATAAGATCGTCGTAGGTGGCGCTGCTCGCTGTATCTTGATTCCAGCCATAATTCGCGCCGATAACTATGTCCTGAAAAAACTGCAAATGGTCCAAAACTAGCCCGCTACGAAGCTGATCGGCAACTCGAAAAAGACTCTCTTGCTTTTGGTCAACTGCGGCAATTTGATATTCAAGACCTATAATGTCGTCGTCGATATCGCTTATAAGCCGAGATAAATAGGTGGCCTCTTCGAGGCTTGCGAGACGATCAGAATTCCATTGATCCACGCCAAGTGCGATTAAGACGCCGACCGTTACAATCGTCAATTCTCCAAATGCGTAACGCCAGTCCAATTTGAATTTTCGCCACAACATTACCAGTTCTCGAAATTAATGCGGTGATGTCCGAGATCGCCGATGTCCGCTTTGGGTCATTAGCAGCCATTCTAGCCTAATTCAGGCGACCGGCTGCTTTCGGCCAGAAGCGGACATTCAAGAAGGTTACCAACCGCCTGGACAAATGACGGCACGAACATCTCTCGAGCCGAAAATTTCCTGAATTTCATAACTATTTAATCCGCAATGGTCTCTAATCGTTTGCGAATCAGGGAGAGAATTTCTTCAGCTTGATTTGCGGCATTGTTGTGATCCCTTACGGCGCCACGTAGCCAGTTGCGCCGGAGCATTAGCAATGCGCGAAACTCCGGGTCTGCTGCGAGTGCGAGATACGCGGTCGGTACCGGGCCCGGTTCTGCGCAGACCAATCGACCTTCTGGGCAGTCAACACCCGGAAATCCGTGCCGAGCAAGGTAGGGTTGTATTTGGTCCATGGCGAATCGACGTGCCGAGAGGTCGTTTGAGGCTATATCGTCGATCCAATCGGGCCATTTGATCAGGAGCGTGCGAAGGTCCCTATCTCCGATCTGTTCCAGGCGGCCTGAAAAGATCAGCGCATCAACCGCGCCGCCGCGGTCAAGAATATTGGCTATCGACGCTGATTCAAATGCATACTCAACCGCCCGTCGGTCAGTTTCAGGATCGACGCCAGATAGGAATTTCCCTATCCCCCCAATTCCGCGTGCGTTTCTGGACGCCCAGTATTCCAGGCGAGTCTTGACGTCGACGAATTCGGCCTCCAGGCCAATGAGTATCTCGTATTCCTTAATACGGTCTTTTCGCTGGTCCCACCACGCATCTATCCAGAATGCGAGCAGAATACTGGCAACGACCAGGAAACTTTCAAGAAGTAACCAGCTGAGTTTCGCGCGGGAGGATTCGCTAATTGCCATTTGAGTCAGTCAGTTCACGCTACTTGCGAAAAACTCATCGCAAGTTTCTTCGGCGGGCTGCCATACGGCCTCGTACGGATTGTTATCGCAGACAACAGCGAGAACCTTCTCGCGTTCGCGAACCTGCCGGGCTTCTTGTCGGGCCATAATGGGGGCGAACCCGGGATCGTCGTATAGCGCTTGCAGGTAAACTTCGTTGGGTGGAATGAAAACGCCGTCTTTGGTTGCCTGGTCGAGCTGAGCAAGGCCTTTTTCCCGGTTGCCCGACAGATATTCGGCAAGACCTTCTTCGAAGTCGACGCCGAAGGTTCGGCCATCCCCGACAATACCCGCCTCTCTATAGCGTCGTACGTTATCCCTCATGGCCATGAGCAGGTCGTCGACGTCGGCATTCTCATCAGCCTCGCGTCGAACGGCTATCAGCGCCGCTGCGCTAATGGGTTGAATCCAGTCGCTGCGCTTACTGATTATCCCACCGCTCTCTTGCCACAGTTCCTCCAGGATTGGCCCGGCGCGCGCGTAGTCACCTGCACCGGCCAGGGTAAGGCCCAGATCGTGGCGGGCCAAAGTCCAATCTGGTAACTCTTCTACGTACGTCTCCGCTATAGCTACTGCGTCCCGGGTCCTTCCCAGATAACTGAAGACAACCGCCCGCGGACGTTGCGACATGGTAAGTGCCTCGTCCCCAAGGCCAAGGTTGGCCAGGTGATAGGTCAGGCCCTCCTTAACCCGGGTGAATTCCGGATCGATCCTCAGAGCCTCCAGGCTGCCGAGGACTGCATTGGCCAGGTTTCCGTTTCTGGAAGTGCGGGTACCTTCGCGATACGCGTAAACATGCGGGTAAATGGATGCAATTTTTTCCAACTCACGTGCAGCTTCTTCAAGCTCGTTCTTTTGGATCAGCGCCTGTTGGTATCGAACAATGGTCGGAATCGAAAGCGGATCAAGCCGCATCGCCGCGCTTCGCATCTCGAAGGCCTCGCCATAGCGACCGAGATCAAAATCAAAAACATCACCCATCCACACATAGACGATGACGTAGTTCGGGTTGATCTCAATAGCGCGCCGCAAAGAAACCAGGGCATCGTCCCACAGGGTCTGGCGCACCAGCCATAGGCCCTTCGCGGCGTGCGCTTCGGCGAGAGTCGGGTCCAGCGCCATCGCCTTTTCAACATGCGGCTGGGCACGAGCAATGATTTCCGGGTTAGTGAAGCTTGAGCCAAGAACCGCCATGGCCAGGCCCGCGTAGGCGAGTGCGTAATCCGGGTCGAGTGCTACCGCATTTTCAAACTCGCGGATGGCGCTCGTGGCGCTGGCGGACGTATTCTGAGATAGCAAATGCTGACCCCTCAGATAGGCTTCGTGGGCGTCGATATTTGCGGCGCTAATTGCCCGTGGCGATGCCTCAACCACGAGGCCCAGGCGGTCCGTTAGTGCATTGACAATAGCGGCCGAAATCTCATCCTGCAGCGCGAAGATATCTTCAAGGTCCCTGTCATAGGTCTCCGACCACAGGTGCGCGTCCGTACCGGCATCGATGAGTTGGGCCGTTATGCGCACGCGATTGCCGGATTTGCGCACACTGCCCTCGAGTACATTTGCGACACCGAGCTGTTTTGCCACAGTCCGAATATCGACGCCCTTGCCTTTGTAGCTGAATGCTGAAGATCTGGATGTCACGTGCAAGTCGGGAATTTGCGCGAGACTGTTCAGGATCTCCTCTGAAACGCCGTCGGAAAAGTATTCTTGGTCCCCTTCAGGGCTCAGGTCGTCAAAGGCAAGCACAGCAATTGATTTCGCAGCTGCCCCTTCGCTAGCGGCCTCGTCCGACTGCTCGGCGCCACCTTCACTCGTAATCGCCGCGAGTTCAGTATCCCCTGCAGGATCGAGTACGAACTTGTCGAACCCGAGGTAGATAACCGCCAAAACCAGTACGGAAATGATGACGAAGTCCAGTTTGCGTCCCGTAACGTGGGTTATGGACTCCGTGCGATCGACGTCCTTCTCTTTCTTCAGGCCCTCGGGCGTGAGCTCGAACGCCCACGCAAATATAAGGGCCAGAGGGAATCCCAGGATGATGACGAACGTGACCGTTTGGACGGCCCACTGGGGCGCCTCAAAAGTCGGCAGTATCGTTGAGGAAATTTCGATCAGCAGCCAGCCGACAACCGCGTAGGCTATGGCCACCTTGACGACATTACGCCGTTTCAATTCTGCCCAGACCGAGCTCATAACTCCCCCCTCAAGAGAGTAGCCTCGGATTCTACCCGGATTGGGTGTGAAGCGACTGAAAATCAGCCCATTACACGACTACCCGCATTTCAATGCTCGCACGTCATCCAGAATTTCTGAATGTCCGCTTTGGGTCAATACCGGTCAGTTTAGCTCAAATGGGGCAAATGGCCGCTGACGGCCAAAAGCGGCCGTCGATTCCTACCTCGTGAGGCTCATCACTCCTCGCAAGGTATCGGAGTATCGTGGTTGTAGATACCACGAGCGATCTTCCATGAGCCACCGGGCTGGCGGCGCAATATCCAGATCGAATTGCCCGTTTCTACCATGGCCTCCCCGCCACTTTTCGCGGTCAATGTCCAGGTCCAGTGTGCGCGAATATATGCCCATTCACCTGCTACCTTGATCTCCCTTTCATCGGTCTTCTCGTGCAGCTCGTATTGTCCGAAATAGGGTGCGTGCCACTCGCGAATTGCTTGCTTGTTCTTCAGCGCAGGTACGTGCGGCGCCATCACTATCGCGTCTTCGGTGAAATAGTCTACCCAGGCTTCAAAATCTCCCCTAATCTGCGCGTCGAATACACTCTGCTCAAAGTCCAGGATCGACTGAACATCGGCTTCATGGCGTGCGGATTGATCAGCTATTACACCTGAGTTTTCGGTTGACGGTGAGCAGCCAAGGTGCGTTATGAGCAGTGCGGTTGTGAGGATTGTCCGGGCTTTCATGATGCTCTCCTAATGCCGGCTGCGCGTATTTCTACAACACTGACTTCCGTCAGGATTGAGTTAATTGACTGGAGATTACTTGCAGAACGAGGAGCCCCGTCAATTCTGGGATGTACTTAGAGGGGTCGGAAGCGACGTAGGAGGAAAATTGCGAATGTCCGCTTTGGGTCAAAAGCAGCCATTCTGCCTCAGACCAGCCCAGGGGCCGGTTTCGGCCATCAGCAGACGCTCAGTTGCAACGGCAAGATCAGAACCCTGCCTGAAAGTCCGACCCAATTACTCCGCTGGAATCATTTGCAACAGCTTCTCGACTTGCGAGTGGACTAATTCCAGTTCGTCCAAGAACCCGATTCCCGGAATCTCAAGATTGGCCACGATCAAGCGGAATCCATTCTCTATGCTTGTTCAAACTGAGTGTAGACGTCGAACCCCAAAGGAGTAGTAGCGTCCTTTGAGTCAGTAGCAGACAGTTTAGCCCATATCTCGCGAACGGCAGCTTCAGGGCGGTCGGGTGGGAAAACAATTAACCGGACGCTGATGCCTGCCAGACCGTCCAGACGCCAATTACAACAAATCCTGCGCCAGCTACATACGACAACAACTTGGGGCTGACGTATTGAGCGACAAGTCCGCCAGCCAGCACCCCGATCGCCGACGTCAACACGAGCGCAAGCGAGGCTCCGAAAAATACCGTAAGCAGATTTTCAGGAGACTTTGCTGAGAACAGTAATGTCGCGAGTTGCGTCTTGTCACCGAGTTCTGCAAGAAATACCACCGTAAAAACGGTGATTGCTAACTTGATATCCATACTGAATTCCCTATCGAAGCATCCATCGACGTATTTTTTCTCCCGCCGTCGACCGGCCCAGCAGGTCGCTGAAATCGCCGATACCGGCCAGCGAATACTCGGCCTCGTCGACGATCGACCGCGCGGCGAGCAAACCACTTGCCACAGCGGGCCCGATGCCCTCGCCCATGTCGCGCGTGGCTAACCCGGCCGCATCGCCAACAAGGTAGGCGTTGCCTATCTTCACCGTGTCGACGTCACCGCGAAGGTAGTAACTGTAACCGGTTGGACGATAGTCGTCGCACCGTACGAGACCGCGCTTGCCGAGCTTTGCCGTAAACTGTCGCCAGTAGTCGCGCAGATGCCCGCCCTGCGCTTTCAGCCGATACGCTATGCCTCCGAGACCGATATTGATGTGACCGTTCGCCTTGGGCACGTACCATGCGTAGCCCGGAAGTCCACCATCGAAAAACCACAGGTGGCAGGTGGGGTCCTGCCAGTCGTAGGCGAATTCCTGCTCGAGCGTCGCAATTTGCAGGCCGCTCGCCCGCGGGTTGCTGTCGTGGAACAGGTTGCGGTACACGGGGCAAGCTGTCCCGGCCGCCCCGACGAGATACCGGCAACGAAATGCATCGTCGATAACGTAGTCGCCGCCCTCTTCGCGCACGCTCTTCACCTTGTGTTCGACCACCTCTGCTCCGGCCCGTTGCAGCAGAAAGTCGTCGAACTCGAAGCGGCGTATCGAGTGCTGCCGCGTCCTCGGCGCGATACTCAGGAACTTGAAGTGCAGCCTGAGGGCTTCGAAGGTCATGAAGCTGTGTGGATAGTCCCCGGGATCCAGCTCGAGGTCACGCAAGGCCTCCGGTGTAACCCAGCCCGCGCACAGCTTCGTCCTCGGAAACGTCGCCTTGTCGAGCACGAGCACATCGAGGCCCGCATCGAGCAACTTCCAGGCGCAGGTCGAGCCGGCCGGACCGCCGCCAACGATGACCGCGTCGGCCGTGCGCATGTCAATGCGATCCCGGGTACTGGTGCGCGCGCGTCATCGGCAGTGAGTTGTTGTCTTGCGGCGCGAACACGACCTGGTAGAGCTGCATGGTGCCGGTCTCGAAGGCCGCCGACGAGCCGGCCAGGTACAGCCGCCACATGCGCGCAAACGTCTCGTCGTACATGTCGACGACCCGATCGGCTACCCGATCGTAATTCTCGAGCCAGGCGGCGCAGGTCTTCGCATAGTGCGGTCGCAGGTTTTCGATGTCGAGTACCGTGAACTGATAGGGCTCGAAAATCGCGGCCATCTCGCCGAGGCTGGGCACGTGGCCACCCGGGAAGATGCGCTTGAGGATCCACTTGTCGGGGGGCGCCGGATGGCTGCGGCCTATCGAGTGGATGAGGCCGATGCCGTCAGGCGCGAGGCAGCGGTCGATCAGGGCACCGAGTGTTCGGTAATTGGCCAGGCCGACGTGCTCGAGCATGCCGACCGAGACGAATACGTCGCAGCGCTCGCTGATCGTGCGGTAGTCGTCCTCGACAAAGGTGACCTGGCGTTCCAGGCCCGCAGCGGCGGCACGCTCCCGGGCGTAACGTACCTGCTCGTGCGAATTGTTGTAGGCGATGACGTCGACACCATAGTGCTCGGCCATATGCATCGCCAGCGCGCCCCAGCCGCAGCCGGCCTCGACCACCTTCTGCCCGGGCTGCAGTTGCAGCTTGCGACATACGTGATCGAGCTTACTCACCTGCGCCTCCTCGAGTGTCTTTTCCGAATCCTCGAAATAGGCACAGGTATAGACCATACGATCATCGAGCCACAGCTTGTAGAAGTCGTTGCCCAGATCGTAGTGATGGTGGACGTTGTGCCGCGATAGCGCCAGCGAGTTGACTCTCGCAGCATGGATTAGCGAGCGCAGCTTCGGTCCGTAATGGGAGCGGCGGCGGCGCTTCGTAACGCCGGCGGTCAACTCGACCATAAAGGCTCTGAAATTACCGTCGATCTCGATCCGGCCCTGGCTGTAACACTCACCGAAACCGATCGATGGCGAGCGCATCAACTCGAACAAAACGCCCCGGTCGTGAATTTCCATGCAGGCGACAGGGTTTCCGTCCGCAATCTGGAATTCGTCGCCGTTCCAGAGCCGCACAGAGATGTTCGGATTACCGGCGAATCTCAGGATCCAGCGAACCAGGGTCTGGTCGAAGCTTCTTGCTTCGAGTTCTCGCCTAATGCCCACTCTCACAGCGCCCACCTCTCTCCGGAAGCTTCGGAATAGTCTACCTAATATAGGCACTCGCGCTATTCGGGATAGCCGAAGCCATATATAGGCTGTTGCGTCAGGCTGCTTTGGCGGCCTCCCGGTACGAAACCATGCGCTGTAACTCCGGGTCCCACAGGCAACAGCGGAAGCATGCGCGGATGTCACGGAATGAAAGCGTTGTAGTAGCGGGCGACTGCAACTCGGGAATTGCGCTCATCGCCTCGGGGAGCCGATAGAAAGGAATCCGCACGTTCAGGTGATGGATATGATGATAGCCGATGTTACCGGTGAACCAACGCATAAGCCTGTTGAGCTTCATGTAACTGGATGACTCCATCGCCGCCCGATAGTACGTCCAGTTCTCCTCTGAAAGGATGTGCATGTCTTCGAAGCTGTGCTGCGCGTAAAACATGTAGCTGCCGATCATCGAGGCGATAGTCATCGGCAGCAATACGACGAAGAACGCGGTCTCAAAGCCTCCGAGAAGCCACAAAAGAGTAATCAGGGTGCCATGGCCGAGCAGTACCAGTAGTGCATCCCAGTGCCGGCTTGGTTCCCGGATAAGCGGCAGCAGAGTGATGCTGAACAGGAATATCGTTAGGTAGCCGGTCACTACGGTCAGCGGGTGGCGTTCTATTCGGTAAGCTGCCCTGGATGCCCGCGACGCATCGCTCCACATGTCGGTCGTCATGATCGCGAACGCGCCGACGCTGGGACCACAGATCTTCCCCACGTGGCCATGGTGATAATTGTGGCTCTTTTTCCACGATCGCGGCGGCGTGAGGGCAAACACTGCGTAGGCACGAAACAGGATCCATGCAAACCGCGACCGCTGCAAGATCGCGTTATGCATATAGTCGTGGTACGTGATAAAAGCGCGCACCAGCAACAGTGCAGACACCACGGAGAAGAACAGGCGCAGCGGCCATACGGGTGCGAACGCCGCGCCGACGAGCGCCAGGATCAGCATCACAAACGTCGAGCCCACAAGCCACCAGCTTCTTCGTACCGACTCGATCGCAAACGGCGTGGTTGCGTTGAACAGTTCCCGGCCTGTCCGCGGCTCGGACCCGGTTTCCGAGGACACTTTGGCTTGTTGACTTACGATATCCAGCACGTCCCACCCGCGACCTTGATATGGGGTCGAGTTGGTACATTTCTATGGGCGCCCTCGAATCAACTGTGCGCCGAAGTTCAATATTGCCGCCCGCCTGTCACGCTGGCCCGAAGCGCCTATTGCCCTGCTCTGCACAATGGTCTCGGGCATGGAAAAACTCGCCGGCGCTGGGTATTGTGATCATCGAGGGCTCAACTCGAGGGTTCTTGAAAAACGCCGACCGAACACGTTTCGACCTGTTTCAGGAAATGCCACAGGAGGCCGAGGACAACCGGTCTTCGTCTGTTGCACCACGTTCGTACATGAAGTAGGCCAGGTCGCCGTGCCGGAAGAGGATTTAGAGCATTCTGTTGAGCCGAAAACTATCGGGCCCGGATGGGTTGTCTTCCCAGAATCTTGCCATCGTAGCGGCTGCCTCCGCACTCTGCAGGCCGAGCGCATTTATTTCGTCGATGTTTGACATCAGGGCCTGGTATGCGGCGATCTCGAGCGCCTGGGTTTGTAATTCCGATTGCCTGGCACTGTTGCGTGTTTCGATGCCGACAAATATGAGCGATGAAACAATTGCGGCGAATCCGACGGCCTCTGCCAGGTCTTTCCATTGCTGGCGATTCATTCGTCGATGTCTTCACCCTGTTGCGTCGAATCGTCCATCAGCGGCCAGTCGACCAGGGTCTTGGGTGGCCACGGCAGCCCAGCGTCATCGAGCAGCCTCGCGAAATTGGGAGTGTACTCGAGGTCGAACGGCGCGCCGCACTGGCAGTCGAGCGGCAGGACCATCAGGATCAGGTGCCCGAGCGGCCTTGCATCTGCCTCGGCCGCCAGGCGATTAGCCTCATCCCGTTGGCCCGTAATGCTGTGCATGGAGATCATCCCGCCCTGCATCTGCTCGGCCCAGTCCGTTTCACGCATCTCGGCAACCAGTGACCGCGCCTTGTCACCATCGCCTTCGGCCGCCGCGAGCCGCACCCGCAGATCAAAGGTCATTTCCTCATTCAGCATGCCACGATCTACGATCGCCTCAGCCGCATCAATGTCGTTGGCCGCGATATACGTTTTCACGAGTGCGTGGCGGATCGCGTTGTGCGGCAACACTTCGAGGCCCCTGAGCCCCGCCGCAATGGCCGCCTGGTAGTCGCCGAGCCAGGCATGACCCTGAACCTGGGCTCGCCATCCGCTGAAATTGAGCGGATCACATTCGATCTTACGCAACGCAACGTCAAGGAATAGTTGCTCATAGCCATAAGTAATCGACGTCACGTCATCCCATGAAGGCCAGACGCAGGTTTGGGCACGGGCGATTTCGTCAAGCAGCGCGGTAACCCCTCTCCAGTCGCCAAGTATGATTTTCTTGTCGAACCGGGCCGACAGACCGGTTACCTCATCAGGGGCATACTTGATCGCGTTGTCCATATCGGAGGTGAAATCCGCGAGCGCCTTGTTGAGGTCTTCTTCACTGATCGGCTGACCTGCACTGGCTTCCATTAGAATGTGCGCGGCGAGGTCGCTGTGGATCGCGTATGCGGCGGCGTTTTCCGGATGCAGCGCGAGCGATTTCTCGAGCCATTCATTCGCCTCGCGCAATCGGTCGGTCACCGACCAGCCGGTATGTGCCCGCAAGTACAGGTCGAAGCCTCTCTGCCACGCAACAAATGCCTCGGGATCGCGCATACCGAATGACCGCATCTGCTCGAGCTGATCTTCGTCGAGCACGACATCGAGCGCGTTCGCTATTTTCTCCGCGATATCGGTTTGCACGCCAAACGCATCACTCGTTTCGTGGTCGTATGTTTCGGACCAGAGATGAAAACCGTCTTCGGCACGAATGAGCTGCGCCGTGACGCGCATCTGATCGCCGGACCGTCGCACCGAGCCCTCGACGATATGGGCAACGCCGAGCGTCGCGGCAATCTCGGGTATCGGAATATCCTTGCCCTTGAAGTGAAAGGCGGAGGTTCGGGCCGTGACCAGCAGCTCTGGCACTCGCGTCAGCGAATTGAGAATCTCTTCGGTCAGCCCATCGGCAAAAAACTCGTCGTCAGGCCCGCTGCTCATCGCGACAAACGGCAGCACGGCCACGGACAAGTCTGTGCCGACAGCTTCCGAAGGCGCTTCGCCGCGCAACAGGAACTTGTCGGCGAGCAGGAACGCAACGGCGGCAACCAGGACGACGGTTATGGTTCGATTGAGCTTGCGTCCCGTCTCGCGGGTGATGGATTTCTCCCGGTCCACTTCGTGCTCGCGCTTGATACCCTCGGGCGTGAGTTCGAAGGCCCATGCAAAGAAGACGGCCAGCGGGAAGCCCATGAGCAGAAACAGCATCAGGACCTGCATGACCCAGGCCGGCGCAGACGTGTAGCCGAGCACGATATCGGCGATCTGCACGATCAGCCACGCCAACGCCAGGTAGGCGATGGCAACGCGAAACACGTTGCGGCGTTTCAGTTCCTGGAACAGCTGGCTCAAGAGACCCCCAGTCCCGACTTTGCCAATCGCTCAAGATAGCAGAAATCATCACGTCGTGATGAACGTCGTTCACCCGCCTCAGAGCCTGGCTAGGAGTCCAGCCCTTCCAGGAATTTGGCAATTTCGGCCGCATCGATCGCAGCAACTTCAGCTTCGCCTGGGTAATTGCCCGACTGAACATCGTTCCGGTAGCCGGTTAGCGCACGAACTCTTTCGTCGTTGATCTTCGCATACAGCGATTTCAGGTCGCCGTAAGTGCGTGCGTGCTTCGGCACCCGGGGACTTTCGCCGCAAATATCCGACATGAACAGGAAGATGATGTCGGCGTCCGGCCCCGAACCCAGTGATATCGTAGTAAGCCCGGTGCGCTTCGTGATTTCGCGCATCAACATGCCGGGGATGAGTTCGCATTCGACCGCAAACGCGCCTGCGTCTTCCAGGCGACGAAAGTCGTCCCAGAGTGCCGATGCTTCCTCCGCTGTCTTGCCGACAGCCCTGACACCCCCGTACCAGGTCGACTTCTTTGGTACAAATCCCAGGTGCCCCATGACCGGCACGCCCTCGTCAGCGATGCGCCGCACAGCCTGAAACCGCCGTGCTGTGATCACGGCGTCTGCGCCGTCGGTCAGGGCACCAAAGGCTGTCTCGAGCAGGTCCTCGTCCGTAACAGCCCCTGTAAAATCTATGGCTGCCGTGACAAAGATGCTGGATGACCCAGCACGGACGTCGCGAACGCAGGTGGACATGCACACCGCCATTTCGATACCGGCCGCTTCCGCAGCCGCGGATTCCTCTGCGGTCGATGCGGTAACCTGTGCCAGCTTACCCCGTTTGCCTTTTTGCGTGACGATGTCGGCAACAGTGACGGTGCGATTGGCGTCCTGTCCGTTGTAATCAAGGATGCGTGGCATAGCGGCACAATCCTAGCATGCGGGCACGACATGACACCGAGAGAACCGGTCAGAGACTGGGTGGAGAAATTCACCACCGCCAAAGTCGACGACCTCGCTGGGCTGTGCGTTGAAGATGCCGTTAAAGAACAGCTTGTTTCTCAGAAAGGTTACTTTGACCAGCTGACATTTTTGAAGCAACAGGGAATCCCCGAATCAGTCTTCTTCCTGCAGGGCAGATAGCAGCCGCCGAAACTCCGACGGCCGATAGCGTTCGTCATTGTTGAGTGAATCGGCCAGCAAATCGAGTTCAGCTTCCAGAATCGGATCGTCGAGTTCGATGACAAGCGTCTGTACAGCCATAAATGCTTGCTCTGCACTGACGTAATCCAGGTAATTGCCTTCGGCGCCCGTGGCGAGAATTTCTTCGAGTATTTTTGCTTCGCGGCCGCGTAACCTCGCCGGCGTCAATCGTGACCCCATTCGTGCAAGGATCGAATCGAGTTCAGTTGCCGCCTCGCGAATGGCGTCGACGCTCGTAATGCTTGCACGGTGGATGCGTTTGAGGGCATTGATCAGTCCTTCGGTTTCACCTGGCTCGATGGCGCGCGCCAGCGCGAGTGACATGACGAACGTGCCGTCATTGATGAACGGAGTGCCGGGACCGACGCCACCATGGCGTGGCAGCGAGCGCCACTGCACGGTCTTCATCGTACGGTGGCAAGCGTGACAATCGTAGAACGCGAGTTCGGGAAACATACCCGGAACATCGAAATAATGGCTCTGTATCAGGTCGAGGCGCCGCCGTGCTTCGGCCAGTAACCCGGCTGCCCAGGTATAGACGTGACCATCGATGTCCTTGCGTTCGCGATAGTCGGCATCGACACGGTAGTGCGGCTGCCGCCCCGCTGTGCGCCACAGTTCGGTGAATGTGTCGAGTTCGAATACCAGTCGCGGATGACCGGCAGCCATGATCTTGTGCGTCGCAAACTTGTCGCGTGTGCCGAGGTGGCAGGACAAACAAAGGTTGGCACGATCGACCGCATCTTCATTGGCATACAGGCCTGCCTGCAGGTTCGCTTGGTGCGTGACTTCGGGTGCTTTGTAATGGGTCGAGAGCCAATTTTCGGCACCGCCATGGCAGGCTTCGCAACCGACGCCGTCGGACAGCTGGAACTTGTCACCGCGCTTGTCCGGGGCCACATTGTCGGCGTGGCAATCGAGGCAGACATCAGCCTCACGTGCACGACCGATACCGAGGCGTGACGCGATCAGGCGCGATTGCTCGTTGCTCAATATCTCGTAGGCCTTTGAGTGTGGGTCCGACTGCGTCCAGGTGACATATTCGTTCTGCAAGACGCCCGTGCCGTCACGTGGAATAGCCGACCCGTGGCATTGCGAGGACGCACAGGTAGCTACGCCCATGTGTTTCTCCACGCTGGACTCCGGCAGCGTTGCCGCGAGTGCCGGCACATTAATCATTGCCAGCAAAAGCGCCCCTTGGGCGCGGATCCGTTTATTCATCTTCGACATACCAGGGTTTTCCTTCATCGTCGAGATACAACTCCCGCATCTCCTCGAGCGTCAACGGGCGTGAGCCCTTGCGGCCGAACACGGCGATTTGTCCACCAGTCTCGTCGGCGCCGCGGTCACGGTCGAGGCCTTTCGAAAGTGACATTGCCGGGCTCGATGTTTCATAAGTAGCAATCAGCTCCGGGTTGGGCCTGGGGCTGAATCCGTAGAAGTTCGGCTGCAGGTCGGGGGAGGTCAGCTGTACGACCTTGAGCCCGGCGTCGCCATCGGCAATATAGGCAAACAACGACGCGTTGGTGGATGCCACAACAACATCGTGTGTGTCGCGGATCGTGCCTCCCGCATTGAAATACTGATCGAGCCGCGGATTCTCTGCCTCCCACACGTCGACAATTGCGAGACCCTGTGCGCCGGCAGCGACATAAGCGTAAGTACGAGCGACGTAGACACGGCGTGCATCCTGAATCGGGACTAGCGCATCCTCTACCAGGCGCGGCTTTGCAGGTGATGTGACATCGATAACACGCAATCCCTCGGCTGTGGTCGCGAACAGGTATCGAAACTGCAGTGCCGAGGCGCGCACGTCGTTGACTGGTACCACGGCTGTCACCCGCGGCGCCAGCGGGTCGTCGAGGTCGACAATGACAAGTCCTCGGTCTGCCGCAATGTAGGCATAGTGCCCGCCGATCGTGATGTGGCGTGCGCCGTCCAGCACGTTGTCCGGATTCCAGCGCACGCTGCTTTTGAGCCGGTTATTATTGAGGTCGCCGTCGGCGAAGGTCACGACGTCTGTTATCAAAAGCCCTTCGACTCTATCGGTCGTGAACGCATAGTTGTAGATCGGGTGGAATGGCTGTTCCTGGTTGTCCACACGCATGAGGTCGCCTTCGTTGCGTGGCGGATGCACGGGTTGGTTAGTCGGCAGCGCCACGCAGGTCGCGAACTTGCTGTTAACGACAGAGTCATGTCCGACTTTGGCGAATGGCGCGGTGACGATTCGCTGGCTGAAGCCTTTATTCGCGACATTGGCTACGTCATAGACGACCAGGCCCTTCTTGCCGGCCGCCGCAAAGAGATATTCGCCACGCAGCTGCAGGCAACCCGTTTGCTTGTCGTTGTATACATGCGCCGTCTGCAGCTTTTTACCGTCTTCTTGATGGCGTGTGTAGTTGTCCGGATACGCGTAGCGATGCAGGTAGCTGCCGATGACGGCCTGGGGCTCATCCCACTCGGTTACCTGCACGGCAGCAATACCGTTTTCGAGTCCCACATACGTGTGGAAACCGACGAAGTTGACGAAGTTCGTGCCCTGTAGCAACAGCTGCGCCATCCATGCGTTGTTACCGCCATTCTCGGTCAGATGACAGTTGCTACAGGTCTTGGTCTCGGTCTTGCGCGTCGTGTGCGGGAAGTGCGGATTCATGGCCTGCGAGCTGTAGCCGCTGGCCGCGACCGGCGGTTGTTGTACGTAAATTCGCTCGCGATTCGCATTCGTCGACGACAGGACGAGTGCGGACGAAGAACGAACCGGTGCAATCTTGCCGTCATTGGCCGGGCCGCGCTTGCCTAGCATGAACATCTGGTCACGCACGACCTGCGGGTTATACGTGGCGTAGTTGCGCGTCTCACCACCTTCATAATGGTGCCGCTTGGTCTTCCAGTTGGCTTCGATCGGCAGGTGGCAACCGGCGCAACTCGTGATCCACGAGGTATGGCAGGTGTAACACTCGATTTCTTCGTCCTGGTGCGCAAGATCGACAAGATCGATTCCGGGGCCCCACGCCTGCGTTGCGGTGTCATTGCCCATGAGCTTGGCACGTGCCGCTCTCTCGTTGTAATCGTCATGGTCGGGGTTGACGCTGTCCTTGACGAGACTGAGCACCCATTCGACGCCGGGGTTCAACACGGAGCGCTGGATCAGCTTGCCATCGCGCCACTCGAAGCGCTTTTGGCCGTCGATATTGCGGTACAGGCGCATGTCGGTGCCGCCCGGTGGCGCAGCCGGACCGGACGTCTTGAGGTCAGGGTACGCCTGCGCCGTGCCGTGGCAGTCCTTGCACTCGATCTCGATCGCACTCGCAACCTCACCGTACAAATGGCCGTTGCCATGGTTGTCCTGCGTGAAGTGACAGTCGACGCAGTGCATGCCCTTGTCAACATGAATCGATGACAGGTGCACAGCTTTCTTGAACTTGTCGGGGTCATCGTTCGATACGATGTCGCCGTCGGCATCGAGCAAATTGCCCTCGAGGTCACGCTTATGCACGGCGCGGAAATTCCAGCCGTGGCCGTGGTAGTCAGCGAACTGAGTGTCCTGCAATACCGGGTTCAGCTCGGAGACCTTTTTCAGGAATTCGACATCACTCCAGAGACCTCGAACGGCGGCACCTTCGGGATTGCGATCAAGCACCTCCCGCTGTTCCTCGATGCTCGGGTAGCGCTGTTGCTCTGGCCACATACGAGGCGCGTCGGACTCGTAGTCCCACATCGTGTAGCCAAGATAGGAATTCACGAACATGTTCGGTTGGTGCATGTGGCAGACCATGCACTGGCTTGTCGGTATGGCGCGCGTGAACTTATGCTCGAGCGGATGACCCGACCTGCCGACCGGGATCGCCGGGTCGGCCGTGACAGTCTCGCCGCTATGGCCGTATTCGGCGTAAGGGCCCGAATGGCGCGGGTCGCGGTCGTTTGCGTAGATCACATGGCAAGAGGCACAACCCGACGAACGATAGTCACCGGGCTGGTCATTGGTGCCGAGGAACCAGGTAAAAGGGTCGTTGAGACGTGTCTTGTGAATGTTGATGAGCGGCACCGAGATGCGCGCGCCGGTTCCGGGACCCCGATTTGACTGGCGTATATCCGGGCGGCCCGGTTCCTCGAGGCGCTGGATTTGCCCGACAACATTCGGGTTTCCGGTTTCGGGGAACAGGTTGAGAATATTGCGCCCGCCTTTCTCGAATACACGAAACACGTCGCCGGGTTCGACATTTTCCCAGGTAGGCAGCGGGTACAGCGCCGGCAGGATGCCGTGCTTCGCTGCCAATTCGGGATCGACCGGTGCGCCCGTGATCATCGCGGCTTCACCGTCTTCGGTGTAACTCTCGCCGAGGATATAGTTCTTGTACGGGAGAATGCCGTTGTTGTAAGCCGCACCGCCCCAGAGCATGGCGCCAGTCGCCATCATGCTGCGGATATTGGCGTCGATGATCGGCTGGTGGCAGGCGCCGCAGGCCTTGCTGGCGACACGGTAGTCTGACGGGTTGACGAAGCGGATGAACGCCGGGCTTTCGTAGTTAAGCAGCGTATATGACTGCTTCGGGTTCGCGCTCGACGGGTAGTGCCAGGTCTCGGGATAGAGTGGCTGCACGTGGGCGCGGTCACGCATCTCATCGATGAAGCTGCCAGACGGCGCGCCGTCCGGGCGAAATACAGTCGGGTCGCCACCATGGCAGTCGCTGCAGCCGAGAATGACGGCATTGCTGACATGCATTGTCGCGGCATCAGACGATGTATGGCATGTGATGCAACCCGCGCTCTTGCGGTCGGCATCGACCTGGTCCTGCTTGGGAGGTGCGGGCGGGTACTCCGGGTATTCGATCGAGCGTGGCTTCTCGCCCTCGGCGGCGAACAGCAATACCGGCAATACCGCAATCGTCAGGAACGTAAGTGTGAGTCTCTGCATCAGTAGGCCAGGACCAGGTTTGCGAAAACGGAGTATGGAATGTCATCCGAACCGAACAGGTCTTTGTAGCCTTTTTGCGGGACGAGCATTGAGCCGGTCAGTCGCAGGATGACGTTTTGTGAGGTGAACGGGCGGTAAGTAATCGCCATCGACAGGTCCGCGCCAATTCGTCGGCGAAGCCCGGCCTGGTTGCGCGCGGCTTCGAGCACGGCCGTATCGGCGAACCCGATCTGGTTAGCATTGAGCGAGACACGAATCTGTGGTGTAAGGTCGAGCTCGGCACCGAGTCCCACGAGCAGGATTCCCGGGTTGGTGAAATTGGACTGGCTCTGGAACTTGTTCGGACGCAGAGAGTTAAGAATGCCGTTGGTGCCGGACAGCGTCACGCGCCCACCGCCGATCAGCGGGATTGCCTGTCGAATCCAGAGGCTCGTATCAGCGCCCGCGATGAGCGGGTTCTCGAAGATTGCATCAAATGCCGTCGAACGATCGTCGTAGGGGTCGTCATCGCCTGTGCCGACCAGCCCGGTCACCTTGACGCGAATCCAGTCAAAGTCGCGCGAGACTTCCAGTGCAGCGAACGCAGCGCTGATATCGCTCTTGTGCTCGACGAACGTGCCACGGCTTTCCTCGCCGTACACGTAGTAACCCGAGAAACTCAAGTTCCACTTGCCGATGTGGCCATCAGCGTTATAGCCGAGGTATGTGACATCGTATTCGCGCGGCATTTGCGTACCAATAGCCGCAGGTCTGGTAAGAAAGCCGTTGTTGTCGACGAAGCGTTCCCGGTTTTCACGGTTGCGGTTGTGTACAACTGCGACCTGCGAGGTTAGTCCCAAGAAAGGCCAGTCTTGCCGGTAGAGATTGAATAAAAATACGTCATCATCGCGCAAGTCGGCACCGACGTCGTTCAGGCCGCTATTTGTATCTTTCTCCATGCGTCGAAACAGGCCGATGTTGTATTGCCACAAATTGTTATTGCGCGTGCCGAACAGGCGAATGCCGAAAGGTGCGTCCTGGAACAGGAAACCACGAAAATCAGCCGTGATTGGCTGAATGCCGATACGCAGGCTGTCGAAGTCATACCGCTCGGAAACGTTGCGCAGGTGCTTGTCGACGAAAAGTCCCTGTATGCCGGCATGGTTGTCGTTGCGCCGTGTCGGTTCGGTTGTATCGACACGTAGCAGGCCGGCTTCTTCCACCTTGACGCTAGTAAAGTTGAATACGGGCAGGACACGAAGCTCCCAGTCGGGCGGCTTGAAGACCGTGTCACCTTTGTAAAGCACGAATTCCGTAATCAGGTTTTGTGTGAAGGCTGACTGGACGGGCTCGCCGACAAGGTCGATCGAGCCTGTTGACGGTGACGTGGCTGTGGCGACTGGGGTCGGAATGCTTCGACGCTCGAACGTAGAGTCCGAAATCAGGCTCATCGAGAAGAACCAGTCCCCCCCGAAAGCCGGACGGTCCCCTTTGAGCACGTTATTGCCGTTGTAAGGGTCCCACTTGCGCTCGGGATAACCGAGCGCTGATACGATGCGCCAGCGATCCGGAACAGCCGCAAACTCTGGCAGCGGCCGCCAGATGGCAGGCTGCAATCCCTTATCCTCGCAGGCACCCTGATCCGGGATTGGTGACCCGGGCCGGCGGCGTATACGCTCTTCGCCGAACGTGCAGTCAGGGCGTGAATCAAGGGCCATTTCTTCCGCCATCGTCGAACCGCTCGGAGAGAATGCCACCAACATCAATGCGAGCAGCTTCGCTTTACTTACCTTCGCAAACATTCTGCTCGTCACTGTCGATATAAGGCGAAATAGGGCAATTGACGTAGCGCAGTCGGACCCCTTGCGGAGCCAGGGTATCGCTGCGAATGGCTTTGTCCGCATTGCCGAAACCGCCAAGGGACTGGCCAGCGCGGTGCACGCCAAGGAATGCAATCATGTCGTCCTGGTCGATACCGTCACCGGACACCCCGACACCGCCAATTAGTTGGTTGCCGCGATAGATGGGTACGCTACCCGGAAAGATCTGTGTGCCGTTAGCAAGCTGGCCGATGACGCCAGCCGTTACAAAGCCGTTGTCAAATCCATCGATGCCCGTGCAATTTGCCGGGACGTCCGGCACAAGCCCGGCGACGAAACCGACATGCTGAATGATGGCGTTGTAGACGAGATCGAGCTGTAGTCCTGTTGAGAACGGACTCCACTCTCCGGCCGGCTTACTGAATGGTCCTTCCGGGTTGCCCGTGACGCCATCGGGATAAAAGGGTCGCGACAGGTTGCCGCCTGCGCGATCCGAAAAAGCGATGGCACCATCGGTCAATGCATTCGGCAAGCCCAGGAATGTCTGCACAGCGGTCACGTATTGCGACAGGGGCTCCTTGCGCAGCACGACGAGCCCTCCGTTGAGATACGTGGCAGGTGGTACGCCGCTGAGAGCGCTGCCAGCGGCGGCCGACGAAAAGAACGACGCCGTACGCGCTTTCTGTAACGACACATCTATGCCGAACACGGGCGCATCGCGGCTGCGCACGATTCCGAGTATTACGCCATTGGAGTCGACGACCGAGATTGTGACGCGTGCCGGTGTACCAAACGGACGGCGGATTTGCGCACGCATGCGATTGGCCAGCGTGAGGCTCTCGGCCAGTATCGTCTGTACCTCGACAGCTGTAAGTGCATTGACACCGTCCGTGCCCGCGATGGGCCGGTAGCGCTCGGCGTCGAGTGAGTCGACGAGCACATACGCGTCGAGACCCTGGAAGTCGAGTGCATCGGGACGTATCCCGGATGTTGCATGGCCGAACGCGGTACCCGCGCTGACATTGGCTGCAACGTAACCCGGCACGGCAACCAGCGCACCGACGACATTGTTGATGCTGGCGAACGACGGTGCTGTGTTCGGATCACTCATCAGGTCGCCGGGAGCGCTATCGGTGAAGCGTAGCGTGCGTCCGTCAACAGCGATCCGATTGGCGCGCCGCATATCGGGCGCCGCAAAACCCGACGCACCCGCTATTGCGATTAACTCGTCGTTATCGCTGTCGACATCCGAAATATCCGGGTCGAACGAGTACAGTCCGTCGCTGATGACGCCGACGCCGCCAACAGCGGTGCCAACCTTATACAACGGCAGGCCGCCCGGGTCGGCGGAAAGACCGAGCGGGGACCGGAATGGCCCGGCAGAAGGTGCGCCGCCGCCAAAACGCATCATCAGGTCTGAGCACGCCAGCTGACTGAACTGCACGCCGAACAAGGGCCCCGCAGGTTGCTGGTTGTCGAGCGGATTGAAATGATCCTGCACGATCTGGCTTGCGGTCCGGGTGGTGAACGCATTGCCCTCGGTCGAGAGATAAGCTGCCGTTACGGCCTTGGCGATCGCCGCCGCGGCATCGGGCACAATGTTGACGGCTTCAAGCCCGCCATCGGCCCCGGCGCCGGGCGAAGCCACCGTGACAGCCGCCGCAGCACCCGTCATGCGGAACACGGCGAGCACGTTACCGACTCGGTCGACAACGGCAATCGTCGCACTGACGCCACGCGCCTGCGCTTCGGCCACCGCCTGGGCGATGACGGTTTCGACCTCGGCAATCGTCAGGCTCGTTGCGACATCGCCGCATGACCCCTCACAACCTGACCCAGGTGTTGCAGGATCGACGTCGCCGGCCTGCTTCTGCGACCCGCCACTGCAGGCAACCAGCACGAGCATCAGCAATGCCAGGCCGATCGCGTGCAGCCTCATTCCCGTGGTCCCTTGGATTCAAAGTGAAAGCTGTGACACATAACGCAGGTACTGGGCGTCTGGCCAGGAGCATTGCGGCGCGCAAAGCCGCTGCCGTGGCAATCGCGACAGTTTTCGATGCCGGGGACGAGGACATCGGTGGCCGACGCGGACGTCCTTGCTTCGTGGCAGTCGCCGCAGGCCGAAATCTCGGTCTGGTGCGCAGCATGTGTGAAGAAGGCGTTGCTGAAAAAGTGCGTCGTGAGTTCGACCGGCTCGACATGCCATGGTACGTCGCCGTCGACACGGGTCACGGTGTGGCAGTTCGTACACGCGCGCCGTTCGAACAGGTCTTCGGCAATTGCCAGTGCCTCGACGCGTGCCTCGGCTGCGGCGCGGTCGCGGTCGGCTCGCGATAGCCGTTGACCCGGGCGACGCACACGCTGCTCGACAGCATCGGGGTCCTCACCGAGAAGCCGCGCGCTGTAATACTCGATCAATGACTGAACGACCGTCTCCGGGTCTCCATGCGGCACGGTGCGCGTCGTATCATCGGGATCGAAACTCAACGTATGACAGTCGCTGCAGTGCACATCCATCCTGATTGTTTCGAATCCCGCGCCGCCGGGTTCCTGGATGTGGCATTCATTGCATTCGATTACGCGGCGCCCAGCAGGCGTGACAATGCCCTGCTCGGCCAGATGAGCCGCGTGGTCAAATTTGAGATTCGAATCCTCAGCCTGTCCGGCAGCATTGAATTCAGGATGGTCATCGAGGAAATCAGCAGCACTGTCCAGGGCAGCATCGGGCGGGGTGTTGGCGTGGCAATCGCCGCACAGGCCCTGGTGCTGGTTGACGAGTTGCTCGGGCTCGTTGTGTTCGAGGTGACAACTGGCACAGCGAATTTCGCCCAATACGGCAGCGGTTGAATGCACGACATGACGGTCGACGGTGTGGCAAGCCTCACATGCGCTGTCCGGAACGCGTTCAAATGCATTGAGATGGCAAAGATCGCATTCGGCGGCCGTAGTGGAGTGTGCGCTGTGGATAGGCCCGGCCTGCAGGAACATATCGTACGTGTAGATCGGCAGTACGAATCCGAGCAGGGCCACGACGGCAACGAGCGTCCACGAGAGACGCCGCTTACTCCAGCCACCAACATCGGACACGGGTTCACTCCAGCGCGTAACGAAGTGTTCCGTGCTTGCGTCATCACTCAGCTCGAACGAGATTGCGAAATCGATACCGTCTGGCGCGTCAATGACCTTGATGACGTTTGCACCGACCTCGATGATATCGCCGACCGCAAGCTTCGATGCACGTTGTGATCGGCCATTGACGATGATGCCGGTCAGCGCACTCGATGAAACATGCACGCCGTCGGGTTTTTGCTCAATGACCGCGTGCTGCAGCCGTGCCCGGAGGTCCCTTAGCTGCAACACCTGGTCGGTGGCGCGACCGATGGTGATCGTCGGCGCATCGACGACCTTGTCCCTGTACTCGACACCGCCCGCCGGGTTCCTCGAAATAAATCGAATAAGGTATTTCACGGCGTCACCAGTACAGGAACACGGTAACGATATGAGCGATGAGGGCCATCAGCATCGCGGCAGTGAGCGGCACGTGAAAATACAGCCAGATCTCCATCGTGGCTTGCAACCTCAGGTCTTCGGCGATTTGCCTGAGTAGCTGCCGCTTGTTACGTATCAGCGCCGAGAGTTCGCCAATTTTTGCCAGTGAATCGGCATCGACCGCGCGCGACTGCTCATTTGCCAGCCAGTCTAGGGCCGCCTCCTGCCCCGGGTTGGCCATCACTGTCGTCTTGCCCCCCTGGCGCAGAATGATCTGCGACAGATCGCGCCCGCGCAGCCGTGTCCACAGGGTGCTGCCGAGCTGCGTACGTGAGACGCCGCTTTCGACGAGTTCCTGGAACTCTTCGCTGAGCTCGCCGGCGACACGTTGGGCGCGCCGATCGAGGTCCTCGAGCTGATCCATTAGCTCAGGCCGGCTCGAACCGTCGCGGTTAGCGCTGGCCCGCTCGGGATACCTCATGTAGATGAAAACTCCCCACAGGCCGCTGGCAATAACGAGCACCATCAGCGCGAATGCGACCGTGTGTACGTTCATGCCGAACTGAAAGCCGGCGTGAAGCACCACGACGACTAGCAGGGCAACGCCGAGATAAACATGCGCCGACAGCCAGCCTTGTACTGTGCCGCGTGTCGACGAATAGCGGCGCTTGCGCACGCCGAACCAGGTCAGCCAGAGAATGAGCAGTACGCCAGTGGTGCCAAGTGTATAGCCGAGCACAGTGCCGCCGTTCGACGGCTCCTGGGGATCGTCGAAGAGGTATGCGACGATAGCGAGTAACGACACTCCGAGGGCGATCCATAGGTAACGGCGTTTGCGGTAGGCGAGTATCGATTCGTGCATGTCAGCTCGCCTTCTTCGTCAGGTTGACGAATTCCGCCGGGCTCATACGCAGTGCGGCACCCGTCGGGCAGGCGCGCACGCAAGCGGGACCGCCCTTGAGGTCCATGCACATGTCGCACTTGACGGCTTTTTTCATCGCCCCCGATGCGTCGACCGGTTTGCGTTGACCGGGGGCCGCGCCGCGCCCGGTCATGATCCACGAGATCAGGTTCGGCGCTCTCTCTTTCTCGCCCGCCATCTGGATGACGCCATACGGGCAGTTTCGCTCGCAATTGCCGCAACCGATGCAGCTGTCCTCGATAAACACCTCGCCATTGGATGCGCGCCGGATCGCATCGGGTGGGCAGTCTTTCATGCAGTGCGGGTCTTCGCAGTGCCGGCACGAGGTGGGCACGTGGATTTCGGCATATGTCGGCCCAGCCGATCGGTCGAGGCGAGATGTACCGCCATGAGTCTCGGCACAGGCTTTTTCGCAGTTGTCACAGCCAACACATAGCGATTCGTCGATAAGCAACACGTCAGTGGCTTCACCGAGACCTTGTTGCATCAGGAAGGAGATCAGGTCGCCGGCATCCGGTGCGGCTTCCATGCGCAGGTTTTCACTGAGCCGGTCTTTCATCGTATCTTGCACGCGCTCGCGCAGGCCGGTTTGCGACAACAACAGTTGCTGGAACACGTCGGCTCCCAGGAAGATCGACTCGGTTGCAACCGTTGCGCGCACGGTGGCCGAGCGTTTCGCCTGGCCGAGCAACGCCATTTCGCCCACGTAGTTGCCGGCTGCGACGTAAGTCGTCACGATGTCACGGCCGCCGATGTTCCGGGTTACCGAAACCGAGCCGCTGCGAATCAGGTGCAGCCCGTCGCCATCATCACCCTCGGCGAACAGCTCGTCCCCTGCCTTGAACAACTTGAGTTCGGTCTTCGCCGCTACGGCGGCAACCTTATCAAATGGCAGGTCCGGGACGAGCCCGGCACGCAGCGTGCGAATAATGAAAAACTGGTCGATGATTCGTCGCACGCGTTTGTAGGTGTTCATCAAGCGAATAATTTCGCGGCGCGGTGATTCAAGCAATACGCAATCAACCGATGCGCGCACAGTGGCTGAACGGCGACGACCCGACAACAGGCTCATTTCGCCGAAGAACTGGCCGCGTTCGAGGCGTATCGACTTGCCACCGTCTGTCTCGATACTGACCTCGCCTTCAATGATCGTGATGAACGAATTCGTGTAGTCATTCTGCTGAAAGATCACATCACCGGCCCTGGGGGTCAGAATCTCACTGGCCAGCACCAGCTCCCGCAGTACGAGTCCGTTGATGTCGGCGAACAACGGTATGCGCTTGCGAATCAGGCTCAGCGTGCCGTCGACGTCGTTACCAAAAGGCAGGCTGCGAAATTTCTGCTCCAAGATACTGTGGTCGGCCGGGAGGATGTCGTTGCCTGCGATGAATTCGGCGACCTCGTAGCCCTGGTTCATTGCCTGTTTGATCAACGGGTAGCCGCCAAGCGCGCCAATGACATACAGGCCGGGCACATTAGACTCATAGCGGCCAGTCAGTTCCGGCAGCGTTGTCGGGTCATCGCTGGGGAATTCGATACCGCACGATTCGACGAATCCGCGCGGTGGAATAGCGCCGAGGCGCGCGATGATGCGGTCGCAGTTAACGCGCGTTTGTCCGGTTTCGGTGTTAAGGACGATGCTCCGGCTGGCGTCGACCGACGCGACGTTGGTCTTGTAGAAGCAGGTAATGGAGCCGTCTTCGATGGCCCGCGTGATCAGGTTGAGATTGCCTTCCTTGGCGCGCGCAAATTCGTCGCGGCGATTGATGATGATGACCGAGTTGCTGCGCGCGAGGGCGATGGCGTTCTCGATCGCTGCATCGCCTGCGCCTACAATGACAATCGTTTCGCCCTGGTATTCGTCGGGGTCGTCGAGCGTATACTGCACGAAGTCGCCGTTCTCTCCAGGAACACCGAGCTTGCGCGGGTTACCTTGCAGGCCGATTGCGAGAATCACGGCCTTGGCCTGCAGCGCTTCGCCGTCAGCCAGTGTCAGTTCCAAATTCGGCGCTGCACCGGAGATAGCCGTCACTTCTGCGCTGTAACGCACGTTGACGCCGAGCCTGACAATGCCGTCCTGCCAGGCGCCAAGCACGGCTTCGCGGGTCCCGGCAGAAAACTCGAGGTCACTCCTGAGCGGCACAACCGTTGGCTCGGCCATGACGTGCTTGCCCTTCTGATACCGCTGGATGGTATTGGCCGGCGCGGCGGTTGCCTCGAGTAACACATACTCGAGACCGAGTTCGGCGGCGCGGGCGGCCGCACTCAGGCCGGCCGGCCCACTACCGACAATGACGACGTCGAAACTCACGGATTGCCAAATGCGGCGGCACCGGACACAGAGACCGTACCGCCCTGGTCCTGCAAGCTGAACGTCAGGCCGACGCCACCCGGAAATGTCGGGTCCGAGGCCGGGCCGGAGTCGCTGAAAAAGCCAGAGAAGCTACCGCTCCCAATCGCTGTGCCGGTTGGGTCGGTGATCGTTACGTTGTTGTAAATGCCCTGGAACAGGTGGGCGGGTAGTTGTGCCGCGGCGCCGATGCTGCCCTGGCCCGCCGCCGTCCAGCTGGCACCATTGATATCGATGACGAGCGTGCTGTCGACCAGCATGTTCGTGAAATCGGCATCAAACGTTGCCGCTCCGAGTACACCGGTATTGCCAAAGTTATCGGTTGGTGACGTGTTGCCAATGAGCGTGTAACTGGCCGTGCCGGCAATGGGCATGGCGGGCGCGGCTGTCCACTGCGGGCTGCTGACCCAGTGAATGCTTTGCGTGCCGAGGTCCTGGCCTGTGACGGTGCCGTCGCTGAGCGTGATCGATGCCATGCCGCCGGCCCAGCGCCCCCAGCGAAGCACGGTCACCGAGTCGAATCCAGTGTCCACGTTCGCTGACGAGCCAATATCGAAGGTTGCCGTATCAGGCCCGCTGCGTAACGGGAAACCACCCGTAAAACTCGTAACGTTGTTGTTGCCGTCGAGCTGGTATTCACCCGACAGGTTGTCGGAAACGAAGCTCCAGACCGTATCCACGAGGCCGAGCGGTCCCGTTGAGAAACCGATTGTCCGATTCTGCGGATCGGGCAATCCGCCTGGCGTCAGGTCCACTTCATTTCCGTCGCTACCGATGCCCCGTATCTGCTGCGCCGGCGGCTCCCGTCCCGTGTCATCGCTGGTGTCCGCATCGCTGGCGGGTTGCTGTGCGCTGGAATCGGGTGCGCGACGTGTGCCAAGTGCCGCATCAAAACCGGTAGGCGGCACCGCATCATCCGGTGGGTCCACAATGCCATCATCATCGAGATCGTCACCGAAACGGAAATCGGAATCGTCGATGAAAACCGGCGGCGCTTCGTCCAGGCGTGCGGGCTGACGTGTATCAAACGGAATGTAGGCATACTCGCCTGCGACGAGCACAAGCGTCGCTATCTCGTTGCTGAACGCTATGCTGCCGTCGAGCACCATCAGGTACAGACCGTCCGGTACCGTGGCACCGGGCGTCACTCCGGGCGCCGTATCACAGTCGCCACTGCAGAGCAGTGCGGCAAAGTCGGTGCCGCGAATACCGAGCACACCAACGGCTGTCCGTACTTCATAATCGGAGGGGTCTTCCCTGCCAATCGCGCCCGTGATCGTGCGGAAGCCGCCTTTGACAAGATTCAGAACGCTGCTATTGTCATCACTCGTGACGACGGCCGGGCCGGCCGTGCTTTCCGACGAGGCGTAAACATATTCTCCGATCTGCACGCGGCTGTTTGGCCGGATCGCGATTTTAGCGTCGTCAATCATCAAGAGCTGGGCACGCGAAGCGTCTCCGGTGATGACGAAGTCCTCGGCGAGTATCGCGTCACCTTTCTCCAATGAAACGGCTGGCTGACGTTCGGCCGTTACGCTACCGGTCGCAAACAAGACGGTGCCAGCATCCTGTGCCGGGGCATTGCCCGTAGCGAACAGCAAAGCCAGCGCAAACAATCTCGAGACAGGGTGCTTATTCATCTTGGCTCCCATCGAATCAGCAGCCCGACTTCGGTGCGGTCCCAGTCATAGAGCGAAACGTCGGATTCGTTGTCGATGTAGCGGAGTCGCGGCACGATCGATAGGCCGTCTGTCATGACGTCACGAAATTCGATCTGCACTACGGACGACAATTGCGTGTCTTTACGCGGCGCGCCAAAAAACAGTTCATCGAAATCGCTCCTTAGACTGCCGACCGATGCAAACAGGTACGTGTTATCGCCAATCGCGGTATTGACACTCAGTCGCGCACCTGACTTCGAATTGCCGTATGGCGAGCCGGATTGTCGTTCGCTGTCTTCGCCGCCTATCGCTTCTAACGCGAGTTGTCCCCGGGCCTGGAACCGATAAGCGAGGCCTACCGTGTAAAGCAGGCGATCGACATCGAGCACCTCGATGGCTTCGTCGTAACGCAAGGCACCGCCACGCAGTGCCAGGCTAAGCTCCCAGCGCTCATTGAGTCGCCGGCCTATGAGCAGGTTGGCGCCCGTGTAAGACTCGTTGGATTCACCGTCACGACTTGCGGCGTAGGCGTCTACGCTAAAGCGCCCGAAATTGGCGCCGCTCTGCCAGATCATGCCGCCGATGCCACTCAGTATCCCGGCGTCGACGAACGAAGCGTCGGGGTTCTTGCGGTAACCGGCGTGTGCGCCGAGATGCCAGGCGAATCTCGCGCTACGCGGTACGGTCCAGTTGAATCCGGCGCCGCCTTCGAAAAACGATGATTCGGTTGCGAGGTTTTCGGGCGTCAGCGCAAAACCGAGGAACTGCTGATTGTCAGTCGATCCATTGGCATTGTCATCATGGCCAACCATGAGTTCGGCGTAGGGACGAAAGTCGCTGCGCGGTGTGCCGGGGGTCGCATTGATCGCCGTGAGGTACTGGTCGATGACAGCGCGCACGGCAGGCGGCGGGTTTTCGCTCAATAGAGCAGCAAATAGTGGGCGCGCTTCGTCAAGATCACCGCCTTCGAAATGAGCCCGCGCAAGTTCCATGCGGGCGCCGGAGAACTCTGGAGCCGAAAGGGCCGCACGCTGCAAACTGAGTACCGCTTCGGCAATGCGGCCGGAGTCCAGCGCGGCCACACCAAGCAGGTAGTCAAAAAAGGTGTTTCCGGAATGCTCTGATTCGAGTGGCTGCAACAGCGCATAAGCCGCCTGCGCACTACCGGTCGCGAGCAGCGTTTCAGCCTCGCCCAGTACCTGGCGCAGCTCGGCCACCGTACTCACCTGCACGGTCTGCTGCGCATGGACGCTCGATGGCGCCAGTACGCAGAACACTAGCGCGACCACTGTTGTAGCAATCAGCCTCAGCATCGAGACCCCCCACGGTCATTTGCTCAGGTGTTCGAAGACTCCGTCCCAGTCATCCGGTGGTGGCTCGGCCCTGAACCGCTCAATGCGATCAAGATACACATTATATAGGACGTTATCTGTGCGGTCCTTCAATGCCTGGAATGAGTCCTGTGCCTCATTCCAGGCCCTGCTCCGGTAGGCGGCAAGCGCCGCGCCATATAACGCCAGTTCCTGTGCCGTTTCTCGGCTGATTTCGCCGCCGGGCCCGAGCGGCTCGAAAATTGCGACAGGCCTATTCTTTCCTTTGACCCGCACGAGGTCCAGTTCACGAAACGTGTAATCAGGAACGAGTTTGGTTGTCTGGTCGTTGACGATGATGTCGACGCCATACTGTTTGGTGAGCCCCTCCAGCCGCGAGCCCAGGTTCACGGTGTCGCCCATGACGGTATAGGCAATGCGAAACTCCGAACCCATGTTGCCAACGTTCATCTCGCCGCTCGCAATGCCGACGCCGACTCGAATAGCTGGCCAGCCTCGCGCAGCGAACGGTTCGTCCAGGGCCCTGACAGCCGCAATCATGTCGAATGCCGAGAGCAGTGCATGGCGCGCATGCTCCGGATCTGCAAGGGGCGCGCCCCAGAACGCCATCACACAATCACCCATGTACTTGTCTATCGTACCGCGGTGCATCTGGATGGCGCGAGTAAATGGTGTCAGGAACTCGTTCATCATCTGCGTCAGCTCGATCGCGTCGAGCCTTTCCGAGATCGTGGTGAAGCCACGCACATCCGAGAACAACACCGACATTTCGCGTGATTCGCCTTCAAGAGAAATTTCCTCGCCGGTTTCATCAATCTCTTCGACAAGCGACGGGGGAATATACTGACCGAACATCTGCGACAAGTGACGCTTGTTTCGCTGTTCGACGAAGAACCGATACGTGATTTGCAGCATGGCCGCGAGCATTGTGTAAACGAGCAGCGATGCGAGTGGCACGACGAGTCCGAACGACATCCAAAGCCAGAGGTTTCCGGCCATCGCAAAGGCGACGATTGCAATGACGAAGATCAGTGACGTCACCGGTGCAAGACGTGGCAACAGCAGCGCCATAAGCAAGCCAGTAATTAAGAGCAGTGTGAACTCGAGACCGTCGGACCACGCCGGTTGCTGCCTGATCGTATTGTCCAGCAGGCCTGCGATCAGGTTCGCATGTACTTCGACACCGATGTAACGCTGGCCGACCGGCGTGGAGCGCAAGTCGAGCAGACCGGCCGCGCTGGCTCCGAGGAGCACGATCTTGCCGTTGAGCAATGCGTGTGGCGCCGAGCCGTCAAGCACATCCTTCGCCGAGACAAATGCAAAGCTTTCCTGCGGGCCTCGGTACGGAATGTATACCGCCACCTGCTCGTTTACAGGGACAAGTTGGGATCCCAGTAGCAGATGTTCGAGTTCGATGCCGCCAAGCTGCGCACCGGGCGCAAAACTCAGGCTCACATCGGGTTGCCCGAGAATGACGTGCGCCACCGCCAGCGCCAATGATGGATACAGGTCGCCTTTGTATCGCTGCACGAGCGGTGCACGGCGGAATACGCCGTCCGCGTCGATGATCGGAGAGTCGAAGAAGCCGCCCGCCATCGCATTTTCCTGCAACTCGCGCAGGGTGCCGGCGAAACCCACGGCTTCGACGAACGGTACCGAGACACCCCGTAGCGCATCGGCGTGGACTATCGGCTGCGGCAATACGCCTGTTGCCTCGGGCTCATTGCCGCCGAGATAGTCTTTGAAGACGAAACCGGTAACTACGTCCCGCGCGATAAAAGACTCTGCAAAACGACTATTGCTGTCGAGGGTCTTACGTAACCGTGCGAGTTCGGCGCCAACCACCGGGTCGGCTCCAATGTCGCTGGCCGCCAGTTCATCAAGCAGTCTTTCGGCCGACGTTTCCTCGGCTTCGCCAAACAATGCATCGAGCCCGAGGACACGTATCCCGTAGGCATCGAACAGCTTATCGATGATGTCTGCCAGCGTATTTCGCGGCCACGGCCACTGCCCGAGTTCTGCCTGGCTGGCCTCGTCAATGTCGACGATGACGATGCGTTCATCGATCGTACCCGGCATCGTGAGCCTGACGCGTACGTCATAAAGATAATTCTCAACACGGTCGATGACTTCGAAACGGGGGCTGTGGGCGATATGCATGGTGAACAACGCAAGTGCTCCGGCGCTGATCGCAACTCGTACAAGCAATCGGACAGTTCGCGTGCGTTGGGCCGACGTCATGGTGTCAATGTACACGAATCTGGCCCGCCCCATAAAACCTGTCCGGCTGCAAAAAGAGAGGCCCTGTCCCCAATAAACGCTTCAAAAGCACCCTACTCCTGTCCCGCCGGCCGGAAGCGCCTATTGCCCTGCTCTGCACAATGTTCTCGGGCATGGAAAAAATCGCCGGCGCTGGGTATTGTGATCCTCGAGGGCTCAACTCGAGGGTTCTTGAAAAACGCCGACCGAACACGTTTCGACCTGTTTCAGGAAATGCCACAGGAGACCGAATCGATGAGCACGAGCACCGACGCATTCAATCCAGCGCCCCTGCTGTTGCGCAGCAATGCCGACGGCATTGCCACACTGACGCTGAATCGCCCGGCACAATACAATGCATTGTCCGAAGATCTGCTGGTTAGCTTGCAGAGCGAGCTGGATCAGATCGCTCAGGACGAAACGGTGCGAGTCGTGATTATTGCCGCCGAGGGCAAGGCGTTTTGCGCGGGCCATGATTTGAAGGAAATGCGGGCCAGCGAAGACCGCGCCGTGCACCAGGCGCTGTTTGATCGATGCGGACGCATGATGATGAGTATCCATCGGTTGCCGCAACCCGTCATCGCCTGCGTCAACGGCATTGCCACGGCAGCCGGCTGCCAGCTGGTCGCGAACTGCGACCTGGCCGTGGCGGCCGAAGACGCGCGATTTGCCGTCTCGGGTATCAACGTCGGCTTGTTCTGCTCGACCCCGGCCGTGCCTCTGAGCCGCAACCTGTTGCGCAAACAGGCCATGCAGATGCTGCTGACCGGGGATTTCATATCGGCTGAGGAGGCAAAAGCATGTGGCCTGGTCAACGAAGTTGTAGCGGCGGCAGACCTCGACTCGGCGACGCATGCGCTCGCTGCCAAAATTGCCGGCAAGTCTGCGCACTCGATCAGGCTGGGCAAGGAAATGTTCTACAAGCAACTGCCAATGGACCTGGCCGACGCGTATGCCTACGCCAGCGAACGAATGGCCTGCAACATGGACTCGCATGACGCGCGCGAAGGTATCGATGCCTTCATCCAGAAGCGCAAGCCAGAGTGGAAGCACGAATAGCGGCGCCTCATGTCGGACTCGCAGTATTCGACTGATCTCGACAAGAATGCGGCCAACTATTCGCCGCTGTCACCGCTGACGTTTATCGAACGGGCCGCAGCGGTCTATCCCGAGCGCTGTGCCCTGGTTTACAACGAGGTGCGACGCAGCTGGTCGGAAACGTATCGCCGCTGTCGCCGGTTCGCCGGCGCCCTGCAGCAGCACGGCGTGACGGCAGACGACACCGTCGCGCTGATGCTCCCTAACGTACCTGCAATGTACGAGGCGCATTACGCCATCCCGATGGCGGGCGCGGTCATTCATGCGATCAACATTCGCCTCGACGCCGACGCGATAGCTTTTCAGCTGCAGCACGGCGGCGCCAGCGTACTGCTCACCGACCCCGAGTTCAGCGCGACCGTCGCAGCGGCCCTGGAGCAGCTCGACGANNCATGCCGAATTCGCCTGGCAGCTGCCGGGCGACGAATGGCAGGCGATCGCGCTCGGCTACACGTCGGGCACTACCGGCAACCCCAAAGGCGTCGTTACCCATCACCGCGGCGCGTTTCTCAATGCAGTCTCCAATATACTCGCCTGGAACATGGGCCCGCATCCCGTGTACCTGTGGACCCTGCCGATGTTTCATTGCAATGGCTGGTGCTTCCCGTGGACGACGGCAGCCCTGAACGGCACGAGCGTTTGCCTGCGGGCTGTACGCGACGACGCAATTTTCACGGCCATCCGGCAGCACGGTGTTACCCATCTGTGCGGTGCACCTATCGTCCTGAACCTGATGGCGAACGCCGGCGCCGAACTCACGAAGCTGGTCGAGCGCCCGGTCAACGTGATGACCGCGGGCGCGGCGCCGCCGCCAGCGGTGCTCGAGGCCATGGCCCGGCTCAATTTCAACGTCACCCATACTTACGGGCTGAC
>WVYQ01000025.1:11279-12261 GCA_011772865.1 Woeseiaceae bacterium | reverse complement strand
CCCTGCGCATTTGTCGATCTGCGCGCCGATGTCGATGCGGTCGACGAAGACGAGATCATTAATTTTTGCCGCGACAACATGGCGCACTTCAAGGCGCCGCGCAAAGTCGTGTTCGGGCCGTTGCCCAAGACCTCGACCGGCAAAATCCGTAAATTCGAGCTGCGCGAGCGGGCCAGGCAATCATGACCGACATCGTCACGCTGCGGCGCATCCTCACCGAAAACAAGCGCGTTGCAATCGTCGGACTATCGGCCGACTGGTCGCGGCCGAGTAATTTCGTGGGCAAGTATCTGCTCGAGCATGGCTTCGAAGTCATTCCGGTCAACCCCAAGTACGACGAGATCCTCGGGCAAAAGAGCTACCCGGACCTGGCCTCGATCCCGACGCCGGTGGATATCGTCGACCTGTTCCAGCGATCCGAGCGTGTTCCGCCGTTTGTCGATGCCGCAATCGACATCGGCGCCAGGGTCGTCTGGATGCAGCTCGGCATCGTGCACGAGGAGGCGGCCGAGAAGGCGCGCGCCGCCGGGCTCGACGTCGTCATGGACCGTTGCATCAAGATCGAATACGCGCGCCTGTTCGGCGGCCTGAACACGGCCGGCGTCAATACCGGCGTCATCTCGGCCAGGCGTCCCGTCACCTACAACCGCTGACAGGAGTACACCATGGCGGATCGAAAATACGGCATCGAAACCCTGTGCCTGCACGCGGGCCAGATTCCCGATCCCGTGACCGGGGCGCGCGCTGTGCCCATTTACCAGACCACGTCGTATGTCTTCGACGATGCCGACCACGCAGCGAGCCTGTTCAACCTGCAGACGTTCGGCAACACCTATGTCCGCATGACGAATCCGACCACTGCCGTGTTCGAGGAGCGCATGGCCGCACTCGAGAACGGGCGTGCAGCGCTGGCCGTGAGCTCCGGCATGGCCGCGCAGATGACCGCGATCCTGACGCTGATGCAGCAGGGTGACGAGCTGGT
>WVYQ01000025.1:0-11219 GCA_011772865.1 Woeseiaceae bacterium | reverse complement strand
CCCGAGAACTTTCGCAACGCGATCAGCGATAAAACGCGGGCGCTCTATGCCGAGACTATCGGCAACCCGACCAACAACGTTATCGACATCGAGGCTATCGCGGCAATCGCGCACGATGCGGGTATTCCACTCATTATCGACAACACGTTTGCCACACCCTACCTGTGCAAACCGATCGATTACGGCGCGGATATCGTCGTGCACTCGGCGACGAAGTTCATCGGCGGGCACGGCACGAGCATGGGCGGCGTCATGGTCGAGTCGGGCAAGTTCGACTGGGGCAACGGCAACTTCCCGGGCATGGTCGAACCGTCGGCGGGCTATCACGGCATTCGTTTCTACGAGACCTTCGGCGATTTCGGCTTCACGATGAAAGCCCGCTGCGAGACGCTACGCACGCTGGGCCAGGCGATGAGCCCGTTCAATGCCTTCATGATGCTGCAGGGCCTCGAAACGCTGCCCGTGCGCATGGACCGCCACTGCGAGAACGCGCGCGGCGTGGCGGAATTCCTGCTGGGGCACCCGGCGGTGAGCTGGGTCAACTATGCAGGGCTCGAGGACAACCCTTACCGCGCCCAGGTCGAGAAATACTTGCCGAATGGCGCCGGTTCGATCCTGACGTTCGGGGTCAAAGGCGGCAGTACGGCAGGCCAGGATTTCATCAACCGCGCGCAATTCATGAGTCATCTGGCCAATGTCGGCGATGCCCGCACGCTGATTATCCATCCGGCCTCGACCACGCATCGACAGCTCAGTGAGGAACAGCAGCTGGCTGCCGGCGTGACTCCCGATATGGTGCGCATCTCCGTCGGGCTGGAAACGCTCGACGACATACTCTGGGACATCGACCAGGCGCTGCATACTGCGTCTTGAGGTCTGTTGAGGAACTTCTTGTATTTTGGCGGAACCGGTGGCATTGGCTCGTGAACACGCCGGTACCGGAAATGTTGGCGATAACGATCGCGGTTAGCGTGGGAAAACCGAATTTGTCGCTGGACATTGGCCTCGCGTCCCTGATCATGGTCTCTGTCACGAGCATCTGCCTGGCCCCAATGGGTGTGGCAGCTGACTACCCTTACGCGTATGCTCTGCTGGTCTGGATATCAGCCTCGCGCGGTGGAGTGTCCTGAATGAATGCGGTGCTTTATGCCTTTCCTGTGTTCCTCTTGTTGATCTGCCTGGAACTGTGTTGGTCACATTTCTCCGGCAGAAGAGTCTTCCGCGCCGCCGATTCACTGACGAGCATGAATATTGGCGCCATCAGTGAGATCTCGCGGGGGCTGATCAAGACCGTGACCTTCGGCCTGTATGCTCTGCTGGAACTGAAGGTAGGCATCGTGGCCTTCACGGCAGCTGACCCGCTGGCCTGGATACTGGCCTTCCTGCTTTATGACTTCTTTTACTACTGGGCACACCGGGCCGGTCATGAGGTCAACATACTATGGGCCGCCCACAGTACCCACCATTCCAGTGAAGAATTCAACATGGCCACAGCCATGCGCCAATCAGCCACCACCGTGTTCTATGTCTGGATTTTTTACCTGCCGATGGCAGTGCTGGGGATTCCGGTGGAAGTATTCGTGCCGATTTCCTTCGCCAGCCTGTTCTACCAGTTTTGGGTACATACCACCCTGGTTCCGAAGCTGGGCTGGTACGACAAGGTCTTCGTCTCACCCTCCAACCACCGGGTACACCACGGACAGAATGGCTACGCCATCGACGTGAATTATGGCGCGACGCTTATAGTCTGGGATCGCCTGTTCGGCACGTATGCCGAGGAAAGCGACGTGGAACCGGTCGTCTACGGAATCCGCAAGCCGGTCAAGACCTGGAACCCGGTGTGGGCCAACCTCGTAGTCCTGGCACGCATCGTCGTCGACACGGTGCGGACCGCCGGATGGAAGAACCGGCTGATAAAGCTCTTCGGCCCGCCGGGTTGGGAGCCGGAAATAAACGCGATTCAAAAAACCGCATTCTCACCCTCTGCGTTCAGACGCTTCGAAACCCCGCTTGGCAAATGGCAACATCGCTACGCGTTGTTCTCCTACGTCATGGTTACGGCTTTGTTCACGCACTTTCTCACGATCGCGTACAGCATGCCGATGGGCCAGCGACTGGCCTATGGCGGACTCGTCATCCTCAGCGCCATGGGCACCGGGTGGGTGCTCGAAGGCAAGCGTTGGGGCGTGCTGCTCGAACTGTTGCGTGGCCTGACTGTGGCCGGGGCGCTGCTGGCGGGGCTGTGGTTTTCTCCCGTCACTGGGACGTTCCAGGCCCTGGCCGCTGCCTGCCTTACGTTGATGCTCACCCTGTACGCCCTGATGTGGCGCGAGGGCCTTGCCGTCACCGCCACGGTACAGCCAGCGCACCAGGCTTAGCCTCGCGCTCAAAAACCGAATTCAAAGCCCCCGGCCAGCAGGCTCTTCGTCGGCACGCAGCCCGCCCGGGTCTTCGACAGACGTCAATTCCGCGAGATCGGCGATCATCAATTCACCGGTCAACTGCACAAATGTCGCCACCTGCTGCCGGAACAGGCTGGCATCGAATCGATCGATACCGGAGGAGGTGCCCCAGTAGGCGCCCATGATGCCCATGATCGCAACCCCAGGAATTTTTAGAGCCGGCGCAGACTTGGCCATGCCGTACCACCGCCCCTGGCTCCGGCCGTGCACACCTGGCCGGGCGACGTTGCGAACAAACGCAGACGGCAGGTTGTTATCGGTCACTGCCTGCACAGCCAGCTTGACCATGTTGCTGCTGTCGGTCGTCCAGATGTGCGACGCGTACACGCGGCCACTCTCGACCAGGGCGTCACCGTCCTCACGATATTCGATTTGCCCGAGATGCTCCATGCCGATCATCGCAACGATCGCATCGCGCGCATCCGGATTGCGCGTAAACCAGTCCTGCGCGGCAAACGCCCGCTCGGCACCGGGCATGAAATGTCGGCAGTCCAGAAACACCATCAAGGTGCGCGGACGGTCTGCCTGCGGAATCCTGGACATGTACTTGATGACGCCGAGTATGCCGAAGGCGCCATTGTCCTGCGATATCGACGGTCCATCCGTGTGAGTAACCAGCTGAATCTGCTCGTCGTCGGGGGTTCCGTATTTGTTGCCCGGCAGGTAGCCAATGAGTTGATACGCCGTACTCTCGGTGATCGTCGCCTCGAGCCGCAATGTCGCACGCGCACCCGCTTTCGCATCCTCTATGACGCTCATACCGGCTGTCCGGTCGAGATACAGTGACGGCACATCGTAGATGCGCGGCACCGGGAACGTGTACATGCCAGCCGCGAGATCACGACCCGCATCCAGCACGAACACGATGCCCACCGCATTGCCGCGGATTGCGATGTCGATCAGGCTCTGGAGCCCCATCAGCTGCAGGAAGATCGACGTGCCCTGCCTGTCGGGCCGATTCACCGGTATCGGTCCGCCGCGCTCGGGGAAGCTTTCGTCGTCGCTGCGATACTCGAAGTCGCTGTTGGCGAACGCCTCGATTGCCGCCTCATCGACAGCCGTACTGAAAATCACGATCTTGCCCGCGATGTCGTCCGGCGGATTCCGCTGATCATAGAAAACAAGCCTCGCGGTGACGCCGTCCGGGCCGGTGGCGCCGGAGTTTGCCCCGTAGCTCGCAACTTCGACTTGCCTGCCGTTGGAGACGAGTGCCCAGTTCGAACGATCCGGCCACTCGCTGCTTCGCCAGCGATCAAACGTCCATTGATTGCGCTGTATATCTACAACGCCGTACTCGCCGAGCCTGTCTTCGACAAAGCCGATAAAGTGCAGCCAGGATGCATTTCCGGTCAGTGCCGGCCCCTTCTCGTCCTTGAGCGCGTGCCACTCCAGCGCTTCCGTCTCGCTGAGAAGCCAGTCGTCACGCACATGGGTGAGATGCTCGACGGGTTCAGTCGACTGACCGCCCGACGGTTCCAGCGAAAAATCCGAGCACGCCAGGAGCAGCCAGCAACTTGATACGACGATTGCGGGCAAGCTTGATCGCATGGTTACGAATCGATATAGCCCGGATCCGCACAGACAAAGAAGGTCTCGACCTGGTTCGGCTGCAAATACCGTGTGCGCGGCATGTACGGTCCCAACACGGCCTCCAGTTCCGCTTGCTTGTCGACCCGTTTGATCGCATTCCCAAATTCGGGCGCCGCCAACATCTGGCGTATCTGCACGACGGTCACATCATCGTCGAACATGCCATCGCCATCATCGGCCATAGGCAACCAGGCGATGCCACATTCCTTGATCGCGTTACGCGGCCGATCGGCTGCACGGCTGACCATGACCGTATAGAAGCCGTTTTCGTCGAGCGGGATCTCTTCGTCAAACAGGCAATCGTTCACCCGGGTATTGGCAAAACCCTGGTTGGAACATATCGACCAATAGCGCAGGTCCGCCTCTTCCATGTAATCGTCACCGCCAAACGTGGTCGGCGTCCGCGGCATCTTTCCTCGCACCATGAAGACCTTGCCGTGCTTGCGATTGACGATTGTACGTATGTAGTGATTATCCAGGTTGGGATAGAAGCCGCCCTCGCTGCGCCTGGCATCTTCATTGATGTCGCCCGTGTAAATCCCGAGCAGGCTCGCACGATCAAGTTGTATGTACCACTTCGCAGGAACTTCAGCGGGCCAGGTGTCCGGCTTGCCCGGCTGTGATATCAGCTCACGGTACTGACTGGGTGGAATGCCGACCGCATCGGCCGTTACCTGGAGACGCTGCGTGGTTTTCAGCACGCTGCATGCATCCTGACCCGAGAGGATGGACCCGTCTTCGAGTGTGACCGTCGGCGACGGTAACGGCACGCCGCCATCTGGCCATTTGCCGTCATCGGGAAGATAGATTCGATAGATGATGGTCTGTTGACCATCCGCATAGGACGGCGCATGCAGGACGTTCGACGCGGCGTCCCTGTTGTATTCGCCTATTGCGCGTTCCACGGCCGGCGCCGCATTGATGAGTTCCACAGAGTAGCTGCGGCTCTCCGCATTGCGATTAATACCCGGAAGGTATGGATTCGACGAACCGGAATCTGGCTGAATCAGGTAATCGGCGAGTGATTCGATCGGTCGCCCACGCTCGTCGTAACTGATGAACGACTGGTACCTTGCATGGGCGAAGTCTCCTGACAGTTCCAGTCGGGCACCTGCCGGCGTGGAAAAAACCGACGCCCAGTAGAATACCGAAGCATCGGGATAGGCGAGATTAATGTAGGGATCCGCACTGTGGGGACCGTAGCGCCAGAAACAACTGCGCGGCCCCGGAATCGGCATGCCATCGTGGGGCGAAGCGGTTACGCCCGCATCGCTGCCGGCGTCGATCCGCTGACTCGCTGCCGGCTTCGCGGCATCGAGGGACTCGTCGCTGTCGAGTCCCCCGGGGTCACAGGCGGCCAGGCAAGCGCCGACCGCCAGCGACACCCAGAGGCTCGCCTGTCTGAATGTCAGAAATTCCAGCGGAATGACGCTCCAACCGTCTGCGGACCGCCAACGGAGCATCGCTGCGGCACCGTGTTGGCTACCGGGTCGACGCCATTGAAGTCAGCTCCCAGCGGCTGATCGTAAATTACCTCGCAGTAGCCCTCGTCGCTGAGGTTCTTGCCCCAGGCCGTAAGCTGCCAGCGCCCGTCTGCCGCCCCGATTCCGAGTCGCAGGTTGACCAGGCCATAGGAGTCCTGGATGGACTGCGGATTCAGGTTCGTGTTGCCGCCGATGTTCTGCTCCCCGATGTACGTGTACTCGGGACGCACGAACCACTCGAGATTGCCCGAACCGATAGCTGCCCGCCACTCGGCCACGAGCGAGCCCTGCCATTCCGGCGAAAAATGTGGCGTCTGTCCCGAGAGATCCGGCGCTGCGAGATCCGGGTCCGGCGACGTCTCATTGCCGGGCAACGGTGAGGCGTCCTCGAATGAGTCGAACTCGGCATCGAGGTAGCTGACGCCGCCATAAATGATCAGGGAATCCACGGGGTTCAAGACGAAATCCGCTTCAAATCCCTGCTGGGTGCGTTTACCGGCGTTGCGGGTCAGGAAGCTCAGACCATCGAATGAGCGATCCTGAAAGTCGTCAAGCTCCGTGTGATACAGCGTCACGTTGAGAGTTGCCTTGCCATCGGCCAGCGTACTCTTGACGCCGAGCTCGTAATTTATCGACGTCTCCTCCTTGAAGATGCGCCGGTCGCGGCCGAGCGCAGCGCCTGAGCCACCGGAATTGAAGCCGCCGCCCTTGAAACCGGTCGACACGGTGCCGAAAAGCATGACGTCGTCCGAGGGGTAAAAGCTTGCGTTTACGAGCCAGGTGAATGCACTGTCCTCCGCTGCAAGGTCGGGCACGTCCTCGGGGGCACGAAAGAAACTGCCGATAATCGCATTGGGGGTTGTCTGCGAGAATGCGGCATCCTTATCGTCATCCGTGAAACGGCCGCCGAAGGTCATCGAGAACCGGTCCGTGAAACTATAGGTCGCCTGTGCGAATGCGGCGGCACTGGTGAGTGACTGCGTGTAATCGGAATCCGCCGCCGGAAATTGTGACTGGGCCAGGCAAGCCTGTGCAGTCGCAAGGCTCCCCGTGAGAGCAAATATCACCGGGATACACGTATCGGCGCCGGCATCGAAATCCTCGTCGATGTCGTAGTCCTCTTCATAATAGAAAAGGCCCAGTACATAGGTTAGCGGCTGATCCGCGGGCGACAGGAGCTGGAACTCCTGCGAAATCGTCTCGGTCGTGTAGTTATGATTCCTGGGCAATACGTCGCCGGTCATGCGCAGGGCACTCTCGCGATTGTCCGCTTCCCAGTCCCGGTAGGCCGTTATCGAGCGGAAGGTGTGATCGCCTGCCGCAAACTCCAGGTCGAGTGCGATGCCCCATTGCTCGTCCGAGAGCGAGTCCTGGTGATCCTGGTTAACGACCTGGTCGTAGCCATCCTCCGTCGAAACGGGCTCCCCGAACAGCGCGACCATGGTGCCATCGAAAAAGGGACTCGCCGTTTCCGGCAACATCTCGATCACCTGGCCGCCCGAGTTCACTTCATTGTAATCGAGTGTCAGCTTGCCGGTAACGTTGTCGGAGAACTCTATTCCCAGTTTTGCGCGCAAGGTCAAATCGTCCCGCTCGCCGATCTCCTCGTTCGCCAGGGAATTGAAGCCGTAACCATCGCGCTCGGCGTACTTGGCCGCAAATCTACCCGCGACCTTTTCCGAAAACGGGGCGTTGACAACACCCTCGACTGAATAGGCGCTGTAGTCACCGGCGCCTACCTGCACATAGCCTTCGAATTCGTCGGACGGATTCCGGGTCGTCAGGTTCAATGCACCAACGGCAGTGTTGCGTCCGAACAGCGTGCCTTGCGGACCGCGCAAAACCTCTGCCGTCTGGATATCGAGGAGATTACCGATCACCGAACCTGGCCGCGGGTAGTACACCCCGTCGACAAACACGCCGACCGATGTTTCGATTCCGCTATTTCCAACAGATCCCACGCCCCGAACAAAGATGCGGGCATTCGTTGCCTGCGAGGAGTACGCCATCGTGAAATTGGGCGCATATAGCGACAGGTCCTGCAACGTTCTGATGTCGGAGTCCTCGAGAAAATCTCCCGAGTACGCCGAGATCGAAATAGGCACATCCTGAACACTCTCGGCACGTTTTGTAGCGGTAACGACGATCTCCTCTATGTCAGCCATTGCAACACCGTTCAAGAGCACGGCTGACACGGCCAAATAGGAGAGTGAATTTCTGGTTATGGTTTTGTTCACGTCTGATCCCCCGTTGAAATAGTCGGATCTACTGCCGACTTTTGTCGAAGAATTGGCCAAATCCTAGCAGATTTCCCGATTCTTATCGCTGGACAGACGCAAGAGAATAGCTGGGCTTCCCTGCTACCTGACCCCGGATCGCCAATCGGCTTGGGCCGATTGGTCGAACAGGGCTCGAAAGCCCATACCCTCACCCAAAACGAAAAAAGCCCCGCTAAGGGGCTTTTTCGTTTTGGCGGTGCAGCGAGTCCTGCGCGGAGGATGCTCTCCCGCCTGATTACTCGTCGTCGTCCGCTGCCATCCGCCTGTTAGTCGCCAGGTAGCTGCGCGACGAATCACATCGAACTTTGCCAGCGAAGAGTTCTTCGGCCTTGCTCCAACCACTCTCGCTATGCTGATCCCAATCGGCACCCATGTCTTCAAGATTTTGATAGGCGGTGACCCATTTGAAGTCGAATTCTTCGCCACCACCACCGAACGCGGGGAAGAATACCCACATCCCAGCAGTCGAACCGTTCTCGCCTTTGTACTCGCCCCACTCTATCAGTGGATTATACAAGTCACCGAAAGATACGCCCTCAGCTGTATTGCAGTCCGAGAATGAAATGACGATATTGGACGGGTTATCACGATTCGGCGGAGTCTTTATGCGTAATACTGCATAAGCAGCATGCACGTTGCAGTCCATTACCTCAGCAAATCCTTCCGCTTCCTTCGAACCTGTAGCGAGCCAGGTATCCTGGGCACGACCCAGCGCTCTGGCATTGTCGGACCCACCAAGCCATAGCACGTCGAAATCCTGGTCCGGACCGGAATAATAAGGCACCAGTGTCCATGCCGAATAATCGTCGAGCCCATTCTTGTCAGCCCAGGCATTCCATTGCGCGGTTGCGGCGTCTAAATCGGCCGGACCCTTGCCCTCATTATATTGACAGGCAAAAATTTCTACCGGTGTCGCCACATTAGCTTCGTCTGCCTCTCCCTCGTGCTCATCCGCAATCACGATTCCAGCCCACGACAGCAAGCTGACTGACACAAGCGCAGTTACAAATCTCTTCATCATTTACCCCTTGCTCTTCTTGTTATTGCCTGCGGCACGATGCCGCGCCGGAGGATATTATAACCTTAAGAGGCGCAGCACCGTGCGCCGAACAGAGTTCGAAGTCCTCAACCGCACTCGGCGAGAAAAACAAAAGGCCCCATGAAGGGGCCTTTTATTTTTCTGGCGGAGAGGGTGGGCATTTTCTCACATCCGAAGGAAACCGAGGAGTACCGAAATTCCTTTAGTATCTTGCACTTAGCGAAATTCGTGACTAGGGTAAAACGAGAAAATCCGGCCAAAGCCGGATCACAGGTGTAGACCAGAACGTAGACCAGTCACGAGGAGCTGAGTTTGGCGGAGAAATTCACCGCTCTATTTGTCCGGCACTTGAAGCAGCCGGGCCGCTACAGCGACGGCCGCAATTTGTATCTGCAGGTTCGCCCGTCGAGTCGCAGGGAAGATCCTGATGCAGTCAACAAGTCCTGGGTGTTTCGGTACAAGCGATTTGGCAAAGACACCTGGATGGGATTGGGCCCTTACCCCGACGTTAGCCTGGGCGATGCTCGCGAGCTCGCGGCGAAAGCACGCAAGCAGCTGCTCAAGGGCATCGATCCGCTGGACGACAAGCGGACAAGCCAACGTGCAGTTCGCGCCGCCCACGACGACAGGCTGACCTTTACTGAGTGTGCTGAGCAGTACATCGACTCCCAGGCGCCGGGCTGGAGCAACCCCAAGCACATCGATCAATGGCGTAATACCCTCAAGAAGCTGGCAGGCCCGATCATCGGACGGTTGCCGGTAGATGAGATCGACACGGCGCTCGTCATGCGGTGTCTCGAACCACTGTGGGTCACTCGCACTGAAACGGCGAGTCGCCTGCGGGGTCGCATCGAGGCGGTGCTCGACTGGGCCACGGTCCACGGCTACCGGAAGGGCGACAACCCGGCCCGATGGCGCGGGCATCTCGACAAGCTGCTGCCACGGCCCAGCCAGGTGGCCCGCGTCAAGCATCACCCGGCACTGCCGTACACCGAGGCAGGGGCCTTCCTGCAGGAGCTACGGAAGGACGCCGGCGTCGCCTCACGCGCACTCGAGTTGACCATCCTGACCGCCGCCAGGACCAACGAAGTCATCCAGGCCGAGTGGTCGGAGTTCGACCTGGACCTCAGGACCTGGACCGTGCCGGCCGAACGCATGAAGTCGAAACGGGAGCATCGGGTTCCGCTGTCGGATGCGGCAGTTAAGGTGCTTAACGCGGTCAAGGGACGGAGCAAGCGCTACGTGTTCCCCGGCCACAAGCGCGCCAGCCACCTGTCCAACACCGCCATGCTGCAGGTGCTGAAACGCCTCGACCAGACCGGCATCACCGTGCACGGCTTCCGCTCCACGTTCCGCGATTGGTGCGCCGAGTCAACCAACTACCCGGCCGACGTGGCTGAGATGGCGCTTGCACACACGCTCAGAGACAAGACCGAGGCCGCCTACCGGCGTGGTGATCTGTTCGAGAAACGTGCCAAGTTGATGGAAGACTGGGCGCGATACTGCAGCAAGCCATCGGCACCGGCGAAGGTCATCGCGATCCGACAAAGTACCGGTTGGTAGCCTGGCCGATGCCGCCTTCATCACGGCATCGGCCCGCCAGGCAATGCAAGTAACGACTGCTTCGCCAGCGTTTGCAGACGCCTGAACGGCGGCTTTCAGGTTACAATTAACTTCTGTTTTTGACCCATAGCGGACCTTGCGTTCAAGACTCGAGTATATTCTTGGACTCCCCACATTGAACCAAGGTGATAGCAATGACGATCCAAGATTTAGGGGCCATTGGAGATCTGGTCGGTGGCGTCGCTGTGCTGGTGACGCTTGTGTATCTCGCTATGCAGATAAAACAAAACACCAAAATTCACGCGTCTCTAATTCGACAGAATTTCTATGACGCACAACAACAGCAGATTCTGCACGCGGTCGAATCTCCCGATTTCAATACACTAATTAATCGAAGCTGGACCACAGACAAGGCGTTGAGTCCAGGCGAACAAACACAAATTTGGCGCCACATGCAGGGCATTTTGATCGGGTATCAGGGTGCATTTGAACAGTACAAGTCTGGTGCGTTGCCCAAGGCGGATTGGGATCTAGTGAAATTGATGTTGCGGACGTTTTGGCTAGTAGAAGGAAAGGGGAAAGATGACGCATGGAAAGCAATGAAACACGGCCGATTCTTTAATGAGGACTTTCTCGCAGAGCTGGAGAATCTACGGGAATTGGCCCTAAGTCACAGACAGGAACTTGACGAGCGTGGCCTGAGGTTATGATACTTGCTCTCGTCAAGCGAGTGGCTGGTATTGGCCGGAAGCGGCCCCTGGTGCCGAATCGGCTACAATAACTGGTAATGACCCAAAGCAGA
>WVYQ01000029.1:94494-121008 GCA_011772865.1 Woeseiaceae bacterium | reverse complement strand
CGCAAAGCCGAGCGATGGTAGCCGATTGTGGCTGTTGCTGCCGTCCATCCTGATCGTCATCGCGCTCGTCGGTGGCTTCCTGCCGGCCGTGCGCGCCGCACACTTGCCCGTCGCCCAGGCGTTGAGGGAACTGTGACGGCCACGGACCCGCGAGTCGGCAAGGACCAACACGCATGAGCCCGCACTAATGGAGTCGAACTCAGGGCAATTTCGAAGGGCAGAAGCTCCTCTAATTGAATGAGCCGCATCAGGTTGCCCTGCCCCGCCCGGTAACGGCGAGCAGGCCTTTGGCTGCAATTACCGGCGACGAGACTACGGACTAACGTTCCCGGGTGACGCGCACATTTACTTTTCTTTCCGGTATCCGGAGCTTGAAACCGATCGCGTCTTTTTTGATTTCGGCCTCGTAATCGCAGTCGCGCAGTCGCAAACGCCGCCCGCTGCCGCGCTGTTTCCAGACCTGCCCGTTCTCGAAATAAAAGAGCGTCAATTTTGACGGTCCCGACTCTACGCAGCGAATCAGCCTGGCGGTGTAAGTCGGCTGATCTTCCTGTTTCGCGGCTTCGATTTGCTGTTTGCCGACACTATCGTCGAGCGGCTGTACCTCTGTTTCACCAGCCGGCGCAGAGACGTCGGCAGGCGCGCCACCCGGTACTTCGGGCGCACCGGACCGCGTAGATTTCGCGGTGGCGACCTCGGCTTCGGGGGCCTCCGCTGAGGCAGCCCGGGATCCGACGGGTTCGGCCCCGGCGTTCTCGGCTGCAGGTGGCAGCAAGATTGAGTCGTAACATACCAGCCGGGCCGCATCATCGACGATGGCCACGCAGCGCTCCAGCGCTGCGCAAAGATCGGATTCGGCGAGCAGCGCCGCTGGCAGACCCGCGGCGACAACTGCAATGCAGGCTGTCACTCTCCTGCGCATAGGGCCAATTTACTCCGTAACCAAGTCCGACTGCAAAGCCGCGTCGACCCGGTGGGCAACCGCGTAGCCTCGAGTGCGGGTGACCCGCCCTTCGCCTCTGAAGCAAACGGAGCGATATCGCTCCGTTCGCCGCCAAGCGCTGTTGGCGGAGATGTATAGTGGGATCGTTAGCCCTTGCAGTTCAGTTGTCAGTATCTTGCGCAGGGCTCAAGTGTTGCCTACGTTTCAGCAGTTGGAACCAGTTTTCCTGCGAAAAACCGTGCGCGTATATCGCCGCGAGCATACCGTCCTGAAACAGTTTCTCCACAGTTGTCGCATCCAGTTTCTTCAGTTTGTCGAAATCTACCGCGACGTAAGATGCAATCGTTTGCTCTTCGCTTTCGCCTTCCGGCGTGAAAGTCGCCTGCTGTCCGGAAAGCAGCTCCAGTTCCACCAGCCGGTCGCAAAACGCCTGAGTTACCGGCTGATGCGCCGCAAATTGCGCAGAGAAGTCCACCTTGGCCTGTATCGGCGCCGTAAGTGCCTGCCCATCAAAAAAAGGCTGATCCGGATTTTCGGAGATGACCGGCGCCGCACGGTCGATGACGACGGCGTACTGGTCGTCCTCACGGCTGGCCATCGCGAACGGGTAGCTGCGAAGATAAGAGGGCACGTAGGCAGCGATATCCCAGTTGCCGTTGTCGTCGACGAACAGGTTGCGATCCTCGAGTACGCCGACGACGGCCAGCAGCGTCGGCTTCTCGAGATCGGAAAAGACGACCGGATAGTTCTTCTGTGCCGACGAGAGCTCTGCTGCAGCTAGTGGTACGACGCGGATGGAGCGCACGAAGTCATAGGGCTGACCGGACGTGTTGAGCCCGAGGTGCCCGTGATCCTCAACGGTGAGCAGTTGGGGCTGCGTATACAGAAACATACTGCCTGTGAAGTTTATGTGGACGGTCGAGTGTGGCTGATTCATAAACGATCCAGGGGTGAAGTCCGGGGATGATAGTACAAGTAGCATGCGCCGGCACCGAAATATTCCCGATCACCAGCACTCCGGGGTGATGCCGTTGCTATGATCGCCAGAAAAGCCAGTATTCGCCCTTTCTCATCTCGGCCAGCCGCGAGGGATTGGTAGAATTTCGTGCCCTTCGGCCGAAAATCAGTGTATCTTTTTTGCAACAATGAAGCGCCGGCCGCGGTAAATGTCCTGTTTATCCCATGCCGTTTGGCTGATATAAAGGTCCCAGGTAGGTAGAAATACGTAGTTAAGTAGTGACAATTACGCTACACTAGTGTAAATCTGCTTATTCAGCCGATCTATTTCAGAACTACGCAGCATAGGGGGACTTACGTACATGAACACAAATACTGCGCTTAGGCGGGCCGTGAAACTCGCCGTGCTCTCGGGTGCAACGACCCTGAGTATGGGAACGCTACCAACGGCGTTCGCACAGGATCCTGCAGCCGACGAGCAGATGGAAGAAATTATCACTACGGGAACGCGCATCCAGAAGGCCAACCTGGTGACCGCGAGCCCGGTCGTCCAGATGGATGCCGAGATACTCGATTTTAGTGGCCAAACCCGCGTTGAGGACGTTCTCAATTCGATGCCCCAGGTATACCTGGACCAGTCGTCGGGACAGTCCATTGAGTCTACCGGCACTGCAACCATGCAGTTGCGCAACCTTGGGAACAGCCGAACGTTGGTTCTGGTGGACGGCAAGCGCCTGCCCATTCATTCACCGTCATCTGCCACCTCCGGCCCCGACCTCAACTTCATCCCGATGCAACTGGTGGAGCGCGTCGAAGTTCTCACCGGCGGCGCCTCGTCCGTGTACGGCTCGGACGCCGTGGCCGGCGTGGTCAACTTCGTCATGATGAGGGACTTCGAAGGCGTGATGTTCGACGCTCAGATGGCCGGCTACCGTCACGATAATAGCGGCAACGCGGCGTCTAGATCGACCGAAGTGGTTTTTCCAGGCTTCACGCCGACCGGCACGTCGAGCGACGGCGACACCAGCGATTTCACGCTGATCGTCGGTGGCAACCTTGCTGACGGTCGCGGCAACATCACCGCCTACGCGTCTAAACGAGACATCGATCCGGTGATACAGGCCGACCGCGACTACAGCGCTTGCGCGAACCGGATGACCTCCACTGGCGATCTGAGGTGCCTCGGCTCGGCAACAAACCAGGCCGGCAGCTTCTATTTCTCGAACGACGGGTACCAATCCATCTATTACGTCGACGGCGACCAGTTTGTGCCCGGCGTAGGGCAGCGGTTCAACTTCGCTGCGCCGAGTTACTACCAGAGGCCCGACGAGCGTTACAGCCTCGGCGCCTTCGCGCACTACGAGCTGGACGAGCATGTCGAGCTGTATACGGATCTGATGTTCATGGACAATCGGTCGTTAGCCCAGTTCGGCCCGGCCGGTGTCTTCTTCAGCGCGTTTCTGGACGTCAACTGCGGTAACCCGTTTCTGTCGGACCAGCAGAGGGCTACCGTCGGATGCGTGGGCGATCCCACCGACTTCACCACGGCGGGCGCCGGCGGACTCCAGACGTTCGATACGCTCTTCGGTCGTCGGAACGTCGAAGGCGGGCCGCGTCAAGGCGATCAGCGGCATACGACGTACAGGATCGTGACCGGCGTGCGCGGAGACATTAACGAGACCTGGCGTTATGACGCGTCGTACCAGTACGCCGAAGTCGACATGCGCAACGTCAACAGCGCCTACGTGAACGTTGCCAGGGCCGGCGAAGCGCTGCTCGTCGATGCGGCGGGGAACTGTCTGAGCGGGAATGCCATGTGCGTGCCCTGGGACATCTGGAACACGGGTGGCGTAGACGCTGCCCAGGTGAACTGGATCAACCAGCAGTACAACGAAAACGGCCAGACGGACCAGGAGGTCATCAGCGCGTACGTCCAGGGCAGCCTGGGTGACTATGGCTTGACCATACCCTCCGCCTCCAGCGGCATCGAGCTGGTGTTCGGTATCGAGCACCGCGAGGAAAACCTGACCCTTAAATACAGCGACAATGCCAGGGCGGGCACGGTCGGTGGCCTGGGCGCCGCGCTGGAGAACGTGACCGGCGGCTACAAGGTCAACGAGGTCTTCCTGGAGGCCAACATCCCGCTGGTTGAAGACAAGACCGGTGCCGAGGAAATCATACTCGACATGGGTTACCGCTACTCGGACTATGATCCCAGTGGCCAGACCACGGATACTTACAAGGTCGCGGCCTCGTGGGCCATTACCGACAGCATCAAGTTCCGCGGCAGCTACCAGCGCGCCGTGCGGGCGCCCAACATCGTCGATCAGTTCCGGCCGCAGCAAGGCAGGCTGTTCGCGATGGACAATGACCCCTGCAACAAGTTGAACCCCGGTGACGCGACCAGCGTCCGCGGCTACACCTTCGAGGAGTGTGCACGCAGCGGTGTCTCCCAGGCACAGTGGGACTTGGGCGGTCCCGCCGACTCGCCGGCTGCCCAGTACAACACACTGGTTGGCGGCAGCCCCCTCCTGCAACCGGAAGAGTCCGACACGAACTCTTTCGGCGTCATCTTGACGCCCAGCTTCGCCCCGGGCCTGGTCGTCAGCGTCGACTGGTACGACATCGACGTGCAGGGTGCGATCACCAGTATCTCCTCGGAAACGACGCTGCTGGAGTGTATCGAGACGGGCAATCCGCTTTTCTGTGACAAGGTGAGGCGGGGCGTGAATGACAGCCTGTGGCTCGGTCTGGCCAGCGCCACCAACGGTGTCTCGGCGCTGGACGAGAACATCGGCTTCTTCCGCGTAGAGGGCATCGACGCGGAGATAACCTACGACTTTGACGTGGGCAACGGAAGCATGACGCTAAACAACGTCACCGGCATCATAAGCGACTGGGAGCAGGAAGAGTATGTGGGTGCCGGTATCCAGAACTGTGAAGGCGTGTATGGCGGGAATTGCGGGACACCGACCGTCAAGCTGCGCAATCGCTTCCAGGCCATATGGGCGTTGCCTGTGGACGTGACGCTCAGTCTCGGCTGGCGTCACATCGACTCTGTCGATCAGATACAGTCCGGTGCCAACCCCCCGGTGGAGCTCGATTCGATGAACTACTTCGATCTCGCGGCGAACTGGGCCCCCACTGACTGGCTCAACCTCCGGCTCGGTGTGAACAATATCACCGACGAGGAACCGCCTTTCGTTTCGCAAGGTGTCACCGCTCGGGAGAACGGCAACACCTATCCCGGCGCGTACGATGCGCTGGGGTCGTACTGGTTCTTTGCTGCCTCTGTGGAGTTCTGATCCAGCGACGACAGGGGGGCACTTGCTATTGGCCCCCCTGTTATCTTTTACTAAAGGCCGGCGAAAGCCGGCCTTTTTTTTCCAAGGAGCGCTACAGGACGATATGAACCTTGCTGAGGCAATCCAACAGTCGGTGGCGCTGATGAAAGCCGGCCGCGAGGCGGAGGGCACGGCGCTGTGCCACAAGGTGCTGAAGGTCGCGCCGGGCCAGCCCGATGCGCTGCATCTGTTGGCGATGGCGGCCCGCGATCGCGGAGAACCGGTCGCCGCTGAGCAGCTGTTCGAGAAGGCACTGTCCGCGGCGCCGCGGCGGGCGGATATCCTGGTGAACTTCGGCAGCTTCCTGTCGTCGCAGGGTCGGGACCAGGAGGCGCGGTCGCGCCTGTCTAAAGCCGTCAAGCGGGATCCCAAGCTCGTATCCGCCTGGTACCACAAGGGCCTGTTGTCCCTGAAAACGGGCGACCTCAACGACGCGAAGCGTTGCGCGACCAAGGCCACGCTGCTCGCGCCCGACTACATGCCGGCGTGGGAGCTCCTCGCCGCGGTGCAGCAGAGATGCGGCGAGACCGATGCCGCCATCGCCACGTGCCGCAAGGCCATTGGCAAGCACTCCGATGCGCCGAGGATGCATTATTCCCTCGGCCAGTTGCTGCGACAGGAATGTGACTTCGAGGCGGCGGCTAAGGCCTACGAAACCGCCATGCGGCAGGGGCACACGACCCCGGACGCTTACCGCAACATGGCCGAGGCGTGGCTGGAGGCGGGGCACCCGGACAAGGCGATGGCGGCCGCGGACAGCGGTGTGCAGCAGTTTCCCGACAATGCCCACCTGCACCGCGTACGCGCCCGTATGCACTGGGAACTCGAGGTATCCGGGGACCCGGTGCAACTCCTGTGGCAATCGGCTCGAGCCGCGCCGGGCAATGCCGCCTTGTGGTGCACGCTCGCCGAGTTGCTGCATCGCCTCGAACGCAAGGATGAGGCGTGCGCTGCGCTGGCGGAAGCACGCACCCTGGGCTGTCCCGACAGCCCCGAATTCTGCCTGGCGGAGGCGACGAGCCTTGCCTGGCAAGGAAGGGACGATGAGGCTACACGGCAGCTCGATGCCCTCGACAGGGCCTGCCCGGGCCATCGTGGCATCAAACTGGCCTTTGCGCAGCACGTGCTGTCCAACGGTGACCCGGCCCGGGCGGAAAGCCTGTGTGCCGAGGTACTGCAGCAGGCTCCGTATGACCAGCTCGCGCTGGCCTACCGGGGCACCGCCTGGCAGCTGCTCGGGGACCCCCGCGAGGCGTGGCTGCTCGACTACGAGCGCATGATCAACCAGGTGAATGTACCGCCGCCCGAAGGCTACGACAGTACCGCGGCATTTTTCGACGCGCTTGCGGAGGTGCTTACCTCGCTGCACAGAACGCGGGCTCATCCCATCGAGCAGACCCTGCGTGGCGGGACCCAGACCAACGGGTACCTGTTTCGGTTGAAGGCTCCCCTGCTGCGCGAGCTGGAAGCACAGATACGCATCGCCGTCCGTGAGGCCCTGTCGGCGTTCCCGAAGCACCCGGACCACCCGTTTTGGGGCCGTCGGCCACGGAACGACCGCGTGCGCTTTTCCGGCGCCTGGTCCGTGCGCCTGAACAGCGCGGGCTACCACACCAACCACGTGCATCCGCAGGGCTGGATAAGCTCCGCGCTGTACGTGGCCTTGCCGAATGAGGTGCGCGCGGGACGGGATCAGGCGGGTCACATCCAGTTCGGCGTGCCGTTACTGGACAAGGACCTGGGGCTGCCACCGCGCAGGGTCGTCAAGCCGGAGGTAGGCACGCTGGTGCTGTTTCCCTCCTACATGTGGCATGGCACCATCCCCTTCCATTCAGAGCAGCCGAGAATCACGGTGGCGTTCGACTTGCTGCCCGACGAAATACAGGCAGGACGCGGATGAAACCCACACTGAGAGATTCCCTGAACCACGGCGCTCGCCTGCTGCAGGCCGGCAAGGCAGCCGATGCGCAGGAACTGGCGGATGACCTGGTTCAGCAATTTCCGGAGAACACGCCCGTGCGCCTGTTTGCCGCGGATGCTGCCAGCCTGACGGGCGACGCGTCGGCGGCCATTGCCTGTCTGGATGCGGTGCCCGCGTCGGCTGCCGAATACCCGATAGTGATCCTGAAGAAAGCGAGGTTGCAATTCGCGGACGGGCAGCGTGCGGAGGCGTTGAAGCTGGCGCGTGAGGCGGCTGAAGTGATTGGGCGTGAACCCGGGCTCATGCACGCGCTCGCGGGAATCCTGCGTGACTGCCAGCAGGCGGACAGCGCCCGTGAGTGGCTGGAAAAGGCGCTGCACGCTGCGCCGGGCGATCCGGATATCCTGTACGACCTGGCCATGGTGGAATATCACCTGAACCTGCCGGAGGAAGCCGAAGCGCACATCGCCAGCCTGCTCGAACAGCAACCTTTCCACGCCCCGGCGCTGCACCTGCGCTCCGCCCTGCGCACCCAGAGCGATGAACAGAATCATGTAGACGACCTGCGCCGACGAATTGCCGAGGGTCCCGCGCATCCTCGCTTCATCGCCGGGGCCAACTACGCGCTGGCCAAGGAACTGGAAGACCTCGGTCGCTACGATGACGCCATGGAGGCGCTCGACACGGGGGCCCGTGCTTACCGCGACACGGTGAACTATGACTCCGACGCCGAGCTGTCGGGCCAGGAAGGCATCCGGTCAGTATTTACCGGAGAGACGCTGGACGCGCTCGCGCCGGGCTACGGCGAGGAACAGCCGGTGTTCATCGTGGGCATGCCTCGGTCCGGCACCACGCTCGTCGAGCGGATGCTGTCAGGCCACAGCCAGCTGGTCTCGATCGGAGAATTCACGGAGTTCCCGCGCTTGTACTCGATACAACTGCAGGAGCAGTTTTCCCGCGATACGAGCCGGACCCCATCCGAAGCCTCCCTGGACATCGATTTTGCGGAGCTGGGCAGGGCGTACTGCCAGGCGGCGCGGGAGCTGGCGGGGAAAGCGCCGGGTTTCGTGGACAAGCTGCCCTACAATTTTCTGTATTGCGGATACATCCTGGCGGCGCTGCCCAACGCCAGGCTGATACATCTCAGCCGACACCCCCTGGATACCTGCTACGCCGTTTACAAAACCTTGTTCTTCGGTGCCTACAGCTTTTCCTATGACCTGGACGAGCTGGCGGACTACTACATCAGCTACCACCGCCACATGGCGCATTGGCGTGCCGTCCTGCCGGACAGGATTCTGGACGTCTCCTACGAGGCCCTGACGCAGGAACCGGAGGCGCAGCTACGCAGAATCATTGATTGGTGTGGCTTGCCGTGGGAAGCGTCAATGCTCGATTTCCACCGGCAGGAAGGACCATCGATGACGGCGAGCGCCATGCAGGTGCGCCGGCCCGTATACACGGATTCCGTCGGCTCGTGGCGTCGTGCGGAGGCACGCTTTGCTCCGATCAAAGCCCGGTTCGAGGCGGCGGATATCGTATAGGATCTGTCTCAGACGACTTCCTGCATCCACTCCTGATTGGCGGTCAGCAGCGCGCAGATCATCTCCCGCTCGGCTGCGCTCAGCAGGGGATTCCAGATATCGAAGATCATTATGACCCTCGTCTCGTCCGAGTCGTTCCAGGCTTCGTGCTCAATAGTATCGTCGAAAGCCCAGGCCTCGCCGATCCGCCATTCGCGGCGTTCATTACCGACCCGGAAACTGGCCGGTCCGGGCAGTATCAGCGGCAGATGCACTAACAGCCGGGCATTGGTCGAGCCGGTGTGCGGCGGGATGTGGGTATGCGGGGCCAACGCCGAAAAAAGCGCGGTCGGCGCAAAGCCGGGCTGATCGGCAAGTGGTAGCTGCTCGAGGACCCCGGCGGTGTGAGGGCAGCGGGCAACGGCTGATTCCTGTCGCTCGCCGTCCCGCCAGAGCCACAGGGAACTCCAGCGATCAGAGCGATTGAGTTCCTTGAACTGATTCTCCGGTGTGCCCGGCGCATAGTCCACGTACGGCGCGAATCCGGGGAGACCTTCTGACAGCAGCACCGACAGTTCCTCGCGAATGGCCTCAGTTTCCGCCTCCAGCTGGTCCATCCAGGGAAAGTGATCACGATCGAAGAAAGGTATCGCCGGCAAGCGTGGGACGTGCATCTGTACCGGCTCGGCGTTGTAAGGCCTTGTCGTGCCAGCCATGATATCGGCGCACTCGTCGATGCGTTCCAGGCGCACATGTGCAAACTGCGCTCGCAAGTCGCCCAACTGTTCGCGCAGGTACTCGGCCTTCTCCCGGGCATCCTCCTCGACGATCCGGCGGGCATGTCGCATCGGCTCCTCTAAAGCTTCGGGGGTGTTCTCGGGGCGCGGCGCGATTTTCAGCGCATTCCGGTAAGTCTCGGCCGCGACGCGGTTTTTGCCCATCTGTTCCAGTACCGAACCCTTCGACAGAAGGGCCAGGAAAAAGTAGGGGTCGATTGCCAGTGCGGCGTCCAGTGCGGACAGCGCGGCCGCGAAGTTGCCCTGTAGTCGCAATGCCAGCGCTTTGTCCAGTTTAATCTGAAGATCGGCAGGTTCCTGCTGCTCCAGGTCATTCAGCATGGCCAACGCACTCTGGGTTGCCCCGCGCTTGAGCTCGGCCATTGCGGCGGCCCTCCGGTGTCGCAACGCTAAATCCGCTTTATCTGCCATCCCGTCTCGTTCCTCAGTAGCGGATCTGGCCGGGGTGCCGACGCCCCGATGACGTTTGCCAGCCGCACTAGCAGTCGACGTTACCTAACCGATACGCCAGAGGCAGAGGGCGCTCGTCGAGGAGCATGCTTCCCGACACGGACCCCTGATTCGTAATGTTGTGGTCTCGAACCTGACAATGGCTGGAAAAACCGCTACTGCACTATTGTGTTAAAAAACTCCGGTAAAGAAAAGTGAGATAGTGCATTTGTGTTGTTTGCTGGAGTGATATCCGATGATGGGCAGCAACGACAAGTCGCAGGACGAGTGTTTCTACTCATTTGACCTTGATAATGCTGTACCGGTCTGACGGTAGCTTCTCTCGATCGGGCTTTATTATTGATGAACAAAGCGACAGCTACAGCGCATTAGAGGGAACCGGCAACGGTCCGTTTCGCAGCGACACACCTACCCGGACAGAGGCTGCCGCTGCTGACGGTCAGCTCAATCCGTCCTTCTCCTGTCATCGATTTCGACCTGGGGTTCGAGCGGATCCACGGCATCGAGGTAAATGGAACGGGCAACCTTGAGAGTTGGGGCGCCTGGATTCAGCTCCTCGGCCCTGATCAGGTCCTGGTTCGCTTTTTCGTACTGCTTGGTCATGATATAGATGAGCGCGCGATTGTTATAGGCGCGCCAGCTTTTGTTATTCCGCTCGAGGAGTAGCTCGCAGTATTTCAGAGCTTCATCATAGCGCTCAAGCATGACGTAGCCGGAGCAGAGATTCGAAATGGCCACCTCCTCTTCTCGCCTCCCAGCGGCGGACTGCATACCGCGCAACGTCCGCTCCACGCCTTCCTGGGTGCGGCCTGCTCGTAACAACTCCGCCCCCCTGTGAAGATCCGCGTTACTCGGCCCGACGACCATTATCTGGGTGCTGTTCGCGACCTCCCGGTCTTGCGCCCAGACTGTCGACGCAAGCAAAATGATCGCAAGTAACCAGTGTCTGACCATATCATCATCCGCCTTACGACTGCCGGCATCAGGCCTTGTCAAGCAACAAAAAACAAGAAGCCCATCCACCGCTACGATGAATGGACAAGCTGCCGCCGGGAAGGTTCAATGTGCATCCGCCCGTTGTGCATGCCGCGTGGTCGCGGGCACCAAGCCAGTATGTGTCCCAGCTCTCGGCAACCCTCGACGAGTCAGGCTTTGCCTCGGGCATTGACGCTCTGTGGTGCTCGTGAGCGATCGTGCCGACGTAGCCGGAACCGCCAGCTCAGATCTCTTCCGCAGTGGCTTGCACGGCGTCTGACTGCGACATCAAGATCTTGACTTCTGCGCCTTCCCGGAGGTTCTCCGCACCACGCACGGCAACGCGGTCCCCGGCATTCAGCATGCCTGAGACGGCAATCATGTCCCCGGCCGAATCGCCGATATCGACGGCGATTCGTTCTGCCTTGTTTTCTTCGTTGATGCGGAAGACGTAGGACCCGTCTTGCCGCAGCACCATGGCATCGCGCGGTATCGCGAGAGTCTGTGCACCGGTGCGGATCGGAATACCGACGCTGACCAGCTGGCCAACGGTCCAGGCGCCGCTGGCTTCCAGCGGCAGATCGATGCGCGCCTCGAACGTCTGCGAGCGAATATCACCGGTCGGCACCAGCGACCGAATGCTGCCCGTAAACTGGGTGTCGGTCGCGAAGACATCAATTCGTTCCCCGACCACCGTGCGGGGCAGGTGCTTGAGTGGGACGAATGCGCGCACTTCCATGTTGTGGATATCGGTCATTGCCGCGAGCACCTCGCCGCGCGAAACATCTTCGCCTGCACGATGTAGCCTGTTCGTTACGACGCCCGTGAATGGCGCCCGCACATCCGCCCGCCGGATCTGGTCGTCGATCTGCCGCAGGCGCACCTTGATCAGTTTCGCGTCCGCGACGGCCAGGTCGCGATTGGCCTGGGTTTGCTCGAGTTCGAACTCCGAGACGAGGCTGGACCCCTGCAATTCCTGTTGCCGGCGCAACTGGCTGCTGAGTTGACGAATATTGATCTCGGCGCGCTCGAGCAAGACTTCCTGCTCGGCCCGCTGCAACAAGAGCGGCTCTTTGTCGATGCTGGCGACAGCTGCACCAGCCGGCACGAGCGTGCCCGGCTCTGCGACCATGATTAGCTGGCCGGCCACGCCGGCGGTTACCTGCACATCGTTGCGGCTGTATATCGTTCCGGGGACGGCGACCGTCGGCACAATCTCGGTTTCGGAAACGTAATCTATCTGCACGACAGGCGCGGGCGGTTGCTGGGCGTAAGTCGCACCTGCGGCTACGAGTAATGCAATTACAGTGGCAATGCGAAGATCAGGCATCGGCTGTGACTCCCTTGATGTCGCCTGAACGCGCGAAGCCGGGCAACCGGACGCGCGGCAAGCGCAAGACGCTTGGCATCAGGATCAATGTGAATATGGCGCTGAAGACCATGCCGCCGACGATGACGGTGGCCAGTCCGCGATAAATCTGTGAGCCCACGCCCGGAACGAGCATGAGCGGCAGCATGCCGAAGATGCTCGTCAGCGTGCTCATGTAAATCGGCCTGGCGCGCATTCGCACGGCCTGGCGAACGGCCTCGGTCTTGTCGAGGCCGGCGCGCTGGCCTTCGCGCGTCTGCATGACCAGCAGGATCGCGTTGTTGACGACGAGGCCGAGCAGGATGACGAAACCTATCGTGGTGAGAAGGTCCATCGCCTGTGTCGTGAACAGGTTCATGAATCGCAACGACAAAATGCCGCCCGCAATGGCCAGCGGCATCGACAGCAAGACAAGCATCGCGTCCCACAGCGACCGGAACATCGCGGCAAGAACCATGAACAGGACGATCGCGGCGACGGCCAGGTTGACGGTCATTGTCGATAGCGCTGCCTCGAGACGGTCTGCCGTGCCACGGTAGTGCACGCTGGTGCCCGCAGGCATCACTTCCTTGAAACGCGGCCCGGCAACATCGCGCAGTTGCTCGAGCGCCTCCTGTACCGTCATGCTTTCGGGCGGGGTGACGGTCAACGTCATTGTGCGCTGGCCGTCCACGCGACGCAGCTGCGTCGGGCCAACGGTACGCTGGATGTCGGCGAGCTCGCCAATCGTCTGAATGCCGGCAAGCGGCGTCGCTATCGGCGTCGACGCGAGTTCCCCGGGCGAATCCCAGACGGGGCCGCGCAGGATCATGTCCATGCGGTCGTTGCCGTCGAAATACTCGCCAACGAAAGCACCGCTCGTCAGCGCCCGGACAATATTTGCCAGCGCCGCCCGGTCGAGACCGGCCGCGGTGATCCGGCGATCATTGGGCACGAGCTGCAATTCCGGCTCGGCGATGGCGGGCTGCGGATTAGGCCGTACCTGTGCGCCGGGCAGGACCTCATTGATGATGCCCATGCTCTGCACGACGATCGACGATAACTGGCTGATGTCATTGCCCGAGAAGTCGACATTGATCGAGCGACCACCATCGAAGCCGAAATTGAGCAACGATGAGCGCTGCACAAACGCCTGGGTGTCGGGCAGGTCGACGAGCACTTCGGTGCGGACGATGTTCATCATCTCGTCGATTCGGCTGGAATCGACAAGATAGATGAACAGCGCGTTGAAGGTGCCGAAAGCCGCCATGTTGTAGCCGCGGATGTACGGTTGCTTCTCGTGATCCATGTACGGCTTGAGCCGCGCGACGATCGGTTCAGCAATTTCCTCCCGGACCATCTCGACAGTGCCGCCCGGCGGCATCGCGAAGAACGCGTTGAACGAATCGGCCGGCGCTTGCGGCAGCAGGTTCGCCTTGGGCACGAGCAACAGCATGACGAGCGCCGACGCGCCGAGAATCGTCACGACCCATGCCCGGCAAATGGCCGGGGTGCGCGTCAGTTTCATGACGAGTTCCGTGATTCGGCTCCACCAGCTCTCGACCGGGTCGTTGTCGCCCTCCCGTTTCAACAGGAAGTTCGCCGCGACCGGTAACACGGTGATGGCAATGAAAAACGATGCCGAGACCGCCACGGCGATTGTCAGGGCGAGATCCTCGAACAGCTGCCCTTCCATGCCCTCCATAAACAACACGGGCATAAATATCGCGACGCTGGTCACTGTCGACGCGAACAGCGCGCCCGTTATCTGCCGCGTTCCCTTGGCGACAGCCGCCTTCATCTTCATGCCGGACTGGCGGCAACGCACGATGTTCTCGAGCGTCACGATCGCGGCATCCATGACCAGGCCGACAGCGAACGCGAGGCCTGCCAGCGAGATGACATTGAGCGTCTTGTCGAACATCCTGAGCGCGACAAACGCGACGAGCAGCGACAAAGGAACCGTTGCCGTGACGAGGAAGGTCGCACGGCGGCTGCGCATCAGGAAATACAGCACGCCGATCGCGAGCATCAGGCCAAGGCCGAGGTTGTTCTTTACGAGAGAAATGGCGCGGCGGATGTGCACCGACGCATCGAAGCTCAGGTCCATCTCGAGTTGTGCATCGGCCAGTGGCCCCGCGTTCAGTTCGACGATGGCCTCGTTGACGTCATCGAGAATGGTAACGGTGTTGGCGTCATACTCCCGCTGCACCGTGATGTAGTAGGCCGGGTAGCCATTGCGCAATGTGAAGCCATCCTGTTTGCGCGCCACGATTTCGACATCAGCCACTTCGCTCAGGTAGACGGGCCGCTCGTTGCTCCAGCCGACGATCAATTCATTGAGTTGACCGGGCTCGAATTGGCCAACGAAGCGCACCGTGTACTGCCGGCGGCCGACGTCGGCAAATCCACCCGACGTGTCCGTCGCACGTGAGATCGTCGCGATGATGTCATTGATCTGGATTCCCAGGGCGGCCGCGCGATACGCGTCGAATGTGATGTGCACTTCGCGCGGCTGCTCGCCCTGCAGGTCAACTCGCGAAACACCGGGAATCCGGGCCAGGCGTGGCTGTACGTATTCTTCGATCAGTGCCTGGTAGCTCGAAAGATCCTTGTTCGGGTTTTCCGGAAGCACACGAATCAAGAGCGAGGCAGCTCCGGGCAGATTACGCCCACCGCCGGCGAAGACCTGCGGTTCGATAGCATCCGCCGGGCCTGGCGGAACCTGGCTCAGGTTGTTGATCACGTCGAGCTTGGCGGCCTGGATATCGGTGCCGATCGCAAAGCTCAGGTTGATGAAGCCCTGGCCGCGGCCGATGAACGAGCTGATATTGGTCAGTCCCGGTGTGTTCTTGAGCACATTTTCCTGGGGCTCGATGATGTTGGCTTCCATGTCCTCGGGTGCCGCGGCGCGCCAGAAGTTGGCGACGGTTACCTGCGGCTCCTCGATGGTCGGCAATAGCTGGATCGGCAGCGATGCGATCGAACTCATGCCGAACAACGCGATGAGCACAACCACGGCCGCCACCGACGGCCAGTGCTTCGTGCTGAGCTCGGTGATATTCATTGTTTTTCGGGCCCCCAAGGGCGTGGATTCACTGGGACTACGCGCACCCGGGTGAGTTCAGCGCAGTTGGTCTACTGAATTAGATGCGGCAGCGCCGAAAAACGTTGCTAAATAACGAAACGGTATAAAGGGCTACTCGCCGCTGCGGGGGATGTCCTGGCCGAGAATCAGAGCCCGAATGTACTTGACAGGCGGCGAGCCGTAAGAGAGAGCCTGGTCGTGGTAGCGGCGCAGCGTGAATTCGTCGCCCCAGGCCGCCTCGACGGCCTCGCGCATCTCGACATGCTCCTGGTAGCCGACAAAGTAGGTCGACAATTGCGTCGACGACAGCTGGGCCCGCACCCATTTGCCGGCTGCCTCGCGTTCTTCCTGGAACGCACCTTCGATCATGAGCTTCATCGCCTCGTCGCGCGTCATGCCGTCAACATGAATCGCGGCGTCGATGATTGCGTTGGTGGCGACCCGCAGGTACCACTTCAGGAAAATGAGCCCGGCGAGCGGATCGTTGTCGAGGTAGCCCGCATCGATCATGACGCGCTCCGAGTATTCGGCCCAGCCTTCGACCATCGGACCCGACCGCAGGACGTGTCGCAGCGTCGAGGGGTAACGGTTGCTCAGTGCGAGCTGCAGAAAGTGACCCGGAACACCTTCGTGCACCGAGAGCACCTCGATCGACAACAGGTTGTACTCGCGGAGAAAAGATTCGACCTGCTCGTCAGTCCAGTCTTCGGGCAGCGGCGCGATGGCGTAAAAGGTCTTCTGACCCCGATCCAGTGCGCCCGGTGCGTCCAGGTAGGCAACGGACCGGCCGCGCTGGAACTCGGGCATCAGGATGATCTCGACCGGGTCGTCGGGCACGGTGACGAGGTTGTTCTGGATCGTGAAATCGGTCGCTCTTTGCAACGCGGCCCTGGCTGCCTCGACGACGCCGTCACGCGGCGGCAGGACCTGGTATGCCTCCTCGAGAGCAGCGCGAATGATGGCCTGCTTGTAGGCCTCGTCCGGGTTGTCCGGGAATGCCGTATAAGGATGCTGTTCGGCATAGACCTCCCGTGCCAGCGCGTACATCTCGTTGCGCAGGGATTCATACTCGGCCTCTGCGCGCGACTGGATCTCCCTGCGGCTCATTGGCGAGTTGAGCGTGAAGCCAAGTTTGCTGTCGAACAACTCGGCCCCAAGGCGGAAATCGCCGGCGGCACGCGGCATCAGTTCTTCCTCGAGCCACGTTTGATGATCGGCCAGGGCATCCCTTGCGATTTCAACTGCGGCTTCGAGGCGTTCCCGCGTTGCAGGCGTCAGCGCATCCATTTCCGGGACAATCATGTTGTCGATAATCGACATCACACCGAGATTCTGCGCAACCGCGGTCTCGGCATGGATCTTTGGCACGCGCTCGAGCTGGAGCGACGTGCGTGCCTGATCGAAGTAGCGCGGGAACTGTTCGAGTCGTGATGCGACATTGGCGAGCCGTTGCTCGACCGGCGCGAAGTCGCGCGCAACGAGATCGTAAATTGCGCTACCGGCGCCGTTGACGTAATAGAGCGGATTCCAGGCCCACTCCTGGAGCGTCTCGAGCGACCAGAGCCGTGACTCGATCTCTGCGCTCAACAGCTCGTAGTCGACCTGGTTGGCGCGACTCAGGCTATCGCGATCAATCTTTGCAAGGCTATCGCGATAGTCCTCGTACGCACCGATGAGCCCGGCCCGGGCAGCCGCATCCACCTGGTCGAGTTCGCTATCTACGCTGTGATCGCCGATCCGGGTGGCTGCGATTGGCGAGAACGCCGGCAGATCGGAAACGAACCGGTCCGCAACCCGCTCGAAATCCGCGTCCGAGGCGACAGCATTGCCGCAAAGACATACGGCCACGACAAAGGTAGAGAATCGCTTCACCAGGGATCCTGCGATTAAAGTCCGATGGTGAGAAACATAGCATGGAGATGGTTATCCGGCAGCTGTAATATCGCTGGATGTTGCGCATATGGGTCCTTCTCGCCGTTGTCGTGTCCGGCCAGCTCTTTGCCGGGCAAAACGACCGGGTGCCAGCCTACCTGCTCGAGGTACCGGCGTCCGTCGGGACCGTACTGATTGCGGAGACCGACACGTCAACACTGCACTTGTTCAGCAACGGAGACGGTCGCGTCGGCCGGGACAGGGAAACCTATATGTCGATCGGGCAAAACGGCGTCGGCAAGGCGCGGGAATGGGATGGACGGACACCGCTGGGCGTCTACTTCATTAACGAGCAACTCGACACGAGTGGCCTGCATGAAAAATACGGACCCGTCGCGTACCCGCTTGATTACCCGAATACCTGGGACAGGAAGAGTGGTCGCAGTGGCGACGGGATCTGGATTCACGGGGTTACTCCAAACAGCGGCCGCCGGCCTCCGCTGGATACCGATGGCTGCATCGCATTGCCGAATGACGAGCTGCTCGAGCTCGGCCCCCGGCTGCTTCTGCACGAGACGCCCGTTGTGATCACGCGCAGCATTCGCTGGACGAGTCCGCAGCGGCTTGAAAGTGACCGTATCGAACTCAGGGGCGCGCTCGACCGGTGGGTGAAAAGTATCGAGTCCGGCGACCTTCATCTGCACCTGTCGCTGTACGACGATGAATTCTCGTATCGTGGGATGAACAGGGACGAGTGGGCCGCGTTTCGCATGCAGTCAGTTACGCGCGCCGCGCCGCAGGCGATAGTACTCCAAGACGTACTGCTAATGGCCGACCCGGAAGATGAGGGCCTTTACCTGAGCCGGTTCAGACAGGCGGTCGCCTATGACGGTCGCACTGTCGCGACCCTCAAACGACTTTACTGGAAGCGTTCGGCCGACGGTATCCTGAGAATCGTCGCCGAAGACAACGGCTAGCGAATACTCTCCCGGGCGACCAGTTCGTCCACGAGTTCGAGCCACTTGTCGTTGCCCCCGACTTCCTGCGCGCCCGTGCGGTACTTGCCGTTGACAACGATCGCCGGAACACTGGCAACGCTGTAACGGCGATTCAGGTCGGCAGCCTTGCGCAGGTTCTGGTCGACTTCGAACGAATTCCAGGTGCGCGCAAACTCGTCCTCGCTGACGCCAAAACGTGCAAACAGCCGCTGGATGGCCTCTTCCGAGGCGAGGCGGTTACTGCGCCGGTGGTATTCCTCGAAGACTGCGTTTCGAAAACCTTCGGGATCCTCGATGACGCCGTTACGGACGAGGCTCTGCTCGGTGTAAAACAGCCGCGCATGCAGCACGAGCAGGCCATTCCACATTGCCGGAATACGTACAAAGCGGACGTTGGCCGGCTTGTTCTCGGCCCAGCTGTTGATGGCGGGCTCGAATGTGTAGCAGTGCGGGCAGCCATACCAGAATATTTCTGCGACCTCGATCTTGTCGGCGCCACCCAGTGTCGGTTGCGTCGGCACGAGCCGCATGTAGTGCTTGCCTTCCTCGAACTGCCAATCGTACGTTGCAGCCGGGGTCTCGGCCTGCGCCAGCAGGATCGCCTGTTCACCATCTTCAGGTTCAGCCGCCGACTCTTCGACCACGGTTGCCTCGGTCGTCTCGGCTTCTGTTGCGTCCGTCGCCGGCGCCGTCTCTTCGACGACAGCCTCGTCGGCGACGGCCGGTTCCTCAGTTACAGCCTGGACCGGCTCTTCCTTACTGCAGGCAACGAGCGTCAGGCAGGCAAGCGAAAGCAGTGCAAGTTGTTTCATCATCGCAGTCCCTGTACGTACGAAGCGAGTGCGTCGATGTCTTCCTGGCTGAGTCGTGCGGCGATATCCCGCATGACGCGAGTCTTGCCATCGGACGTGCGCTTCCCGCTCGCATAATCATTGAGTTGTTTGGCCGTGTAGACCGCATGCTGGCCCTGAAGTGCCGGGTAATTGGCGGCCGGATTGCCGCGTCCGGTGGGCCCATGGCAGGCGAGGCAGGCGGCTGTACCGTCCTCGACGTCGCCGCCGCGGTAGAGCGCCTCGGCTCTGGCGATCGTCGACGGGTTCGCGACTGCCTGTGCCGGCGCGGGCAGGCTCTCGAAGTAGACGGCCAGGTCGCGAATGTCCTGGTCCGAAAGAGCCATCGACTGCGGCGACATCAATGGATCGTAGCGCTTGGCATTTGCCGGACTGGCTGCGCCATCGCGAAACGCCGTGAGCTGGGTGACGGTGTAGGTTGCACTCTGGCCGGCAATATTCGGCCACAAAGGATTGACGCTGTTGCCTTCCGGGCCATGGCAGGCCGTGCACGTGATCGCCTTGTTTTTGCCGGCCTCGATCGAACCATCAACGAGGCTCTCGGCCATGGCGGAGCCAGTCGCCAGCAGGCCGAGCAGCGGCAGAAATATTGCTGTATTCCGTATTTTCATCTTCCTGTAACCGTTACTTCCTAGCAGTGGCCGCGGCCACTGCCCGTTTCCAAATTGATTGTGTCACTGTTTGATAGATCGCAAAGCGGCTGGGCGCCTTGCTGCGTGACCCTGAAGCCGTCAGACTGTGGGCCCGAATTATACACGGATTCCCCGGGGCATACCCCCATGTCACAGTACCCCGAAGCCCGGTTCATCAAGAGCGCGAACGCCCCCGGGCAGTTCGTTGCGGATGACGGTGCCGAGGTGGCCGTGGCCGGCCGCTCGAATGCCGGGAAGTCGAGCGCGATCAACGTCATCGTCAACCGGCGCCAGTTTGCCCGCACGAGCAAGACACCGGGCCGGACCCGGCTCGTCAACTTCTTCAGTCTTCGCGACGGCCAGCGGCTCGTCGATTTGCCGGGTTACGGGTTCGCACGCGTGTCCGACGATATGCGCGATCACTGGGACAGACTGTTGTCTGCTTACTTTGCCAGCCGGCAGAGTCTGCGTGGCCTGTTCCTGATCGTCGATATCCGGCGCCAACTCCAGGAGTACGACCGCCAGATGATGGAATTTGCCGGGGACCTGCCCGTGCACATATTGCTCACCAAGGCCGATAAGCTGAAACGCGGACAGGCGTCGGCGGCGCTGTTGCAGGTCAGCAAGGAAGTCGGTGAACGCGCCACTGTGCAGTTGTTCTCGGCGCTGAAGCGCCAGGGTGAGGATGAAGCGCGTGATGTACTCGAACAATTTCTCGGCGCTTAAAAAAAACCCCGGGGCGAGAAATCGCCCCGGGCAATGAAGAAGCAACCGGTTTGGGGTTACCGTGTTGCACGCCCGTTTAGGGAGGTAAACAGGCGAGTGACTATTGCACTCAAACACTTGGAGTCTGACCGAAACGGAAAGTTCCCAGCCACAGCTAAAATCCTGAATTTTATATAGAAAAGACTTAGATCGAGTCTAATGGGCCTCATCCCAGTTGGCGCCGGCGCCGATATCGACGACCAGTGGAACCGAGAGCTCGGCGGCGCTGCACATGATCTCGGTGACCCTGCCACCGAATGAATCGACCTGGTCCGTCTCGACCTCGAACACGAGTTCATCGTGGACCTGCATGATCATGCGACCGACAGCGTCGTCGCCCGACAGCCACGCATGCACGTCGATCATCGCGCGCTTGATAATGTCCGCGGCCGTGCCCTGCATCGGCGCATTGATTGCGCTGCGCTCGGCGTACTGGCGCCGCTGAGCGTTTCGAGCATTGATCTCCGGGAGATACAGTCGCCTGCCGAACACTGTTTCGACATAGCCCTCGGTTCTCGCGCTTTCGCGGGTATCGTCCATGTAGGCCTTGACGCCCGGGTAGCGGTCGAAATACAGGTCGATGTAATCCTGCGCTTCGTTGCGCGGGATGCCGAGCTGCTTGCCGAGACCGAATGCCGACATGCCGTACATCAGGCCGAAGTTGATCGCCTTGGCGGAGCGCCGCTGGTCGGCGGTGACATCATCGAGGTCGGTTTCAAAGACCTCGGCTGCCGTCGCGCGATGGATGTCCTGTTCAGCTGCGAAAGCAGATACGAGGCCCTTGTCGCCGGAGAGGTGCGCCATGATGCGCAACTCGATCTGCGAATAGTCGGCAGCAAGCAGGACATGGCCGTCCGGTGCAACGAAGGCTTGCCGGATACGGCGGCCTTCGGGCGTGCGGATCGGGATGTTCTGCAGGTTGGGATCGGTCGACGACAAACGCCCGGTTGCGGCGACCGCCTGGTGGTAAGACGTGTGAACCCGGCCCGTGCTTGCGGCAATTTGCAGCGGCAGTTTGTCGGTGTAGGTGCTCTTGAGTTTGCTGATGCTTCGGTACTCGATGATGACGCGAGGAAGGTCGTAGTCGTCGGCGAGCTCGAGCAGCACGTCTTCGGCCGTGGATGCCTGTCCCTTCGGCGTCTTGCGAATCACCGGCAGTTCGAGCTTGTCGAAAAGAATCTCCTGGAGCTGTTTCGGGGAACCCAGGTTGAACGGTCCGCCACCGAGTTCGTGCGCCTCCTTCTCGAGCTCGAGCATGCGCTTTGCAAGCTCGCTACTCTGAGTCGCCAGCAAGTCGCGATCCAGCAGCACGCCGGTTTCTTCCATGTCGAGCAGGACCGGAACGAGCGGTTGCTCAATATCGAGATACACCCTCTTGAGCGGCTCGATCTCGCCGAGTTTTTCCCACAGCGCGTTATGCAGCTGCAAGGTGATGTCCGCATCCTCTGCCGCATAGGGAGCTGCCGTTTCCAGGTCGATCTCGTTGAACGTGAGCTGCTTGGCGCCCTTCCCGGCAACGTCCTCGTAATGGATGGTCTCGCGGCCGAGGTAGTAGCGGGCCACCGAGTCCATGTCATGACGCGTCGCGACGCTGTTGAGCACGTAAGACTCGAGCATCGAGTCGAAGGCCATGCCACGAAGCGTTATGCCGTGACGAGCCAGGACGTGGGCATCGTACTTGAGATGGTGCCCGACCTTGCGCCTGGCCGGATCCTCGAGAAATCCCCGGAGTTTTTCGAGCACTTCGTCGCGAGGCAACTGGTCGGGCGCGCCGGGGTAGTCGTGTGCGACAGGAATATACGCAGCGTCTCCCGCACTCACGGACAAGGACAGGCCGACAATTTCGGCTGCCATATAGTCGAGACTCGTCGTCTCGGTGTCGAATGCGACAAGCTCCGCCTTGTCGATCCTCGTGAGCCAGCGATCGAAGGCCTCCCAGGTAAGGACCGTCTCGTAGGTGCCTTGCGGTTCGGCTTCGGCGACGGGCTCCGCAGATCCGGCCGCTTCGTCCAGCTGCCGGAGCAGTGTGCGCAGCTCGAAATGACCATAGAGTTCGCGCAATTTCTTTTCGTCGCCACCGACGGCCTTGAGGCCATCGATCCCGGCCGGTAACTCGACGTCGTGCCGGATCGCTGCGAGCTGTTGCGACAGGCGCAGCTGCCCGATGTTGTCCCTGAGGCTCTCGCCGACCTTGCCCTTGATGTCCTGTGCATGTTCGACGATGCCATCGGCGCTGTCATAGTCGTTGAGCCACTTGGCCGCCGTCTTGGCGCCGACTTTGGGCACGCCCGGTATGTTGTCCGACGTGTCCCCGACCAGCGCGAGATAGTCGATGATCTGCTCGGGCCAGACGTCGAACTTCGCCTTGACCGCATCGCGGTCAAGCACGGTGTCGTTCATCGTGTTCACGAGCGTCACGCGGTCATTGACGAGCTGGGCAAGATCCTTGTCACCCGTCGAAACGAGAACATCGAGCCCCTTGTCGGCAGCCTGTTTGCACAGTGTCCCGATGACGTCGTCGGCTTCGACGCCTTCGACCTGCAGGAGCGGCAGGCCCATCGACTGTACGGCCTCGAGGATCGGCTCGACCTGGCTGCGCAGGTCGTCGGGCATCGGGGGCCGGGTCGCCTTGTACTCGGAAAATATTTCGTCGCGAAACGTTTTTCCGGGCGCGTCGAACACGACGGCAACCTGTGCATCGGGCTGCTCGCGCACGAGCTTGTTGATCATCGTCAACACGCCGTGCAGCGCGCCCGTCGGCTCGCCTGCGGAGTTCGTCAGGTTGGGAAGTGCGTGGAACGCCCGGTAGAGGTAGGACGAGCCATCGATCAGGACGAGATCAACACCGGACATCCGGGTTCCCGGCGTCAGTTCTCGTCGTCCTCGCCGTTTTCTTCGCCCTCTTCATCGCCGGCAGGCACCGGTTGCGGTTGCTGGACCGAACTCGGGTCGCCGGGAACGTACAGCGGCCCGCTCTGGCCGCAGCCGGCGAGAGCCAATGCAAAGAGGAGTGCGGCGAGAATTCTTGTCGTCAGGGTCATGTTGTCGGCCTCGGAACAGGATGCGGCGATTATATCGGGTTTATTGCCTGCTATCGCGGCGCGCCAGTTCTTCTTCAACAAGCGCACGTAGCTGCTGCGTCGATTCGATCAGGCGCTCACCGGTGACACGTCCCCCGGCAGCAATACGCATGCGATACAGCACCTGCCGACGGAACTCGTCCCAGGACGACGATCTTCGCGGCTGCTGCAAGACCACATCGCGCGGCCAGGTAAAGTCGGGCCCCAGCACATCGAGAAGAACCGCGTTAGCCCTTTCGATAGGCGGAAGCACGGTCTGGTCGATGTAAATTGTTACGCCGGCATCCATAAGGAAATGCTTGAAGATTTCATCAACGACCCGCGTCGTGTTCTTTTCCACGATCAGCTCCGAGCGTTCGATGTCGGCAAAATAGCGCACGAGCTGCCTGCGCAGGTCCGAATTGCCAATGAGCTGCAAGTTTCCCGTGTTGGTCAAGTCCGCGTACGCAGCACTGACGATGCTCAACGTGCGGCGTACTGACAATTCGCCGAGCATTCCATGCAAAGGACGATGGTCGGTAGTAGGGTTCGCCGTAGATATTGCGTCCAGGAATTCTTTTCCTGTCGCGAGCATGCTTTTCTCGAATTCGACGAATTGTGCGACTTCGGCCTCGATCAGGATGAGGTCATCCCTGAGCAGTTCGAGGTAGGCGACCTCCCTGTCCCTGTCCTGCCGGTCCTGCACCCAGCCATCGATGTACAGCGCGATCAGGATACCCGCAACGATCAGGACGAGCTCGGCGAGCAGTGACACCCAGCGGCGATTCAGAAGCGCGGTCGCCGCCCGCTGCGGCGGCAAAACAGGTCGCTTCGGTGCTCTGATCTCCTCGGTCATTGCCGGGACCCCGTTTCTTATTTGTACTTTTTCGCCACCTGGCGATAAGCCTCGCGAAACGGCAAGCCGTCCTCGGTAACGAGCCTGTACGCCTCTTCGGTTGCGTAACTGCCAGCATCCAGTGTGATGTTTTCGGGCAGGAAGGACAAGCCGTCGAGGACGAGCGCCATGATGTCGACGCTATCGATCGCGAGGTCGATAGCGCGGAACAGCGGCGCCTTGAGGCGTTGCAGGTCGCGCTGGTAACCGGATTGAAGCTTGGCGGTAATCATCAATGACTCGTCGAGGCAGGCCTGCGCCGTGGCCGAGGAAGCACGCAGGAGCTCGAGCACATCGGGATTGCGCTTCTGCGGCATTATCGAGGAACCGGTCGTGACGTCCGCCGCGAGCGAGACGTAAGCAAACTCCTGCGTATAAAAGAGCAGCAGGTCACTCGCCATGCGGCCGAGGTCCTGCAGCAACAGCGTGATTTCGAACAGCAGCGCACTTTCGGCTTTGCCACGCGACAGCTGGACGGCCGTCACCGGGTTTTGTGTCTCGGCGAAACCAAGTATCGACGTGGTCATATCCCGGTCGAGCGGGAGTCCCGGCGTGCCGTAACCGGCAGCGCTGCCGAGCGGGTTTTTGTCGCAGCGCCGGCGGCAGGTCTTGAATCCATCAATCGCGTCGGCGAGCGCCTCGTCGAAGCCGCCGCACCAGAGCGCGACGGATGAAGGCATCGCATGTTGCATATGGGTATAGCCGGGCAGCTCGATCTCTCCTTGCCGCTCGGCGATTCCCGCCAGTGAGTCGCGCAAGGACTGCACGCGCGCTGCGATGTCCGCGCCTGCATCCTTGAGGTACAGGCGCAGCGCAGTAAGTACCTGGTCGTTGCGGGAGCGGCCGAGATGCAGTCGCGCGCCGGCTTCACCGATCGCTTCGGTCAGGCGGGTCTCGAGGGCCGTGTGAACGTCCTCGTCCTCGAGTGAGATGCGCCAGTCGCCGGCCTCGAAACTCGTCTCCAGCTGCTGCAATCCCGCACGAATGGCAGCGCAGTCGTCCTCGCTGATGAGGCCGGTCGCGGCAAGCATCTCGGCATGGGCAATCGAACCGCGCACGTCATACGGCACGAGCCGCCCGTCGAGCAGGTGATCCTCACCCGCCGTATAACGCAGCACGCGATCCGCCAAAGGCAGGCCCTTGTCCCAAAGCCTGCTCATGAGACCTTACTGCCCTGCTCGGCCGGTGTGAGCGCGGCGATGTCGTTGACGACCAGCGTCCCGGTGCCCTCGTTGGTAAAGACTTCGAGCAGCAGGCTGTCCGGGACCTGGTAAGAAATGACATGAACGCGACTGACGCCATTTGCCAGGGCGGCGTCGATCGCGGCCGCCTTCGGCAACATCCCGTCAGCGAGCCTGCCGTCGTCGCGCAATCGGTCGAGAGCCGAGCGATCGATATAGCTGATCAGCGACTGCGGATCGTTGACGTCTTCGAGCACGCCGGCGGCGCCGGTCAGCAGGATCAGCTTCTCGGCACCGAGCTCGGCAGCGATTGCCGCGGCGACCGTATCGGCGTTGATATTAAGCAATGTGCCGGTCTCGTCGCAGGAGAGCGGACTCACGACGGGCATCAGGCCGTTATCGAGCTGCTTGACGAGCACGTCGATTTCGACCGAGTCAATATCGCCGACGAAGCCGTAGTCGACGGATTGCTGTCCCTCCCGTTCCACGGGCGGCCGGCGATGTGCCCGGATCAGGCCAGCGTCGACGCCGCTGATGCCGACGGCCGGGATGTGCAAGTCTCGGCACGCCGCCAGCACACGCGTATTGATCTGACCATTAAGCACCATTGTCGCGACGTCGAGCGACGGGCCGTCGGTGACGCGGCGGCCGTCGACGAATGTGGTGTCCAGTCCGAGCGCGGTCGCGAGCTCGGTCGATTGCGGACCGCCGCCGTGAATCATCACGACGCGGATGCCGACCTGGTGCAGTAGGCCGACCTGCTCCATGAGCGCATTGGTCTGCGCCGGGTCGGCGAAGATTTCGCCGCCTGCCTTGAGTACGAAGACCTTGCCCTTGTAAAGGCGTATGTACGGCGCCGCATGCTTGAGCGCAGATACGACAATTGCGCGATCCTTCGTCGATGTCACGACGAAC
>WVYQ01000029.1:27376-94462 GCA_011772865.1 Woeseiaceae bacterium | reverse complement strand
ACGCCGCGGCGCACGGGCAGGCAGTGCATAAAGCGGCAGTCATCCCTGGCATTGTCGAACCAGGGCTCGTCGACACACCAGTCGATCAGGGCCTCTCGCAGCTTCTGGTCACCAACCTTGTCTCCATAGTGAGTGGTCGACGACCAGGATTTTGCATAAATAACATGTGCACCTTCCATGGCTTCCCTGCGATCGTCTGTTTCGCGAATCGATCCACCAGCTGCGTCGGCAGCCTTCCCGGCTTTTTGCATCACGGCACCGGGCAACTCGAAACCGTCGGGCCGCAACACCGTCACGTCCATCCCGCGCTTCGCGGCCATGTAAAGCGTCGAGGCCGGCACGGCCAGCGGCAGCGCTCTCGGGTGATAGGCCCAGCTCAACACGAACTTGCCACCATTGGCTGGAATCTCGAGGTCGTCGAGGGTCTTCCAGTCGGCGAGGTTCTGGCAGGGGTGGTTCATCGCCGATTCCATGTTGATGTAAGGCGTGTCGATCAAATCGGTCAGCGCGTTGTACTCAAGCTCGGCCATGTCGTCAGCGAGGTTCTTGCGTTCCGCGAACGCCCGGATACCCATCGCGTCACCGTATGACGCGATCACGGGAACGGCCTCCCGGATGTGCTCTGCGGCTGCGCCGTCCATGACGATGCCGGGCCGGGTCTCCAGGCCGTGAATCGACATATCGGGCGATATCACGAACGAACCACCGCCGAGACGCGTCATCGCAGCCTGGAAAGAAGCCAGTGTTCGCAGCGACGGGCTCAGGAACAGCAGCGACAGCACTTTGCCGCGCAGCGCCTCGGGTTCCGGGTGCGCATCGAGCCGGTCCGCGAGCTCGAGCAAGGCGGCGATTTCGTCATTGGAAAAGTCCGCAAGGTCATTAAATGATTTCATCCGGTTAGCTCTCAGTATTGGTGTCGTCAAATCGTATCAAGGGCACGGGCCAGCCGGTCAACATGTTCCGACTGGAGCACTAACGGGGCCAGGATGCGCAGGACATCGGGATCGCTGCTCGTGCCGGTCAGGATGCCCAGCTCGAGCAGGGCGTCGCGCACATCGGCGGCCGGTCTGTCGCAGACGAGTCCGAGCAACAGCCCCATGCCCTGTATCCTTTTTACAGGTCCGACAATACATTGCTCGCGGATCTGTGCTTCACGGTCCGTGACGTTCTGCAACAGGTGCTCGGAATCAATCGCGTCGATGACCGCGTTGATTGCCGCCGCCGCCACCGGGCCGCCGCCGAAGGTCGTGCCGAGTGAACCGGGCCCGAAGTCGGCAGCGATGTCTTCGTTGCAGAGAATGGCGCCGCAGGGAATGCCGCCACCTAATGCTTTTGCGCTCGTCAGCAGGTCCGGCTGAATGTCGTGCGCGTCGACGGCGAAAAAGTGGCCGCTGCGTCCCATGCCGGACTGCACCTCGTCGGCGATCAGGAGTGCGCCATGCCGGCTTGTGCGGNNACGGCAGCCACATCATTGTCGATCATCTTGCCGGCGGCCTCACAGTCGTCGCGTGGAATGAAATCGACATTGAAAGGCCGATCGGGGAAGCCGTACCAGTTGCCCGAGTTCCAGGTCACGGCGCCGGCTGCCGCCGTGCGCCCGTGAAAGCTGTGCGTGATCGCGAGCACTTTTTGCCGCCCGGTTACGACGCAGGCCATGCGCAGCGCGTTCTCGTTCGCCTCTGCGCCGGAATTGACGAAAAACGCCCGGCAGAGATCCTGCGGCGCAATAGCGGTAAGCTTTTCGGCGGCCCGGGCGCGAACCTCGAGCGCGACCGCATTGCTCTGGAACAGCAGGCGGGCGCTCTGCTCGCTGACGGCGCGAACCAGTTTCGGGTGTCCATAGCCGAGTGCCGCCACGGCATGTCCGCCGTAGAGATCGAGAATGCGGCGACCATCAGAGGTGATGATGTCGCAGCCGGTTGCGCTCTCGGGGACGAAAGGCAGCTGCCCATAGACGGGCAACGTCGCCGCTGCTTCGCGCGGCCGCGGATCGGTGGTCGGCACATCGGTCACGACCATCACGTCCACCCTGGCGCCACGGCGCTGAGACCCGTCGTCTCGGGCAGTCCCCAGAGCCGGTTCATCCACTGCACGGCCCCGCCGGCCGCGCCTTTAACGAGATTGTCGATCACGCTCATGACCACTACCGAACCGTTACCACCGGCGACGCCGATGCGGCACAGGTTGCTTGCGACGACGTCCTTGATGCGAGGAGTATCTTCGATGACTTCCACGAACGCCGCGTTCGCGTACGCCTGCCGGTAAATGTCGAGGAGTTCCGGCGTGCCGACGTTACCATCGACTTTCGCCTGCACGGTGGCGTGGATCCCCCGGGCGAACGGCCCAGAGTGCGGTACGAATTGAACCGCGGTTTCGCGACCGGTCGCAGACTCGATCAGCGCCGCAATCTCGGGCGCGTGCCGATGGGCAAGGGGCTTGTAGGCATAGAGGTTGCTGTGCCGCTCGGGATGATGTGTGCCCGGCTGCGGTTTGCGCCCGGAGCCGGTACTGCCCGTGATTCCGGTGACGAAGAGGTCGCCTTCGGTCAGTCCGGAAGCGACGAGCGGTACTGCGGCGAGCAAAGTGGCTGTTGCGAAACAACCGGGATGCCCGACATGATCGGTCCGCCACTCGTCAACATGTTCGGGGACGGCACAGGTGAACGCCTGGAGCAGTTCGGGTGCGCCATGTTCGCTGCCGTAGACGACTTCATAGTCCAGCTGGTTCGAGTAACGAAAATCTGCCGACGCATCGACGACGTGGACATTGATATTTCTCGCGCCGGCTTCGTCGAGCGCTCTCGCGATCAACGCGGCAGACGCGCCGTGCGGTGCGGCCGAAAACAAGGCGAGGTCGGCGCCGTCTGCGAGCGCGTCCAGCCAGCCGTCGTAGCCGGCGAAACACTTGTCGCCGTAATGTGGCGCGAGATTTGCAAACGTTGCTGCGATTGTCTGGCCGGCCTGGCTCTCGGATACCGCGGCGGCAAACTGCAGGTCCGGGTGTGCAGCGATCAGTCGCAGCAACTCTCCGCCGACGTAACCGCTGGCGCCCAGAACGACCGCGTCGATACTCATGCGGCCTCCTTGTCACCGAGAACGTCGGCGACGAGATCACCCAGGGCGACACCGTGCGAGAGGGCATTGATGGCCGGGAGAGACAGGCGTTCATGGATCTGGTCGACGCCGACGGCGTTGTCGGTTGCCGGGCCGGTCACGACGGCGGGCTCGATACCGAAAGTCTCGCGCAGGATGCGCGCGCCGCCCCAGGCCGACACGGGGTCGTTCGCACACAGGATGACCGCCGTCATCGCGTCGCGTATCGCCTCGTCGGAAAGTATCGCCTCGACGCCGTATGCGCCGAGCAGCCCGTCGCCGAGCTCGAGCACGATGACGTCCGGCTTGTGCGCCGCGAGGCTCGTGAGCAACGCACGGGTCAGGGCGGGTCCGTTGTCGGCTGTGGTAGTCACGACGCCGAGGTCCGAGAAGATCATTGTCGCCTGGGCGCCGGCGTCTTCCATCGTCAGTATGTCGCGACGAAGAGATACGCCCGTTGCCTTGCAGGCTGCGATGTTGAAGCCGAGATGTCGCAGCCGGCCGACGATGGCGCAGGCGGCGGCCGTCTTGCCGGAATCCATGCAGGTTCCTGCCAGTGCGACGACGGGTACGCCGTTCGTGTCGAGCTTCGCATCGGCATCGAGCTGGCGTTCTCCTGCACGCGCCGGGACGCCGATGCGCTCGCCGAGGTAGGGAAAGTGCAGAACCGTGCCGAGCACCGCGCAGTCGAACGGCGGACCGACATCCGGGTTCGCCGAGTCACAAATACCGAGAACACCGCCGATGTTCAGCAACTGGATCGTATCGCCGACCGTGAGCATCTCGGGCAGGTGGCCCGAGTAGCCACGCAAGGCCTTGCGGTGGCCGAGAGCCCCGACCACGATATCGCCCTGGTTGACGGTCGCCATGCGCCCGGAGGTCAGCTCAAGCTGGTTGTACCGCGTCTTGTTGTTCAGGACGCGCACGGCGACGAGCACACCTTCCTCGCACGGGATATCCGGGGAAAGCCGCAACTCATGGCCGAGGTCGCTGTGCTGGGCAATCGAGGCGATCTTGTCGACGACGACGCTTTTCACGATCCGTCCCCCGCGGCACGCGTTTGCAGCGAGCCGGGCAACGACAGGATGCGGGCGTAGCCCAGCGCGTCCGATGCGGTCCACTCGCCTGCGGCTTCGCCGTAAACGCCCTTCGTGGCCGCGAGCAGGGAATGCGGCGATTCGACGCCCGCGATGAACAGACTGCCGGGCTTGAGCATGAACTTGACCGAGCCCGTCACCCGTTGCTGGGACGAGGCAAAAAATGCTTCGATGTCGGCGCAGACGAGATCGAGTTGTTTGCCCTCGTGAACCAGGTCGCCGTATACGGCTGCGATGCTGTCCTTGACCCGCATTTGCTGGGCGCTCAGCACGAGTTTCTCGAGTTCACGGTGTGCCGTGATCAACGTAACGGCTGCCGGTGCCTCGAAGGCAACCCGGCCCTTCGTGCCGAGGACGGTATCGCCCAGGTGAATGCCGCGGCCGATCCCGTAGGAACCGGCGAGCGTCTCGAGCGCCTCGATCAGGGCGACCGGCTCGAGCGGCGCACCGTCGAGCGAGACAGGGATGCCCCGCTCGAATCCGAGCGTGTGCGTCGACGGCGCCTGCGGCTCGCCGAACGCCCCGGCGGACAATACCCAGGCCTCCTCGGGAAGCGTGTTCCCGGATGTCAATGTCTCCTGGCCGCCGATCGTAATTCCCCACAGACCGCGATTGATCGAGTAGGCAGAACCCTGGGCGGGCAAGGGCATGTCGTGTTCTTCGAGATAACGAAGTTGTTCTTCGCGCACCCAGCTGTTGTCGCGAACCGGCGCGAGAATTTCGAGCCCCGGATTGAGCGTGCGCAGCGCGACCTCGAAACGCACCTGGTCGTTGCCTGCGGCCGTGCAACCGTGCGCTACGGTCGTGGCATTGCGGTCGGACGCGAGCTGGGCAAGCCGGGCTGCCTGCAAGCCGCGCTCCGCACCGACGCACAGCGGATATGCCTGGCCGCGCAGCACGTTGCCGGCAATCAGGTGGGATATCACGGTATCGAAGAAGTCCTGCTTGCAGTCGATGAGCACGTGCTCGACCGCCCCGAGGGCGATGGCCCTCGCTTCGAGTTCATTTGCCGCTGCTTCGTCGATACCACCGGTATCGACCGTGGCAGTAATGACGTCGCGGCCATAGGTCTCTTTGAGCCAGGGCACGCAGAACGATGTGTCGAGGCCGCCGGAGAACGCAAGAATGATGGGGTCTTTGCTCACGGTGAGTTCCTGGGGTCAGCGAATTACGAGCGAGCCCGCTCAATTTTCGCCAGGAGAATCTTCTGGCTGGCGGCAGAGTCGGTGGCGACGAAGACGGTGTCGTCCCCGCCGATGTTGCCGACCATTTCGGGCCAGCGGCTGCGGTCGAGCGCCAGCGCAACGCGCTGTGCGGCGCCTATGGCGGTCCGGATGACCAGCAGGTTGGGCCCGGCAGGGGTAACGCCTCTCAGGAACCCGGCAACGCCCTGCAGTTCGTCGTCGCTGGCCGCGCCGCCTCCCGGCAGTTCGTAGCCGTGGGTCGTCTTGATCGCGCCGAGTTCCTTGAGGTCGCGGCTGACACTTGACTGCGTCGCGACGAGACCCCGCTCGTTGAGCTCGTCAACGAGCGCCTGCTGCGTGCCGGCCGGGCCGCGCTGCAGCAGCTGCCGGATCGTCTCGCGGCGCAATACCTGTTCTTCGGAGGAGTGGGGCATGGCCAATCTCGCATAAATATGCGCATATAACTATCAGAATGTGCATAAGTCGTCAAGCCCGGATTTCGCATAATTCGTTGATTTCCGGTTACACTGCGCCGCCCCGTTCGCGCATGCAGGATCAATAAATGGCAGACACCGTCGAGATAGAAACCGGGCCCTCGCCCAGCGGGAGCGTCATCTGGCTGCACGGCCTCGGGGCCGATGGGCACGATTTCGAGCCGATCGTGCCCGAACTCCGGATACCCACGGACCTGTCAATCAGGTTCGTGTTTCCGCACGCGCCGGTTCGGCCCGTAACGATCAACGGGGGCATGGCGATGCGGGCCTGGTACGACATCTACAGCCTGGACCGGGACGGCCCTGCCGACGAGCCCGGCATCCGCGCCAGCAGCGAAATACTCCATGAACTGATTCGCCGCGAGCAGGATCGCGGCATACCGGCCAAGCGCATCGTGGCAGCCGGATTCTCCCAGGGCGGCGCGATCGTGTTGCATGGAGCGCTGCGTTACCCCGAGCGGCTCGCAGGACTCATGGCGCTGTCGACCTATCTACCGCTGCCAGGCAGCTTCGATGCCGAGGTCCTGCAAAACCCCGAGGCTCGAAACCGGGGCCTGCCGATCTTCATGGCACACGGCAATTTCGACCCGGTGTTACCGTTCCAGGCAGGTGTCGATTCCCGTGACCGGCTTGCCGCCTCCGGCTTTGATGTGGAGTGGCACGAGTACCCGATCGCCCATGGCGTCTGTCCGGAGGAGGTGTCGCATATCAGGACCTGGCTACTGTCCGTCTTCGATGCCACCGAATGAGAATCGCGATTCCCCCGTCGTGTCGCCCTTGGCGTCGAAGCGGCGTTCGAGGAAATGCCAGTGACCCGACTCGTCGGTCCTGACGACCGTCGAGCAACGCGTTCCGTACTCCGGCGTGATAATGAAAGGGGCCGTTATCGCGTGGGCCGTTGCAAACGGCAGGCGGTCATCAAGCGCTTCTTCGACCGGCCCTTTCTCCCTGTCACCGAGCAGACGCAGGAGTGACTCATCGTCGATAGCGCCATCGTCAATAAGCCCCGCCAGTTGTGACTTGCTTCTTTCGACCTTCTCCCATGGCGTATCGAGCGTCGCGTTACTCAGCCCGTAGATCCCGGCCGGCAACTCCCGCAGCCCGCCGCCGCGATTGGAAAGATAAGCCAGCGTTTCGCCGTCGCTGACTACGAGATTGAATCCTGCGAAGGCATCAGTATCGATCACGGCGAGGTAATCCAGGGGATTCTCCGTACCCTGCAGGAAATCCGCAACGAGTCGCCCGCGCGATTCGAAGGCACCGGATGAGGGCTCCGCGTCCCGGTAGTTGGTAACCATGGCGACGCGGCCAGACCGGTGGACGCCGAGCCAGGTGCCGCCCGCCTGGAGATCACGCCCGGCAATGATCGCGGGATCCTCGGGCCACCAGCCGGCGTCTCTTGCCGGGCGGGCGTGAAACTCATCGCGGTTGGCTGCGACGATGATTGGAGCATCGGCGCTGACGCGAAACGCTAGAACGACGAGGCACACGTCAGTCGTTATCGCCCAGGCTGATCCAGTGATCCACGAGCCGCCGGGCAATGGATATGCGGAACGGAAGCTTGCAGGAGCCCGAGAGCAGTTCGTCGCGAGTAAACCAACGGGCGTCCTCGAGTTCGCCATCGTTGAGTTCGATGTCGGTCGTCGTCGCCTCGGCGACAAAGCCGAGCATGAGCGACGACGGGAACGGCCAGGGCTGTGAGCTGTGGTAACTGACCTTGCTGACCCGCACGTTTGTTTCCTCATAGACCTCGCGCCGGACCGCGTCTTCGACGCTTTCGCCGGGCTCGACAAATCCTGCAATCGTCGAATAGCGGCCCTCCGGCCACGCAGGCTGCCTGCCCAGCAAACAACGATCGCCGTGCGCGACGAGCACGATGATTGCCGGATCGACCCGCGGAAATATCTGCTTGCCACAATCTTCGTTGATACAGATTCGTGAATTGCCGGCAGCGTCCGGCCGCGATCCCGAGCCACACCTCGGGCAATAGACTTGCGAGGCATGCCACAGTACGAGGGCGTGGGCATGCGCAAGGAGATTGGCTTCATCCGGAGGTAGCACCGTCCCGAGGTAGCGCAACTGGCGAAACTCCCCGAGGTCCGTAAACGGGGCCTCTTCGTCGTCGAACGCGATAGCGAAGGCAGGGTGATCTCTGAAAACTCCGAGGAAGATCAGATCGCGTTCATCCACGTCCCGGCCGAGCTGGGTGCGCTCGAGCAAAACAGCGCTGCCGGGCTCCCCGGCAACAAGACACTGTTTCTGCCAGACCGGCACGAAGCGGGTGTCATCGCTGTCCAGCGCATCGCCCAGCCACTCGGCGTCTTTGCGCCGTTCGCCACTGCGGTCGACGAACGCGCCGGCAAACACATTCTGATCCTTGTCGGTCACCTTGACAGTTTACGACGAGCGGTTCTGTGCCTCCATCTCACAGGCAGGGCAGGTACCGTGATCGATCGCATAAGCATCCTGGACGTAACGACTGCCACAGTGTTTACAAGAGGCAAGATAGAGTTCGTCGTTGTAGGAAATGCTATGCAGCAAATTCCAGGCCCACTCGAAACTCAGGTCTGTGCTGTCGTGCAATAGCAGGTAAGTTTCATAAGCGCGGCACAGCCGATGGCCGAACTCGACGTCAGGTCGCGGCCAGCACGGTGCGACCCGGTCATCGCCGTCGACCTTCAGCAATAGGCCGTTGCAAAAAAGAGCGACCAGCGTCGTGGCTTGCAGTCGATTGCCGGGGTTCTTGACGAAACGCATGACCTGGCGGGGCGACTTGCCGCGCCGCCGCCGTATGTTCGTCGCGCCCGTGTTCCGGAAATAAGTGGCATAGAGCTTGCGGATGCGGTCATCCGACAGTCCCGTACACTCACGAATCGTCCGTGTGCGAGCCTCGTGCCGGATCATGCGGAGGGCGAGCTCGAACTGGCTGCGCTCGGCAGCATAGCGGTCATCCGTTAGTCGCATATCAGTTCCTTTATGATAGAAATAGACCATATATAGTGATATAAGAGCATATAAGATCCATACATGGTCTTACAATCAAAAATAAGGGGATTTGTATGGAGTTTTCTGGGCCCGAACCGGCGGACTTCGCCAACGTCATTGCTCTGAATCGGGCGTTCCTGCGCAGACTGCGGGCCGGATCCCCGGGTCGCGACCTCAGGGCGCTGATCCCCGGAACCATGCGGCACGCCGTCACGGGCCTGACTGACCGGCACGTGGAGCGACTATCGGCGCTGCCGTTCCTGCTTCTGTCTCTGCGTGAGCGAGATGCAGGCTTCTGGAACAGTGTTGCGGCGGACGGCGCCACGCCGGACCTGTTCATGTCGGATGCCAGAACGCACGATGAAATAACGGTGCCGGCAATGTCATTTCTCTGGCAACTTGCGCGACGCAACCCCTACGCGGCGAGGCTCGTATCCGGGGCGCCGCCCGACTGGTGTGACCACGTCGGCGAGTACACGTTGCTGGCTTTGTTACAGCGCATCCGGGGTCGCCGCGACGTGCTGCAGCCGCGATTTGCCGGCCACGAAGGTTGCTGGCAAAAACTGCTCGGTCCTGGCTTGAGTTCACGTCGACAGGTTCGCGAGTCTGCGCATCTCACCTGCCTGCAGACGCTCCTGACCGACGAGCCGCCATCGACACCGCGCAGGATGCGGGCAGCTGCGTGCAGCCGGTCGGTGCCCGTGTTGCGAACAGTCGACCGATAGCGAACGACCGCACAGGTGTGTATCAAGGCAGATGCGGCGTGGTTACAATACCTCGCCTCATGGAAGCCCTATCGATCAGAAACCTGACCAAGACCTATGCCAATGGCACCGAGGCACTGAAGGGAATCAACTTTTCTGTTCAGGCAGGGGACTTCTACGCGTTACTCGGGCCCAATGGCGCCGGCAAAACGACAGCCATCGGCATCATCACTTCGCTGGTCAACAAGACCGGTGGTGACGTCGAGATATTCGGGCACAACATCGATAAGGAACTCGAGGCTGCCAAAACCTGCATCGGGCTCGTCCCGCAGGAAATCAACATGAACCTGTGGGAGAAGGTTCACAACGTGTTACTGAACCAGGCTGGCTACTATGGCCTCGGCCGGAAACTCGCACTCGAACGGGCCGAAAAATATCTGCGCGAACTGCGGCTCTGGGACAAGCGCAATGATTCAGCTCGCAGCCTTTCAGGCGGGATGAAACGGCGACTCATGATTGCGCGTGCACTCGTGCATGAGCCGAAACTGCTGATACTCGACGAGCCTACAGCCGGAGTCGATATCGAGATTCGCCGGTCGATGTGGGCATTTCTGCGCGAGATCAACGCCGCCGGGACGACGATCATTCTGACGACGCACTATCTCGAAGAAGCGGAGTCCCTGTGCAGGCATGTCGCGATTATCGACGAAGGCACGATCATCGAGGACGCGAGAATGAGCGATGTGCTACGCAAGCTGCAACGAGAGGTCTTCATTCTGAACCTGGCTGAACCGCTCGAGTCGGCACCGGATCTGGAGGGGTTCGAATCCGTGCTGGTCGATGAACGCGAGCTCGAGGTCGACAGGGGCCCGGACGTCACACTGAACGACCTGTTTGCGCAGCTCAATGCGCGCGGCATCGAAATCGTGAGCCTGCGCAACAAGGCGAACCGCCTCGAAGAGTTATTCATGAAGCTCGTCGAGAGCAAGCAGGAAGAGGCCCGGGAGGCCGACGTCGTATGAACCTCGCCCTGAATCTGGTCGCGATGAAGACCATCGTTCGCAAGGAAGTCGTCAGGGTTTTGCGAATCTGGGTGCAGACGATCGTGCCGCCGGCAATCACGATGACGCTGTATTTCATTATTTTCGGTAACCTGATCGGCCGTCGCATCGGCACGATGGACGGCTTCGACTACATGCAATACATCGCTCCGGGCCTGATCATGATGTCTGTCATCACGAACTCTTACGGCAATGTTGTATCGTCATTCTTTGGCGCCAAGTTCGGACGCCACATCGAGGAAATGCTCGTGTCGCCGATGTCGAATGCATCGATCATCATTGGCCATGTCGCTGGCGGAGTATTACGCGGTGTGCTGGTTGGCCTGCTCGTGACGGTCATCGCGCTATTTTTCACGCGCCTTGAAGTGACGCATCCGATCATCACGATAACGATCGTCTTGCTGTCGTCGACGGTGTTTGCGCTTGCGGGATTCATCAACGCGGTCTTTGCAAAGAAGTTCGACGATATTTCGATCGTGCCGACGTTCGTATTGACGCCGCTGACCTATCTCGGCGGCGTCTTCTACTCGATTTCCCTGCTGCCGGAGTTCTGGCAGAAAGTCTCGCTCGCCAACCCTATCCTGTACATGGTGAATGCGTTCCGGTATGGCATCCTGGGCACATCGGACATCAGCATCGGCGTTGCCTACGGCATTCTTATCGTGTTTGTCCTGGTCCTGTTTACCGCCTGCCTGCAAATGCTAAATCGCGGCGTTGGCATCAGGGAGTAATCATGTGCGGCCGATTCGCTTTCTATTCACCGAGCGAGGCAACTGCGGCGCTGTTCGGGGCGAGCGGTTCCGCGCCTGTCGAAGCGCGTTACAACATTGCTCCTACGCAATACGTCGCCGCCGTTCGCAATGCTGACGACGAATCGCGCGAACTGACGGTGTTTCGTTGGGGTCTCGTGCCATTCTGGGCCAAGGATCCGTCAATCGGGAACCGCATGATCAATGCGCGCGCCGAGACTGTCGCCGAAAAGCCGGCGTTTCGGGCGGCCTATCGGCATCGGCGCTGCATCGTGCTGGCCGACGGCTTCTATGAATGGCGCCGGGAAGGCAGCGTCAAAACCCCGTACTACGTATCGGGAGCCGATGGCCAACCGTTCGCATTCGCCGCGTTGTGGGAGAACTGGACGAGCAAGGAAAGTGGCGAAACGATCGAGAGCACGACGCTGATTACCACCGAGGCGAACGAATTCATGGCCGCCTTACACCACCGCATGCCTGTTGTGCTGAGCCCGGAAACCGCGAACCGATGGCTGACAGGCGATGATGAGGCGATCGAGTTTGCTCTCGAAAACACGCCCGAACTTCGGGCCTGGCCGGTGGATCGTCGCGTCAATAATGCTCGCAATGAAGGTGAAGACCTTATTCAGGCGGTGTCGTAAAAGGCTGGGCAGCGACGATGAGCGTTCCGGGACCGGCATGGACGCCGAGTGCGGCACCCAGTTCCGCGGTCGTAAGTCGCTTGATCTGTGGCAGGTCGCGCCGCAATAAATCTGCAAGTTCGGCCGCGTCCCCGGGGCATGCCGCGTGACCGATCGCGATATTGACCGGACCGATATGACGCGCCTTGTGGACCATGCTCTTCGCGAACTTCCGCACCCGCTCCCGCTTGCCGAACGCGAATCCGCTGGGGGCAATCCGGCCATCGGCCGTTGCCCGTATGAACGGTGTGACGTTGAGCAGGTCAGCGATGGTTCGCACCCAAGACGGCACTCGTCCACCGCGTACCGCGTAGCGAATGTCTGCAAGCATGCCGAAGGTCCGGGTCTTGGGAATCAGCTTGTTGACTTCGGCGATCGTCTTTTCGATAGACAGACCCGCATGGGCGCATTCAGCGGCAAAGACGACGAGCTGTCCCTGGCCAAGCGAAGCGTTCTTCGAGTTGATGACATGTATCCGGCCGGGAGCGTTTACCCGGTCCGCGGCCGACCGGGCGGCTTCGAGCGTACCGCTTGCCGCGCCTGTCAGGTTGATCGATAGCACGTCAGGGAAATGGCTTGCGAGAAACTGGAACTGGCGTCGAAAATCCCCAGGCGCCGGTTGCGAGGTCGTCGGATGCACGGGGTTGGTGGCGAGTTCCTCGAAAAACTCGGCAGCCGTGATACTGACCTTGTCAAGGTAGCCCCGGTCACCGAACTGTAACCGGCACGGCACCATGTGAATATCGAGGCGCTCGAGGTCCTCGTCCGCGATGTCAGCCGCTGAGTCGGTGATTACGGCAAAACTGCTTACGGTATCGTGACTGCTGTGCGCCTGCCGGTGCATATCGTCGGCCTTCTCGGCCCGGACATCGCCATATTGCCGTCCCACACGGAATACTTCCTCGGGGTCGTTGACGTGGATGTGCACCTTGGCCTTCCGCTTGGTGCCGGCAAGGAGCAGCGAATCGCCGAGGCTCGACAGTGACTCGCGCAGCTTGCGCCGGTCGATGTCGGTGCCGTCAATAATGCACTCGGTGCAGAAACGAAACTCGGAGTCATCGCCCGTACCCGCCATCGCGGGCAGCGAGTCGTCGAGGCTCAATACGGACAGGTCTGGCTCGTCGGCTATCTCACCGTGCACGATGTAATCGCGCATGCCCCGAATCAGTTCGACAAAGCCCTTGGCACCGGCGTCGACAACACCGGCTTTGCGAAGCACATCGAGCTGATTGGTTGTTTCGGCCAGGGCCGTGTCGGCCCTCGCGAGGGCCGTTTCCATCAGGGCGGGAAATTCGCTACCGCCCACGCTGGCAACGTGTGCCGTGATCGCATCGGAAACCTCAGCAATCACGGTCAGGATGGTACCTTCGCGCGGTTGCGACATCGCATCGTGCGCATACTCGTTGCCGCGAGCGACGGCCGCGCTGAAGGTCGCTGTCGTAAACCGCCCGAGGTCCGCGGATGCGTCGGAGATTCCCTGGAAGAATTGCGCGACGATGGCGCCGGAATTGCCGCGGGAACCGTCAAGCAACGCGTCCGCAATTCGTTCCAGCAATGAGCCGAGATGCTCGTCACTTTTCTGGGACAGCACTGCCAGGGCGGATCCGAGAGAGAGACTCAGATTGGTGCCGGTGTCGCCGTCCGCTACCGGGAACACATTGATATGATTGAGAAAATCCTGCTCCCCGATGACCCGATGAATACCCGACACAAGCGCGTTTGTGAGCGCGCCAGCATCGAGATGCGTTGTGACAGGGGCGGGCAAGCGCGCCGCTACTCTCGTGGCAAGAGGAACGTCATCCCCTGGTGTTCGAGTACGACGCCGTCTGCCGTGATCTCCTTGACGACAGGGCCCTCGGCAAGGCGTGAGTTTTTCGTGTGCTTCGCCATATTGATGAAGACGAAACGCTCCGCCGGATCGTCGGCATACACGTGGATGTCGAGGTGCAATTCCGTGAGCTGCAGCGCTCCTTCAAGACGAAGTTCGTCGATCGTCTTGAGGTACGATCGTTTTGGCGCCGGGGATTCTGCAACAGCAGTGGAGGTATCGGGAGCCGGCGATGCGTCAGCAACCGGTGTATCGGCCGGCTGGTTGCGCTTCGCCTCAGCGACACGCTCTTCGAACGACGGCTCGGTTGCCTCGCTCGGCGCGATTTCTTCTTGTTCGGGGACGGGCTGCTCGACGGCTGCGGGAGGTACGGCGGCGGGTTCGGGTCGGAACAGAATTCCCAGCAGAACGGCGAGGTTTACGAGCAGGATGACCGCCAGGATCCAGAGCCACCTGAACGATTGAGCTTCGCCGGAACTCGACGGTACGTCCGAAAACTCGGCGCCGGTTTGCTGTTGGCGATCAGCTTCGGATTTCCTGAGTGCGTCGAGAATGAATGACATGGGTTACTCCTGTGCCAGGCGCGGAATGGTCAGCCGCGGCACGCTATCGGGTTCGAGCAAGGTGTTGATGATCATCTGGGTCTGGTGCCCGGCGAGGCCATCCACGTCGAGACGATTGTCGCGCTGGAATGCGCGGACCTTGTCAGCCAGTTCGGCGTCAAATTCCGCGGATGTCAGTTCACCGGTTCGGTATCGATCGTCGATTGCGGCCAGGCTTTCTCGCAACCAGGTGACGCCCGGACCCACCGATCCGGGACCGAGCGCGTCGGGCGAAGCAATGGGTGGCCGCCAGAGCAGCATGAAATCACCAAACCACATGTCGGTCACTTCATCGATGCTGTGGGTAACACCGACGCCGCCGATCGAGACCTCGACCATTGCACCGCTGATCGCAGTCAAAACGACAGAGTGCGCTGCCCCCCGGCCGTCGACCAGGGTCAGGATCGCAGGACGATCGAATTGCTTGAGTCCGCTCCAGGAACCGCGCTGGAAAATACATTCGTAGCCGGCATTGGCAGCCAGGGTACAGCCGCGGGTGCCGGGCTCGTGTTCGATGCCCCACAGGTCCAGCAATACGCGAACCGCAGACTCGGAACCTGTCAGCTCTTCGGCGAGCTGAAGCTGGGAGTCGAGAGACACCTCAGGTTCGGCTTCGTCCGGCGCCGCCTGCCCTGGTTCGGGCTGCGGCGGCTGGGGATCGGGTGAGGGCGCCGCCTCGGCAACGACCGGCTCGACGCTTGCCTCGATGACGTTCCGACGATCGTCGAGCGAAGCGAGGAAACCCGTCGCGACGATGATGGCTCCTGTCGCGCCGGCGACCGGCAGTACCCAGCGAGGCCAACGCGCCTTTTGTTCCTCTCCGGTGATTTCCGCCGCGGCCCGACGAACCATGCGGCGATTCACACGGCGCAGTTCGATGCTGTACGCGCCGAGCATCGCGCGGTCGCAGATGACGTTGATCAGCCGCGGCACTCCCTGCGACAGCCGAAAAGCCTCTCGCTTCGCGCCTTCGTCAAATACCTCCCCCAGAGCGCCCGCAACTTTGAGGCGATGCTCGATGTATTGCGCGGTTTCACTGCGCGATAGCGGTTCGAGGTGATAACGTCCGGTAATCCTCTGCGCCAGCTGCCTGAGATCATTTCTGGCCAGGAGTTCGCGTAACTCGGGCTGGCCGATCAGTATGATCTGCAGCAACTTCTGACGGGCGGTCTCGAGATTTGTCAGCAGCCGCACTTCTTCGAGGACGTCGGGCTGCAGGTTCTGTGCTTCGTCGACCACGAGGATCGTGCGCCTGCCGTCAGCGTGCGCATCGAGCAGGTGTTGATTGAGCTTGTCGATCAGCGCCTTGATGCTGTTGCGGTCCTCGGGCACCCCGATTCCCAGCTCCTCACAAATGGTGACCAGGAATTCGCGCGCCGAGATCTGCGGGTTGAGCACCACTGCAACATCGGCATTGGCCGGCATGCGGCTCTGCAACAGTGACCGGACGAGCGTCGTCTTGCCGGTGCCGACTTCGCCCGTTAGCTGCACGAAGCCGCCACTTTCGGTGACGCCATAAACGAGGTGCGCAAGCGCCTCGCCATGGCGCTCGCTCATGAACAGATAACGCGGGTCGGGCGTTATCGAGAATGGCTTTTCATTGAGACCAAAGAAGCTCGTATACATTGTTGTTTGCCATGGTCTGGTCCCCTCAAGCGCTGATTCTACATGACTCAGGGCCCGAACAGATCAGGTTGCTCGGCAGGTGACAGCTTGCTGCCTCCCACGCCGAGCAGCCGGATACGCGTATCGGCGTTTTCCGCGAGCCAGGCGCCGAGCAGTTCACTGGCTATATGGTAGATCTGCTCGGCGCTCACAGCCGGGGGCTGCACGCTGCACTGCCGGGTGAACGTGCGAAAATCCGACTGCCGAATCTTGACCTGGACGGTCCCGGCCTGGAGTTCGGATTTCCTCAGGCGCTGGGCCGTCGTTTCGGCCAGGCGCCTGAGTTCACGCTCCATGTCATTGCGGTCCTCGAGATCGACATCGTAAGTCTCTTCGGCGCTGATCGACTTTTCCTCGCGTTCGGCAACGACCGCACGCCTGTCGATGCCCGAGGCGCGTTCCCGGGTGCGTTGTGCGAATCGCCCGAACACGGATTCGAGGTCGCGATCGGGGGCCAGCCTGAGATCCCTGACCGTACGAATGTTCAGGTGATGGAGCCTGTTCAGGGTCTGGTGGCCGATGCCCGGAATCACCTCGACCGGCAGCGGATCCAGCCTGTCGTGAACGTCCCTGGCGGTAATGACCGTGAGCCCGTCGGGCTTGTCGAGGTCGGACGCGATTTTCGCAACGAGTTTGTTCCCGGCCACGCCGACCGAGGCCGTGAGCCGTGTTTCCTCGAGAATCGAGTTCTTGATGCGATGTGCAATGTCGACACCGTTGCCGAAGAGTCTGCGGCTGGCCGTCACGTCGAGGAATGCCTCGTCCATGGACAGGCCTTCGACGAGCGGAGTCAACTGCCGGAAGATCGCAAATATCTGTCTCGATACGGACTTGTAATGCGCCATGCGCGGCCGGATGCGAACGAGGTTCGGGCAGCGCCGTCGTGCGTCGGCCATCGACATCGCGGAGCGCACCCCGAACTCGCGGGCCTCGTAGCTGGCTGCGGCGACGACGCCGCGAGTGTCGCCGCCAACCACGACAGGCTGGCCGCGTAGTTCGGGGTTGTCGCGCTGTTCCACGGACGCATAAAACGCGTCCATGTCGACATGCAGGATCGTGCGCATGTCCGGCGACATTTCAATTGCCGCGCTCGACGATGAACCGGGCGAGCCAACGCAGGGGTTCGGCGTCCTCCCCGAAGTCGTCGAGTTGTTCGATAGCGCTGCGCAGCAGGCTGTCGCAACGCGCGCGCGCTTCGTCGATACCGACCAGCCCGGGGTAAGTCGCCTTGCCGAGTCGCTGGTCAGCCCCTGAGCGTTTGCCGATCACCTCGGTCTCGCCCTCGACGTCGAGAATGTCGTCCCTGATCTGGAATGCGATCCCGATCGTGTGGCCGAAAGCTTCGATGGCCGACGCGCGGTCCGCCCCAAGATCGTCCGCGACTATGGTCGGTGCGACCACGGCGGCGTGGATCAGCGCGCCGGTCTTGAGGGAATACATGTGCTCGATTTCCTCGGCGGCGAGTGACTGGCCTTCGGCGGCGAGATCCATCGACTGGCCGCCGGTCATTCCCATGGACCCGGCCGCATCAGCGACGACCTTGACGAGGCGGGAGCGCGTCGCGGCGGCGACATCATGCGCGTCCGCCAATACGCCGAATGCCAGGGGTTGTAACGCGTCTGCGGCGAGAATCGCCGTGGCCTCATCGAACTGGCGGTGCAGGGTTGGTTTACCCCTGCGGATGTCATCGTCGTCCATGGCTGGCAGGTCGTCGTGAACGAGCGAAAATGCATGAATGAATTCGATCGCGGCAGCAGGTGCGTCGAGCCGATCTTCGCGCACGCCCAGGCATTCGCCGGCCGCATAGACGAGCAGCGGTCGCACGCGCTTGCCGCCGTTGAACACGGCGTAGCGCATGGCATCGTGCAGCTGCTTCGGAGCCTGGGTTGCGGGCGGCAGAACGCTGTCCATGACGTCCTCGACGCGTGCCGTGTAGTGTGCGACTCTGCTTTCGAAACCGGTTGTCAAACTGAACTCCGCCATTGTCCCGGGAACGGCCTAGCGTACACGGATTTGCGGCCAGTGCGGAGCACGCCTGGGCTATAATTCGCGTCCCTTTTTTTGCACGAAGGCTTTTATGCGGGCAACGGCCAAGGCCCAACCGAACATTGCACTGGTCAAGTACTGGGGGAAACGCGATTCCGAGCGCAATTTGCCGGCCGTCGGCTCGATCTCGATCACTCTCGCCGATCTCCATACAACGATGACCGTCGAGTTCGATGATTCGCTGAGCGGCGACACGCTCGTCGTCAATGACGACAAGAACGATGCGATGTTGCCCCGGGTTTCGCGTTGCCTGGACTCGGTTGCCGGCGCTGGTCGTTCGTTTGCTTCGGTAACGAGCGACAGCAACTTCCCGATCGCGGCCGGGCTGGCATCCTCGGCATCGGCGTTCGCCGCACTCGTCCTGGCGGCGGATGCGGCTGCCGGCACGGGCTACAGCAGGGACCGACTGGCGAGTCTTGCCGGGCAGGCGTCCGGGTCCGCGGCACGATCGCTGTTCGGCGGATTCGTGGAGTTGGAAAATGCCGGTGACGATATTCGACTGCACGAGCTTTGCACGGCCCGGGACTGGCCGCTGGCCGTCGTCGTGGCGATCACGGCATCCGCTCCGAAGCCGGTCAGCTCGACAGTGGCGATGGAGACCAGTCGCGAGACGTCGCCATTCTATGACCGGTGGATCGAGCAACAGGAAGCCGATCTTGCAGAAGCCAGAGCGGCGATCGCAGAACGCAGCTTCGAGCGGCTTGCTGCCGTCGCCGAGCACAACTGCCTCAAGATGCATTCGGTCATGTGGGGCTCGCGCCCGCCCATGGTGTTCTGGAACAGCACGACGCTGGCCTGCATGGAGGCAGTCCGCGGTCTGCAGGCGGCGGGCAGGGCCGTGTTCTTCACGATCGACGCGGGGCCGCAACTCAAGGCAGTCTGTCAGCCGGCGGACGCCGAACATGTTCGTGAGACGCTGGCACGGGTCGGCGGAGTGGAGCAGGTCGTCGTGTCCGGCCTCGGCGATGGCGCGAGGGTCGTAGCCGATGATTGAAGCGAGCGCACCCGGCAAGGTTGTGCTATCGGGCGAGTACGCGGTACTCAATGGCGCGCCGGCCATCTGCATGGCCGTCAATCGTCGGGCAATGGTCACGATCAATACCACGGCGGATGACTATCACGTCGTCACGGCCCCCGGTCATGTCGAAGGGCCGCGGCGCTTTCTCGTTCGCGACAGGGTCTTCGGCTGGCTCGACTCGAGCGACGAGTTCGAACTCCTGGAGCACGTCTGGCGGGCTGCGGGCATCGACCGGAGTGGCGGCCTCGAGCTTCGCCTCGACACAAGTGCATTTCTCGATCCGGCACACGCCTGGAAGACCGGCATCGGGTCGAGTGCTGCGCTGTCCGTGGCGCTGGCCTATGCACTGCACGAAGTCGGGGCGCGCGCAAAAGACCCGCTCGAGGTTGCGCACCGGGGCCACCTCGATTTTCAGGGCGGCCTGGGCAGCGGCGTCGATATCGCAACGTCGGCCGCCGGAGGCCTGATCGAGTACTGGATGAAGGACCGTTCGGCCACGCGACTGACCATGCCGGCCGGGCTCGGGTGCCGCCTGTTCTGGAGCGGGTCGCCGGCGAGCACCGGCAAGAAACTCGAGCGGTACAGCAGCGATGGCCCGAAACCATCCCGTGAAGCACTGTCTCTCGCTGCGCGCCGCATGGCCGAGGCCTGGGCGGGCGGGTCCGCGACTACCGTGCTCGAAGAGTACCGTGAGTACATCACGGTGCTCCGGGAGTTCAGCGACGATCATCAGCTCGGCATATTCGATGCTGGTCATGCCGCACTGACGGCCAGCGCGGCGGATGCGGGACTCGTGTACAAACCCTGCGGCGCGGGCGGCGGCGATATCGGTATTCTGCTTGCGGATGATCCGGCATCGGCCGATGAGTTTGTCACCGAGTCGTTACCCGGGGATTTCAGGCTGCTCGACATCGGCATCGACGATCAAGGCGTACAGGTTACGAGAGTAGAAGAGTGAGTGAATCGCGCATCAAGGGTTTCCATAAGCTCGGCATTTCCGAGCGCATCGATGCTTTGGTCAAGCGTGGCTGGCTGAACGACGCCGATGCGGAACGACTGCGCCAGGGCCGGCACGCGCTCCTGGCCTCGTCGGCCGACAGGATGGTCGAAAACGTCGTCGGTGTGTTCTCACTGCCCCTGGCAATCGCGCCGAATTTCATCGTGAACGGGCGCGAGCATCTCGTGCCGATGGTGATCGAAGAGCCGTCGGTCGTCGCCGGCCTGACGATGGCGGCAGCGCTGGTCCGCAATTGCGGCGGGTTTTCGGCCACCTGCGACGAGTCGCTGCTGATCGGGCAGGTCCACGTCAGCGACGTCGAGGACATCGATGCTGCCATTGAGCGTCTGTTGGCCGCCGGGGAACAGCTCATCGAAGAGAGCAATGGCGTCCACCCACGCCTCCTCGAGCGCGGCGGCGGAGTGCGCGATATCGAGTTCCACAGGCTCGAACTCGGTGACGGGCGGCACGTGATTGCCGCGCATATTCTCGTCGATACCTGCGATGCGATGGGCGCCAATCTCGTCAACACGATTTGTGAGGCGATCGCACCGACGATCGCCGAATTGTGTGCCGGTCGCGTGGCGCTCAGGATCCTGTCGAACCTCGTGGATCGCTCGATCTTGCGGTGCCGCGCAGTGTTCGATCTCGCCGAGGAAATACGTGACGGCATCGTTCTCGCCAGCGATATCGCGGCTGTCGACCCTTACCGGGCCGCAACGCACAACAAGGGCATCATGAACGGCATCGATGCGCTGGCTGTCGCGACCGGCAATGACTGGCGTGCAATCGAGGCTGGCGCGCACGCCTACGCCGCGCGCGAGGGCCGGTACAAGCCCCTGTCACACTGGTTTGTCGGTGCGGATGGCGAGCTCGTGGGCGAAATCGAGATTCCGCTGAAGCCTGGAACCGTGGGCGGCAGCCTGACAGCGAATCCAGCGGCATCGATTGGCCTGGCGCTGGCCGGGGTTTCTTCGGCGATCGAACTGGCCGAACTCATGGCGGCCGTCGGGCTTGCACAAAATTTCGCTGCCCTGCGCGCACTGGCATCGACGGGTATCCAGGCCGGGCATATGAAGCTGCATGCGCGTAGCGTAGCGAGCAGCGCCGGCGTGTCCGATAAGGTCTTCGACGCAGTCGTGGATGAGCTGATCGCGGACGGTGACGTCAAGGTCTGGAAGGCCAGGGAAATCGCCGCGCGTCTGGATGAGAGCGGCAGCGCCGACACGCCCGACGGCATTGCGGCGGGGAAAGTAATACTGCTCGGCGAGCACGCGGTGGTCTACGGGAAGCACGCACTCGCGGTACCTGTCCCGGACGCCGTGTCGGCCTTTGTCGTCGAAGCCGGCGCTGAGCCATCGCCGAATATTCCCGAATTCGAAGCTGCCATCGCGTTGATAAAAAACAGGCTGGACGTGGTTGACGGACACGACGTCCGGATTCGGTCGCGGTTGCCCGTCGCAATGGGGCTTGGCGCCTCTGCCGCGTTCGCGGTTGCGATCACGCGGGCATTCAACTCCAAGCTGAAGCTCGGCCTCGACGACGAGGCTGTCAACGAAGTCGCGTTCGAGTGCGAGAAACTCGCTCATGGCACTCCATCGGGCATCGACAACACGATCGCCACCTACGCCGTACCGATGTTGTTCCGCAATGACGGTGTGCTGGAGACGAAAGAGATAAGCGTCGCCGAGCAGCTGCCGATCGTCATCGCCTGCAGCAGCCAGACCGGACGAACCCGGGATATCGTCGCGGGCGTCCGCGAACGGCGCGAGTTGGCCACCGAACAATACGATGCCGTTTTTGCGCAGATGGACGCGCTGAGCCTCGCCGGGACGGCGGCGCTCGAACGCGCAGATTACGACGAACTCGGCCGGTTGATGAACATCTGCCACGGTCTTCTCACGGCGATCGAGGTGTCGACACCCGAACTCGAAGCGATGGTCGCGATCGCCCGGGCCGCGGGCGCCGCGGGCGCCAAGCTGACAGGCGCGGGCGGCGGCGGTTCGATCGTCGCGTTGTGCCCGGGTTGCGTTGACGACGTCAGTCATGCCTTGCAGTCTTCGGGCTTTCGAACAATAGGTCTGGACGAACGGAGAGCCCGGCATTGAATGAGCCACATCGAATCGTCTCGTCCGAGGCTGAGGAGCTGATCCTCGTCGACGAGGCCGACAATGAGATCGGATTTTTGTCCAAGGCGACTTGCCACGACGGTACCGGAGTTTTGCATCGCGCATTCTCGCTATTCCTGTTCAATGATGACGGAGAGTTGCTGTTGCAGCAGCGCAGCGAATCGAAGCGGCTCTGGCCGGGCTACTGGTCGAACAGCATCTGCAGCCACCCACGGCGCGGCGAGTCGATGCAAGTCGCCACGCGGCGGCGACTGCTCGACGAGCTCAATATCGAGTCGGAGCTCGAGCACGTATACAGCTTTTGCTACCAGGCGGGTTTTGGTGATGCGGGCTCCGAAAACGAGCTTTGCCATGTGTTTCTCGGCCGCGCACCCTCAAAAATCCATCCCAACGACCACGAGATTGCCGCGATCCGCTTCTGCTCCGCGGCGGACCTGGACAGGGAAATGGCCGACAACGCCGATAAACTGACGCCCTGGTTCAAACTGGAATGGCGAGAGTTGACCACGAAGCACAAGGAGCAGCTCGAAGAATACGCGCGGCTATAGGTCCGCGCTTCCCGCAATAACAAATGCTGGTCGGATCTGGTATAAGCCCCTGTTCGAGCGGAGACTAACTATGAATAAGAATCTTGCTTCTATAGCCGCCGCGATTGTCGCCGGCGGATTTGTTGGACTTACGGCCCAGGCACAGGAAACCAAGCTGTACTGGGGAGACACTCACCTCCATTCCTCGTACTCGCCCGACGCGTACCTGATGCAGAACCGGTCGGCCGACCCGGATACTGCCTATCGGTATGCGAAGGGGTATCCGGTGATCCACCCGTACCACCGGGCCCGAATCCAGATCGGGACACCGCTGGATTTCCTGGTCCTCTCGGATCACGGCGAGTTCATGGGCGTCATCCCGATGCTGTTCCAGGGCGACCCGCGCGTCGCGACCTCGGAAACGGGCAAGCGCTACCTCGAATGGATCGAGCAGGGGCGTGAGATCGAGATGTTTGGCGAGTTGATTGCGCAGGTCAACAAGATAGTTCCGCCGAACCCCGACCTGAACAACCCGGAGATCAACGCATCGGTCTGGGGCGACATCATGACCGCTGCCGATCGCCACAACGAGCCCGGCAAGTTCACGGCGTTCATGGGCTGGGAGTGGTCATCGACCCCCCAGGGCCAGAACCTGCATCGAGTGCTCGTCATGAAAGGCGACAAGTCGAACGGCTCGAACTTCATTCCGTACACGAGCCTCGACAGCGACAAGCCCGAGGACCTGTGGGCCTGGCTCGAACAGACTTCAGTAACAGCCGGCACGGATTTCCTGGCCATACCGCACAATTCGAACATTTCCGGCGGCCTGATGTTCCCGCTTGTCGACAGCAACGGTAACGGCGTCAGCAGCGACTACGCGAAGCTGCGCATGCGCTGGGAACCGGTCGTGGAGATGACCCAGATCAAGGGCGACTCCGAGACCCATCCGCGCCTGTCACCCAACGACGAGTTTGCTGATTACGAGACCTACGAACACCTGATTGCCGTTGAAGGCGTCGAGGCGCCGAGCATGTTCGGCGAAGGTTTTCTCGGAACGCTCAGCGAAGAAGACCGCGCCCTGCTCGAAAGCCAGGAACAGCGCGTAATCGAGAACGGCGACTATGCGCGCACCGCGCTGATGCGCGGCCTCGTGCTCGAAGATCGGGTAGGAGCGAACCCGTACAAGTTCGGCATGATCGGTTCGACCGACTCGCACACGGCGATGGCCTCGGCAGAGGAGGATAACTTCCACGGCAAGATGGCGATCGACTCGACTCCCGAAACGAAAGCCTTAGATGTGATTCCCGGAACTCCAGGCTTTGACATGGGCGCAGCGGGCCTGGCCGCGGTCTGGGCCACCGAGAATACGCGCGAAGGGATATTCGAGGCGATGCAACGAAAGGAAGTCTATGCGACCACGGGTCCGCGCATCGAATTGCGCTTTTTTGGCAGTTTTGAATTTCGTAACCGCGATGCGAACGCGCGCGATATTGCGAGTGTCGGCTACAGCAAGGGCGTCCCGATGGGCGGCGACCTGACCGCGGCGCCGAACAGTCGTGCGCCCTCGTTCCTGATTCGCGCGGTGAGAGATCCTGTCGGCGCCAATCTCGACCGCATCCAGGTGGTCAAAGGATGGCTCAACGACGAAGGGCTCCCCGAAGAACATGTCTACAACGTGGCGATGTCGGACGGGCGCACCGCCGACGCCGACGGTAAGGTCGCCCCCGTAGGCAACACGGTCGATATTTCGACGGGCAACTACAGCAATTCGATCGGCGATCCGGAACTGGCAGTTGTCTGGTCAGACCCCGACTTCGATGCTGAAAAGCGAGCGTTCTACTACGTTCGCGTACTGCAGATTCCGACGCCGAGGCACACGCTGTATGACGCGATCGCGTTGGGCATCCCGGTCGAGGAAACGGGTCACCCGGCAACGATCCAGGAGCGCGCTTATTCGTCGCCCATCTGGTATACGCCGTAGCGGGGGAATTCGCTACCCGACGTAGCGGTAGTACTCGATGCCGAGATCGGCAAAGTGGCGCTCATCCGAGCGCCCGACCCGGTCGATGACGAACTCGTTCTGCGGGATGTAGTCGAGGCCGGCAACCTTGTGGCCGTCGTGCAGCGCGATGTACTGCTCTTCGGTGAGGTCGATAGTAAACCGCATCGCCTCGCCGAAGCCGATTTTCTGTGTGGCTTCGCGCCAGTCATCGGCCATGAAAAACGGGATGACTTCGGCAGCATCGCCCGAGCCGTAGCCGAGCGTCAGGACCTCCTCGCCGGGCGTAAACACGTCCTCGTCCAGCCCCTGCTCGAAACCCGCCGCCATCCAGGCGGGCAGCGCGGCCGTATACAGGTTGCCGAGGTCGAGCATCGTGTCGGAGCCGAGGGCGAGCTTGTCGAGAATCTCACGGCGGTAATGCCGTGATGCGCGGAATACGCGAAGCACGGCCATCGTGAGCGGATACACCTCGTATTGCAGTTTCTCGGGATTCGCCAGGCCCGCGACATCGGGTTTGCTCAGCATCTCGGCTTCGAGCGCTTCGGGTTCGATGCCCACTTCGTAGCAATAGGACGCGAGTTCGGCGCGGTCTTCGGCATTGCCGCGGCTCATCGCAAACAGGTACGAGACGGCCCAGCCCGTTTCGGGCATGCGACGGTAGGGACGGTGCAGGAAAATCGTTTTGAGTGACCGCATGTACGCGGCGGGATCGAGCCCGCGTTTTTCGTACATGTCGTTGAGCGCATGCAGCGTCTCGTCGATGTAGCACGTGGTCGAGTACTTGCCGTTGAAGACCGGGAAGTCCTGGACCTGGTGGGTCTGGGAGCGGTCCTGGCCGCAGAATCGCAGCATGGGCTTGCGAAAGTCCATGATGCGGTAGTCGGATGCTGATCCCGATCCGGGCAGGTCGACGACAGCCAGTTTCGGATTTTCCTCGAGCAGCATCGCCACGGCGCCCGCGCCCTGTGTGGGTTCGCCGCTGGAACCGCGCGCATACTCGGCGATGTCGGCGCAGACGACGATGGCCTGCCCGCCGGCGCCATCCAGCGCGAGATGGCGGATCGCGCCCTTCATTCCGTACACGCCGCCGAGGCAGGCGTGCTTGAACTCGGGAACCTCGCAGCTACGCGCAATCGGTGGCTTGCCGCGCGCCTCGAGCGCACGATCGACCATGCCCTTGACGATAATCGCTCCCGCGGAGTTGTCGGTGCTGGACTCGGTCCCGAGCCCGAGGAATTTGACTCTCGCCGGGTCGATGTCGTACTGCTCGATCAGGCGCATGACGGCCGTCGCGGCCATGGTGTAGACGCTCTGATCCGGGCCGCGCATGCGGAAACTGCGGCCCACGATCTCACGGATCTTGGGCCAGTGTCCGTCGGTCCAGTCGCACCAGTCCTCCAGCCAGACGCGATACGGCGGGATGTAAGCGGCAAGGCCGCTTACGCCGATAATCTTGTTGTTGACTGACTGGTTCATTGGCGGGTTCTGCTTAGCCCGGCGATTTTAGTGCCCCACGCGCGGACGCTCAACTATCTATTTGACCGTGATCGTGATTGTCTCCGACATGACCGGCGGATCATGGGGGATATGCAGGTGATCGCCGAGCAGCAGTTGTAGCGTATGCTCGCCCGGCGCCAGTTCCCGCTCGGTCGACGTGCTCGCATCTCCGAAATGCACATAGTTCTCATCCGCAGGAATGGGAAGGCCCATATCGGGCAGACCGGCATCAATAATCAGGTGATGGTGGCCCGAATGCGCCTCGTTGACGCCCGCGGCCACGACATTCATTCCTTCGATCCCGAACTCGATTCTGACCGGGCTGGAAACCGTGTCGCCATCGGCCGGTGTTATGAAAAATACCCTGGCGCCATCGGGCGAGGTCGTCCGCGGCAAGGCGGCGGGGGCCTGTTCCTCGGCGGCAGGCGCAGCGGCGGGCTCTTCGGCCGTGGCCGGCTCGGATTCCTGTTGCCCGCAGGCACCGGCCAGCAGAACAGCGATAGCCGCTAGCGTGAATAGCCTCGTTCTTCTCATGACACAGGTCCCCCTCTGACCCTTGATATCCTAGCCTATATGGAGAATGCGGCGATCGCCAGAGCCCCCAGCATCGTCGCCGTGAAACCCATCAGGTAGGCGACCAGCAAGACAACGTATTTCAGGAATGTAATAACGCGTCCCTGGCCGTAGACCCGTCGCATGGCGACAAGCAGGTAGATGCCAATATAGAACGAGGTCGCGACGACCATAAGAATCGGTATTGCTTCGGGTATCCCGACCCATCCCGAGAACCGCATCAGCAGAATCTGCAGCGTCAGCATCAGGAAGAAGAAGGCATGGAAGTGCACGAAAAACAGCAGGTGCTCGACGTAATAGCGCTTGGATAGCGGATACAGGGCCTTGAGCACGAAGGCCATCAGCGGCAGCAATACGATCAGCGCGGCCGGGATGTTGTCGAGCAGATTGTCCAGAAGCGCTTTGCCGTCATCGAGCCGGGTGCGTTCGCAGACACGTTTGAGGCGCTCGGGCGTGAGGCGACGGGCCAACCAGTCGGGCATATCCTCGACATCGGACGCATCGATATCGCAGTCCCCTTCCGCATCAGGCTCGTCCTCGTGAGATGTAAATCTCGCGCCTCCCTCGTCGATTCGCAGGTTGCCCGACACCTCGTCCTCGGCAATGACGCCTTTTTCGACAAGTTCGTCGATGACTTCCTGCGCGTCGGCATGCGCGGCTTCGGCTTCCTCGGCCTGCTCCTGCACCTCCTCGGGCGTCGGCTCCGGCTCGGGCTCGAACAACAGGCCGAATTCTTCGCGAGGGTCGAAGAATGCAACGACAAAGAACAACAGGCTCAGCACCAGGTACATCCGAAACGGCGGCATGAAGCGAGCCCTGCGGCCCTGCAGGTAGTCGTAGGTGAGTCGGCCCGGCCGGACCATCAGAGGAATCAGCGTTTGCCAGAGCCGGGAGTCGATTTCCAGCAGGTCGCCGAAGGCGTCGGAAATCAATTCCCAGAGGCTGATCAACCTGCTGCGCGACCGCTGCCCACAGCTGCCGCAATACTGTCCACGCATGCGCGCGCCGCAATTCAGGCAATTGGGAGACGATTCGGGAACCAGCTCCGAGAGCTGATCTTCGCGCAGGATGCGAGCCGTGATATCCAGCTGTTCACCGAATTCGGCACGGAGCTGGGCTTCCAACGCACCTGGCGGTCCGTCGATGAAATCGTCGAGAACGTCGTCGCCAATTAGCGTATGCAGGCAGACTTTTCGCTGCCGTCCCCGGTCGTCGCCGTCACGCGAAAACGCGGTGCAGTCGAGCACGGCCGGGTCGACGAGCACCCGCCTGAGGTACTCGTCGATACGTTCGTCGACGCTTTCGGCAATATCCGGCTCTACGAAGAACGTGACTTCATAGAGGGGTCCGGAGTGGCTTGTCATGGGTTAAGTGGTCTTTTTGCGGGCTTTTTTTGACGCTTTCTTGCGCGATGTTGCCTTTTTCGCGATCTTCTTGCGAGCGACGGGTTTCTTTCTCGCCGCAGCGACCTGTACGCTCGGAGCCTCGTGACGCTGGCGGCCGATTTCTTCCGGCGCAAAATCGTCAACGGCGAGCAGCGCCCTCACCTTATCATGGTAGTCACGTAATTCGTCGGCTTCTATCTTGCTGATGACACCCGCCCTGGCAGCTTCCTCTATCTGCTCGCCCAGGTAATCCGACTGGATCAGTCCTTCCCGCTGTGCCTGTTTGAGACGGCGCTCCATGGGCGCGAATTTCTCGGACAGTTCGAGCGCCTCCTGCAGCAGGCCGAGCGGGTTGCCGGGTTCGAGCGTCGTGTAGGCCTGCTCGCTCAGGCGTTCGCGGGCTTCGCCCGTACGGGTAATCAGGTCAACGACCTTTTGCGAGAGCTCGTCCGATGGCGCCGAGTAGGTTCGCCCGCGCGGGAAGATGAAGATGCGCAGGAGTCGGGCAACCCAACGATTCGGGAAATTACGCAGGAACGAGTGCAGGGCTTCCTGGGCCTGGTACATGAGCGTCCGCACCGACCACTCGACGAGTGGCAGGTCCGTGGCCCTGCGCCCCTGGTTTTCGAAGTGCTTGAGCACACAAGACGCCAGGTACATCGAACTGAGCACATCGCCGAGACGCGCTGACAAAAGCTCGCGCTTCTTCAGGCCGCCACCCAGCGTCAGCATCGCGAAGTCCGAGGCGAGCGCAAAAGCGGCGCTATAGCGATTGATGTTCTGGTAATAACGCCGTGTCGGCGTGTTGAGCGGTACGCGCGAGAACTTGGCATGCGTCAACGCGAGGAAGAACGACCGCGCCAGGTTGCTGATCGCGTATCCGACGTGGCCGAAAAGGGCCCGGTCGAAATCAATGAGACCACGATCGCTGTCCTCGTCGCTGGCGGCGTGCATCTCGGGCAACACGAACGGATGACAGCGGATCGCACCCTGGCCGTAAATGATCAGGCTGCGGGTAAGGATATTCGCACCCTCGACCGTGATAGCAATCGGTGCGGCCATGTAGCCACGACCGATGTAGTTGGACGGTCCGAGACAAATGGCCTTGCCGCCGTGCACGTCCATCGTGTCGGTCGCGACTTTGCGGCCGAGCTCGGTGCAGTGGTACTTGAGTATGGCCGACGGCACGGCCGGCTTCTCGCCCTGGTCAATCGCGCCGGAGGTTACCGATACCGCCGAGTTCATGATGTAGGTATAGCCGGCGATGCGGGTCAGCGCCTCGCCAACGCCCTCGAAGTTGGCGATCGAGGTGTTGAACTGGCGACGGATGCGCGCATACGCGCCGGTCGCGTAGCTTGCCGCCTGGCCGCCACCTGCGGCCGTCGATGGCAGCGTAATAGCGCGGCCGACCGACAGCAACGTAACGAGCATCTTCCAGCCCCTGCCGGCCATCTCCTGCCCGCCGATGATGACATCGAGCGGCACGAACACGTCCTTGCCCTCAGTCGGGCCATTCTGGAACGGGATCGTCATCGGGTGATGGCGGCGACCCACCGTTACGCCGGGGATATCGGTAGGTATCAGCGCCGCCGTGATGCCGTACTCGTCCTTATCGCCAATCAGATGCTCGGGGTCATAGAGCTTGAATGCGAGTCCGACCACGGTCGCGACCGGAGCGAGTGTGATGTAACGCTTGCTCCAGTTCAGCCGGATGCCCGTGATCGTTTTGCCGTTCCACTTACCCTTGCACACGACGCCGTTGTCGATCAGCGACGCCGCGTCCGACCCCGCCTCGGTCGAGGTCAGTGCGAAACAGGGGATTTCGGTCCCGGCCGCAAGACCGGGCAGGTAATGGTTCTTTTGCTCCTCGGTGCCGTAATGCAATAGCAGTTCGGCGGGGCCCAGCGAATTCGGCACGCCGATCGTCGACGACGCCGTCGCACTGCGGCCAGCGAGCTTGGCGATGACCATGGCGTTCGCGTAGGCGGAAAACTCGAGGCCGCCGTATTGCTTCGGGATGATCATCGCAAAAAACTTTTGCTCGATGATGTAGTCCCACACTTCCTTCGGCATGTCGCCGCGCTCGTGACAAATCTCCCAGTCGTCGAGCATGCGACACAGCTCTTCGCAGGGGCCGTCGAGGAACGCCTGTTCCTCCTCGGACAGCTGCGGCGCCGGAAACTGCATGAGCCGGTCCCACTCGGGCATGCCCGAGAACAGCTCCCCGTCCCACCAGACGTTGCCGGCCTCGAGCGCTTCGCGCTCCGTGTCGGACATCGTCGGCAGCATCTTGCGATAGACGTCGAGAAGCGGCTTGGTGATCTTCTCGCGGCGCAGCTCGACCAGGTTCGGGACNNGGCCCACAACACGATCAGCCACAGCCACCAGCCGTTGCCGAAGATCGTATAGGCGAGCAGCGCGAGCCCGGCTGCTATTGTCGAGGTGCGCAGGTCAATGCGCTGGTACGCGAGGTAGATACCACCGCCGACAAATAGCAGTAACCAGGCAAGACTGACCAGGATTTCGGTCAAAGCAACTCCTCAATTGCAGCACGTTCTTCCCTGAGTTCGACCTCGGTCGCATCCATGCGTTCGCGGCTGAAGTCAGAGATCTCGAGATCCTGCACTATCTCATAGTTGCCATCCTTGCATCTGACCGGGTGGCTGTAAATGACGCCCGTCTCGATTCCGTAACTGCCGTCCGACGAAATGCCCATACTGACCCAGTCGCCGTCGGGCGTGCCCAGGGCCCAGTCACGCATGTGATCGATCGCGGCTGAGGCCGCAGAGGCGGCCGATGAGGCGCCGCGCGCCTTGATGATGGCAGCGCCGCGCTGCTGTATGACGGGGATAAACTCATCAGTCAGCCAGGCTTCATCGACCAGTTCAGCGGCGGGCTTGCCATTGACTTCGGCGTGGTGAACATCGGGGTACTGCGTCGAGGAATGGTTACCCCAGATAGTCATGCGACGTATGTCGGTGACGTGGCAACCGGCTTTTTGCGCGAGCTGCGCAATCGCGCGATTGTGGTCGAGCCGGGTCATCGCGGTGAAATTGGCCGGATCGATGTCGGGCGCGTTGCTCTGCGTGATCAGCGCGTTGGTATTCGCCGGGTTGCCAACGACGAGCACACGGATATCACGGCTTGCGTGATCATTAATCGCCTTGCCTTGCACCGAGAAGATTGCGGCATTGGCCTCGAGCAGGTCCTTACGTTCCATGCCCGGGCCGCGGGGTCTCGCGCCGACCAGCAGCGCGTAGTCGCTATCCTTGAATGCCACGTTCGGGTCGTCTGTTGCGACGATGCCCGCCAGGGTCGCGAATGCGCAGTCGTCGAGTTCCATGACGACGCCGTTCAGCGCCGGCAATGCTGGCGGAATCTCCAGTAACTGCAGGAAAACGGGCTGGTCGGCGCCCAGCATCTGTCCGGACGCGATACGGAAGGCGAGCTGGTAGCCGATCTGGCCGGCCGCGCCAGTGATGGTGACTCGTACGGGTGACTTCATCGGTTTTTTCCTGGTGTTCTGGTGAATCAGCACGGTAAGCGGGCGGCGATTCTAGCACCGCCCGGGCCTGGCATCACTCGTTAGTTACCGAAACTCAGGGCGTGTCGAAGTCCGGGAACACCTCGGCCAGAAGCTCGCGCTCGAGGCGGGCTGCATCGAGCGATCCGGCCTCCTCGAGTTCGGCGATACACTCGAGCCACGACTCCGGCGTAGCCCTGGCCGTATCGTCGCAGGCCGGTGGCGCTTCCTCGAGACTGATTGCGAAGCTCGCGGCGTGCGCCGACGAGTCTTCCTGGGGAACTGCGACCGCCCTTGATGCCGGGCCTGGCGGCGGCTGGTCATCACGGCCCTCTTGCATGCGCGCCGTCTCCTCGGCCCGCTGCAGCATATCCTCATCCTCGACCCTGAGTTCCTGTGCGTCGGCCGCACCGAGGTCGCTCTTCATCAGCTGCCGCTCCGCTTTTTCGTCGGGTTCTACGCGCATGTCGGGTGCCGCGGCATCCTGCTCGATGAGCGGTCCGGCGCTCTGTGGGATCGGCGCCTGGTTTGTTTCGAGAATCAGCGCAACCGACAAGATTACGACGGCCGCCCAGGCTGCCGGACGCGTCCATAGCCGCAGGCGCGAGTATGTGGGGCGCGCTTTGCGCGCTGCCGCATCAAGCACAGCCCTGTTCAGATGTTCCGGCGCGCTTTCGGTAGCGATGTCGCGATAGGTCTCGCTGACGATCGCGTCGTGCTCTGCGCCCGGGTCCGGTGTCATTCGCCGTTCGGTCATGATGTCCCCACTGGCTCGTCTATTGCTGCCCGCAGCTTGTTGACGGCGTAGCGCAGGCGGCTCTTGGCGGTTTCGCGATTACTGTCGGTCACGGCCGCGATCTCGTCGAGGCTGAGCCCGGCTTCTTCTCGCAATAAGAAGACGTCCCTCTGCTCGTCCGGCAGGTCCTTGAGGGCCGCATCCAGTCGGCGCCGCGCCAGGGCGCGCTCGACCTCGGTTTCGGGCAGGTCCGACGGGCTCGGCTGACTGTCCGGTTCGAGCGCGACTTTTGCGGTATGGCGCTTGTTGCGCCGCACGTGGTCGATGAAGCAGTTGTGCGCAACCCGGTAAAGGAATGTCGTGAATTTCGCGGTCGGGCGATAAGTCTCACGCGCCTTGACGATCTTGCCCCAGGCCTCCTGAAACACGTCCTCGGCCGTGTGCTGGTGCTGGCACAGTCTCAGGAGGTAGCGATACAGGGCGTCGTTATGCCGCCGGTAAAGAGCCTCGAACGCCGCGACGTCACCGTCGCGGTAGCGGAGCATGAGGGCGCTGTCGTCAGGCGCGGTGTCCATAGGCCGAGCATAGGCGAGGTTTCTCGCGCTGCAAAGCCAGGCCCCCGCCACCGGGATCCATTGAGGGTTGGCAGCCATACCCCTTTAAACGTGAGGGATTCGGGGCGGGGTCTCGAAAAAAGCACAAAAAAAGCTTGCAATCCGATTCTATAGTGTTATAGTCAACTATAACACTAGTTCACTAACAAGGGACGGGGCTGCCGAAGCGTTAGCCGAGAAATAGCGATGAAGACATTATTTGTACGATACCTCAACGAAATCGTCGGGCTGACAGTCATGGCCTTGATGACGTTGGCGTTCGTCGCTGCACAGGCGGACGCCGAGATCCACAGGGCAGCTGTCGAGGAAGCCAGGCAAGTCATTGAAATACGAGTGACTTTTGGCGACTGACAGGAGTCCGGAATTGATCACTATCACCCCAATTTCCGTCACAACGGCGAGCAAAGTAGCGACGGAATTGTTGCGCCGGCCTGAAATCGGGCCGGCGCCTTTTTGCAGGGCATCTTGAATGGACCCTAAATGGAATGAAGATGTGCCGATATACCGGCAACTGAGAGACCGGGTCGTCGCCATGATCCTCGAAGAGGTTCTCGGTGATGGCGATGCGCTGCCGTCAGTCAGGAACGTGGCAGCGGAATACCGGTTGAACCCGCTCACTGTACTCAAGGGTTACCAGGAACTCGTCGACGAAGGCCTCGTCGAGAAGAAGCGCGGTCGCGGCATGTTCGTGACCGAAGGCGCGCGCCTGCAGCTCCTCAAAGACGAGCGCGAGCGATTCCTGGACAAGGAGTGGCCGGAAGTCGCCGCAACCATCGAACGCCTGGGGCTCGATGCGTCAGAGCTGCTCGAAGGAATCCGTAAGACACAGGATGCAGGAGACAAGAATGACTAGCCTGGTCACTGCCAGAAATGTGTCGAAGCACTTTGGGGACGTCCGCGCAGTCGATGACGTCAGCTTCGAAATCGAAAAAGGGAAAATCATGGGGCTGTTCGGTCCGAACGGTGCCGGCAAGACGACCCTCCTGAAAGCCGTACTCGGACTGACCGATTGCAAGGGTCAGTTGTCGGTCCTCGGGCTCGATCCGTTCAAGCAACGCAAGGAACTCATGCGCAATATCTGCTTCATTGCGGATGTCGCCGTACTGCCGGGTTGGATCAGGGTCACGCAGCTGCTCGATTTTACCGAAGCAACTCATCCCAATTTCTCGCGCACGCGCGCCGAGGAATTCCTGTCGCACACCAAGGTGCGGCGCGACGCAAGAGTGCGCGAATTGTCGAAGGGCATGATCGTCCAGCTGCACCTGTCGATCATCATGGCGATCGACGCGAAGCTGCTCGTTCTCGACGAGCCGACGCTCGGTCTCGACCCGATCTTCCGCAAGGAGTTTTACAGCAACCTGCTGAATGACTATTTCGATGGCGAGCGCACGATCCTGATTACGACCCACCAGGTCGAGGAGATCGAAAACATTTTGACCAATATCATGTTCATCAACGACGGTCAGCTGTTGCTCGACACGACGATGGAATCACTGCCGGAGCAGTTCACCGAGCTGATGACCTCTGGCGAGAACGCCGAGAAGGCGCGGCGCTTCAACCCGGTCTACGAACGTGACGTGTTCGGCAAGAAAGTCATGACATTCGAGGGCGTGGACAGGGAGCAGCTCGAGGCGCTCGGCGAGGCGCATACACCATCTGTTGTCGACCTGTTCGTCGCCAAGGTCAAGGGAGCAGCAGCATGATGGGCCATCAGATTGCGTTGATAAAAAGAGAGATCTGGGAACACCGTTCGATCTGGATTACACCGGCGGCGGTTGCGTTTGTCCTGACATTCCTGGCCATTGCCATGGTGATTATGGTCGCCGCGTTCGGTGAGGCGATCAATCCGGAGATCGAAAAGATAGCCGATGCCACGATCCCTGAAGTGATGCGCCGTGCGGCGCTTGCTGCGCTGATGATCACCAATAGTTCCCTGTTCCTTGTGGCAATGTGGTTCCTGATGATCTTCTACTGTCTCGATTCGCTGTACGCGGAGCGCAAGGACAAGAGCATCCTGTTCTGGCGTTCGCTGCCGATAACCGATGCCGAGACCGTGGTATCGAAGCTGTTGACGGCGGTCGTCGCCATTCCCGTGGCCACGATGGCGGCGGTCATCATCTCGCACCTGCTGAACCTGGTCACGATGAGCATCTGGCTGAGCACCGAAGGCGTCAACCCGCTGCGCTTCGTCTGGGGCGCCGTGCCGCTGTTCGACACCTGGGCGGCCGTGTTCGTGTTCCTGCTCGCGGTGCCAATCTGGATGGCGCCGCTGCTGGGCTGGTTCCTGTTCATCTCGGCGTGGGCGAAGCGCGGTCCCTTGCTGCGAGCGGTCCTGCCCATCGCCATGCTGCCGATCCTCGAGTACATCATCTTCAAGTCATGGCATCTCGGCATAGCGATTGTGAATCGCCTCAGCATCGAATCGATGCCGATATTCGATATCTTCGATTTCTTCGAGCGATTTGACGAAGATAATCTGCGCTCGGCGTTTGCCGAGGACATCAGCTTGTTGTCGCTACTCGATATACCGAAATTCCTGGGCAGCGGCGAAGTCTGGGCAGGCCTCGTCGTCTGCGCTCTGTTCGTGACGGCCGCGATCTACGTCAGGCGCTATCGCGACGAGAGTTAGGCGGCCGGGCGCCCCGAGATCCGGTGCTTCTTCAGCTTGCCGCGGAACTGGTGATAGCTGAGGTTCAGCAGGTCGGCGGCCAGCCGCTGGTTGAAGCGCGCCTTGTCCAGTGCTGCGAGCAGCAGGTCTTTCTCCGTATCGCGAAGACGCTTCGTCAGATCGGCCGGTAATAGCGGAGGCCGCCGTTTTCGGGAAACTCCTGGCGTGTCGGCGAGCTCGGTCTTCAACTTGAATGGCGAGTCGAACGGATCGAAAGCGATCTGCGAAATCGGTTTATCCGGATCATCAGCACGATAGACCGATCGTTCGATCGTGTTCTTCAATTCCCTGACGTTGCCCGGCCAGTCGTGCCGGAGCAACGCAGATGCAGCTCGCGGCGCAAAACCCGGAAAGTACTCCCGCCTGAGTTCGCTGGCCATATTGACCCCGAAAGCGTGTGCCAGGGTCATCACGTCTTCGAGGCGCTCGCGCAGCGGCGGGACGGTAATGACATCGAAGGCGAGGCGATCGAGCAGGTCCTTGCGAAAGTTTCCTGCAACTGCCAGTGCAGGCAGGTCCGAATTGGTCGAACCCACGATGCGGACGTCGACGCGAATCGTGTCGCTGCCACCGACGCGCTGAATCTCCCCGTATTCGATGACGCGCAGAATCTTCTCCTGCATACGCAACGATATCGTTGCGAGTTCGTCGAGAATCATTGTGCCGCCGTCAGCGCGTTCGAAGTGGCCAATGTGAGTCTTGACGGCGCCCGTAAATGCGCCGGCCTCGTGGCCGAACAACTCGGATTCCAGGATCGACTCGGTCAGTGCCGCACAGTTGACCTTGACGACATGTTGCTCCCAGCGCTCTGACAAAAAGTGCAGGCGCGAGGCAATCAATTCCTTGCCCGTGCCGCGCTCGCCAACGACGAGAACCGGTTTGTTCAAAGGGGCCGCACGCGAGACGTGCTCGAGCATCTCGAGAAAATCGGGCGCCTCGCCAATGATGTGCTGTTCCGGCCTGTTGACTGCCATGCGGCAAATATTGCCAATAATTAGCTAAATAAGCTATTAATTAGCGTAAATTGCCACTTGTCGATACAGTATCTACCCAGTAGTTGAGGTCGAAAAGTTATATAAAACAATGTACTAGAGAAAAATCCAGGACTTGGCACGGATGCTGCAGTACTACAAGTAGCTTTTCACCAAACAGAGGACACACCATGGGTATTTTCACGAGATTCAGCGACATCGTGAACTCCAACATCAACGCCATTCTCGACAAGGCGGAAGACCCGGAAAAAATCGTTCGGCTGATGATCCAGGAGATGGAGGACACGCTGGTCGAAGTCAGGTCGGCCGCAGCGCGATCGATAGCGGACAAAAAGGACCTGAATCGCAAGCTCGAATCGCTGGACCGGGAAAAGCGTGACTGGGCGGATAAGGCGGAACTGGCAATTCGCAAAGGACGCGAGGACCTGGCCAAGGCAGCGTTGATCGAAAAATCCCGGGTCAAGCAAGCTGTCGATGTGCTCAAACAGGATTACCTGGCCGTCGATGACGGGCTTTCCAAACTCAACGAGGACATCGCGCGGCTCGAGAGCAAGCTCGAGGATGCAAAGGCGCGGCAAAAGGCATTGCTCGCACGCCACAAGACCGCCAGTAGTCGGCTTGCCGCAAGGAAGAAAATTCACGACTACAAGATCGACGACGCGATGATCCGTTTCGAGCAATACACGAAACGTATCGACGATGTGGAAAGCAGAGTCGAAGCCTACGACCTGGGCCTGCCCAAAGACCTAAAACATGAGTTCGCGAGCCTGGAGGCGGAGGATTCGGTTCGGGAAGAACTGGAAGCACTCAAGAAACGCATCGCGGGCAACGCGGACGAGGACGAAAAGAACGCGGCAGAAGGCTGAAACCGAGCAAGAAAAAAGGACGACGAGATGACCCAAAGCACCTGGAATATTGATTATGGTCCGCTGCGCGGGCTGTACCGGGATCAGGAGAGAGCATGGATCTTTGGCGTGTGCGCAGGCATCGCCGATCGATTCAATTTTCGCCTATCGACGGTGCGAATCATCGCGATCATCAGCCTGGTACTGTTCTTCTGGTTGACGGCGGCCATCTATATCGGCGCGACCCTCCTGATAAAGGAAAAGCCGCTGGTCTACTCGGGCTGCCGTTCAGAGTATGACTTCTGGCGCCGCAACCGACACCAGCCTTGGAGCGATATATGACAGCCTATGCATCGACACGAGAGAGACGATTCGTCCGCAGCAGCGACAGGGCCTGCCTGGGTGGAGTCTGTGCGGGTATCGCGGACTANNTTTCCGTTCGCAGTTCTGACGTATCTCGCGATCGTTTTCCTGGTACCCGCCGATTCGACGCGATATGAATACGTCGTGGAACGAAAAGTTCGATGCCGGCGACGACGCATGACGCGCACGGAACGTCGCGAGGCCGACGCTGAAGAAAAAGCCCGCAATGCTGAAAGAGTCAGGGAACGCTACCGGTCACTCGACGAGCGCCTGGCGAAAATCGAAAAGTACGTGACGTCGTCGCGTTACGATCTTGACAGAGAGTTCCGGAATCTTTGAGATGCCGGGACGGCCATCTTTGAGATGCCGGGACGGCCATCTGAGGGATCTGCCAGAAATCGAGCAGGGGATTGACGAATGAGCACGCTTTTCTACGTCGTCTTGATTGTCGCTGTCGTAATGACCGCCGACACTATCCAGAAGGTATACAAAATGCGTCACGAAAAGAAACATGAAGATGGGAAGGCTGAAGAGGAACTGGTCAGGCTGGACGAGCTCGAAGAGCGCATCCGGGTACTGGAGCGCATCGTCACCGAAGACAAGCACGATCTTCGGCGTGAGATCAACAACCTCAGGTAGCGAGGCGGAGGCCTATTCCTTATCTGCCTGGACTTTCGCGTTGTAAACGCGAATCTGCTGGTTGAACTGCTCGCCAAGCAGAGCCTTTTCGTCGTTCGCGGCTTCGAATCGCTTGTTCAGCATTTCATCGCGGCGCTGGAGCTCCTCGGGAGTAGGATTGTCCATGTCGGCGATAGCGGCCTTCTCCTCGCCCTCGATACACATCAGGTAGTCGTCAACGTTTGTCATGAATTCCTGCACCGCTGCCTTTGCAGCGAGCAGGTCTTCTTTCGATGCCGTTGCGCCGTCAGGGACCGCCGGGCGGTCCGGGTAGTTGCAGGCAATCGCGCCCTGGGCGAGCAGGAAAAGGAATGAGGCAGTAACAATTTTGGTCATCTTGGTCATAGGTTCGCTATTTAATCATCTAGATCCGGCTGGGTGAAGCTATCCGGCAAAAAGCGCACGATAAGAATCCGTCCCCTCTACCTGCGCCAGCAGAAGCTCAAGATAATTGTCAGCGCTCATCGGATCCCCGAACAGGAGGCCCTGGACATATGTGCAATCGAGCCGCTGCAAAACATTGAGCTGGTCTTCATTCTCGACGCCCTCGGCGACGACGTCCAGGTTCAGGTTGCGCCCCATCTGCACGATCGTTCCGACAATGGTGGCATCATCCGGGTTGGTCGCCACATCTCGCACGAAGGACTTGTCGATCTTCAGAGTGCTGATCGGGAACTGCTGCAGCGCGCTCAGCGACGAATAGCCGGTGCCGAAATCGTCAATCGCGAGGTGTAAGCCCAGCGCATAAAGCTGGTCGAGCAACTTGACGGTGCGCTCCGGGTTCTCCATGAGCGTCGTCTCGGTTACCTCGAGCTCCAGCGACGTTGGCGAGACTTCGTGACTCCTCAAAATGGAACCGATGCGCGCCGAAAAGTTCGGCTGTCGCAACTGTTTCAATGAGAAATTGACCGACACGCGTCCCGGCGACGTGGACCGCTGCCAGTAACGAAAGTCCTCACACACTTTATCGAGAACCCATTCGCCGATCTCGATGATCAGGTTCGTCTCCTCGGCAAGCGGGATAAAATCGGAAGGCAGTATCAGACCGCGATCTGGCAACTCCCACCGAACCAGCGCCTCGGCGCCGAACACCTCGCCAGTTTCGAGGTTGTACTTCGGCTGGTAGTGAACCAGCAGTTCGTCGCGCTCAAACGCACGCTTGAGCTTGCTCTTGGTCATCAGGCGCTCGACCACCGCTTCATTCATCTGCGGCTTGTAATACGCATAGACATTACCGCCACGTTTTTTCGAACTGTAGAGCGCCGCATCGGCGTTGCGAATAAGGTCGATCACGTTGGCCGCGTCTTTCGGATAGAAGGCGATGCCCATGCTGGCTGTCATGAATACTTCATGGCCCTGCACGAAAAACGGATCCGCAAGGCGGTCGAGCAGGCTGCGAGCCAGCCTGTCTGTTTCCGACCGGTCCTCATCCTCGGCGCCGAGCCCGGCCACGACGACAGCGAATTCGTCACCGGCGAGCCGGCCGATGACCGAGTTGTCGGGCAGCGCGGCCGAGAGTCTTTCGGCAACGGTTTCCAGGGTCGCGTCGCCGGCCAGGTGCCCGAAGGTGTCATTGATTTCCTTGAAATGGTCGACGTCCACATAGAAAAGGCACAGTGGCTGATGCGCCCTGCGCGCTCTCGCGATCGCCCTTTGCAGCAGATGCTGAAACTGCATGCGGTTCGGGACCTTGGTCAGCGCATCGATCCTTGCGAGGTAGCGTATGCGCTGCTCGGCCCGGCGGCGTTCGGTGATGTTCTGCGCTGCATAGATGCGGTCGTGCGAGTCGCCACCCTCGCCCTCGACGATCGAGCACGTGTATGAGACGGGAATCGACTCGCCAAACTTGCTCTCGAACGTCGCTTCTTTGGGGATGCCCGAGATGCTGTCATCGATCAGCGAGCCGGACTTGTTCTTGTCGACGATGTAATCGATCGACGTGCCGACCAGTTCTTTCTCGTCGAAACCGAGAAGAATTGTCGTGGAGCGATTGATTCGTTTGATCGTTCCGTCAGTGGACGTCACGATGATCGCTTCATTCATGCCGGACAGGATCCGATCGACATAGTCCCGGGAGATTGTCGTCGCCTTGAGACGGTCGCGCATGTCGTTGAAAACAGCCGCAAGCTGGCCCAGCGCGTCGGGCGGATATTCCTGCAGCGGTTCTCCGAAATCGGCATCCCGCAGTTTTTCGGCTTGAACCCGCAGATCCTTGATTCTGTTGGTTTGCCGCTGGACGAGGACCCAGACGATCGCCAGGCACATCAGCAGCGCGCCAAGCGAGCCAGCGCCGATCCAAAGGTAGCTCTCTCGCACGAGCGCTTCATGTTCGGCCATGGGTGTCTGAATTATCTCTTCAGCAACCGAGCGGTACTCCCGGTAGATGAGCACGAGCAGCACGCCGGCAAGCGCGACGCCTACCGTCAGTATCATGCGTCCATAATGTGGAATTCTGCGGCTGTTCATAACTCTTCGGACCAGCCCTTTTTCTTATAGTTGTCGGGGCACACCGCCGGCCACCAGTGTAGCATCGGCTGTTGCCCACGGCACACCTGCATATGGGACATAATCCACAGATTACACCGGTTGACCCGGTCAGTCTTCGTGTCGTTTCTCGATAAATTCGAGCGGTTCCGCGGGCCCGGTGGTCTTCATGACGCCGTCGACCACGGCGCCTTCGGCAACAGCGATGGCTTCGCCGGAAACAGTGCCGGTAATGCGGGCAGAGCCGGATATCTCGACACTGCCCTCGGCGATAATATCCCCCTCGACATGCCCGGCTATGATTACGTTGGTTGCCCGGATCGTCCCCTTCCAGAATCCGCCCGTTGCGAGCGTCAGGGTCGCATCCAGTTCACAGTCGCCGTCGATTTCGCCATTGACCAGGTAACTTCCGGTGCCAGAGATTGTGCCCACGATCTTGCAGCCCTCGTTAATCAGGGTTGCCGAACCGCCGGCCTTGTCGCGCAATCGCCGCAAGGGAGAGTCTGCCATTTTGTGAGTTCCAGTTGGATTGAGAGCGCCAGATCGGAGTCTACCCGCTGACCGCGGCATTTGTCAGCGCTTCATTCCCGGTAGCCGCGGCCGAGTGTTTCGATGGATGCCACCAGGCCATCTTCGAACAGGACCCGTCGCATGAACTTGCGCGGCCCGAGGTTGTATATGTATTCGGTGACCATGACTTCCACCGGGTAGGCGTAATACCCAGGGCCGTGCGTGATGGTCAGACCCGGCGTGGCCCGCCGCCGATCACGAATATCGACGCTGCGAATCGCATAACCCAGGTGCCGGACCGACGTGGGCTCGCCGCAGATCGCGATAACCTCGGTTGTGTGCATGCCCTCCTTGACGAGCTTGTTGCCGCAGCGAAAAGCGGCGGCCCTTTCGGGTAGCAGCACTACGGCCAGGAGTACGGAGGCCAGCAGCAGCTTGTGTTTTATGACGATCATGTCGAAGTCCAGATTAACAAGCACCATAATGACGTGCACGCGCCGGCCACTCGCTTATGGTAAAACAGCGGATCGGCCCAAGTAATGCGCCAGCTCCTGAGCAAGCGCCCAACGAAGAAAAAACATTTGAGCCACATATTCGACAAGCGACTGCAGGCAGTTACTGCACAAAATGTACCCTTTGCCGGTGGTCGGAAAGGCATCGAAAAGGAGGCGCTCAGGCTCGATCTTGAGGGGTATCTGTCGCAGCAACCCCATCCGGCAGGCCTGGGGTCAGCCCTTACAAACAAGTTCATCACGACCGATTTTTCCGAAGCTCTGCTCGAGTTCGTTACCCCGGTTTACACGAACACCTGGGAAGCATTGCGATTCCTGTGCGATGTACACCAGTTCACGTACGAGTGCCTCGAGGACGAGTTGCTCTGGATCGCAAGCATGCCGTGTCGAATTTCGGGCGACCCCGAGATTCCACTCGCGCGCTATGGCAAGTCCAATGTCGGCCGGATGAAGACCATCTATCGCCGCGGGCTAGGTTACCGGTACGGCCGCCACATGCAGACAATTGCGGGCATCCATTTCAATTATTCACTTCCCGATGCGTTCTGGCCGGCATACCAGTCAGTCGACGGGGTCGCAGGGAATGAGCGGGACTTCCGCTCAGAGCAGTACCTTGCGCTGATACGCAACTACCGGCGCTTCGGCTGGCTGGTCCTGTACCTGTTCGGCGCGTCGCCCGCCATGTGCAAATCCTTTGGTGCCGGGGCTGATATTGGCATGCCGGAGCTGAGCAAGGATACGTGGTACGCCCCTTACGCAACGTCACTCAGGATGTCAGATCTCGGCTACAACAATCAGAACCAGTCGAGTATCGACATCTCGCTCAACAGCCTGGATGAATACATACGCGATTTGAGCAAGGCGATCGATACGCCCGAGCCGGCCTATGAAAAGATCGGTATCGTCGTCGACGGAGAATACCGACAGCTCTCCGCGAATCAGCTACAGATCGAGAATGAGTACTACAGTTCGATTCGACCAAAACGGGTGGCGCGGTCCGGAGAGCGGCCCACCGCCGCGCTGAGACGGGGTGGGGTCGAGTATGTCGAGATTCGGTCGCTGGATATCAGTGTCGACGATCCCGCCGGAATCAATCAGAACACGATGCGCTTCATGGAGGCATTCCTTATTTATTGCCTGTTCGAGGACAGCCCGTTGTTCGACGAGGCTGCGTTCCGGGAGACCCAGCATAATCAGTCACACATGGCGAAATCAGGACGTGACCCCGGGTTTCGCTTGTTGCGCGACGGTAAAGAAACTCGCCTCGGCGACTGGGCAATCGACATACTGGATAAAGTCAAAGAGGTCGCAGCCAGGATAGACGACAGCGAGGGAGTCGACAGCTATAAGCAGTCTGTACAGCTGATGCGTGAGTTGGTCGATGAGCCGTCGAAAACACCGTCAGCAAGGCTGCTCTCGGGGCTCGAAGAGAGTGGTAACAGCTTCTTCGAGTACGCGATGGGGATAGCCCGGGGACACCGCGACTATTTCGCATCCATTACGCCGATGTCGGGCGCACGTCACGACGAATTCGTGCGGGAGGCTGAACAGTCTCTTGAACGCCAGGAAAATATCGAGGCATCGGACGCAATCACCTTCGAACAATACCTGGCGAACTATTACGCATCGTAATGAATCAGAACGGCAACTCCGTGCCGTGCTCAAACGCATGGTCACGATGTAGCTGCTGCAGGCGCTGCGTCATTTCACCAACCTTGCCGCTGCCAATTTGCCGCCCATCGGCTTCCAGAATCGGTGTCAGTTCGCCCATCGTTCCGCTCGTGAACACTTCGTCGGCACTGTAGACCTCGGTCAGCGAAATATTGCGCTCCTCAGCCGGTATGTCCTGTTCACGGCAGATATCCAGGATCATCTTTCGAGTAAGCCCGGGCAGGCAACTGTCCGCATGTGGCGTGCTGACGGTGCCGTTACGGACGATGAACAGGTTGGTGTCGTTCGTCTCCGAGACGAAGCCCTGGATGTCGAGCATGATGGCGCTGTCGGCCCCGGCCACGTTTGCTTCGATGGCGGCGAGGATATTGTTGAGCAGGTTATTGTGATGGATCTTCGAGTCCAGACACTGCGGCGTGTTGCGGCGCGTTGATGCCGTAATCACCCGGATACCGGTGTCGGAATAAACCGGCGGTTTCCATTCGGCGAGTACGATCAGCGTGCAGCCCGACTGATTGAACTTCGGGTTCATGCCCGAGGTGACCTTTTCACCACGCGTCAGGGTGAGCCGAATATGCGTCTCGTCACGCATACCGTTGGCTTCGAGGGTGCTGAAAATGGCGTCGCGGATGCTTTCGGTCGAGGGTACCGCCGCGAAAGCGAGCGCCCTGGCCGAGTGATGCAGGCGTTCGAGGTGGCCTTCGAGCGCCGCAATTCGCCCGTTATAGACTCGCAGTCCCTCCCAGACGCCGTCGCCGCCCTGCACGACACTGTCGAAAACCGAGACACGCGCTTCGCCCCTGGGCACGAGTCGATCGCCCACGTAGACCATGATGTCCTGGTTACGGTTGTCTGGCAGCGTCATTCGGTTTCTCCGGTGGTCGTCGCGCGAATCGCCCGGCTAACAAGCCTTTCATACCACGGCAGGCACTCATCCAACAGCGGCTGCAGGCGTGCGGGAAAGCCCTTCTTGGCGCGGTAAGGCGCAAACCCGGTGCTCTTGTGGACGGCGTGATACCAATGTGGCGCCCATACGCCGTCTTCGGGTCTCGGGCCTGCTTTCCACGCCAGCATGGCTGGTGTGAAATCGAGTTCGAGGCTCTCGCACAACTGCCGCAAGACTCCCGCAGGATCCAGCAGCAATTCGCGGGAGTCGAGTATCGCCGGCGCCTGTCCCGCCGAGACGAGCTCCGAATACAGTTCCCACTGGCGTTTCAATCCCGTATCCGCAAGCCTGGCGCGCGGAACCTGTATCGTCAGCGACGGCAACATCTCGCGCGGGTCCCTGATCAGGAAGATGTTCGTGGTTGCAGCAAGAAAACCGAGATCGAGTTCGACGAGATGGTGGGCCATGTGCTTCAGGAACAATCGCTTTTCCGGATTGCGCAGCTGGCGGTCCAGGAGGTCTTGCATGACCGCATCGCCATCACAGTTCATTGCGGCCAGGACCTCGTCCGCACCGGGATGGTCAACGCCGGAAACGCGCAAATAGTGCCCATATAAGGGCTCGTCGACGACGATCATGTCGTCGCGTTGCGCGAAACTGTACATCAGGGCGGTCGAGACATTGCGAGGACCCGACCACAGGCATACGGGCGTGACCATGGATTTTGAGCTGTCCTTATGTGCGTTTCGTCACAAATTAACCGTGTGAAGTGTGATGGGACGGCCAATTTAACTAAACTTGGCGCATGATCAAGACTTTCATAGCGGGATTGCTGCTCGGGTTAGCGGGTGCTGGCGCGCTCCTTTTCTATACGCCCGTAGTCAATCAGGCGCGAGAACAATCGCTGATCGTCGTGCACCCCAATCACGGCAACACCGAGACGTTTCACGTCAATATCCCGACGGATCGCATCATGATCGGGGCACCGGATCAGGCCGAACCATTACCACCGGGACTGGACTGGCCCGCTGACGAGAAATTCGCTGCCGCGAGGGCCGAACTGTTCAAACTCCGCAACAGCAAGGATGCGGTTGTCGGCGTTGCGAGCCGGATGGCGGCGTCCGACGAGGTTGCGGGCGGGGTCATCGAGTGGGTATTTCACCTGCCGGCCAGAGGATCGGCCTACGTCCTCATGGACTCGCAACCTGCGGACGAGGGTTACCGTATCGGCGACTTGCTGACGGGTACCCATGAATTCGAGCCTCTGACGGGTATCGTTACCGAGCGCTGGGTTGCCGATACGACCGGTTTCGAGGATGCGCCGGCAGGCCGCATCGAGTTGATCACCGCATTCGTCGCCCGCGAGTTCGCGGATGATTTGCCGGAGGTCGATGCAGAATGAAGTATGTAGTTTCACTTGTACTGGGAATCTTGGCAGGCGTCCTGATCCTGCTGGCCGTGCTGTATTACAACCCTCTGACTGCCCGAAACACGTTGTCGCCGCTGTCCGTATCCGACAACGAGATCATCACTTTCAGGTATTCTGCAGTGGCAGCTGATGCGCTTGTTTTCACTAACGACGGCGAATCGCAAATCAAGCCGAATCCGCCAAAGGTGCTGCAACTCTGGGAACCGACGGTTCGCCTGACCAATTCGATGGTGACCATACTCCGGGACAGCCGCAACAACCCGGCCGCGATTGGCATCAAGATCTCGTCGGAATCCGAAAAAACCAACATTGTGGACGGCAACGTGATCGTCGACAGCGTTTGGCACATTTACGTGCCCGGCCGCGGTAGCCTGTTTGTCGAACAGCAGGAAAATTACTGGGGCTATGTGCGAGAAATCGTTATCCCGGCTTACTGGAGTTCCGGAGACAGCTGGCGAGGCAATTGGACGGGCAATATCACGTCCGGTCCGGGAGCGCTTGGGACGGCGCGAGTCGTCGGCGGCAGCGGGGTTTTCCTGGGCCTCGTAACAGACGGCGTAGAATCGCTCCGCGCCGAGGCCTATTCGGTCGATGCAGGGCCGGTTGCCATGGATGCCGAGCTTACGATCGAATTACCCCGGATCGAGGCAACGCTTACGCCAGATCCTTAAGGGGCACGTCCGGGTCCTTCAAGTCGTCCGGGTTGATTCTCGCCCGATCCGCAATCAGTGATTTCGCCTGAATGAACTCTTTCGGTGAATTGATCGCATCGACCGCAATCAGCACGCCATCTTTGAGGTACAGGCACGCAAAGCTTCCGTCCGAGGGCTCGCCACGCAGCACGACAACATCGTGACCCTGCGACAAGCCGGCGATCTGCAACTTGAGATCGTACTGGTCCGACCAGAACCAGGGCACGTCGCAATAATGCGTCTCTTCGCCGCAGATGTTGTTTGCCGCAGTCTTGGCCTGCTCGAGCGCGTTGTGCACAGACTCGAGGCGCAACCTCTGTTCAAAGATCGCATTGGGGTGTGAGGTGCAGTCGCCAATTGCGTAGATGTCCGGATCGCCGGTCAGGCAGGTATCGTCCACGACAATGCCGTTATCGACATCGAGGCCGGCGTCACTCGCGAGCTCGGTATTTGGAACAATTCCGACCCCGACGACAACAAAACCGGCCGACAGCTTCTCGTCCTTGTCAGTGACAACGCGCTGCACGCGCCAGCGTCCTTCGAAACCCGTCAGCTCGGTAGACAATAACAACTTGACGCCGTTGTTCGTGTGCGTGAGCTGGTAGTAGTCCGAGACGTTCGGCGATACCACGCGGCTCATCACGCGATCCTCCTTCTCGATGACCGTCACGTTCAGGCCGCGCTGCCGGCACACCGCGGCGACTTCCAGGCCAATGTATCCCGCACCCACAATGACCACGTTTTTGTTTCCGCCCATGGCCCCGCGGATTGCGTTGACGTCTTCGATGCCACGCAGGTAATAAATGCCGGGCAGATCTGCGCCCGCAACGTCGACTTTCCGTACTCTCGAGCCGATTGCCAGGACGAGCTTGTCGTAAGCGAATTCCTCCCCCGTATCCGTGAGGACCTTACGGGCTGTGCGATCGATCGTCTCGACCCGCGTATCGAGGTAAACGTCAATTCGAGGGTCGTCGTAGAACGACTCGGGCTTGAAATACAGGCGATCGCCCGAAAGCTCGCCCGCGAGATATTTCTTCGACAGCGGTGGGCGCTGATAGGGCAGAAACGGCTCTTCGCCGATGAGCACAATCCTGCCATCGAATTTCTTTTGTTTGAGCGTTGCCACAACCTGGCCTGCTCCGTGGCCGGCGCCGGCAATGACAATAGTTTCCGCCATCAGTACTTCTCCTACACAGCCTGCAATGGCCACAGTATCGGCAGCAATGCCATGACTGCGATGAACACGACAATCGTCAACGGAACGCCAACCTTCAGATAATCGATAAAGCGATAGCCACCGGGACCCATGACGAGGATGTTGGCCGGATGCGAGATCGGACTCGTGAAACTCGCAGAAGCGGCCATCGCAATCGCCATCATTGCGGTGTAGGGCTGCAGCCCCATGTCCGCCATGGCCGACAGGACGATCGGCGACATCAGGACGACCAGCGCCGCGGTCGGGATGATCATCGTCGCCATCGCGGTCAGGACATAGAGGCCCATGATGACCGGCCATGGGCCGGCATCGCCGAGGAGCGCCATGACCTGGCCCGCAAGGTAGGTCGCGGCGCCTGTTTCGGCCATGGCCGTGCCGAGCGGCAGCATGCCTGCGATCAGGAATATCGCCCGCCAGTCGATAGCACGATAAGCCTGTTCCATGTTCAGGCAGCCGGTCAGGACCATGACGCTGCCGCCGACCACGGCGGCGATGGATATCGGTGCTTTGCCCATCATCACGGAAATGACGACAGCCGACATGATCAATGCAGCCAGCGGCGCGCGCCGGGTATCGGGCGGTTCCTGGCCCAACGGCGTCAGGATCAGGAAATCCGTGTCGGTAGAGAGCAGCTGCAGCCGCTCGCGGGGTCCGAGTAGCAGCAACGCGTCGCCGATTTGCAGGCGTTCCTCGGCGAGATCCGCGCCGACCGTTTCGCCCTCGCGCCAGATACCCGCAAGCTCGATGCCGTATCGTTCGCGAAAGTTCAGCTCGCCGACCGTGCGGCCTGCGAGCGAGCTGCGCGGATCGAGGGTTGCGTCCATTAACGTGAGTCGTTCGGATTCGAACGCACCGAGATTGGGCGGTACTTCGGTTTCAATCTCGAATTCCTGCAGACCCCGGAGTACGTCGAGGTCGGAGGGCTGGCCCTCGAGCAGCAGGAGGTCACCACCGACGAGAACCTCGGCGCCGCGGGGCATCACCCTGAGCTCGCCGTCGCGGAAGATGGCCACGACGCGAAAGTCGAACACGTCTGCGAGTCGGCTCTTCTCGAGTGTTGCGCCGGCGAGCTCGCTCTCTTTGGGCAGTCGGACAACGAACAGGCGTTCATCGGTGCGGTACTGCGCATTCAGGCTGTCGTCGGTCAGGACCTCGACGTCGCTAAAGTCGGCGAACTTCTCGAGTTGCTCGATTGCTTCGATCTCGCCTTCGACGAGCACCCGCTCGCCCTTGCGCAGCGGCACATAGGCGAAGTTCGTAAGGCGATATTGATTGCGCCGCCGCAAGCCGATGACGGCAACATCGAAACGCGACCGAAATGCTGCGTGTCGGACGAGTTCGCCGACGAGCGGGGAGGTGTCCGAGATCGTCACTTCTGCGTAGGCGATCTTGGCCGCGACCATCGATTTGAGCACGGGCGCCTCGCGTTCGATGACGAGATCGCTCCAGCGCCGCAGCTCCCGAAACTGGTCGACACGGCCCTGCACCAGGATTCCGTCGCCACTGCGCAACACCGTTTGCCGGGTCGGGAGCGGCTCGCTGCGACCCTGCCGCATCAGTGCCAGAACAATCAGCCCGGTCGATGCACCAATGCGACTTTCGGCCAGCGTTTTGCCGACGAGGATCGAATGGGTCGGTACCCGCATCATGAAAGTGCGCTCGTGCAGCTTGTACTGCCTGCGCAGGCTGCGCTGGCTGACGAGTTTGCCGTGTTCGGCGATGTGCCTGGGTAATAGCAAGCGGCCGAACAAGGCGACAAAAATCACGCCGATCGCCATGACTGCACCACCGATCGGCGTGAAGTCGAACAAAGCGAACGGTTCATAGCTATAACGCGCCAGGGATTCGCTGATCAGCAGGTTGGGCGGGGTGCCGATCAAGGTCATCAGGCCGCCGAGCAATGTCGAGTAAGCGAGTGGCATCAGCAACCGCGAAGCTGGAATTCGTGTCCGGCGGGCGACGTCGACGACGACCGGGAGCATCAATGCAGCGACACCGATATTGTTCATGAAGGCCGACAGGACCGCCGCCGTAACCATGATGATGAGAATCATCGCGATTTCGCGAGTTCCGCCGAGCCGCATGACCTGGCGGCCGATAATATCTGCGATGCCGGTTCGAGTCAGACCCTCGCTCAGAATGAACATTGCCCAGACTGTAATGACAGCGCCGTTGGAGAATCCGGCGAAAGCCTGCTCTGCATTGACGAGCCCCGTCAGCGCCAGGGCGCCAAGGACAAGCAGGGCGACGAGGTCCATGCGAATGACTTCACTGATGAAAAGAATCAGCGAGATGCCGAGGATGATCAGGACAATGGCGATGTCGAGAGTCATTAGCGCATTTATACAGACTACACGGCGCGCGGAATAGGGCATGATGCACAACGATGACGGATCCCGAAATCTATAAGCCGAAAAACACATCGCGACGCCGTTACATCCCGGTCCGCGGTATCGATTACGCGATCAGCGAATGGGGCCAGGAGGATGCGCCGCTGCTCGTCTATCTGCACGGCTTTGCCGACTGCGGGGCGACGTTTCAGTTCGTCGTCGACGAGATGATCCGGGACTGGCGCATCGTCGCGCCCGACTGGCGCGGATTCGGTGAAACGCGGGTCGACGACGAGACGTTCTGGTTCCCCGATTACCTCGCCGATCTCGATCGCCTGCTCGAGCATTACAGCCCCGGCGAACCGGTGAGGTTGATCGGTCACAGCATGGGCGGCAATGTCGCCGGGCTGTATGCGGGCGTGATGCCCGATCGCGTCCGGGCTTTCGTCAACATGGAGGGATTCGGTCTTCGCGACACCGACCCGAACGATGCGCCCGAGCGCTATCGCGAATGGCTGCTCAAGGGGCGGGAGACGCTGGCAGCGACAGAGCGAGACGGCTACGACACGCTGTCCAGGGCCATCCGCTCGCGCAACCCCGGCATGTCACCTGCCCAGGCCGGGTTTGTCGCCCGTTGCTGGGCTGCGCAAACAAGCGATGGTTCCGTCCGGTTGCGCGTTCAGCCGGCGCACAAGCTGCCTAATCCGGTGCTCTACCGCCGGGCCGAGGCGGAGGCCTGCTGGCGCCAGGTGACCGCACCGGTCTTGCTCGTTGCTGGACGCCGCAGCGAATTCGGCTCGCCCGACGACTTGCCGTTTCCCGATTCCCGCACTGCCTGGATCGAGGATTCCGGCCATATGCTGCATTTCGAGCAGCCGGCCGCCCTGGCGCGGGTCATCGAGGAATTTCTCTGTAAACCAGTGACCTGAGCTTGTAAATTCATCCAGTACTGTATAAGAATACAGGCTTTTACCGGGGAGAGGCGGTGCGAGCAGCGGAGCGAATTGACGATTACCTGGGCATGCTGAATCGCGCTCAGCGCGAGGCGGCCGAGTACGGGCAGGCAACGGCGCATGGCGACTTCAAGGCCGGACCCTTGCTCGTTATTGCCGGTGCCGGCACCGGCAAAACGATGACGCTGGCTCACCGCGTCGCTCACCTGATCGTCCAGGGTGTTGCGCCCGAACGAATCCTGTTGCTCACATTCACCCGGCGAGCCGCACAGACGATGACGCGGCGGGTCGACGCGATCGTACGCGATGCGCTGGCCGGCCGGCAGGGAAGCGCATTGCCAGCCGGCGTTCTTCCGTGGTCCGGCACGTTTCACTCAGTTGCTAATCGGCTGTTACGCCGCTATGCCGCGAATCTCGGACTCGACCCGGGTTTCTCGGTGCTCGACCGGGGTGATTCGGCCGACGTCATCGATGTTGCCCGCCACGAGCTTGGACTGTCGAAAAAGTCACGACGGTTTCCCAAGAAAGACACTTGCCTCGCGATCTACTCGCGTTGCATCAATTCCCGGCAGTCGCTCGATGTCGTGCTGGAAGAAATGTACCCGTGGTGTGGTGACTGGGAGCCGGAACTGCGCGAGCTGTTTCGGCACTATGTCATGCGCAAGCAACACAGCCAGGCGCTCGATTATGACGACCTGCTGCTGTACTGGAGTCACCTCGTGGGGGATCCTGAGCTCGGCCAACAGATCGGGTCGTGGTTCGACCATATCCTGGTCGATGAATACCAGGATACGAACGTCGTACAGGCCGACATATTGAGGGCGTTGAAGCCCGATGGGGACGGGGTGACCGTCGTTGGCGATGATGCGCAATCGATTTATTCGTTTCGCGCGGCCGAGGTGGAGAATATCCTCAATTTCCCGGACCAGTTCATGCCGGTTGCGCAAGTGGTGCCGTTGGAACAGAACTACCGTTCGACCCAGCAAATCCTCGATTCGGCAAACCTCTTGATAGCGGAAAGCGCGCGACAATACCGCAAGAACCTGTTCACCGAGAACCGGCCCGGCGCCAGGCCCGCGTATGTGACCGTGGAAGACAGTGACGCTGAAGCGGAGTACGTTGTCGAGGCCATTCTCGGCAACCGCGAAAAAGGAATGCAGCTCATGGATCAGGCTGTCTTGTTCCGGGGTGCGCATCATAGTGACCGGCTCGAACTCGAGCTCGTGCGTCGGAATATCCCCTACGTCAAATACGGCGGGCTGAAGTTTCTCGAAGCAGCGCACGTCAAGGACATGTTGTCGGTACTGAAGTGGGCCGAAAATCCTCGTAACCAGGTAGCGGCGTTTCGGGTATTGAAACTCCTGCCCGGGATGGGTCCAATGCTTGCTGCTCGCTGCTACGAGCAGCTCGAATCGGGCGACTTCCTGTTTTCAGCCTTACGTGAGTTCCGGCCGCCGCGAGCGACCGGCAATGACTGGGCGTCGCTTTGCACGCTCATGGAGTCTCTGTCAGCCATGGAGGCCAAAGATGCTGCCTGGCAGGGACAGCTGTCGCAGGTGCGTCGCTGGTACCAGCCCCATCTCGAGAGACTCTACGACGGACTGGATTCGCGTGAGGCGGACCTCGAGCAACTGGAGCAGATCTCGGGCCGCTATCCTACCCGCGAGCGCTTCCTGACCGAGCTGACGCTGGACCCGCCGAGCGCTGCGGGAGATCTGGCGGGCGATCCGCTGCTCGACGAGGACTATCTCGTGCTATCGACAGTACATTCCGCGAAGGGCCAGGAGTGGGATGCCGTGTTTGTCCTCAACGTGTCTGATGGTAATTTTCCGTCGGAGTTTGCGACGGGCAAGCCAGCCATGATCGAGGAAGAGCGACGCCTCCTGTACGTTGCAATGACACGCGCCAGGCAGTCGCTATCGTTGATTTCGCCGCTTCGGTATTACGTCACGCAGCAGCGGCGCGACGGCGACAAGCATGTCTATGGCACACGCAGCCGGTTCCTCACCGATGCGTTGCTCGATACGATGCAGCGCCGTTTTTTCGGTCACGACGAAGCGTCGGGGCCGTGCCAACGTTCGCGCTCCGACAAGCGGCTCGACGTTGCGTCCCGGCTGCGAGAAATGTGGTAATAAAAATGGCGGTGGCTCATGCCACCGCCAATCGCTACGAAACAAACAGCATAAGGGAATTTTAAGTTTGTTACGTGAACTCAGGAAGACTGTGAATACATTCTCTTTGAAGTGCGGGTCGGACGCCTGGTTGCAAGCAAAAAGGAATATTCGGCCTTGCATATGCCGAATTCAGGGTTTCCAATGCAACTGAATAACTGGCCCTGTGGAGAGAGCCATGAATGAATCTGTGCGCGAACAGGTTGGCGAGGAAGAGTGGGCTGTCAGGGTAGATCTCGCCGCGTGTTACCGTCTGATAGCCATGTACGGTTGGGATGACCTCGTCTTCACCCACATTTCCGCGCGTGTGCCGGGTCCGGACGAGCACTTCCTTATCAATGCATACGGGATGCTGTTCGAGGAGATGACGGCCAGCAGCCTGGTAAAAGTCGATCTCGCGGGCGAAAAGGTGCTGGCCTCGCCGTATCCCATCAACCCGGCCGGTTTTGTCATTCACAGCGCCGTGCATGAAGCGAGACCGGATGTTGGCTGCGTTTTGCATACCCATACGAAGGCCGGCGTGGCGGTTTCGGCACAGGCTGAGGGCCTGCTGCCAATTTCGCAGGTCTCACTGTTTCCTTTTGCGACGCTCGCGTATCACGACTACGAAGGCATCGCGTTGAACGACGAGGAAAAACCGAGACTCGTTGCAGATCTGGGCAACAACAATGCGTTCATCTTGCGCAATCACGGTTTGCTCACGACCGGACCGACAATTCCGGATGCGTTCCTGATGATGTATGTGATGGAGACAGCCTGCCAGACACAATTGATGGCGCAGGCAGCAGGTGGCGAACTGATCCACGTACCACAACCGATCGTTGAGGGGATCCAGGCCCAGACGGAGATGGTCCTTAAAGGGCTGGGAGGACAACTGGCCTGGCCTGGCCTGCTTCGCAAGCTGGACCGACTCGACGCATCGTTCCGCGACTAGGGATCAGGAAAGAAACATCGCGTACGCAGGATTGTCGCTTTCCTCCCAATGCGGGTAACCGAGCTCGGCGAGGTGTGCTTCGAGCTCTTCGGTCTCTTCTTCCGGGACATCGATGCCGGCGAGAATTCGTCCGTAGTCCGAGCCATGGTTACGGTAGTGAAACAGGCTGATATTCCAATCTGTACCAATGGCATTCAGGAAGTCGAGCAGTGCTCCCGGCCGCTCGGGGAATTCGAAACGAAACAAACGCTCGTTCGCGATACCCGGCGATCGCCCGCCCACCATATGGCGAACATGCAGCTTCGCCATTTCGTTATCGCTCAAATCTTCGACCGGGTAACCGGCATCCCGCAGCTTGGCAACCAGTTCGCGTTGCTCCTCCTCGCCGCGGGTAAGCTGAATGCCAACAAAGATGTGTGCATTCCGCGAATCGCTGTAGCGGTAATTAAACTCCGTTACCCCACGCCGCCCGAGCATTTCGCAAAACTGCTTGAAGCTGCCAGGTTGCTCCGGGATTTCGACGGCGAGCAGCATCTCGGTATGCTCGCCTACGGCGGCCCGCTCGGCGATATGACGCAGGCGATCGAAGTTCACGTTTGCGCCACAGTTGATCGTAACCAGTGTCTGGCCGCCGATCCGGTTCTTGGCAACATACTTCTTCATACCGGCGACGCTGAGCCCGCCAGCCGGCTCGACGATCGACCGCGTGTCTTCAAAGATATCGCGTATCCCCGCACAGATTTCGTCAGTATCGACGGTGATGAACTCGTCAACATACTGCTGGCAGAGCCGAAACGTCTCGTCGCCCACGCGGCGCACGGCGACGCCGTCAGCGAAGATGCCGACATGATCGAGCACGACGGGCTGCCCGGCCGCAATCGAGTCGCTCATCGCGGACGAGTCTTCGGGTTCGACGCCGATGACGCGGATACCGGGGCTGACTTCCTTTACGTAGGCCGCGATACCCGCGATCAGGCCACCGCCACCCACCGGCACAAACAGGGCATCGATGTCGCCCGGGAGCTGTTCAAGAATCTCCATGCCGATCGTCCCCTGCCCGGCAATGACGTCCGGATCGTCAAACGGATGGACAAAGAAGTAGCCATGCTCGCGTTCGAGCTCGCGCGCGTGAGCGTAGGCATCGTCATACGTGTCACCATGAAGCACCACGTTACCGCCCAGTGACCGTACCGCGTCGACCTTGATGGATGGCGTCGTCACGGGCATGACGATAATCGCCTTGACGCCACGTTTCCGGGACGCAAGCGCTACACCCTGCGCATGGTTGCCCGCCGAGCTGCAAATGACTCCCTTGGCAAGTACCGCGTCGTCGAGCGATGCGAGCTTGTTGTATGCGCCCCGCAGCTTGAACGAAAACACCGGTTGCAGGTCCTCGCGCTTCAGCCAGATCTCGTTGTCCAGTCGCTTCGACAGATTGCCGGCCCGCTCGAGGGGCGACTTGATGGCTACGTCATAAACCGACGCATCCCTGATTTGCTGCACGTAGTCCGTTTTGCCTGTCATTCGACCGATTGTGGCGAAGAGCGTGTATTCCGTCCACTAAGCGCTCATAATCTCGCGCATGGAAAATTTGCTGATTACCAATGCGCGTCTCATTAATGAAGGCGAAATTCGTGAGATGGATGTTCTTGTAAAGGGCGATCGCATCGAAAAAGTCGCATCCAGTATTGCCGCTGCCGACAGAACCGAGGTTATTGACGCAGCGGGGCGGTATTTGATGCCGGGAATGATCGATGACCAGGTGCACTTTCGCGAGCCAGGGCTTACCCATAAGGGAGACCTGGCGACCGAGTCGACGGCCGCGGTTGCCGGCGGCATCACAAGCTTCATGGATATGCCGAACGTCGATCCGCTGACCGTGACGCGCGAGGAACTCGCGGCAAAGTATCGTCGGGCAGAGAATCGCTGTCCCGCGAACTACGGCTTCTATCTCGGCGCGACCAATACCAATGTCGAGGAGATCAAGGCGCTCCAGGTTGGAGAAGCCTGCGGCATCAAGGTCTTCATGGGCGCATCGACGGGCGACATGCTCGTCGACGATCGACAGGCGCTCGAGCAGATCTTCGAACATGCACCCGTGATGGTCGTCACCCACTGCGAAGACTCGCCGACGATCTGGGACAACGAGGCAGCGGCAAGAGAGAAATACGGCGACGACGTGCCGATGTCCGAGCACCCGGCAATCCGCTCGGCCGATGCCTGCCTGCAGTCGTCGACGCTCGCGACGGGTCTCGCCCGCAAGCACGACGCCCTGCTGCACGTGCTGCACCTGACGACCGCGGTCGAGATGGACCTGTTCTCCCCGGCGCACCGCTCGGAGAAACGCATCACGGCCGAAGTGTGTGTGCACCATTTGTGGTTTGACGAATCCCGGTACGGCGAACTCGGTACGAGGATCAAATGCAACCCGGCAATCAAAACTGCGGCTGACCGGGAGGCGCTCGTTGCCGCCGTTAATGATGGACGTATCGATATCATTGCCACGGACCATGCACCGCACACGGCCGAGGAAAAGGACAATCCCTACTTCGCGGCGCCCGCTGGTCTGCCGCTCGTGCAGCACGCGGTGCTGACGATGTTCGACCTGGCTGCGTCCGGAAGCATCACGCATGAACTTATCGTGGAAAGGGCGTGTCATGCGCCGGCCGACATATTCGGCGTCGGCGAGCGCGGTTACCTGCGCGAGGGATATTTTGCTGATCTCGTCATCGTCGATCCGAACAGGGCGAGCAAGGTCGAGTCGTCGGACGTGCTCTACAAATGTGGCTGGTCGCCGTTCGAAGGACACACGTTCAGCTCGTCGATCGACACCACGATCGTCAACGGCGAGATCGCCTATCGGGACGGGAAGTTATCGGGCGTGATCGCAGGCAGACGGCTGGAATTTTCGCGCTCGCGCTAAGCGTGACTAAACTGTTTACTTTCCGGGCGATCCCGCTATGCTAGCGCAGCATACGGGACGGAACTCTGAGCCGGGTGGGGCAATATGTCCGGCGCACCCCAGCAATGAAACCGACTGACACCTCCAACCCCGAGTACTTTCACAAAGTCGTCGATTGCCAGTGGGCTTGTCCGGCCCATACCGATGTTCCCGAGTACATCCGGCTGATTGCGCAGGGCCGCTTCAGCGACGCCTACATCGAGAACCGCAAGTCGAATGTCTTCCCGGGCATCCTGGGCAGGGTCTGCGATCGGCCCTGCGAGCCAGCCTGCCGGCGCGGCCGCGTCGAGGAGCGCCCGGTTGCCATTTGCCGTCTCAAGCGGGTCGCCGCCGATCACCGCGACGACATCAGCGAGCGGCTGCCGAAGCCGGCGCAAAACAGCAACGGCAAGAAAGTGGCGCTGATCGGGGCCGGCTGCGCGTCGCTGACCGTCGCCAACGACCTGGCGCCGCTCGGCTACGAGATCACGATATTCGAGGCGTTCGATACGACCGGCGGCCTGATGCGAACCAATATTCCGCAATTCCGCCTGCCGCCGCAGGTGCTCGACGAGGAAATCGGCTACATCCTCGATCTCGGCGTCGACCTGAAGCTCAATCACCGCATCGACAGCATGCAAGAACTGCTGGCCGAGAACTTCGACGCCGTATTCGTCGGCACCGGTGCGCCGAAGGGCAAGAACCTGGAGATCCCGGGCCGCTATGATTCGGAGAATATCCACATCGGCATCGATTGGCTCGAGTCGGTGGCGTTCGAGCATACCGAAAGCATCGGCGAAAAAGTTTTGATCATCGGCGTCGGCAATACCGCGATGGACTGCTGCCGTACGTCGCTGCGCCTTGGCGCCAAAGACGTCAAGGTCATGGCGCGCAAGCCGCGCGGATTCTTCAAGGCGTCCGAATGGGAACTCGAAGACGCCGAAGAAGAGAATGTCGAGATAGTCGTCAACCACTCGCCCAAAACGTTCGTTATCGAAGACGGCAAGCTCGTGGGCATGAGCTTCGAGATCATGGAATACAATATAGACGAAGACGGTCGCATCGATCGGGGCACCGTGGTCGGCGAAGAAATATTTCCCTGCGACGATGTCATCCTGGCGATCGGCCAGGACAATGCGTTCCCCTGGATCGAGCGCGACATCGGTATCGAGTTCAACGAATGGGACTGCCCCGTTGTCGATGAACAAACGATGATGTGCTCGCGTGAAGGCATTTTCTTCGGCGGCGATTCGGCATTCGGCCCGAAAAATATCATCTGGGCGGTCGCACACGGTCACGAGGCGGCCATCTCGATACACAAGTACTGCCAGGGCGAGGACATCCGCGATCGACTTCCCGTCGGTATAAACCTGTCGAGCCAGAAGATGGGCATGCACGAGTGGAGCTACTCGAACGACTACGATCCGGCAGCTCGGCGCCTGATGCCGCACGTCGACCTCAAGGAGCGATTCAAGAAACTCGATATCGAGGTCGAGCTGGGATTTACGGCCGAACAGGCGATGCAGGAAGTGGAGCGATGTCTGAATTGCGATATCCAGACTGTCTTCGTGGCGAAGCTGTGCATTGAATGCGATGCGTGCATCGATATTTGTCCCGTCAACTGCCTCACGATCACCGACAATGGCGACGAGTCCGATCTTCGGACCCGCCTGTCGGCGCCCGCCGAGAATCTCGAGCAGGATCTCTATGTATCCGAAGAGTTGCCACAAACCGGCCGCGTCATGGTCAAAGACGAAGATCTCTGCGTGCACTGCAGCTTGTGTGCCGAGCGTTGCCCGACCGGTGCGTGGGACATGCAAAAGTCAGAGATCCTGATTCCCTATGCCGGCGATGAGGCGGCGGATAAGGAAAAGGAGGCGGCACCGGCCGCATAGTTGATGGCCTCTGTGAACGACGTCGTCATCAAAATAGCCACGGTCAACGGGACCGGGTCGGCGAGCGCCAACGGCCTGCTGATGAAGTCCATATTCCGTATGGGTATCCCGGTCGTCGGCAAGAACTATTTCCCGTCAAACATCCAGGGTTTGCCGACCTGGTACGAGATTCGCATTACGGGAGACGGTTATCAGTCGCGGTCCGATCGTGTCGACCTGATGGTTGCGATGAATGCGCAAACCTATGCACGCGACCTCGCCGAGGTCGTTCCGGGCGGCTGGCTGATTTACGACTCGACCTGGCCACGCAGCAAGCTGCTCGATCGCGAAGACGTCACGGTGCTCGGAATTCCACTGTCGAAGATGTGCAACGAAAGCTTCGACGGCGCACGCGCGCGCATCCTGATGAAGAATATCGCCTATGTCGGCGCGGTCGCGGCGCTGCTCGACATCGACCTCGATACGATCACAACGTTGCTTGAAGAGACTTTTGCATCGAAGCCACAACTGATCGATTCGAACATGAAGGCAATTCGGCTCGGCTACGACTACGCGGCGGAGAACTTCGTCTGTCCCTTGCCGTCCAAGGTTGAAGCCATGGACAAGACCGAAGGGCATATCGTCATCGACGGCAATACGGCCGCAGGACTGGGCTGCCTGTATGCCGGGGCAACGGTCGGCGCCTGGTACCCGATTACGCCATCGACGTCACTGATGGATGCTTTCCGCTCATTCTGTTCGCGCTATCGCACAGACGAGGAGTCCGGCAAGCGCACCTACGCCATCATCCAGGCCGAGGACGAGCTTGCGGCTATCGGCATGGTGCTTGGCGCTACCTGGAACGGGGCCCGGGCCTTTACCCCAACCAGTGGTCCGGGCATCTCCCTGATGAGCGAGTTTCTCGGCTTCGCTTATTATGCGGAATTGCCGGCGGTCGTCTTCAACGTTCAGCGCACCGGCCCGTCGACCGGCATGCCGACGCGCACACAGCAGGCGGACATTCTGAGCTGCGCCTATGCCTCTCACGGCGATACCAAGCACGTCCTTCTGTTCCCCGGCGACCCGGGCGAGTGCTTCACGATGGCGCAGCAGGCATTCGATCTCAGCGAACGCCTGCAGACGCCGATCATGGTGTTGTCCGATCTCGACATCGGCATGAACGACTGGATGGTTCCGGAGTTCGAATTCGACGACAGCCGGGTGCCCGACAGGGGCAAGGTGCTCAGCGCAGAAGATCTCGAGAACATGGAAAAGTTCTATCGCTATCTTGACGTGGACGGCGACGGCATCCCGTATCGAACGCTGCCGGGCACCCATCCAAAAGGGTCTTATTTCACGCGCGGCTCGGGGCATACGAAATACGGCGCATACACCGAGGATTCCGACGAGTACCAGGACGTCGTGGACCGCCTGCTCGTCAAGTGGGAAACCGCGCGCTCGATCATGCCCGAGCCCGAGATCCGCTACTCGAAGTTCAACAAGGCTGCGATCCTGGGCGTCGGCAGTTCCGACGGGGCATGCAAGGAGGCGCTCGACAGGCTGGAGGCGCAAAAGGTTTTGCTCAACTACTGCCGCGTAAGGGCATTCCCGTTTTCCGACTCGGTGAAGGAATTCATCGAGCAGCACGATGTCGTCTATGTCGTCGAACAGAACCGCGATGCGCAGCTTCGCACCTTGTTAATGCTGGATTGCGAGGCCGATCCGACCAAACTCGTTCCGGTGCTACACTACAACGGCATTCCGCTCAACGCCGGTTTCGTGGTCGATCGCATTCTTGAGGAGCAAGCCAAGGGGCAGGCAGCATGAGTTATATCTCCAAACCAAAAATTGCCCACCCCGGGCTGCCGCGCAATGATCTCGGTCTGACGGCCAGGGACTATGAAGGCGTGGTCTCGACGCTGTGNNAACCGCACATGCTGGCGAAGATGAGTGGTATCGGTTGTTCGTCCAAGACGCCCGCGTATTTTGTCAGCCAGTCGCACGGCTTCAATGCGGTGCACGGCCGCATGCCCTCGGTGACGACGGGCGCAAACGTTGCGAATCGCACGCTGACCTATATCGGTGTGTCGGGCGACGGCGATTCTCTGTCGATTGGTGCCGGACAGTTCATGCACGCGATCCGGCGCAACCTGAATATGTGCTACATCATTGAAAACAATGGTGTTTACGGGCTGACCAAGGGCCAGTTCTCGGCCTCGGCCGATATTGGCAGCAAGCCCAAGAAAGGCCTTCCGAACCAGCAGGAGCCAATCGACGCCGTCAGCACAGCGTTGTCGCTCGGCGCAACGTATATCGCGCGTAGTTTCTCCGGCGACAAAGAACAGCTGGTGCCCTTGATACAGGGGGCATTGATGCATCCCGGGTTCGCTCTCGTCGACGTGATCAGCCCCTGTGTCACGTTCAATGACCACGAGGGGTCGACCAAGAGCTATGCCCATACCCGGCAGTTCTATCACCACGTCGTCGACGCCGATTTCATTCCGCCCGCGGACGAGATCAAGACCAATTACAACGAGGGCGCCGCGATGCCGGTCGAATTGCACGACGGCAGCAAGATCGTATTGCGTAAACTGGACGCGGAGTACGATCCCACGAGTCGCGCCAAATCGTTCAAGTACCTGCGCGAACGATTCAACGCCGGGGAAATCATCACGGGCCTGCTTTACATCGACAAATCGCGTAAGGAGATGCATGACCTGATGGGCAACATCGATACGCCGCTCAGTGAGTATCCTCTCGAAAAATTGCATCCCGGTGGCAAGGAACTGAAAAAGATCCTGTCGCGTTATCGCTAGCAAGCGCAATGAAGACGAGCCGTCGCGACATCATCAAAGCGGGGGTACTCGGGGCTGCGGCTGCATCCGCGAGTTTCCCGCTGATCGCCGCCGAGCGGGAAACATCGCCGGGCCGGCCGCTCGACATCCTGATTCTCGGCGGCACAGGTTTCATCGGGCCGCACATGGTGCGCGAAGCGCTGCGACGCGGGCATTCGGTCACGTTGTTCAACCGGGGTCGCACCAATATCGCGCTGTTCCCCGACCTCGAGACGATCAAGGGCGACCGTAACAACGGTCTCGACGGCCTGAGGGGCAGGCGATGGGATGCCGTAATCGACAATTCGGGCTACGTGCCACGACATGTTCGCGATTCGGCAGGTTTGCTGGCGCCCAGCGTGTCGCACTATCTGTTCGTATCCACGGTGTCTGTTTACGCGAGCTTCAAACAGGACCTCGACGAGAATTCGGCGTTGGCGACAATTGCTGACGAGAGTATCGAGCAGGTAACCGGCGAAACCTATGGCGCTCTCAAGGCACTCTGCGAGACGGCAGTTCGGCAAGTCGTTGGCGAGGAGCGATCGACAATCCTGCGCCCGACCTACATTTGCGGCCCGGGAGATCACACGGACAGGTTCACGTGGTGGCCGGTGCGCACCTCGAGCGGTGGGGAAATGCTGTGGCCCGGCAGGCCCGGCGACGCGATCCAGATCATTGACGTCAGGGACTTCGCGAACTTCACGGTGGATTGCATACAGAAAAAGATTGCCGGCACCTACGTGACTGCAACGCCCGAGAATGGCTACACGATGGGTGATCTATTGCGTGATTGCCAGGCTGTTACGGCGACGAAGGTCGACGATACCTGGGTTGACGAAGCGTTTGCCTTGTCGGCGAGCAAGGACTCGCCGGTCAAGAATCACGGTGCGTTTCCCGTCTGGCATCCGCAGCGCGGACCTGATGCCGTTACCGCGCAGATCATTTCGAAAGCGGCCCGCGGCGCCGGGATGCACAACCGGCCGGTTCGCGAGACGATTCGCGACCTCATGCGCTGGTGGCGGACCTTGCCTGATGATCGGACGTCAACAATGCAGGCGGGCATGCCCGCGGAATACGAGGCCGAACTCATCGCCCGCTGGAAAAAGAATCACGCCTGAAAAAACCCCGGCGCGAGGCCGGGGTCGAAGGGGCGCGGATCGCTACTGCGGGATTGTCAATTCCAGATCCGCTTCCACCACGGTTCGTCGGGTTCGGGCGTCTGGCCATCGAGGTAATCGATCCTGGCGCGGATGTCTTCGAGGTCCCAGCCGGTCAGGTTCGCCAGAGTCTGGGCCTCCATGTCCTGGCGTTTCACGACGGCCGCCCGGTAGGCAGAGGCATCGCAGCTCGTTTCGCCGCGAAACGGATGTCGGATTACGTAACGACCCTGGTAATTCTGGCGGTCGCCGGTTTCCTGGAACATCAGGTCTTGCGGAAAGTGCTGCTTGTCATAGCGCACATGCAGGCGTGTTACGAATACGTTTTGTGCCTGCCCTTTGCCAGTCAGGCCGTTCGCAGAATCGTCGACCCAGAACACACCGAGCCGGCGCAGCTCATCGCCGCTCAGAGGATCCGCGGCGCACGGATCACACCAGGCCATGTCCCAGGCATACTCAAGAAAGACACCGCGCTCGTTCTCCTTCAGCGTCTGCTTCTCGAACATCGCACGATAGAAATCCGCGAACTCGGATTGCACGAACTCGGGTACCTCCGTGTTGCTCGGCAACTTGACCGTGCGATAGTTCGTGGTCTCGATGCGGCCCGTCCGGGTCAGGCCATAGACGTAGAGTTCCTGTTTGCCCTGGGCGTTCAATGTGCCGAGCCGAATTGGCAGCATGAACTTGTTGCTCTCGTATGCGACCTGTAGCGGCCGCAGGTAGGAATAGCCGAGCTGCGACTGTTCCGCCAGGTTTACCTTCGCGACGAAGAACCGCATGTCCTGTTTCAGGTAACTGTCGACGACGGCCTCGGCGCCTTTGGGGATGCGGTAATCGTTCTCGCCGAGCCACTTTATCAGCCCCGTGCTCTCCTCGGCCGACAGGATCAGGATGTCGTACTCGCCGACCGTGTAACTGGCCTCGATCGTCACGCCGTGCGACCGAGCGGCGCCGTTTCCGAGCGCCGCCTTTGACTGCGGCAGCGCCATATCGGCCGACTGCCTGCTCATCAGCTCATAACGCACGCACGGATCCGGATCGTGGTATTCAACGAGCCGCGGTGCGGTGTAAGCATCGAGATGCTCGATAAGGCCGCGATCCGCCACGTTGATCTGGTCGCGTTCGATAAATGTCGGTACCGGGATAACGACAGCAAAGTCTTCGACGTCACCCTGGAAATCGTTGGCCATCGTAATAACGGTTTTGTCACCGTCGCGAACCAGGACAACCTGGGACGCACTGTTGAACAGGCTGGTATCGGCCCGTGCGACATAGAAGCCGCAAAATGCCTGTGCCGTGCTGCTCAGACAGAGGGTCAGCAACGTTGCCGCTGCCGTAATCAAGGTTTTCATCACTGCACTCCTTTGATTTGACTGGCCGATCGTGCGGCCGGTTGGTCCCACCGATAATTCTGGCCACGGGAGACGGCATCAATCATCGGCACGAGTGGTGCGGCGATGACCAATGCGAGGATCGGTCCGTTGGGCTCATAGAAGACGAACTGGATCGCGTAGGCGATGCCTGCCACGAGGGCGCCAAATGCGATCCGTGAAACTGCGGTGTTCGGCGTCGTTTTCGGATCGGAGATCATAAAGAAAGCGAAGATCAGCAACGCGCCGCTCTGCAGCTGGTGCAGCGGAATGCCAAGGGGGTCGCCAAGCCAGTAAGCGCGGCCGATCAGCAACATTGCATATGCCGCCATAAAGGCAATCGTTGTCTCGGCCCGCCTGGCTTTTGTAAGAACCAGCATGCCGAGACAGGCAAGGGCCAGCGCTCCGATCGTCGCACTACCCCACTGGCCCGTGGACACCCAGGCGTGGTCGGATAGCAGCAGGAGCGATACCAGCGCCACNNNNATGGCCGCAAGTGCCGCGAGCGGCACGAGGTCGGTTCGAAGCAGCAAGGTCAGTGAGCATGAAGTAATGAGTGCGCTGAGCGGGTCATAGGCGATCCGCGCCAGGTAGTGCGATGCCAGGAACTGCGTTGCCTGCGCCGCCGCGAAAATTGCAATTGCGTTCTGCCAGCGGATACCAAAGTCCAGCACCAGGATGCCGAATCCGAGTAGCAGGCTCAGTACGAAGACCTGGTACCAGCGCGGGTCGCGCAGCGTGGTCACGAAGCGGGTAATAGCTCTCATGCCCGATACAAACGCATCGGGTCATGACACAGGGTTAATGTCTCGGGTCAGACCCGGATTATGTTCGGTAGCAATGGCGCCGACTTGCTGTCCGGGAACACCACCGTATCCAGCGCCTGTTCGGGCAACGCCAGGTGGTCCGCCAGTACCGCCTTGAATACGCTGCGCAGGTCGGTGGTCGGCATAAGATCGCGGTTCTGGTACAGGTCCGAACTGCGCAGCCCGGGCCAGTCGGCAACGATCCTGCCACCGTTGACGGCTCCACCGACGAGTATTGCCGCCGTTGCCGTACCGTGATCGGTACCGCGCGTGCCGTTGACGGCAACGGTGCGGCCAAATTCGGTGACGACAGCGACAACAGTCTTCGACCAGGTGTCGCCGAGTTCGGTGCGCAGCGTGCGCAGTCCGCCGTCGAGACCTTCGAGCCGGTTGGCGAGGGTCCCGGTCGTCGTACCCTGGTTCGCATGGGTGTCCCAGCCACCGGCTTCGAGCACCGCAATTCGCGGACCGTCCTCGGCTTTGAGGAACCGCGCCGTCGCCTGCGCCATCGCGCGCATCTGTTCCGTTTCATTGCCGCGCCGCGGCATCTGTGCCATACCACCGTCGCTCTCGGCTATCGCCTGCGCCTCGAGCGCCTGGTCAAGCCGAATGGCGAAGAAAGCATCGTCGGCGTACATGTCCTGCAACCGGCGCAGCGTGCTGGTCTGGGCATCGGGCAACTGCGAAGGAGCCCAGCTTGTTACCGAATTGTCGCCGCGCAGTACGAGCGGCGTGTTTTGTGCCATCGCGATCGCGACTTCATTGCCCAGCGAACCACCGAGTGGCGCCAGTGCACGGTTGAGCCAGCCATCGCGCAGACTGCCGACGGCCGCAGCACCGTTTTCGAGCACATCCTGGCCATCGAAATGCGAGCGTTCCCGATACGGGCTGGCGACCGCGTGCACGATGAGTGCTCGCTGTTTTCCGTACTGCTCATGAACTTCGGCAAGACTCGGGTGCAGGCCGAACAGGCCGTCGAGCTTGAACATGCCGTCGCTGCTGCCCGGCGCCGGGAGGGCGAGTTCGCCACGAACCTTGCGGTAGCCGCCATCGCCATACGGCGGCGCGATGGCGAGACCATCTGCCGCGCCGCGCAGGATGACCAGCACGAAGCGCGCGTCCGTTGCGGCATTGGCAAGAACCAGGCCGGGGACGCTGCTCGCAACAACACCGGCACCGGCCACCTTGAGTATGTCCCGTCTGCTGACCATGACTACCTCCGTTGGAAATCCGGTGATGCAAGCAGCAACGTCATGCCCTGGACATCGCTCTCCGCCCGCGAGATTGCTTTTCGTGACTCGGTGCTGAAAGTCGATCCCAGAACCGCATCGCCGAGCTCGACGGGGTTGACGCGGGGGCCTGCGATTCGCGCCACCGTGTTCGACCATTCGATGCGCTTGTAGAGCGCATCCGCCCCGCCCCAGTGCTCGGCAGTGTCGGGCCAGCCGGCCGGGCTGCCCGGGCGGAACGGTGTCTGCCCCATCAGGTCGAGAGCACCGACGATGAAGCGCGAATCATCGGGCACGTGATCGAACGCTCGAAGAGTCGAGATTACGAAGTCATGGGGAGTCTTGTATTTGCT
>WVYQ01000029.1:1556-27368 GCA_011772865.1 Woeseiaceae bacterium | reverse complement strand
CCGCCATTCTCCAGGTATGTCGCGGCGAGTTTGTCCACGAGCCCCGACGGTGGTTCGTCGGCGACGAAGTGGGTCGCGAGCTTGATTGCGAGAAATCTCGCGGTCGAAGGATGTCCAGCGAGGTCGCGCAGCACGGCCTCACCCTGGTCGACACCCGTTTGCGAATAGCGCTTGCCCATAACCGTGTGGGTTCCGGGCTCGTGGATGACTTCCCGAAACTCGAACTCGCCCGGGGTGCCCTCGGCAAAGCGGCCATTCTCTGCGGCGCCGCCGACGGACCACCCGGTGATGACCCTGGCGAACGTCGTGACGTCCTCCTGCGTGTAGCCACCGTCCACGCCGAGTGTGTGCAGCTCGAGAATCTCGCGCGCGAGGTTTTCATTGAGCCCGATGTTCCGCTCCCGCTGAAAACGGTTCGCGCGCTTACCCAGCGTCGAGGCGGGACCGATCGATCGCTGGTTGTCGAGGTAGGTGATCATCGCCGGATGCTGCTCGCACGCGATCAACAGGTCCGCGAAGTTGCCGTTGATGTTGGGCCGAATAGCCTCGTTTTCATAGAGCCCGGCGATCGCAGGGATGGGCTGCTTGTCGGCCGATACGGCGAAGTGATTGGCCCAGAAATGCACCAGGCGCTCGTAGAAAGGATAGTCGGTGCGGGCCGCTTGACGGTAGCGCGCGTTGGTCTGTTCGAGGAAGTACCGCCGGACCACACGTCCATATGCCTGCACGAGATCCGGCGCCGGCTGATCCACAGCCGCATCCCGCAACCCGCGTCGTTCGCGCCGCAGGTCCTGGATTTCGACCAGAACCTCGGATGTCGGTGGCAGGTCCGTGATTTCAGCGGGAGGCCGGGAAGGCCCGGCGAGCTGGTCGAGTAACCAGCCCCGGGGGTCCCTGGCCACGCGTTCGAGTTCCCCGGGCCTGGCTCCGAGTCCGAAGCGGTTGGCGGCGATCGCCGATTCCTTGCTCATGCGTCATTCCCTCGCGGCTCAGCCATGCTTTTGTAACGTCGTCCCTGGGTATTGGTTGACCGGTTTTACGGTCCATATGACGCGCCAGGCTCGAAATCCGCGAAAAAGCAGCTACACTGGACATAATAAAGCTATAAAAATCAAGCATTTAAAATTTGCATCCAATCGGCCAATTCGATGCATCTACCGGGTGAGACCTGCTTGAAAAGCAGCAACACAAACTTGGAGATATCAAAGTGGAAGGATTATGGGTACCAATCGCGATGTTCGCATCGCTGACCGTCATTCTGAGTTTCTTTTTCTGGTTTCGCTACCGTGGCCGGCGCGAGATGCAGCAGACCATTCGCTCTGCGATCGAGAAAGGACAGGAGCTGACCCCGGAACTCGTCGAAAGTCTCGGCAAGCCGGCGCGGCCCTCGAAAGACAAGGATCTGCGCTATGCGCTGGTCTGGCTTGCCATAGCGATCGGGTTCAGCGCAATGGGCGGAGCCATCGGCGCGGCAGAAGCGGAAGAAGAAGTCTTCCTGCTCATGTCGGGCGTGGCGGCATTCCCGTTCATGCTGGGCCTGGCCTATCTGATCATGTGGAAGTTTACGGAGCGGTCGCAATAGCCCAGCCGGTAACAGCCCGCGACGACCAGTTCCTCGTTGCGTTAGCCGTCGCATCACAGGATACGGCAGCCTTCGGGGAACTGATCCGGCGCCACCAGTCGCAGGTGCGGAATTTTCTGCGCAAGTTGACGGGTGATTTTGTCGAAGCGGACGATCTTTCGCAGGAAGCTTTCCTGCGCGCCTGGGACAAGCTGCAAACCTATTCAGGCAAGGGATCGTTCATTGGCTGGTTATTGAAGGTGGCGTACACGACCTTCCTGCAGTCGAAGCGCAAATCGAAGCGATATGCCGAAGTGCTCGACGAGGCGGGGCATGTCGCGGACCTGGAATCGAGGAGTTACACTCAGGAGTCAGAAGAGGTATCTGATCTGGATAAACTCCTCGCGGTATTAACAGAGGAAGAGCGCGCGATTATGGTCATGTCATACGCATGTGGCCTGTCGCATCGCGAAATCGGCGACGCGACCGGATTGCCAGTCGGCACGGTCAAGTCGGTCATATTTCGCGGCAAGGAAAAGATCAGGACCAGTTTTGACATTAAAGATTATCAACATGGCTGAAAAACTCAGGGACGCTGAAGACCGATGGCTCGAGTCGATGTTCGCTGCGGAGCCGATCGCGGACGACGGATTTAGCCGTCGCGTTGTCGGACGTATTCGCCGGCGCATCTGGATCCGGCGCCTTGCGCTGCCGGTTGCGATGCTGGTCGGGGGTGTGATTGCACTCAAGCCTGCATCCCAGTTGCTGCTTGCTGTATCCAAGCTACTGACTGTCGTGCCGCAGGACGTTGTCGTCGCGCCGGCCGAGTGGCTGCCGCAGATGCAGGGCGTCGCGATCAGCGGTTCGATCATGCAGACGGCCATCTACGGCGCAGTACTGCTCGGCGTCGGTCTGCTCGGCGCGAAAATGCTAACCGAATAAGCGAGACACATTACGTTGTCACGCCTGTAGCGCTCGGTTACATTGCGTGCATGAGTCTCCGCGATCAGGTCGAAAAACTGTTGCCCAACTGGGAACGTTGGTATCCGAGCCTGTTCGATGCCGCCAGCGACCTGGGGCTCATCAAGGCCGAAGTCTGCGATCCCAATTCCCTGCTGCTGACGAAGCGGCATTCCAAGATCCGTCAACGGGCGGAGAACGCGCACCGCGAGAAATGGGGCGGTAGTGAGTAGCCCTGCCACGCATGTCACTGGCATCGATATCGAGCTGATCCGGGCGCAGTTCCCATCGTTGGCAACGACCGACGACGGCAGGCCCAGGCTCTATTTCGACAACCCGGCGGGGACGCAGGTGCCCCGGATCGTCGCGGAGCGGATGGCGGACTGCCTGTTGCATCGCAGCGCGAACATCGGCGGCTACTTCGAGACGTCCCGGCTGGCAGGTGAGGTGGCCGACGACGCCCGCAGCGCGATGATGGATTTCCTGAATGCGCCGTCGCCGGACGAGATTATTTTCGGCCAGAACATGACGTCGCTCACGTTCCACCTGGCGCGATCGATCGGTCGGTTTCTCGAGCCCGGCGACGAGGTCGTCGTATCGCGCATGGATCACGACGCCAATGTCGAGCCGTGGAAACTCATGGCACGGGATTTCGATCTGAAGGTTCGTTACCTGCCTTTCGATACAGAAACTTTCGAGTTCGACCTGGCTGATCTCGATGCGTTACTCAATGACAGGACGCGTCTTGTCTGCGTTGGTGGCGCCAGCAACCTGACGGGTACGATTAACGACGTCAAAGCCATCTGTCGGAGGGCTCGCGATGCCGGGGCCTGGTCGTTCATCGATGCAGTGCAGTCGGCGCCTCATATCGTGAGTGACGTCCAGGAATTCGGCTGCGACTTCTTCGTCAGCTCGGCTTACAAATTCTTCGGCCCCCACCAGGGAATTCTCTGGGGCCGCCGGGAATCACTCGAGCAGCTGCAGCCGTACAAATTGCGGCCGGCCCCGGATGAGCTGCCCTGGAGTTTCGAGACCGGGACTCAGAGCCACGAGGGCATGGCGGGCACCGCGGCGGCCGTCGATTACTTCGCGTGGGTGGGTGAGACGGCGGCGGGTTGTTGCGGTTCCCGGCGCGACAAGGTGTCATCTGCGCTGGAGGTGCTGTTCGACTACGAACGTACGCTGGCGGAGCGACTCGTCAATGGCCTGCTGGCGATTCCCGGAGTCCGCGTTCTCGGTATCACGGAACCGGCGGCGATGCACCGGCGTGTTCCGACCGTGTCGTTCACGCACGCGACTGTTGCGCCGGCAGATATCGCCCGGCAGCTCGCCGAGCACAACATCTTTGCCTGGAGCGGCCACAACTACGCACTGGAAGTGGCGCGGGCCCTGGACATCGAAAAGTCCGGCGGCGCGGTTAGGATCGGCCCGGTGCACTACAACACGATCGACGAGATCGACACCGTTCTCGATGTCTTGCAAACCATCGTGGACTGAGTTCCTGGTCTTATTGCCATCGAGACCGGGCCAGCATGGTCTATACTCTGCACATCCGGCGCACGGCCGGTCCACAACAACGTAATAAAAACAGGAGTCAATAATGAAGAAATGCTTAACGGTGGCGATGTCCGCCATCATGTTCCTGTCTGCTGGCGCGACTTTGGCGCAGGACGAAGAAGAGTCAGCTCCACTCTCTTTCACACCGGTCGAAGCCTATGCCTGCAACTTCAACGAAGGCAAAGGGCCTGCTGATCTGGCGGCTGTCGTAAAGGACTGGAACGAGTGGATGGATGATGAAGGCCAGACACAGTATTTCGCGTTTACGATGTGGCCCACCTATTATGGCCAGCGTAATTTTGACGTCGCCTGGTTCGGCGTATGGCCCGATGGCAACGTGATGGGTGCCGGCTCCGACCACTGGCTGACAGAGGGCCAGGAGATGAACGCCAGGTTCTATGACGTGCTGGATTGTGTTTCGCACACGCAGTTCGCGTCGGTGCAGATGAGAACGCCGCCCGAGAGAGAAATGGCTAGCGGTGACACATTCGTGGTGTCGTTCTCGGATTGCTCGATGGAGGAAGGCAAGACGTTTGATGAATATGCGGCCGCGCAGGCGGAGTGGAATGCCTATGCCGACGCGCATGGCATCCTTGGCGGCGCCTGGGCGATGTTCCCGGTCTGGGGTGAAAATGTCGATGCGGACTACGATTTCAAGGCGGTGGGCAGCGCGGCGAATTACACGCAGCTGGGCGCCAACTGGGCGAAGTACGCCAGCGGTCATTACCAGAAATCGACCGAAATCTTCGAAGGCCTGCTTGACTGTGACAGCCCGCGCGTCTACACGGCGATGGTCGAACGCGTGATGGCGGATGAAGAATAGCCAATCTGCCAGTTGCGAACGAGAAGGCGGCGCTTTGCGCCGCCTTTTTTGCGTGTTTTGAATACAAGAAGACCCGCGTAAAGCGGGTCTTCGTGAGATTCGGGTTGGAAGACGTCTTCAGGTACGGTGCGAAGGTTGCTCCATCGTCTGCACAAGACCCAACGGCTTTCCCGATACCCTTGTTATCTCACTAGACATGGATCACCTCCTTTTCGATAGTTTGCCCGGCGTAAGTATCCAAAAAAATGACGCCGATGCCAAGAGAAATTGCAATTAAAAACAATGGTATAAAAGACGCAATTGATGCGTTATGATATCCAGCTCGGCCAATAGCTCGATGCGCTACGAAGGCCGTGTATACTCCGGTACTTGCCTCGGTCGCGACATCCGCGCTGAAACAATAACGAATAGTGAGAGCACAATGGCAATCGCAGATCTAAAGAATGTTTTGAAAATCTTCGGCGGCTCGGACGTATCCAGTGAAGAAGAGCGTCAACGGCTGCACAAGGAAGTATTGCTTATGACCCTGGCGCGTGCAGCGGATGCCGACATCAATATCCAGAAGGTCGAAGTCGAGCGGATTCGCGAGATATTGAAAGAGCACACGGGCGAAGATTTCAGCGAGAGTGATATTCGCGTTGCAGCACGTGCGGAGCTATACGCGGAAGCAACGCTGAAGAAATACCTGGTGAGCGTGCGAGAGAGGATGGGCAATGCCGATCGCATCGACACCGTGCATGCCCTGGCCGATGTGTTCCGCAGCGACCAGCAGGTCAGTGTGCTCGAGATCGATTTCTTCAACTCGGTTGCGGAAGCGCTCAAAGTGACCCCGGCCGAGATCGCAGGGCTTACCGCCGGGGACGTAAGCTGATCCAGCGCCTCGAGATCGCTCCGCCGATCTCCCTGTAAACGACAAACAATCCCGATGCGATGATTACTGTCGCACCGAGCAGCACCCATCGGTCGGGAATCTCGTTCCAGATCAGGTAGCCGGCGACGGCGCCGCCGATCAGCGCCGTATATTCAAAGGGGGCGAGCAGGGCAGGCGACGCCCTGCGATATGCGCCGACGATGCCGATCCAGGTGATTACGGAACATGCTCCGGCAAGGGTAAACAAAACCCAACCAGGCGCATCAGGAACCTGCCAGCTGCCATCGCCCAGCATCGTCGCCGAGACAATCATCGGGCCGGAAATGACATAGACGGACAGCGCGTAGCTGCTTTCGGTTGCAGCTAACTTGCGCGACGTGATTGCCATACAGGAATAGGTGAAAGCGGCAAACAGGACCGACACAGACGCCAGTGAGATCTCGGTGGCGCCCGGCCTGAGAATAACCAGCACGCCGGCAAAGCCGGCAATGACTGCCGTCCAGCGGCGCCAGCCGACATGCTCGCCGAGGAATGGCACCGAGAGCGCTGTTACCATCAACGGCGCCGTAAATCCCAGCGTCAGCGCATCGACAAGCGGCATGCGTGCGAGTCCGTAAAAGAAACCGAACATCGTGCATGTGGAAAGAACGGTACGCAGCAGGTGCCACCGCCACTTCGAAGTTACCAGTGCACGGAAGCCTCCATACTGCCGGCCAATGAGCATGAAGATCGACAGACCGATAAGGCTGCGCAGAAACACGAACTGCTCGAGCGAATAATCGGTCAGCAAGCCCTTCGCGCACAGGTCGAGACCGAGGCCGCCGAGTACCCCGACAAGCATGAAGCCGACGGCGGCTCCCGCCGAGTCATGACGGACTTCGTGAACCATGGGTAAAAATCGCGACGAAACTTAACGACAGCTGAACATGATCGCACTTCGTGTCGATCATTCCTACGAGTTCAGCGGGGATTCAGTGTGTTCGCCCTTTAATGGTCCTCAGGATAGGCCAAAGAGGGATGAATCATGATCACCTACGCAATGTCAGTAAGACGATCGCATGTTGCCGCATGGTTTTTTCTGATTGCGGGACTTCTGTTTCTGTCGCTTGACGCGTTCGCGACCGACCTGGAAGACGAGGTCCGGTTGTCGATAACGACCCAGAGCACGCGCGCCAAAAGCGACAGCGGCGCCGGTGGAGTAACGACCAAGGATGAATTCGAGGCCCTGCGTGTCGACGGTAGCCGAAGCAGCGACAAGAGTGCCGCCATGCATTCGAAGGCCGAAGCAAAAATGTCTCAGTCGGCGAATGTCGATTTCTGGTTCTATATGGCTGACGTCGAATTATTCAACGATCTTGACGGCGACGGGTTCTATCACGGGATCGACCTGCTGTTCGATGCCGATACCTATTACACCTTTGCCGAGGTCTACGCCGTAGTCTATCTCAGTCTGAATGGTGGCCCCTGGAATGAGTATGCAGTCACCGAAAACTTTGTCATCAACGGAGCGACAAGCGACGACGATTACGTCATCGTCACGGAATTATTGTCCGGGTATCCATCGGGCAGCTACGATATCCTGATCGAACTCTTCGATACTTACGACAACTCGTTTGTCGCGTGGATTGGCCCCGATGAGACACCGGAGCTGGCGTTCCTGCCACTCGAGGACGCTGACCGCGATGTGGCGGAAGTGCCCGAGATCATCGTCGTGCATGAAAGCGGTGGCGGGTCGATCGGTGCCTATTTCATCCTGGTTCTTGCGCTGGCAGCGCTGCTGAAGCGCCGCCGCGCGCGATACGCATGACCTTGCGACCCCAGGCGGAGAGGTTGTCGAAGTAGATATAAAGCGCCGGTACGACGAGCAGTGATACCAGCGTCGAGAACGCCAGCCCGCCAATAATGGCCCGAGCCATCGGGAAATAGGGCGGGCCGTCACCGCCGACCTGTGTCGTACCGATGGCCAGCGGCGTCAGGCCGACAATCGTCGTCGCGACGGTCATCAGAATCGGACGCAGGCGATCGCGACCGGCAGTGACGATCGCCTTGTCGCGCGTCAAGCCGCGCAGCCGCAGGTTGTTGATGTGATCGACGAGTACGATGCCGTTGTTCACGACGACGCCGATCAGGATCATGATGCCGATCGACGCCATGAACGAAAAAGTCGTACCGGTAATGGCAAAAAACAGGAAAACGCCGAAGACCGAAAATACGATCGAGCCAAGGATGATCGCCAGAGGGAAAAGCATCGACTCGAAAAGTGCGGCCATGACAAGGAAGATACAGGCGATTCCCAGCAGTATATTCTGGAACATCATCTGCTGCGTCTCATCCTGCCGTTCGAACCCGCGGCCGAATTTCCAGCTGTAACCCGGCGGCAACTCGATCTGCGACATCAGGTCTTCGATGCCCGGCTGGATTTCTTCGAGGCTGACGTCGTCCTCCATATTGCCCGACAGCACAACCGCCGTCTGGCGATCGGTGCGGCGAATCGTATCGGGTGACTGGCCGATGTGGAGGTTCGCCACGCTGCCGAGCGGAATGCGTTCCCCATCAGCTTTGTACAGCGGCAAACTGGCGAGTTGTTCGATCGTCTGCTTCTCGTCTTCACGAAACGCCAGTCTCACAGCTACCTCTCCCGACTCCCCGCGGAACTCCCGCAGGTTCTCGCCACGCATCGCGATTGCCACGTTCAAAGCGATTTCCTGCGTCGTCAGTCCTGCCGCCGCGGCGCGGTCGCGGTCGATGACCACGCGAACTTCCTTGTCACCGCTTTCGGCGTCGCTGCGCACGTCCTTGAGACCTTCGACACCGGAAAGCGCCCGCGCAATCTCCGCACCGAGTTCGTTCAACACGGTTGTCGAATCGCCGGAAATCTGGATGCTGAATCCTTCACCACCGCCTTGCTGTTCGAATTCGAAGCTCGGCTTGCCGATCGCGATCGTGGGCATGTCGGCTTCGATGCGTTCGATGATCTCCTTGGTAGACAATGTCGCGTCTTCCTCATCCGTCAACAGCAGCGTCGATTCGGCTCTCTCGAGATCGAAGTAGCTGTACACGCTGCGGATATTGAATTCTTCCTGGCGCGAATAGAGGTAGTCCTCGATCGTGTCGACCGTATCTTCGATGCGCTCGAGCGAATGCTGCCCCTCGACATGGTACGGCATGTAGAGACGCCGGCCGACGTCCTGCGGAAATGCGTCGAACTTGACGAGTTGCAGCGCCAGCGGCAGGACGCCGACGACACAGGTCAGGAATATGCCGAGCGCTGCCCACCAGGGATGGGATACGACCCAGGACAGTCCTCGCTCATAACGCCGCGTCAGGCGCGACATCGCTCCGCTGGGTTTCGGACGCGGCGGTACGGAAACGCGCTCCGCCAGCATTGGCACCAGCGTCTGCGCAATCAGCAGCGAGGCCAGCAGGGCGACGATGATTGTGACGGCAACGTGCGTAAGGAACACCATGATGTCCGTCTCGGTGCCGAATATGATCGGGGCGAATACGATGATGGTCGTCGTGGTTCCGGCGATAACAGCGAGGCCGACTTCACGAACCCCTTTGAGGGTGGCTTCCCGCGGGCTGAGGTCCGTTTCCGCGCGCTCACGGAAGACGCTCTCGGTGATCACGACTGCGTTGTCGACGAGCATACCGACGGCCAGCATCAGGCCCATCATCGAGAGTATGTTGAGGGTAAGACCGAAAAAGTAGAGCGCCCCGAGCGTGATGAGTATCGAGAACGGTACCGAGGCGGTCACGATCAGTGTCGTCGATACCTGGCGCAGGAAAAAATACAGAACTACGATAGCGAGCAGGCCGCCAAAAAGTCCGGCGTTGAGCAGGTCGGACAGGGAATCCTTGACGCTGTCGCCCTGGTTGTCGAGCGAAAAGATGTTAATCCCCTGCATCTGCGGCAGTTCTCCGATCTTCTCCACCTCTGCAAGAACCCTGTCTGATACTTCGACAAGGTTCGAACCTGTTGCCTTGCTCACGGCAACACCGATCGCGTATTGCCGGTCCAGGTGCCGCCCATAGTTTCGCTCTGGAATGCGCAACTCGACGTCAGCAATGTCACGCAGATGCAGTCCTGCATCGTTAATCGACAGGTTTCGGATTTGCTCGACCGAATCGAATTCCCCGCGCGGCCTCACGTTCAGGCGCTGGCCGCCCGCCGTGATCTTGCCGGCGCTGACCGCAAAGTTGCTGCGCTGCAGCAAATCGCGGAGCTCGCGAATATCGATACGGTGGCTCGCGAGCCGGTCGGGTCTGAGGAGAATGCGGATTTCGCGCGGATCGACGCCCTGCAGCTGGACCTGCGAGACCCCCTCGATACGTTCGAGGCGCCGCTTCAGCAGCCGGTCGAGCAGCTCGTAGCTGTCGGACAGGTCGCGTTCGCTTGAAATTCGCAAGTGCAGGATGGGCTGATCGCCGAGCGATCCCGTGAAAATGAAGATGCGCTGTATGTCGGCCGGGAGCTGGTTGCGGATGCTGTCGACTTTGGCGCGGGCCTCGATGCCTTTCGCGCCCATACTCTGATCCCAGCCGAATTGCAGGAATATCTGTGACTGCCCTTCGGTCGAACTCGAGAACATGCGTTCTACCCCGGACAGCGTCGCCAGCGCCTCCTCGACGGGACGCGTGATCAGGCGCTCTACTTCTTCTGGCGTGGAGCCCGGGTAGGGCACCTGGATGAAAATCCCGGGAAACTCGATGTCGGGAAACTTCTCGAGCGGCAAGAGCCGCGATGCGATCAGCCCGACAAGCGCAAGGGCGACAAAAGTAACTACGGTCGTTACCGGGCGCCCAAGTGCAAACTCGGTATGCTTCACGCGCGCCGATCCAGCAGCGAGTAGACGACCGGGATCACGACGAGGGTCAGGAACGTCGATACGAGCAGGCCGCCGATAACCGTAATTGCCATCGGTGCGCGCACCTCGGCGCCTTCACCGAACCCGATAGCCATCGGCAGCAGGCCGAGAGCCGTGGTCAGCGACGTCATCAGAATTGGCCGCAGCCTTGCCGCCCCCGCCTCCATGATGGCGTCGAGCCGCTCCTTGCCCTGCGCGCGCAACTGGTTGATGAGATCGACCAGTACGATCGCGTTATTGACCACGATTCCGGCCAGCATGATGACGCCGATCAGGGCGACGATGTTGATCGTTGTTCCCGTAACGAACAGCGCGAGCACCGCGCCGACCAGGGCCAGGGGAATCGTGAAAAGAATGACGAACGGGTGTATCAACGATTCGAATTGCGATGCCATGACGAGGTAAACGAGGAAGATCGCGAGCGCCAGTGCGAACTGCATGGACTGGAACGACGCCTGCATCTCCTCGCTCTGGCCCGACACGATCGCGCTGATACCTTCGGGCATCGGAGTCCGGCTCAGTATCGAGCCTGCCTCGAGCGCGGCAGCGCCGAGATCTCCATAGGAGAGGTTCGCCGTGATAATCGCGACCCGCTCCTGGGCGACGCGTCGAATCTCGGCCGGTCCCTGTGATACGGAAATGTCGGCGACGGCATCGAGCGTTACGGGCCGGTCCGATGCGGGATTGACGATCAGGCGGCGGATCTCCTCGATGCTCGATTCGCGCGTGTCGACGCTGCGCACGAGAACATCGATCTTCTTGTCACGCCAGGTGTAGCGGGTGGCGAGTTCACCGCGGACGTTGGCGACCACCCGGTTGGCGATGTCGCGCACGGCCATGCCGAGCTTGGCCGCGCGTTCCTGATCGAAGACGATCTGAATCTCGGGATTGCCACGTTCGACCGTCGTCTTTATGTCGGTGAATCGGTCGGATGCAGACATTTCCTGCACGACCAGGCCGCTGACACGAGCCAGGCCGTCGAGGTCATAGCCGGAAATTTCGATCTGCAAGGGGCTCGCAAAAGACATCAGCGCAGGCCGGCTGAATTCGTATTGCACGCCCGGCAGCCTCGAGAGTTCTGCCCGCATTGCGTCCATGACCGCGTTTTCCTCTGCGCGGCCCGACCCCGGTTGCAGCGCAATACTCAGGGTTCCGGTGTTGTCACCCGCATCGACGGGATTGGCGTCGAGGCGATTCCCGGTGCCAGCCACTGAATAGTCGAGGGCGACAGAACCGATTCCGGCTGTGGCGCCTTGCGCCGCCTGTATCGCGCGGTCCGTCTCGGCCAGCGGCGCGCCGGGCGCCAGGCGCAGGTCGACGTTGAACTCGCCCTGCGACAACTGCGGGATCAGTTCGGTACCGAGACGAGGTACCAGGGACATCGCTCCGACGAATATTACGGTCGCAGCTACTACCACGGCCGCGCGGTGATGCAGTGACCATCTGAGCATCGCGGGGTAGACCGCCGCGACGGCACGATACAGGCGCTGCAGCAGCCAGGTTGGTACCCAGAGAAGAGCCCAGAACAACCACCTGACAGCACCGAACAGATATCCGAACATGCGAACGACAAAAGCAATGATCCTGGTGAACCAGCTCGGTGGCGTGGTTTCGAGTTCACTGTGGTAACGCTTGCTTCCGCCCAAGGACGCCAGCATTGGAATAAGTGTGAGTGCCACGATCAGCGAGAACACGAGCGCAAATGTGACAGTCAGCGCCTGGTCGCGGAAGAGCTGACCCGCGATTCCCGAAATGAACACCATCGGGAAGAAAACCGCGATCGTAGTCAGCGTTGCAGCGACAACGGCACTTGCGACCTCGCTCGTACCATTCTGTGCGGCGGCGAGAATACTTTCGCCCTGTTCTTTCTTGCGGACGATATTCTCGAGCACCACGATCGAATTGTCGACGAGCATACCCACGGCCAGCGCGATACCACCAAGCGACATGATGTTGAGGGATACATCGTTGGTGTACATGAGCAGGAACGTGCCGATCACCGAAACCGGTATGGCGATGCCCGTGATCGTCGTCGCCCTCGAGTCGCGCAGGAAGCCGTAGAGGACAATGATCGCGATGATGCCGCCCAGGATCGCGGCATTCTTGACGTCGTCCACCGAAGACGAAATGAACTGCGACTGGTCGTAGATCGTGATCAGCTCGATATCCTCGGGCAGGGATTCGTTAATCGACCCGAGGCGCGCCGTCAGCCGGTTGGCGACCTGCACGGTATTGGCGTCGCCTTCCTTGTAGACGGCGAGTTCGACGGATTCGCGGCCGCGAACGCGCGTTATCGCCTCGCGGTCCTTGTAGCCGCGCTCCACCGTTGCGACATCGCGCAGGTAGACCGGCCGGTCGGCAACGTAGGCGACGATGGAATTGCGCATCTCATCGACCGACTGGAATTCATTGAGCGTGCGCACGAGGAAACGCTGGTCGCCTTCCTCGAGCCGGCCGCCGGACAGATTGACGTTTTCTGCCCGGATACGCGCAGCGATCTGGTCGATACTGATCCTGAGCTGCGACAGTTTCTGCTGGTCGACCCGAATTTCGATTTCGTCCTCGAGACCACCGCTTACCTTGACGGCAGCCGTTCCTTCCTCGGCTTCGAGGTCGGTCTTGAGGCGATCTTCGGCAAGCCGGCGTAACGCCTTCAGCCGGGCCTCGACCGTGTCCGCTTCGCCGTCCTCTTTATACAAGAGCCCCAGGCGCATGATTGGCTCGGATGAGGGGTCGAAGCGAAGCAGCAGGGGGCGGCTGGCCTCGAGCGGCAGCGTCAGGATGTCGAGCTTTTCGCGCACGTCGACACCTGCGATGTCCATGTCCGTGCCCCAGAGGAACTCGAGCGTCACGTCGGACTGCCCGGACCGCGAAACGGATCGGACCAGACGCACGTTGCGGATGACTCCGACGGCCTCCTCGATCGGCTTCGTCAGCAGGTTTTCGACTTCTACAGGCGCCGCACCCGTCAACTCCGTCCGAATCGTTACGGTCGGGTAGGAGATGTCGGGCAAGAGATTCAGTTTCAGGCGCGACAGAGAGACCATGCCGAACAGCACGATCGCGACCATAAACATGACGATCGTGACACGACGTTCTGTCGCGATCTCAATCAGTCGGCGCATTGTCGCTCACCTGGGCGTCTTCGACCGCGTTGATCACCGTGACGGTCGCATCGTCTTTCAGTCCCACCTGGCCGACCGTCACCACGAGATCAGTGTCGGTGAGTCCCTCGACAATTTCGACCATGCCACTGTTGCTGTAGCCGATCCGGACAGTTCGCCGAACCGCTTTGTCATCTTCTATGACGAAGACGCTCATCTGGCCGGCCTCCTCGAGAATCGAGCTGCGCGGAATCTGCAGGACATTGTTATGTTGGTCGTAGACGATGCTGATGCGCCCGAACATGCCCGGCTTGATGCGCCGTGCGTCGTCTTCGATCTCGATCGTTATCTTGAATGTACCGGTCTCCGGGTCGACGATCGGACTGACCCGGGTCACGTCAGCGATGACTCGCTGATTGGCAAGCGCGTCGATGTCGATGCCCACTGGCTGTCCCGGGCGAATATTGCGGTACTCGCGCTCAGGTACGTGCAGGTATGCGACCAGCGGGTCGAAGCTGGTGACACGAAAAGCCGGTTGACTGACGTCGATCGAATTGCCAACACGAATGTAGCGATTCGATACGATGCCGTCGATTGGCGCCCGGATCTGGGTGTAGTCGAGCTCGAGCCGGGCCAGGTTATAGGATGCTTCGAGGGCTTCCATCTCGTAGCGAATCTTGTCGAAATCGCCGCTCGAGATCAGCCCCTTTTCCTTGAGATCCACATTGCGTTCGAAGTCACGTTGCAGCTTGCGCAGGTTTGCTTCCGACTGGTTCAGCTCGAGCTGCAGGCGATCGTCATCGAGCCGGGCAAGTATCTGTCCCTGTTCCACCTCGTCTCCTTCCTCGACGAGAATCTCACGGACTTCTCCACTCACCTTGGCGATAACATCCGCCTCGGCATATGCCTCGATCGGCGCGGTCCCGGAATACACGGCGACGATATCACCGCGGGTCGGTCGCCCGACCTCCACGGGTACCGCGACGACTTCTTCTTGTTCCCCGGCCTCGGTTGTTGTGGCTTCCTCGGGTGCCTGGCCGCAGGCGCCCAAAAGGACAGCCCACGCCAGAACTGTCGGAAACAGTTGCTTCAGCGACATCAGATCCTCCCTTGATGTGTCCGCAGAGGGGGCGGTGCGCTCTGGCACCGTGGCGGATGGTCAGCCCGTAAAGCTGTCCAGTGTCTTGTTACTTGCGAGCACTTTGCTGCCGTCGCGGAGCGCAGAGTGGCCGACGACGACGATCTCATCGTCCTCGGAAAGGCCGCTCAGAATCTCGACATGGCCGTCGTTCCTGATTCCCGCTTCCACGATCCGGCGAGATACAGAGCCGTCACGGACAACGTAGACCGACATTTCGTCATCTTCCTCGACAACCGCGACGAGGGGAACGAGCAGGGCCTCTTCATGTTTCTCGTAGGCAATCGTAAATTTGGCGAACATGCCCGGGACAAGGTCACCGTCGTCATTGGTGATAACGGCGGTCGCACGGAATGTCCCGTTACGCGTGTCGATCGTCGGGCTGATGCGCGCGATCGTCGCCGCGAAGTTCATCTCCGGCATAGAGTCCACCTGCAGGCTCGCATTGTGCCCGGAGGAGAATTTCGACAGTTCTGACTGCGGGATATGCAAATACGCAACGAGCTCGCTGTTATCGGTGATGCGAAACGCGATGCTGTTGGTTTCGATGTTCTGACCGAGTTTTATGTCGCGAGACGAGACGACGCCGGAAATCGTTGCGCGGATCTCGGAGTAACCGTAGTTGAGTCTTGCCAGTTCGTAGCGTGCGCGCAATGCGTCAACATCGTATTTCAGGCCGTCGTACATCGCGGCGCTGACAAGGCCGCGCGCGGCAAGATCCTCATAGCGATCGAGTTCGCCGCTAACGCGTTCCAGGTCCGCTTTCGTGGAAAGCATTTCGAGCCGCAGCCGCTCGCCATCGAGGCGGGCGAGCACCTGGCCGGCTTCGACGTAATCACCTTCCTCGACGAGCAATTGCACAACCTCTCCGGCAACACGCGCGAGCACCGGCGCATTTGCATCGGACTCTATCGTGGCGGTCGCATGGTAGGTGGCAAAGATATCGGCGCGCACTGGCGCGGCGATTTCGACGGGCACGGGCGTGGCAGCCCGCACTTCGGCTTCGTTGGCAACGCTGGCCTCGCCGGTACCGCAGCCGGGGATTACTGCGATGCCGGTCAGGGCCAGGACGGCGAGTTGTGGATTGATTCGTTTCATCGTCGGTTCAGTAGTCGGTGTTGTTTAGTGTTATAGTGAAGTATAACACTAGTTCGGTATAACGCAACCCCTATCTGCAAAATTTTTCTCAAACAGGGCCTAATAAAATCAGCAAGTTAGCGGAATATGTCCTAAATTACCGCCGCCGCTTACTCATTAGATGCACGAATCGGCGTTTTGGATTAGATCCCGTAGCCACGGGGCTCAGGAGGGAGCCGGGGCCGACTGGCCGGCTTTCGCGGCGCGCTGCTCAGCGCGTCGGGCCGAGATTCTCGCCTGGATCATCAGCAGGCTCGGCGTCAGGAACAGCGTCAGTACGGTGGCAAACGCCAGGCCACCCGCAACCGATGAGGCAAGCTGTGTCCACCATTGAGAACTCGGTGCCCCGATCGAGACCTCGCGCGCGATCAGGTTGATGTTGACGCCAAGCACCATCGGCATGAGCCCGATAATCGTTGTTACCGTTGTGAGTAATACGGGACGCAGGCGGATTGCGCAGGTCCTGAGAATTGCATCGAAAGCATCTGTGCCGCGACGCCGCAGCACGTTGTAGGTGTCGATGAACACAATGTTGTTGTTGACGACGATTCCAGCCAATGTGATTACGCCAATACTGCTCATGATGACGCCGAAGGGCATGCCAACCACCAGATGGCCGAGTAATACGCCGCCCGTAGAGAACACGACAGCGGTCAGGATCAGCAATGCCTGGTAAACGCTATTGAATTGGGTCACGAGAATAATCGCCATCATTGCGATGGCCATCAGCATGGCCTGACCCAGAAACGTCTCGTCTTCTCTCTGGTCCTCAATGGAGCCACGGAACGCGACGCTGACTTGCGGGTCGATCGCGAGCGAGGGCACGAGTTGTTGCAGCTCGGCAATGACGCTGTTTTCGAGGTAACCCTCGGCGACGTCCGCCTCGATTGTCATCGTTCGCCGCATGTCCGTTCGCGTGATCGTGCTGACCTTTTGCGCCGGTACACGCTCGACGAATGTGCTGATCGGGACGAGGCCGTTCTGCGTCGGGATGCGTAACTCGTCCAGCTGCGACAGGCTCCGGTCCTGTGCGGGATAACGCACACGGATCTCGATCTCGTCGTCGCTGTCGTCGGGACGATACTCGCCGATCAAGATGCCATTGGTGACGAGCTGCACCATTGCGCCAACGAGCGTGATGTCCGCGCCAAAGCGAGCAGCCTCGGCACGGTCAACCTTGATTTGCCACTCAATGCCGGGCAAAGGCCGACTATCTTCGATATTGATGACAGCAGGATGCCGTTCGAGTTCGGCCCTGACCATGGCGATGGTCCGTTCGACGAGAGCGGCGTCGCGCGACGAAAACTCGATCAGGATGGGCTTGCCAATTGGCGGCCCCGGATCCGGTTTGCGGGTCTCGATCGAGATGCCGGCAAGATCGGCGGTCCGTTGACGAACTTCGGCGAGAATCTCGTCGGAACCGCGACGCTGGTCCCACTCGATGAAATTGAGGGTCATTGACCCGATCTGGTCAGGTGTTTCGCGAACGTCGCCGGTCTTGACGTACAGGTATTCTACTTCCGGCATGCCGAGCAGGCGCTCTTCGACCTGCCTGACAAGGTAGTCCTGTTCGTCGATCGACAAATCGCCACGTGCGCGAATCTCGACCATCGCGAACGGTTGCTCGACCTCGGGGAAGTATTCGGTGCCTTTGCCGAATACGAAGAATGCCGTATAGATCGTCACGAGTAGAGCAGATACGAAGCCGACATTGCGCCAGGGCGCCTTCATGGAGCGCTTTAGAAACTGTACGTACTTGCCCGTGAATCCCGACACCGAGTCGAGATCGCCGGTTTCGGCGGCGGCAAGATTCTGGCGTGCCGCGGCGGAGACAGCGCCGGTCTTGCCGAATATCGAGCCAAGTGTCGGCACGATGAGCAGCGCCATCAGCAGCGATGCCGAGAGTACGGCGATCAAGGTAATGGGCAGGTACTTCATGAATTCGCCGGACGTTCCGGGCCAGAGCGCAAGCGGCACAAATGCCGCCAGCGTCGTGCAGGTCGAGGCGATGATCGGCCATGCCATGCGAATCGCGGCGCGGGAATAGGCATCCCGGCGCGACTCGCCCTCGGCAAGTCGGCGATCCGCCATTTCAGTGACGACAATAGCGCCGTCGACGAGCAGACCGACAGCCATGATCAGCGCGAACAGCACCATCATGTTGATCGTGACGCCGAATGAGCCGATCAGCAGGATGCCGAGCAGAAAGCTGCCCGGGATGGAGATGCCGACGAGCAGCGCCGACCGGATGCCGAGTATGCCGACGATGACAATAAAGACGAGCAGCACCGCCGCAATAACGCTGTTTTGCAGCTCGGTCAGCATGTCCTTGACGTCTTTCGACTTGTCTTTGGAGACGCTGACGTGCATTTCGTCGGGCCAGTACCGGCGCTCGGCCGCAACCACGGCCATGACATCCTCGATTGCCCGCAGCAGGTTTGAGCCACCACGTTGCACGACCTCGATCGCGATTGCCGGCTTGCCGTTCAGTCGCGCATAGCTTTGTGCGTCCTTGTATGTCCGGCGAACATCGGCAATATCCTTGAAATGCACGATACGTTCGCCATCTGCCTTGATCGGCAAGTCGAGCACATCGGCGGCGCTCTCGAATACGCCCGGAACTTTGACCGGGAAACGCCCCTCGCGCGACTGCAATGACCCTGCTGCCACGAGCTTGTTGTTGCGATTCACGAAGCTGACGATCTGTGCCTGGTCCAGGCTGTAACTCTCCATGGCCAGCGGATCGACAACCACTTCCATGAGCTCCTCGCGTACGCCGACGAGATTGACCTCCAGTACGCCCCCGATACCTTCGAGTTCCTCTTTGAGGTTCTTGGCGATCGTGGTCAGTGTTCGCTCGGAAACATCACCGGCAAGGTTTAGCACGAGCATCGGGTCGAACCGGGTCATCTTCACTTCATTGACGGTCGGTTCCTCGGACTCGCCTGGCAACTTTGCCTCGGCCATGTCGACCTTTTCGCGGACGTCCTGCAGGGCCTTGTCGGTATCGATGCCGGCTTCGAATTCGATCTGCACGCTGGCGCCGCCCTCGAACGCCTCGGCAATCATTTCCTTGATGCCTTCTAACGAGCGTAATTCCTGCTCCATCGGCCGCACGAGCAAACGCTCCGCGTCCTCAGGGGAGATTCCGACGTGCTCTATGTAGACGTAGATGATCGGAATCTCGATGTCCGGCTCAGCTTCCTTCGGAATCGTGACGTAAGCGATTATGCCCGCGATCAGCACCGAGACCAGGCCGAGGATCACGGTCCGGTAGCGCGCCATTGCCGCATCGATGACCTGCATGGAACCTGTTCCTAGTCCGTAGCTTTAATAGCCAGGGACGTTTCGACATCGCTCTCGGGAATAGCGTCGACGAGGGAACCTGTTGTCACGAAGCCCTGGCCGACGGTAATAATCGTTGCGGTCTGCGGTAGCCCGACGAGCCACACGCCGTTCGCCGTCGACAACGCAATATCGGCAACGACAAACTCGACCTTGCCATCTTCATTGATGATCTTGATGCCGACGTTTCCGGCATCGTCGAGTGTCAGCAGTGACGGCGATACCCTGTGGGCAAGGACTGCTTCCGCCGGGATAAACAACTCGGCAGTCCCTCCGGCACGAATAGCGCCGTCCTGGTTGTCGACCTCGAGCTCGACCGCGAAGGTGCGTGTCGCCTCGTCTGCCACAGGCGAGACATAGCGAATCGTGCCGTGAACCAGCTCACCGGTAGCGAGCCGCGCTTCAGCCTGTTTGCCTACCGTGACGTGCCCGGCATCGAATTCCGATACGCTGGCGGTGACGATGATCTTGCGGTTGTCGACGAACGTTGCGATCGGGTCGCCACTCTTGACGAAGTCGCCAATTTCGACGATTCGGGATTGCAGGGCGCCATTAAATGGGGCACGAACGACCATATAGTCGAGATCGAGTTCGGCGCGACGTAATTCCGCTTTCGCGGCTTCGAGTTGTGCGACCGCTTCCTGCAACTGGGCTTCGGAAACATAGCTTTCCGATTGCAGCTTCAGCCGCCCTTCGTACTCGACCTCGCGCTGTGCGACCGTTGCTTTTGCCTGCGCGAGTCGAGCGCTGCGATCCCGCTCGTCAAGCCTGACGATAACCTCACCGCGCTCGACGTTCGATCCGCGCTCCGCGCCGATGAACTCGACGCGCCCATCCGTCTCCGCGGACAACTCGACGACGCGTGCCGGGGCTGTCTTGCCGTTGACCGAAATAGTCCGAACGATCTCTTCCGCTGTTTGCGTGCGCACACGCACCTTGCTATGCACAATCTCGATGGCAGCAACGTTGTTCTCGGCCGGGGTGGCATCCTCGTCCTCGAACACGCCGGTTACCAGCCACAGTGTTATCAGCAAGGCGATGCCAGCCGAGTAAAACCAGGAACGATGTCTTGTGAATGCGTTTTTAGTCATCGTGCCACCGCCTTCCTGGTCTGACGGTCGCTGCTTGTAAACATGTGGCGGTTTTCCTCAACGTATGCCTTCATTGCGTGCAGCATGGCGCGGCCGAAGCCGAGCGTGAATCGCACGCCCACCGGCCATTCACAGTCGCCGCTTGATTCGAACTCGTCGATAAAACGCAGGTTCCTGTCCGCGTCTTCGATGCGGCTGTTGAGCACTTCCTGCACTTGCTCGGGCGTCATCAGGTGCGCGAAAGCCATCTGGGCGAGAAACTCGGAGCGCACCTTGTGGCTTGGCGCCGGATTATCGAGTTCCTCGAGCAAAATCTCCCAGCCTTTATCGGTAATCCGGTACACCTTTCGGTCCGGCTTGCCGTCCTGGGCAATTTCCTCACAACTCACGCATCCGCTCTCGGCGAGCGACGCGAGCGCAGGATAGATCGAGCCATAACCCGCCGCGAAGCAGTGGCCAAATGAGGATTCAAACGCCTTTTTGAGGTCGTAACCTGATGCTTCGCCTTCGGTAAGCATGCCAAGGCAGACAGTCTTTACATCCATCGCAGATTGGTCCGGCAGCCGTAGCTGCACATATATCGAGTTGATGCATTGTATCAATTCGATATATAAAGTCCAGTAGATATTTGTCACAGGATGTAACCGTTAAACAGCCACTTTCCAGGCGTCTTGTTACTGCATGAATTGGGCCAGGAACGGACTGAGGAAGCGGTTATCGGCATCCACCTTGCGTCGCAGGCGCCGGAAGAAGTCCAGTCGCCGGCTGTAGCTCTGGATGACGTGTTCGGCACGCAGCGAGCGCGACTGGCTGACGAGCGGGGTGCCGCCCCATCGTTCCGCAAATTCGGCGAGGTCGATGACGAAGTCTTCCCACCCCGCCTGCTGTGTGCTCGCCGATGTCAACGCGATCATCGGCTCGTCGAATGACGGCGACAGCAGAGCGGCTGAGTCCTTGCCGAGACGGTAGCCCACGGCGGGTAAATCGCAGCGATAGCCCGATGCGGCGTATCCCGCCTCGCAGAAGTCACGGTATGTGCGCGCGACCACCGAAAAGTCGGTAGCCGGAAAACACCAGGTCGAATAGAAACAACGGCGACCGCCGCGCTTGCCCTTGACGTTGGTCTGTGACGCCGCGTTCGATCCCGTGGTGACATACCTCGAGTTAACGAGACCCTGTGTTGCCTCGGACAGCGAGTCAGCCAGCCTGTAACGCAGGGACTGAACCGGCACGACCCGGCTCAGCGACTTGAACACGTTCGGCAATACCGTGCTCTCGCCCCAGTCCTTGAGCTTCCACGACGTCGCGGATGTACTTCCGGGATCCGCCTCATAGCGACGCACGTCCAGGTATACGCGGTCACGCCACGGCATCAGATAGAACTTGAAGCCGATGTTGGCATTGGCCAGGGCGTCGATGATCGATGCGAACCTGTCGATCGTGACCCGCCTGTGGCTCGCCGTAAACGTTCGAATAGGACGAACGCGCAGCGTTACCTCGTGAATAATGCCGAGCAGGCCAAAACTCGAGCGAAATGCACCAAGCAGGTTCGCCTGGCTCGAATCGACCTTCATCACCTGGCCGTCTGCGCGGATCAGCTTCATGCTGATGACGTTGCTTGCAAAATAGGTGCCGCCGTTGCCGATCGTCGGGCCAAAACAGGGCGCGGCGACGGCGCCGCCCACGGTGCGTCCAGCGAGGTCGTAACTTCCGGCAAGCTCGAGCCCGTGCTCCGCCAGTTCGTTGACGAGGTCGCCAAGCAATACCCCGGCCTGGACCGTGGTCGTGTGGTTGACAGGATCGACATGGACGATGCGATCGAGCCCGGTCATACGTATCGTCGTCCCGGTCTCGGTCGTGTTGCAGTAATTGCACGCACTGCCAGAACCCTGGACCCGAATCGGGGCCGGTGTGCGTGTCGCCGGATCGATAATCCTGCGTAACTGGTCGAGGTCAGTCGGGGTTTCCGTGACAGGGCCTGTCCGCTTGGCTTCGACGATGCGTTTGACCCGGTATTGTCCGGTTCGGGCGAGATTCGTTGCGTACATCCATGTCTCCGGCTGTCAATTCCAGCAAAGACACATCGACGAGATTTCCGTCGCCGGCCGGCAACGGACGGGCCGTGTGGGCAACCCCGCTGTCCTAGGAAATTCCCGTAGACCGGTGGCTTTGCGACCCTGTCTTTCGACAAGTGTGCCTTTGTCCTCAGGGCCCCATCGTGCAACGGGCGCAAGGGACTGTCAACGAAGCCGGTCACCCGAAAAACTTATTGTCAAATCGACATCCTGGCGAGCACAAGCGTGGTCAGCGCGTGCAGCACTCGCAACACGAAGACCGGGGTGAATGCCGTGGTCAGTGAGACACTGAACCACGACAGGAAAGCCTGACCGCGGCGCCCTCCCGGGTCCTGACCCTGCGCTGACTTGTCAATGACCTTTTCGTGACGCATCGTATGGGGCGCCGTGACAAACAAAGCTTCGGAAATCGCAGAGTCCGCCGTCGACGCAGCGCGACGCATTAAAGGAATCGTGACTCAGACGCCGTTACGACGCTCGAGCGTATTCAGTGACGCGACAGGCGCCGATGTGTACTTCAAGCTGGAGAATGCGCAGCACACCGGTTCGTTCAAATTGCGGGGCGCCACAAATTGCCTGATGAGTCTCGCGCCGGAGCAGCGCGCGACCGGATGCGTCGCCGCTTCGAGCGGTAATCATGGCGCAGCTGTGGCGTATGCCATGCGCGAACTCGGCATGACGGGTGTCATATTCGTGCCCGAGCAGACATCAGAAGCCAAGATCGACGCGATNNCAGCATGCGCGGGCTTATGCCAGCGAACGCGGCATGTACTACGTTTCTCCGTATAACGATCCAACCATAATCGCCGGTCAGGGCACCTGCGGCGTCGAAATCGTTGCCCAGCTGCCGGATATTGATACCGCGTTCATTGCAGTGGGTGGTGGCGGCCTGATCAGTGGCGTCGGCAGCGTGCTGAAAGGACACAACCCGCGACTCCGGCTGTTCGGCTGCCAACCGGCGGCTTCGGCTGTCATGGCCAGGTCGATTGAAGCCGGCCGCATTCTTGACCTGCCCAGCGATGCCACGTTATCCGACGGGACCGCCGGCGGCGTCGAACCCGACGCAATCACTTTCGAGCTCTGCCGCGAACTGGTCGACGAATTTGTACTCGTCAGCGAGGAGCAGATCGCTGCCGCAATGCGTGCCTATATGACCGCGGAATCCGACCGCATCGAGGGCGCAGCGGGTGTCGCAATCGCCGCCCTGGAGGCTCGAAAACAGGCCATCGTCAAACGGAAAATCGTGGTCATCATTTGCGGCGGCAACGTTTCCCAGGCAACACTCGACGCGGTCATCTGATCCGCAGACTGCTTGCCGGGCGCCTGGACGCCGTGGCGCCGAAGTCCGTTCCGAGCGGATTGCCTGTCGAGCACTAGCGCATTACGCTTGCCTGCATGAGACGAGCACTCCTGCTGGCAACGATTTTTCTGACCGTCGGTGCGGCATCCGCCGCGCCGACGGCATTTCTCAACGTCAATGTCATCCCGATGACCGAGGAGACGGTCCTCGAGGCACAGACGGTCATCGTCGAAGGCGGTCGTATAACACTTGTCGGCGATGTCGACTCTATTCCGGTGCCCGAGGGCGCAATCGTGGTCGACGGCACGGACCGTTACCTGATGCCTGGCCTGACCGAGATGCATGCCCACGTTCCGGACATCGGCTCGCAGGAGCTCGAGCGAGTGCTGACGTTGTTCGTCGCCAACGGAGTGACGACGGCGCGCGGCATGCTCGGCAGGCCGTCCCACCTGGTGCTCCGCCAGCAGTTACTCGATGGCGAGCGGTTCGGACCGACCTTGATTACCTCGGGACCTTCGCTGAATGGTAACTCGGTCAACGGGCCTGAGGACGGCGAGCGCCAGGTCCGCGCACAGCATGCGGCGGGTTACGATTTCATCAAGATTCACCCGGGACTGACGTCCGGCGAGTTTTACGCGATTGCGGATGTCGCCAACGAACTCGGTATCCCGTTTGCCGGCCACGTGACTTCGGCAGTGGGCGTGGAGGGGGCGCTGAACGCTGGGATGGCGACGATCGATCATCTCGATGGGTATGTTGCGGCCCTTATGCCCGCAGACGTCGATCCCTCGGGCGGTTATGGCGGATTTTTCGGTGTTCTGCTGGCCGACCAGGTCGACGAAGAGAAGATTGCCGGCATAGTGGCGCAGACGGTCGCGGCCGGAACCTGGAACGTGCCGACCCAGTCACTGATCGAGCAGCTTGTTAATGATCAGAGCGTGGCGGACCTCGCCAGCCGGCCGGAAAACCGGTATATGCTGCGAAGGACCGTGCAGCAATGGGCAAGCGCGAAGGAGAGGCAGCTCAACGAACGCGGGTTCTCCCCGGCAATCGGGCAGAAGGCTATCGAGTTGCGCAGGCAGATCATTCGGGCCTTGCATGAGGCTGGCGCCGGGTTGCTGCTGGGATCCGATGCGCCGCAAATCTTCAACGTCCCGGGTTTCTCGCTACACCATGAACTCGCCTTTCTCGTCGCCGCGGGCCTTACTCCATTCGAGGCACTGGAGACAGGGACAGCGGCCGTGGCTGAATTCTTCGGATCGAACGGCGGCTACGTTGCCGCGGGCAAGGATGCTGATCTCGTTCTGCTCGACGCCAATCCACTCGATGACATAAGCCACTCACGGCGTGTTTACGGGGTCATGGTTCGCGGCCAATGGTTCGATTATCAGGAATTGCACGAGCGCCTGAGCAGGTTCGAGAGCCTGGACGACTGAGCCGCGGTGCAACCAAACGGCTATTGCCGGCATCTAACAGGCAAATCCGCGACTCAACAAAGGTTAATGATCATGCGCAGCCTTATCGTCATCACCATGTTTGCAGCCACGTTGGCGCATGCTGCATGGAACGGTTATACCGACGACCGCAATCTCGAGCTGGACTCCGATGGAGTCTCGCGCCTCGACATCGATTCGGGAGCCGGCAGCCTGGCCGTTACCGGTGTCGAAGATCTCGACAAGATCGAGGTTACGGCGACAATCAATGTGCCCGATGAGGAAGAGGAAGACGCGCTGAAGATGATCGCGGATCACCTGGAGCTGTCGCTCGAGAAGGTGCGTGACGAAGCCCGGCTTATTGCGCATTTTGAAGATCGTTCCTGGGGATGGGGTGATTCACCGTCAGTGGATCTCGACGTCAGGCTGCCGCAGGGCATTGCGTTATATGTCGACGACGGAAGTGGTTCGATGAAGATTATGGGCATCGATTCGGATGTCGGTATCGATGACGGTTCCGGCTCAATTTACGTCGAGCAGGTCGGCAGC
>WVYQ01000029.1:0-1448 GCA_011772865.1 Woeseiaceae bacterium | reverse complement strand
AGCGGCGGACTCAGTGCCTCCGGTGTCCGTGGCGACATCATCAACGACAGCTAGCGCAAATACCACAAGTCTATGATTTTGCTCGCGGTTCTCTGCGTGAGCCGCTCGGTCCTGCCCGCCCGTCGTACGTGCTGTTAGAATCATCAAAAACGCCGCACATAATCGACCAGTGGGAGGCAGTATGAAACTCGTGAATCACCTTCTCGATGAAAAAGGACGCCACGTCGTGTCGGTCCCGCCCGATGCTTCCGTCTTCGACGCCATCAAGCGCATGGCGGATGATGCGGTCGGGTCCCTGCTGGTCATGGATGACGGGGAATTACTTGGCATCCTCACGGAACGGGATTATGCCCGCAAGGTCATACTAAAGGGCAGGTCTTCGGAGAACACGAAGGTGACCGAAATCATGACCAGCGACGTGTTGACGACCTCCGGCGCCGAGACCGTCAACCGCTGCATGGAACTCATGACAGAGCGTCGCATTCGCCACCTGCCGGTCGTGGAGGACAACCGGGTGATCGGCATGATCTCGATCGGTGACCTGGTGCAGGCAATCATCTCGGACCAGCAGGAAGAGATTGAACAGTTGGAGCACTACATTAGCGGCTAGAGCCTCGGATTCTGATCCGCGTTTACTGAATCTTTTCAACGAGGTCTCGAAAACCGACAGGTCCGGAACGTGGCGCCACGGAAATACAGCAATGAAAATAGTATTGACAGCAAGGTTGGGGCGCCTGGCTGTCGTTTGTGCGGCACTGTCGTGCGCATCGGCCAGCGGCCAGGAATCCAAGACGGTTATCGGGCCGACCAATATCGATCTGCATGAGGGAGCGGACTTACTAAAGTCGGGTGAGGCCGAAGAAGGCCTGCGCCGGACGTTGGCGGGTCTCAAATACGCCGCAACGCCGAGGGATAAAGTTGCCGGAATGTCGAACGCTTGCGCCGGTTACGTCATGCTCGAGCGTCCGGAGGAAGCGCTGCCCTGGTGTAACAAAGCACTGGAGATGCAGGAAAAACACTGGCGTGCGCGCACCAATCGCGCGCTGGCATATCTGAAGCTCGGGCGATTCGAAGAGTGCGAGGCCGATCTGAGCTTGGCCGAAGAGCTGGCGCCAGGTGCCCGAACCGTCAAACTCGTGCGGTCCATGCTGCTGGATGCGACGGATCCCGTGACACCACAAATTGTCGTTGATGACGGAGGACAACCCGTTGATGAAGATCAGGAATAACCCGCTTTGTCTCATGATTTTTCTGGTGCTCGTCAGCCCGGTCCGGGCCGATGAGGAACCCGTCGTGGATTTCCTGCCTCCCGAGGACGGTGATCGCATGCCCTTGCACACCGTTGTGCCGGCGTATCCGGAGAAAGCACGGCGGGCCCGGGTCGAGGGTGAGGTCGAGGTATGTTTCGAGATCGATCGTAAAGGCGAGACGCGTAACGTAGCCGTTCG
>WVYQ01000027.1:25455-25718 GCA_011772865.1 Woeseiaceae bacterium | reverse complement strand
TGGTGGCCCGGCGAGTCAGGAATGCTGAGCGGCAAGCGGCTGGGCATTATGGGAACTGGTTCGATCGGACGGGCCATCGCGGAGCGTGCCCGGGCGATGGGTGTGTTCGTGACAGGACTCAGCCGATCGGGCACCGAGTTGCCCGAGTTCGACAGCGTATATCCGGCCACGCACCTGGCCGAGTTTCTTCCCAATCTCGATTTCCTCGTTGCCGTGCTGCCCGACACGAAGAAGACTGACAATCTTCTCGATGCACGAATGCT
>WVYQ01000027.1:18706-25393 GCA_011772865.1 Woeseiaceae bacterium | reverse complement strand
AGACAGCCCGCTGTGGGATACGCCGAACCTGCTGATGACCGCGCATATGGCTGCGGTAAGCCATCCGGAACTGATCGCGCCGATATTTCTCGAGAACTACCGGCGGTTCGTCACGGGCCAGGACCTGATCAATGTCGTCAATTTCGACAACGGCTACTAGGATAAGCGGACGATGTTGCGTACTTGCCCCAATTGCTCACAACAAACCGTTCCGGTTCGGGAGCTGCTCATGGGTACGTTTCGTTGCCCGGCGTGCCAGGCGATCATCGGTGTCAATCCCGTCGCGTCCTTCCTGTTCTCGCTGCTGATCATTGTCGTCACGGTCGGTACGTCCGTCGCCATATTCACGCTGTTCGGCATCTATGCTGTGATTGTGTGGTTCATGTTTCCGATCGGAGCCATCGGTTACCTCAAAGCGAGATACTGTCCACTGAACGTCCGTTGAGACCGGAAGTATTTATGGATCTTGGTAAAATTCCGCCCATGCGAACCGATGCGATTTCAATCGGCAAAAACCCACCCGATGACGTCAACGTCATTTTGGAGGTCGCGGTTGGTGCTCTGATCATGGAAGACACCGCCGGGCAGGACGAAAAAGTCGTCGCTGTACCGTCACACGCGCTGACAAGGCGATATGATCACGTGCAGACGGCGAGCGAGCCAAGAGCTGAAGGAGCCCCCCGTGCCAGGCCTGTATTTTGAAGAATTTGTTGTCGGCCAGACATTCGAGCACTCGATCCGGCGCACGATTACCGAGGCCGACAATGTGTTGATGACGACGCTGACTCACAATCCGGCATCGCTGCACCTCGATGCCGAATATATGAAAAACACAGAGTTCGGCCGGCCGCTGGTCAACAGTTGCCTCACGCTGGCGCTGATGGTCGGCATTTCGGTCAACGACACGACACACGGGACGACGGTGGCAAACCTGGGTTGGGACGAAGTGCGATTCCCGAAACCCTTGTTNNNATCGTGACCTTCGAACACCGCGCATTCAATCAACACGATGAGCTTGTCGGTGTCTGCAAGCGCACCGCATTGATGCTCAAGAAACCTGCATGAATCGCAGTTACCTCTTCGTTCCCGCCGACAACGAGCGGAAAATGAAAAAGGCGGTCGACGCCGGCGCCGACGCATTGATTGTCGATCTCGAGGATTCGGTTGCGCCAGAGGCGAAACCGTCAGCACGGGAACTGTGCCGTGAATTCCTCGCAAATCGGCAGAAAGCCTGGGTGCGCATCAATTCGCTCGACACGGAAGATGCCGCCGCCGACCTCGAGGCGGTGGTCCCGGCTGCGCCGGTGGGAATCGTTTTACCCAAGGCGAATGGCGCCAGTGACATGGCCCGGCTTGCCGCGATGCTCGATAGCATGGAAAAGGCGAGCAGTATCGAGGCCGGACAAACTGCAATCCTTCCCATATGCACCGAGACGCCGGCGGCGATCTTCAGGCTCGGTGAATACGCCGGGTCGACGCCGCGCCTGGCCGCAATCACCTGGGGCGCAGAGGACCTTAGCGCCGCAGTCGGCGCTACGACCAATCGGGCGGACGACGGCGCCTGGCTTGCACCGTACGAGGTCGCCCGGTCGCTGTGCCTGTTCGGGGCAAGCGCTGCGGAAGTCCCGGCCATCGATACGGTGTATACGGATTTTCGCGACCTTGAGGGTCTGGCAACGTATGCCGCGAATGCGAGGCGTGACGGCTTCTCGGGCATGCTTGCGATTCATCCGGCGCAGGTCGATGTTATCAATCGCGCTTTTGTGCCGACGGCCGCGGAGCTGGAACGTGCGCAACGAATCGTCGAACTGTTCGAGGCGAATCCCGGCGCCGGCACGCTGGGGCTGGACGGCGAAATGATCGACCGCCCGCATTTTGTGCAGGCGCAACGAATCTTGCAGCTGGCCAGGCGGCTGGCCGCGCTCTGAGAAAAAGGCATCAACAATGAGTGAAATCTATCCTGTCAGTGCGGAGACCAAGGCACGCGCATTAATCGATGAGTCCGGCTATGCCGAGATGTACCGGCGGTCTGTCGAGGACAATGAGGGATTCTGGGCCGAGCAGGCCGGGCGGATCGACTGGATCAAGCCGTTTACCAAGGTCAAGGACGTATCCTACGCCAAGGACGACGTGCACATCCGCTGGTTTTACGATGGCACGCTCAACGTTTGCTACAACTGCATTGACCGCCACCTGGAAAGTAAAGGCGATGATGTCGCAATCATCTGGGAAGGTGACGACCCGTCGCGCGACCTGAAGATCACCTATAACGAGCTCCACGAACGCGTGTGCAAGTTCGCCAATGCGCTCAGGGCGCTGGGCGCGAAGAAAGGTGACCGCATAACCATTTACATGCCGATGATTCCCGAGGCCGCAATTTCGATGCTGGCCTGTGCGCGGATCGGTGCAATTCACTCCGTGGTGTTCGGCGGGTTCTCACCCGACGCGCTGGCGGGGCGTATCCAGGACTGCGAATCGAACATCGTCGTCACGGCCGACGAAGGACTGCGCGGCGGCAAGGTCGTGCCCCTCAAAGCGAATGTCGACGCTGCGGCCGCGAACGAGGATGTCACTACGCTGGAAAAGGTCCTTGTCGTCAGGAACACCGGCGCTGACGTCGGCTGGGTCGCAGGGCGAGACGCCTGGTTGCACGACCTCGAAGACGAAGTCGATGCCGATTGTCCTTGCGAAGAAATGGGCGCGGAGGATCCGCTGTTCATTCTTTACACCTCGGGTTCGACCGGCAAGCCGAAGGGCGTACTGCATACGACCGGCGGGTATCTGGTCTATGCCGCGATAACGCACGAGTATGTCTTCGACTATCACCGCGGCGACATCTACTGGTGCACGGCCGACGTGGGCTGGGTCACGGGCCACAGCTATATCGTCTACGGTCCGCTGGCGAACGGCGCGATCACGCTGATGTTCGAAGGCGTGCCGAACTACCCGACTTCTTCCCGCTTCTGGGAGGTCTGTGACAAGCACGACGTGAATATCTGCTACACGGCGCCGACCGCGATTCGCGCGCTGATGCGCGAGGGCGATGATCCGGTCAAGGCAACGTCAAGAAAGTCGTTGCGACTGCTGGGTTCCGTGGGTGAGCCTATCAATCCCGAGGCCTGGACCTGGTATTACGATGTAGTCGGCGAAGGTCGCTGCCCGATCGTCGATACGTGGTGGCAGACCGAGACCGGCGGCATCCTGATCACGCCGCTGCCTGGCGCGACGGCCTTGAAGCCGGGATCGGCGACGACACCGTTCTTCGGGATACAGCCTGCAATCGTCGACAACGAAGGGGCCGAACTCGAGGGCGCCGTCTCGGGCAACCTGATCATCAAGGACAGCTGGCCCGGCCAGATGCGGACGGTCTACGGCGATCACCAGCGCTTCATCGACACGTATTTTTCGACCTTCGACAACGCGTATACGACCGGCGACGGCGCGCGGCGGGACGAGGACGGCTACTACTGGATTACCGGCCGCGTCGATGATGTCATCAACGTGTCCGGCCATCGCATGGGCACTGCGGAGGTCGAGAGCGCCCTGGTCGCGCATAACGATGTGGCCGAGGCGGCCGTCGTCGGCTATCCGCACGACATCAAGGGGCAGGGGATTTATGCCTATGTCACGCTCATGGAAGGCGTCGAGGCCAGTGATGAATTGCGCGGCGAACTCCAGCAGTGGGTACGCAAGGAAATCGGCCCGATCGCCAAGCCCGATCTCATTCAGTGGGCACCGGGCCTGCCCAAGACACGTTCGGGCAAGATCATGCGGCGCATTCTGCGCAAAGTTGCTGCGGATGACTATGGGGAGCTGGGCGATACGTCAACGCTTGCGGATCCGGCCGTCGTTGACGATTTGATCGCGAACCGGCAGAACCGCTCGGCCTAGCCTTTAGCCTCGTCGATTCCTTCATCGGGCAGGTCGTCCAGCGACGTACCTTCGAAGGCGACGGTCTCCTGGTAGTCGTCGCCTTCCTGGATCTGCTCGATCTGTTCGTCCGGATCGATCATTTCGATCGCTGAATCTTCCAGCTCTTCGAGTTCCTTGAGGACCAGGGCTGCGGATTCATTGAGCTCGATTTCTTTGGGTTCAGAATCGTCGACCTCGGCAACTTTTTCCTGGGCCGGGTCTTCCGGAGACATTTCGGGCGGCACCATGCCGCGCTGTGACTCGTCGATAATCACGGTCTCCTTGAGACCCGGATCGGCTCCGCCGAGCCGCTTCACTTCAGCAAGCTGGCGTTCGTATGCGGCGACGAACTCTTCGGCAAACATCTGCGGATACCGGCCACTCCCCCTCTCGGTCAGGATCGGGTAGAGATCACAATACATCTGCCAGTACTTGGATTTATTGCGCCAGCGCAGCAGCGGATTCTTGCTCAGACTGCCATTAAAGCTCTCCGCCAGCTCTTCTGGCTCGAAGCGATCCGCGAAATCGTCGAATGCGTGAGCCATGGCATCGAGCATCGCGTCCTGGTGGAACAGGAGGTCACGGCAAACTTCACGCACGGCGTCGCGCGGGCCGAGGTATTCGCCCTCGCGGCCGATGAGCAGCTGCTTGACCGAGTCCTTCGTATTGGTTGACAGCTTGAGCGGGTTGTTATGGCGCGGTAACACCGTTGTCTGGTCGAGTTTGAAGGCGTTTTTCATGTTGGCGCGGCTCGCCAGGAGAAAGGTAACGCCCGCGACGAATTCGCGCAGGACCTCGCCCGCATTTTGCATCATCTCGCCAAGATCGACGGACGAGTGCAATTCGGAGCGATTGATCCCGACGCCATCCAGAAACGAGTTGAGCAGGTCGGTGGCGACCAGGTCTGCGTCAGCCAATTCCCTCGGTACCGCGTGTCTCCGGGGTTCTGCGGGGGGCTCCGGCACCAGCACGTGCTCGTCCACGTCAACCTCGTCGGCGTTGGCCGAGGTGGCGAACAACGCGGACTGGAATTCGTCGTCGCCGGTCAGTTCGTCCTCGTCGAGCAGCTGTACGCCGGTCGCAATCGACTCTTCGGAGACCAGCGAAGAAACGTGCTCGTGTACCTTCGACTCGGGCTCGTCATCGAGCGGCATGGCGATACTTTCGCCGTGGTCGATGGAGACGGTGATCTCGAAATCACCGAGGCGCAGCACGTCACCGTTGAACAGGCGGCGGACGTTGCCCTTGCCGACCGGCTCGCAATCGCCGTTGACGTAAACGCCGTTGGAGCTGGTATCAACGAGATAGTAGATGCCGCCCTTGAAATCGATGGTCGCATGACGTCCGGAAATGTATCGATCCGGGTCCGGCAGGATCCAGTCGTTCTGCAGCGAACGGCCGATCGTGCCGCCTTCCTCATGGAATACGCGAATCGCGTCATCGCCGACGATGTCGCGATGTTGGGATACGATTTCGAGCTGGCATGTCATGACCCGTAAATAGTGCAGAGAATCAAGGAGCTAGGCTGCGATCCAGTTCACATAAGTCGGCATCGACCCTCGCGGCTGTTTTGCCTTATATGTGATTAGAAAACCATATAAGAGAGCAATGACAGCCTGAAAATTTCGCGTAAACTACGCGGCCCGCGGAGGTAGACTAAGTAATACCATGAGCAAGAAGAACCTCTATCGTGTCGTTTTCATGAGCCAGGGACAGGTCTACGAGATCTATGCCCGCGAGGTTGGTCATGGGGCCATGTTCGGGTTCATAGAAGTGGAGCAACTCGTTTTCGGTGAGCGCTCGAGTCTCGTTGTCGACCCATCGGAAGAGAAAATCAAATCCGAGTTCGAGAATGTAAAGCGCACGTATCTGCCGATGCACTCCATCATTCGCATTGACGAAGTCGACAAGCAGGGCGCAAGCAAGATCTCGAAGATCGAAGGGAATGTGGCGCAGTTCCCGATGCCGATCTATACGCCAGGAGACAAATCCAGCTAGGTGCCGCAGCTGCGAAGTTACTTACCTTCATGGCTCGCTTTGCTGCGCTTTACTTCCGGTAAGCAACTTCTCCGCCGCGGCCCCTTGCAGCACGTTGGTACTCCGGTATCATCGCGACATCTTTCCAGCCTTTACGCAAGGTCAAACCGGCTTGTCGACACCCGCCTCTGATCTCGACGCTCAATGTCGCATCGACATGCTGGAGCTGCCCGGACAAACGGCGCTCTCGGACTTTCGCCTCAGGAAGCTGCTCAAGGTGCTGCAGCGGCGGGACGATCGCGTCAAGTCGATCGAGGCCCGCTTTACCTACTTCGTGGCTGTCCAAAATCCGCTTTCTGCCGAGCACAAGAAGCGCCTGACGGGCCTTTTGCTCTCGGACGAAAAACCCGCGTCCCTGGCCAAGGGCTCGAGGAAACTGTTCGTTATTCCAAGGCCCGGGACAATTTCGCCATGGTCGAGTAAGGCGACGGATATTGCGGTCGCCTGCGATATCGATATCGAGCGCGTAGAGCGCGGCATGTGCTACGCCCTGCAGCTGCGCGGGCAAGTTAGCGAAGAAGATGTCCGTTCGCTTGGAGCGTTGCTGCACGACCGAATGACCGAGACGGTCATCCAGTCCGCCGATGCGGCCATGGCCCTGTTCGAGATTCACGAGCCATTGCCGCTGACGACCGTGACGCTCGGCGATAACGGGGCCCAGGCGCTGGCCCAGGCGAACACGGACTTTGGCCTGGCCCTCTCGGACCAGGAGATCGACTACCTCGTTGACTGTTACGG
>WVYQ01000027.1:0-18698 GCA_011772865.1 Woeseiaceae bacterium | reverse complement strand
TGCCGGCACAAGATTTTCAATGCCAGCTGGATCATAGACGGCGAGACGCAGGACAAGCGGCTGTTCGGGATGATCAAGTCGACCTCGGAGAACAGCCCCGACGGGATCATCTCGGCATACTCCGATAACGCGGCCGTTATCGAGGGATGGCGCGGTCCGCGGCTGATCGCGGCGTCGGATTCTCGCGAGTATCGTTACAACGACGAGCCCATGCACATCCTTATGAAGGTCGAGACGCACAATCACCCGACGGCAATCTCGCCGTTCCCGGGTGCGGCCACGGGATCGGGTGGCGAGATTCGCGACGAGGGCGCGACCGGTCTCGGCGCCAAACCAAAGGCTGGGCTGACCGGCTTCACGGTATCGCACCTCAAGATCCCGAACTTCAAACAGCCCTGGGAAATCGATTTCCCGCACCCCGATCGCATGGCGACACCGCTCGAAATAATGATCGAAGGCCCGATCGGGGGTGCCGCATTCAATAATGAATTCGGCCGCCCGAACTTGCTCGGCTACTTCCGGACCTATGAAACGAGGCTTCCCGGTCTGCCAGACAATGAGATCCGGGGATACCACAAGCCCATCATGATCGCTGGCGGCGTCGGTAACGTCCGCGAGGAGCACGCCAGGAAGAAGGATGTGCCGGTGGGCGCAAAGGTCGTCGTTATCGGCGGTCCTGCGATGCTGATCGGACTCGGTGGCGGGGCAGCGTCCAGTCTCGCAAGTGGCACGAGCAGCGAAGACCTCGATTTCGCATCGGTGCAGCGCGGAAATCCTGAAATCCAGCGTCGTGCCCAGGAGGTAATCGACCGGTGCTGGCAAAAGGGCGGGGCCAACCCGATATTACTGATTCACGACGTTGGCGCAGGTGGCCTGTCGAATGCCGTCCCCGAAGCGGTCGATCACAGCGGTCACGGCGCGACGATCGAATTACGCGACGTGGACAATGCCGAACCCGGCATGTCGCCAATGGGAATCTGGTGCAACGAGGCGCAGGAGCGCTACGTGTTGATCGTTGCGGCGAATCGAATCGAGGAATTCGAGTCGATCTGTGCTCGTGAGCGATGCCCGGTATACGTCATCGGCACACTGACCGATGACGGCAACCTCGTCGTGAGTGACCGTCAGTTCGGCAACCGGGTCGTCGACATGCCGATGCAAATGTTGCTCGGCAATCCGCCAAAGATGACTCGCGATGTAGCAAGCACGCCGCCAGTCGACATACCTCTCGACCTCTCGGGGATCGAACTGGAAGAGGCGGCACTGCGCGTGCTTCGGTTTCCGGCCGTAGCGGACAAATCGTTCCTGATTCACATCGGTGATCGGACCGTTGGCGGCCTCAGCGTTCGTGATCAGCTTGTCGGGCCGTGGCAGGTGCCGGTCAGCGATGTGGCTATTACAGCCAGCAGCCACGACAGCACGACCGGCGAAGCCATGGCCATGGGCGAGCGCACGCCGCTGGCAGCCCTGAATGCACCGGCATCCGGCCGAATGGCCGTGGCGGAGGCCGTTACGAATATTGCGGCAGCGCCGATTACCGACATCCGGAAAATTCGACTTTCGGCGAACTGGATGGCCGCAGCCGGCCATGCCGGCGAGGATGCGAGGCTCTTCGCAACGGTCAAGGCCGTGGGCGATGAGCTGTGCCGCGATCTCGGTATCGCCATCCCGGTCGGCAAGGATTCGATGTCGCTGCGCGCAAACTGGAAGGAAGGTGACGAGGAGTACCAGGTCGTTGCCCCGGTTTCGTTGATCGTATCGGCGTTTGCGCCCGTGACCGACGTGCGCAAGCATCTGACACCGCAATTGCAACACAGTGAAGAGCCGACCTACCTTCTGCTGCTCGACCTCGGGCAGGACAAGAACCGGCTCGGCGGTTCCTGCCTCGCACAGGCCTACGGTCGGATCGGCGGCGATACAGCCGATCTCGACGACGCGGATCTGCTCAAGAGCTTCTTTGGCGCCATCCAGGAGCTTAACGATCGGGACATGTTGCTCGCCTATCACGATCGCAGCGACGGCGGGCTTTTTGCAACCGTTGCCGAAATGATGTTTGCGAGCCGACTTGGCGTGACGCTGCAGCTTGACGGCTCCCGGCAGCAGCTGCTCGGGCAGCTGTTCGCCGAAGAGGCAGGCGCGGTCATCCAGGTGGCCAAGAACAAGCTGACGCAGGTACAGATGGTGCTCGACCGGAATGGCGCAAAGGCGGCAGCAATTGGACGCGTCGAGCCTACTCCCGTGCTGACAGTGCGCAGTGGCGGAGAAAATGTGCTCCGGCTCGAACGCGGCCACATGCAGCGCGAGTGGTCGGCCATGAGCTATCGCATGCAGGCATTGCGTGACAATCCCGCAACCGCGCGGGAAGAGTATGACCGCATTCTTGACGATGACGATCCGGGTCTCAACGTCGAGCTGACATTCGACGCCAATGAGGATATCGCGAGATCCTACCGGGGTGAGAAAGGCCCGCGCGTCGCGATTTTGCGCGAACAGGGCGTCAACAGCCAATACGAGATGGCGGCGGCTTTCGTTCACGCCGGATTTACCGCTGTCGACGTGCACATGAGCGATTTGCACAGCGGCCGTGACAGCCTGACAAATTACCAGGGGCTCGTCGCCTGCGGCGGATTTTCTTTCGGTGATGTGCTCGGCGCCGGCGGCGGTTGGGCGAAGTCGATCCTTTACCACTCCCGCACTCGCGACCAGTTTGCGGAGTTCTTCAAGCGCGGCGATACGTTTGCACTCGGTGTCTGCAATGGCTGCCAGATGCTGTCGCACCTGCGGGACATGATCCCGGGTGCGGGGAACTGGCCGCGCTTCCTGCGTAACAAGTCGGAGCAGTTCGAAGCGCGCCTGAGCCTGGTCGAAATCCTCGAAAGTCCGTCGATTTTCCTGCACGGTATGGCCGGCTCTCGGCTCCCCATTGCCACGTCTCATGGCGAGGGCAGGGTCAGTTTTATCGATGATTCGGACCGCTACCTGGCTTCCCACATGGTTGCACTGCGGTATATCGATAATTACGGCAACGTGGCCGATGCCTATCCGGCAAACCCGAACGGCTCACTGGATGGCATCTGCGGGCTGTCTAATGATGACGGCCGCGTCACGATAATGATGCCGCATCCCGAGCGCGTGGCGCGTACAATGCAGAACTCATGGCACCCGGACAACTGGGGGGAAGACGGGCCCTGGATGCGTATGTTTCGCAATGCCCGCGTCGCAATTGACTAGCGTAAAAGACTCGATCACGAACTTGCTCAGGACGCATCCGGCGCTAATCGTATCGGCGTTCTACCTGGCCTCTTCGGTCATAGGCATGTTCTATTCTTGGGCATACCTGCGGCACTTCGGCATCAACGTCTTTAATTACTCGCAGATATCGGACTTTTTGCTCGCGTCACTCAAAGAACCGGTGACGTGGGTGCTGGCGGTCGTGGCGGTCCTGCTGATCATGGGCGATAACGCAATGAGTCGACGCTACGGCAGCAAGAGTCACAGCCGATGGACTGCCTGGTACGGCTCGCCGCGATACAGGCTGCTCAACAATTTCGTTGCGATCTTGATCGTGTTCACGTTCATCTATCTGTTCGCTGCATGGCGGGCTGACGACGCGCTCGATGGCGAGGGCAAATTCGTCGACGTGATGTTTGCAGACAGCGGCGCTGCTACCACCGAGATGTTGCTGGGCACGACGGGGCAGTTTGTTTTTCTCTATGACAATCAGACCGAACGCGTCGATATTCATCCGATCGAGAATATTCACTCGATCTCGTTCCGCATCCCGAAGTAAGAGAAATCAGGCCGAGGAGGCCAGGTCGCCGTCGTTTTCCTGAACGAAGAAACGACGGACCTTGAGTGCGCGTGTCAGTTTCCCACGGCGAACGAAGCACTGGTAGAACATGTCCTTGAGTATCTCGAGCAGGATGCCGGCCTGCACCCGGGACAGGATCGGTAACTCGTCTTCGGTGTCTGCGTCAAAGAGCACCGTTTTGATTGGGGCAAAGGTTTCGTCGTCGATGCCCGCGATGTCCTGCGCGATCACGATCTCCTCGAAAGCCCTGAGCCTGCCGCCTTCGCCAAGCTGTGCATAGGCGCTGGATGCCGATCGACGGCACATCGAGGCGAAAGCATTGAAGTTGTTGTTGGAGTAACACGACAATGCTTCCCGAAAGAAAACCTCGGTTTCTTTCGGGAGGTATGAAAACGCGAAGCGCTCCTTGGGTCGTTCGAGCTCGACGAAGTTGCGATACAGCTCGACGTGCGTGTCACCGAACTGTTTAACGGCAAAGCGCAGGAAAACAGGCGCATTGCAGGCGTCGCAGCGATACACCATGCCGACATGCTTGGGGTGATATTGCAGCAGATCGCCGACTTCGGGGACCGACTGTGGCGTCATGTGCGCATAGACACTGCAATAGGGGCACTCAAGCCCGATCTGCTCGTCGTCCGCGAGCAGAAGCCCCTGATCCCTGTCCAGAATTATCGCCATGGTCGCTCTTTATTATTTACGCCGAATCAATCAGCTACGCCAGTATGCACCAAAGTCTGCGGTGCGCCATCTACGATTAACATAATCTAGCGCACATCGTCGTCCTGACCCCAGTCACCGACAGCCTCGCGCGCTTCATCGTTGATCGGGCGTGCAATCAGGGCGTCCCGCGACAGCGTGACCCGGAATCGGGCCCCGTCGGCCATCGGCACATAGGTTGCCGTCCCGTAATACGCGTCGACACCCGGCGTCAATTTCGGGAAGTTTCTTGCGAATGACCACAAGTCGAGTGGCCGTTCTTCTGCGAGATCGTGAACGGTGCGCGGCTGACTGAGCTCGCGGTCGACCGATGAGTAGCGGCCACTAAGCCGCTCGAGCTGGTACACCGGTTCGAAGCCGAGAATCGTTGCCGGTGGTTTCCATGTGACCACGCGAGCATCGAGCTGCCACTCGTCGCCGCGCAGGATCAGGAGCCGGTCGAGTTCGCCGTCAACCATAAGTCTCGCCGTATATTCCTGCGGTGATGCTCGCGTGAACTCGATGACACCGACGAGTTGCTCGTCGGTCAGGCGCTCGTAACCCAGATAGCTGATGAACAGCAAAATGCCGGCCGTACCGAGCGCGCCCGTGGCCACGCAGGTTGCGGCCGATCCTCCCGCGCGCAGGAAGTGCCTGCGGCCCAAATGGCGTACGGTCGCGCCGAGGTAGAGGATGGCGATGAGCGTGAGTATTGCGCTGGCGGCAATGAACACGTTCATCGTAGTTCTCCTAGGTATCGAGGCGCTTGTATTTTATACGATGCGGGCTGTCGGCATCCGCACCAAGGCGCCGCTTGCGGTCCTCTTCGTAGTCGGCGTAATTGCCAGCGAACCAAGTGACTTCCGAGTTGCCCTCAAAAGCCAGTATATGGGTAGCAATGCGATCCAGGAACCAGCGATCATGTGAGATCACGATCGCCGAGCCCGGGAATTCGAGCAGAGCTTCCTCGAGGGCGCGCAAGGTCTCCACATCCAGATCATTGGTCGGCTCGTCGAGCATGAGCAGGTTGCCGCCCGACTTGAGCATCTTGGCCAGATGGACACGATTACGCTCGCCGCCAGACAACAGGCCGATCTTCTTCTGTTGTTCGGGACCGCGGAAATTGAACCGGCCCACGTAGGCGCGCGACGGGGTCTCGTAATTGCCGACCTTGATCAGGTCCTGGCCACCGGAGATTTCTTCCCAGATCGTCTTGTTGTCGTCCAGGCTGTCGCGGGACTGGTCCACGGCTGCGATCTGGACGGTTTCGCCCAGGCGGATCGTGCCAGAATCGGGTTTCTCGGTACCGGCAATCATGCGGAAAAGCGTCGTCTTTCCGGCACCGTTCGGGCCGATCACACCGACGATGCCGCCTTGCGGAAGCTGGAAGCTGAGCCCGTCGATCAACAGTTTGTCGCCGAATCCCTTGCGCAGATCTTCGACCTCGACGACCAGTTCGCCAAGGCGCGGGCCGGGCGGAATATAAATCTCGTTGGTCTCGTTGCGCTTCTGGTATTGCGTCGAGGCGAGTTCATCGAACTGCCTGAGGCGCGCCTTGGATTTGGCCTGGCGACCCTTCGGGTTTGCACGAACCCATTCGAGCTCGTGCTTCATGGCTTTTTGCCGGGCCTTCTCGGTGGCCTCTTCGTGGGCCAGGCGTTTTGCCTTCTGTTCGAGCCACGACGAATAATTGCCTTCCCAGGGAATGCCATGACCGCGGTCGAGTTCGAGAATCCATCCGGCAACGTTGTCGAGGAAATAGCGATCATGGGTGACGGCAATGACCGTGCTCGGATACTCGTCGAGGAAGCGCTCGAGCCAGGCGACGGATTCCGCGTCCAGATGGTTGGTCGGTTCGTCGAGCAGCAACATATCGGGTTGCGATAGCAGCAGGCGGCACAGCGCGACGCGGCGCCGTTCGCCGCCCGACAGCTTGCTTACATCGGCGTCCCAGGGCGGTAGCCGCAATGCATCAGCGGCGACGTCGAGCTTGCGGTCCACTTCCCAGCCACCGGCTGCATCGATGGCGTCCTGCAGCTTGCCCTGTTCCTCGAGTAAGGCGTTCATCTCGTCGTCCGACATCGGTTCGGCGAACTTCTCACTGATCTCGTTGAATCGATGCAAAAGGTCCATCGTCTCGCCGAGACCCTCTTCGACATTGCCGCGGACGTCCTTGTCAGGATCGAGTTCGGGCTCTTGCGGCAGGTACCCGACCTTGATGCCGGACTGGGGTCGCGCCTCGCCCTCGAATTCGGTATCGATGCCGGCCATGATGCGTAACACGGTCGACTTGCCCGCGCCGTTGAGACCGAGCACGCCAATCTTGGCGCCCGGGAAGAACGACAGTGAGATATCGCGAATGATGTACCGCTTGGGCGGGACCACCTTGGCCACGCGGTTCATCGTGTAAATATATTGCGCCATTGGGCTTATGCTGATGTCAGGAAGCGCGCATTATTCCTTATGCGAGCCCATTAGCAAACCTGGATATCAGATTCATCGGGCATGATGACGCCGATCTCCGGTATGCTTCACGCTCAGACCAGAACAAGAACGAAGAATCCCGTGACACAGCCTGTCCGCGTATACAAAGGCGAAAAGCTTGCCCGCTATGGCTTCGGTGATCCGCATCCGTTTGGCCTTGACCGGCACGATGTCTTCCATGACGAGCTTGCCGGGGCCGGCCTGGACAGTCACATCGAGTATGGTACGCCCGGAAACGCCAGCGTCGACGATCTGCTGCTGTTTCACTCTGCGGACTACATCGACAAGGTGTCCCGGATGTCGAGCGAGGGCAGGGGGTATCTCGATGATGGCGATACCCCCGCAATGCCCGGCATCTTTGACGCGGCCTCGACGGTCGTCGGCACGACGCTGGCGGCGGTCGACGCGGTCATGCATGGCGAAACGCAGCGAGCATTCGTTCCCATCGCCGGGCTGCATCACGCAGGCCGCGATTTCGCTGCGGGCTTCTGTGTATTCAATGATTGCGGCGTGGCGGCCGAGTACCTGCGCAGCAAGCACGGGCTCAGGCGCATTGCGTATGTCGATATCGACGCCCATCATGGCGACGGGATGTTCTACAGTTTCGAGGACGACCCCGACCTGATTTTTGTCGACATCCACGAAGATGGTCGCTACCTGTATCCGGGTACCGGAGCCGAGTCGGAGACAGGCACGGGAAGGGCTCGCGGCACCAAGCTGAACATTACGATGCCACCGGGCGCCGGTGACCGGGATTTCGAAAGAGCCTGGGCCCGGGCCGAGGCGTACCTCGAACAGGCAGAGCCCGAATTCATCCTGTTCCAGTGCGGCGCCGACAGCCTCGAGGGGGACCCGATCACACACCTCTGTTACACGGAGCAAGCGCATGCGGATGCGGCGACCGCGCTGTGCCGGCTGGCCGACAAGTACTGTGGAGGCAGGATCGTCGGGACCGGCGGCGGTGGTTACAACCGGGACAACATCGCGCGCGCCTGGACCCGCGTTGTGCAGTCTTTCGTCGCAGCCGGTTAACAAGTAACATCGCGACCTTTGCTCGTCCGCTCTCGACGGAGAAATCCCGCTATGTTCGACACGTCAGCCACTATTGCCACCTATGATCCCGAGCTCGAAGAAGCGATCGACGCCGAGGAGCGCCGCCAGGAAGAACATATCGAGCTGATCGCCTCCGAAAATTACGCCAGCAAGCGGGTCATGGCCGCGCAGGGCAGCGTGTTGACGAACAAGTATGCCGAGGGTTACCCGGGCAAACGTTACTACGGTGGCTGCGAGTTTGTAGACGACGTCGAAACGCTCGCCATCGAACGCGCCAAAAAGCTGTTCGGCGCCGACTATGCCAATGTCCAGCCACATTCGGGATCACAGGCAAATGCCGCAGCGTTCCTCGCGCTGCTCGAGGCAGGGGACACGATTCTCGGCATGAGCCTCGCCGAAGGTGGACACCTCACGCACGGCTCGAAGGTCAACTTCTCGGGCAAGCTGTTTAACGCGTTGCAATACGGTCTCGTCCGCGAAACCGACCTGATTGACTACGACCAGGTCGAGTCGCTGGCGGAGGAGCACAAGCCCAGGATGATTATCGCCGGCTTCTCGGCGTATTCCCGCGTGGTCGATTGGCAGCGGTTCCGCGAAATTGCCGACAGCGTAGGTGCCTACCTGCTCGTCGATATGGCTCACGTCGCGGGACTTGTTGCAACCGGGCATTACCCGAACCCGGTGCCCGTCGCTGACGTCGTCACCACCACTACCCATAAAACGCTGCGCGGTCCTCGCGGCGGGTTGATACTTGCGCGCAAGAACGATGAGCTGACCAAGAAGTTCAACTCGCTCGTCTTCCCCGGCACCCAGGGCGGGCCGTTGATGCACGTTATTGCCGCGAAAGCCGTGGCGCTCAAAGAAGCCATGGAGCCGTCCTTCAAGGATTACCAGGGGCAGGTTTGCGAGAATGCCAAGGTCATGGCGAGCGTGCTGCAGGAGCGCGGCTACGACATCGTCTCGGGAGGTACCGACAACCATCTCATGCTTGTCAGTCTGATCAGCCATGGCGTCACCGGCAAGGATGCCGAGGCGGCGCTCGAACGCGCCAACATCACGCCCAACAAGAATGCCGTGCCAAACGATCCGCAGTCGCCCTTCGTCACGAGCGGCCTGCGCCTCGGCACGCCTGCCATCACGACGCGCGGCTTCGGCGCCGACGAGACCCGTGAGCTAAGCGGCTGGATTGCGGATATACTGGATGACGTCACTAACAAGGAGACGATCGAGCGCGTACGTGGGCAGGTCCTGGACCTCTGCAAGCGCTTCCCCGTATACGACTGATTCCACATGCACTGCCCATTCTGCAGCCACGAGGAAACCAAGGTGATTGACTCGCGCCTTGCCGGCGGCGGCATGCAGATTCGCAGGCGGCGGCAGTGCCTCGACTGTAACGAACGATTCACGACATTCGAATCCGCCGAACTCGTCATGCCGCGGCTGATCAAAAACGATAACAGTCGCCAGCCGTTTGATGAAAGCAAGCTGCGCAACAGCATGATTCGCGCGCTCGAAAAACGACCTGTGCCGAGCGACGAACTCGAACAGGCAATAAACCGCCTGATCCACAAGCTGCGAACGATGGGCGAGCGTGAAGTGCCGTCAAGGCTCGTCGGCGAACTCGTCATGCAGGAGCTGCACGAACTCGATGAAGTCGCTTACGTGCGGTTCGCCTCGGTCTACCGGCGATTCCAGGACATCACCGAGTTCGAAGAAGAAATCAAGCGCTTGCAGCGAATATCCGAAACCGCAGCTTCCCGCGAACAAATGTCGCTGCTACCCGATCTCCTGGGCAAGAAGAACAAATAGCTTTCATGTCCCGCGAGTCAGATAGCGATTTCATGACGCAGGCCGTGCGTCTGGCTACAAAAGGCATCTACACGGCGCACCCGAATCCAATAGTCGGGTGCGTCATTGTCAGGAACGGCGAGGTCGTAGGCGAGGGCTGGCATGCGGCTGCCGGCGAGGCCCATGCAGAAATTCATGCGCTCGAAGCCGCGGGCGATCGCGCCCGGGGTGCAACGGCCTTCGTTACGCTGGAGCCATGTTCGCACCATGGCAAGACTCCGCCCTGCGCCGATGCGCTGATCGATGCGGGCGTCGCCGAAGTTGTTATCGGGCTCGAAGACCCGAATCCCGACGTCGACGGCAAGGGTGCAAAGAGGCTCGAGGAAGCCGGGGTTAAAATTCGGACCGGTTTACTCGCAGACCAGGTTGAACGGCAATTGTCGGGTTTTCTGAGTCGCGTTACACGCGGACGGCCGTTCGTGCGCCTGAAAATGGCGTCCAGCATCGATGGCTGCATTGCGATGGCAAGCGGAGAAAGCCAGTGGATCACGGGCCCGGAGGCGCGCTCGGATGTGCAACGGCTGCGGGCGAGATCCGGGGCCGTGCTCAGCGGAATCGGGACCGTACTTGCTGATGATCCTTCGTTCACAGTCCGGGACCCGAACATCGATACGCGCGGCCGTCAGCCTCTCCGCGTCGTACTCGACAGGAAATTGCGGATGCCGCTTTCGGCCGAGATGCTGGCCTTGCCGGGCCAAACGCTCGTCTATTGCTGTGATGACAGCAAGGAGACGCCTCTCCGTGATGCCGGTGCTGAAGTCGTTGCCGTGGATGAGGTCAATGGATTCGTGAACGCGCAAACGGTGCTTGACGATCTCGGGCGCCGCGAGATCAACGATGTGCTCGTTGAGGCAGGCCCGGTGCTGGCGGGACACCTGCTTGAAAATGATCTCATCGATGAGCTTGTTATTTACCAGGCCCCCCATATCATGGGGAGCGAGACGATCGGCATGTTCAGGACTCCGTCGTGGACGGCCCTGGCTGATCGTCGATTGCTCGATATCATCGATACGCGCCAGGTCGGGCCGGACACTCGCATAACGGCGCGCTTCAAAGGCTGAGCCATGTTCACAGGGATCATTCAGGCGAAGGGCAGCATCACTGCGCTCGAACGGCGAGGCGGCGATGTGCGACTGTCGGTCCAGTCGAAGGGCCTGCCATTTTCTACCTACGAGGTTGGCGAAAGCATTGCCGTCAATGGCGTCTGCCTGACTGCGGTCGCATTGCGCGAAGACGGGTTCGATACAGACGTTTCGCTCGAAACGCTCGATGTTACGAACCTCGGCGATCTCGGCGTCGGCAGCGCTGTCAACCTGGAGCCATCACTTGCTTTCGGTGACCGGCTCGGCGGGCACCTCGTCAGCGGCCATGTGGATTGTGTGGGCAAGGTGACGAAATGTGATGCCGATGCGCGATCGATACGCCTGGCTGTCGAAATTCCCGCCGACTATGCCCGATATATTGCGAAAAAAGGGTCAATCACCCTCGATGGTGTCAGCTTGACGGTCAACGAAGTATCGGGCGCTGAATTCGAGGTGAATATCATCCCGCACACGGCCGAAGTCACGATAATCGGGGATTACAGGGTTGGAAGCGATGTCAATGTCGAGGTCGACCTGCTCGCGCGGTATATTGAGCGGCTGTTGTCAAAAGACGGGGAGGGACTGACGATGGAGTTTCTCCGGGAATACGGTTATGGCGGATAACACGACAATGCATCCCAGCGCGGTGGATGCGGCTTTCAGCAGTATCGACGAAATTATCGCCGACATCGGTGCCGGCAAAATGGTGATCATGGTCGACGATGAGAATCGCGAGAACGAAGGCGACCTGATCATGGCGGCCGAGAAGGTGCGTCCGGAAGATGTGAACTACATGGCCACGCATGGCCGCGGTCTGGTTTGTCTTACGCTGACACGCAAGCGTTGCGCGCAGCTTCGGCTGCCGTTAATGGTGAGCGATACCGACCAGCGGCATTCCACGAATTTCACGATTTCGATCGAAGCGGCCGAAGGCATTACGACCGGCATCTCGGCGCATGATCGCGCCCGGACCATCCAGGCGGCCGTTGCTCCGGCGGCAAGGCCTGATGATTTGAGTCAGCCAGGGCACATCTTTCCCGTAATGGCGCAACCGGGTGGTGTGCTGACACGCGCGGGCCACACCGAGGCGGGATGTGATCTTGCGCGGCTGGCCGGGCTGGAACCTGCCGCGGCCATTGTCGAGATTCTCAACGAAGACGGGTCGATGGCGCGCCGCCCGGATCTCGAGCGGTTTGCCCGGTCGCACGACATCAAGATCGGTACGATTGCGGACCTGATTCGCTACCGGCTCGAAAAAGAACGTAACGTCGAGCGGATCGAAGAGCAGCAGATCACGACGAGACACGGCGAATTCACAATGTATTGCTACGATGACCATGTAAATCAGGCCGTGCATGTCGCGCTCGTCAAAGGTGATCTCGACAAGGCCGACAATCCGCTTGTTCGAGTGCACATACAGGATACGCTCGGCGACGTCATCGGCGTGCGTTCGAGGTCGCTTGGCTGGCCATTGCAAAGCGCCATCGAGCGTATCGCTCAAGAGGATGCGGCGGTGATCGTTGTGCTTCGCGACCACGAGACCTCGCGCGACTTCATGGATGCCGTCGAAAGTCTCGGGCATGAGAACGACGACCTCAAGGAACGGCGAGGCGGCGACAGCGTGCTACGCACCTACGGGGTCGGTGCGCAGATTCTGCGCGACCTCGGCTTGTCCAAAATCCGTGTATTATCGGCACCCAAACACATGTACGCGATTTCGGGCTTTGATCTGGAAATTACCGAGTACGTCGAGGAATAGTGGACAAGATCAAGACAACCGAAGGGGACCTTGTCGTTCGGGACGCGCGATTCGCAATTGTCGCGTCGCGGTTCAACGACTTCATCGTCGAATCTTTGCTCAAGGCTTCGGTTCGCTGCCTGCGCCAACATGGCGCGGCTGATGCCGACATCGAAATCGTCCGGGTGCCGGGCGCTTTCGAAATGCCCCTGATGGTCGAAAAAATTGCCGGCTCGCGCCGTTTCGACGGAATCATTGCGCTCGGTTGCGTTATTCGTGGTGGCACACCGCACTTCGAGTATGTTGCCGGCGAATGTGTCAAAGGGGTCGCATCCGCTGCGCAGAAACATGGCGTGCCGGTCGGCTTCGGCATCCTGACGACCGATACGATCGAGCAGGCCATCGAGCGTGCCGGCACGAAGGCCGGTAACAAGGGCGAGGAAGCCACGCTTGCCGTTATCGAGATGGTCAATACGCTCCGACGCGTGGAATGAACCAGTCCACTTCAAGCGGGGCGAGAACGCGGGCTCGCGAGTTGCTCGTGCAAGCGCTTTATCAAAAACAGATAGCCGGCCACGAGTGCGCGGAATTGCTCGAGCAGTTTCATGAGCAGACCGCTTATGAGCGTGTCGACCAGGCGTTTTTTGATGAAGCATTGCCGGTCATCTGCGAGTCGCAAGCGGAACTCGAGAATACGATTGACGGGCTGATCGATCGGCCGCTCGAGCAGCTCGATCCCATCGAACTTTCGGTGCTCCTGATCGGAGTCTGGGAACTCGGGTCGCGAATCGACGTGCCGTATCGGGTCGTTATCAACGAGGGCGTCAACCTCGCGAAACGATTTGGCGCGACTGACGGCCACAAATACATCAACGCCTGCCTCGACGTTGCTGCCCAGTCCTTGCGCAGCACCGAGATCGGCGCCCAGGAAAGTGGATGAGTTCGAACTGATCCGGCGCTACTTTGCCCGTGATGGCGAAGGTTCCGTTGTCATTAAAGGCATCGGTGATGACGGCGCCGTACTCAGGCCCGAGCGAGGCCGTGAACTCGTGACGGTCATCGACACGCTTGTCGAAGGCACGCATTTTCCTGCCGATACCCTGCCAGCCGATCTCGGCTATCGCGCTGTGGCGGTCAATCTTTCCGATATCGCAGCCATGGGCGCCAGACCCCTGTGGATGACGCTGGCGTTGAGCATGCCCGGGAAGACCGGAGAATGGATTGGTGAGTTCGCGAGAGGGCTGTTCGACGCGGCCGACGAGTATGATATGCCACTCGTTGGTGGTGATACGACGAGCGGCGAGTCTGTCGTTGTCAGTGTCCAGATTACCGGCGACGTTGCGGCGGGGGCGGCGATTCTCCGTTCCGGCGCCAGGCCCGGTGACACGATATATGTTACTGGCACGCTCGGCGATGCTGCGGCCGGACTGTCGCTTATGGCATCGGGCGGGGACAACGAGTTTCTCGTCAAACGATTTCTCCGCCCGCACGCCCGGATTGGTGTTGGGCTCGAGCTGCCGGGACTGGCGAGCGCCTGTATCGACATATCGGACGGTCTCGTCGGCGACCTGAAAAAACTCCTCGATGCGAGCGAGGTGGGCGCCGACCTGGATCTCGACGCAGTGCCGATCTCGGATGCGATGGCGAACGCGTTTGACGTCGAACTGCAGCGCCGATACGCGACAACGGGCGGCGATGATTATGAGTTGTGTTTTACGTCGTCGAAGAGCATTCCCGGCGAGCTGGCCGGTGTCCCGATCACGGCCATCGGCGTCGTTAAAGGGGACAGCGGCCTGGTATGCCGGGCCGGAGGCGACATTGTGGATATCGACGACAGCGGTTACCGTCATTTCCAATGAGCAAGCAGGGGACCAAGCTGGCGCGCGAAGTGCTGACGGATCCGGTGCACATCCTCGCCTTCGGATTCGGGACCGGGCTCTCGCCCGTGGCGCCGGGCACGGTCGGATCGTTAATTGGCGTCGCGCTGGCCTGGGCGACACTAAATGTGGGACCTGTCACGCAAATAGGGGTCGCTGTTGCGATGTTTGTCGCCGGCATCTGGATCTGCGGCCAGAGCGCCCGCCGCCTCGGGGTGCACGACCATGGCGGCATCGTCTGGGACGAGATTGTCGGCATGTACGTGGTGCTGATTTTCACGCCTTTCGGGCTCTACCCGTGGATCCTGGCATTCGGGCTGTTCCGGGCCTTTGATATTGTCAAACCGTGGCCGATTCGGGACCTGGATCACAGACTGAAAGGAGGTGCGGGAATTATGCTGGACGACCTCGTGGCTGCCCTGTACGCCGCATTATTGCTGGCTTTTTTGGGGTGGCTGATGAACTGAATGTGAGAAAAAATGGCCACTTCTGTCAAGGACATCGAGCGCCCGAGTGACGTCCCCGAGAAAATCGGTAAGTACGTCATCATCAACCGCATCGGTAAAGGATCGACGGGAACGGTCTATCTCTCTCACGACCCCTATTACCGCCGCGACGTCGCGATCAAGGTCTACGACATCGAGGAAGACGAGAACCCCGACAAGGCCAAGGTCTCCCGCAAGATGTTCTTCAACGAGGCCCACATGGTCGGCATGCTGCAGCATCCGAACATCATGCCGATTTATGATGCGGGCGAGGAAGACGGCAAATATTACGTTGTGACCGAGCACATCCAGGGTGCGCGCACGCTGGCAGCATACTGCCGGCCCGATAACCTGCTGCGTGTCGACGACGTCGTCGAGATCATCTACAAGTGCGCCAAGGCACTTCATTATGCGCACGGTCGCGGTGTCATTCACCGCGATATCAAGCCATCGAACGTCATGCTGACGATCGACAACGATGTGCGCATCATCGACTTCGGTATTGCAATCGTCAGCGACTCGGAAGTGTCGCGTATCGAGGGCATCGCCGGATCACCGAGTTACATGTCGCCCGAGCAAGTGCAATCGGAAGAGTTGACACCGAGTTCCGATCTGTATTCGCTCGGCGCCGTCATGTATGAGCTGTTGACGGGCTTCCGGCCGTTCCGCGCCGACAACCTGTCGAAGCTCTTGCACCAGATCGTCTATGCAACGCCGCCGCCGATACACACCTATCGCGACGACCTGCCGATGGAACTCGAGGATGTCGTCGCGACGACCATGCTCAAGGATCCAGAGCAGCGCCTGTCGAGCGGCGCCGCGATGGCCGCCGAGCTAACGCGCGTTTACAAGGATCTTCGCCAGAAATACGACAAGCTCGACAACCAGGAGCATTTCGACGTCCTGCGAACCCTCACGTTTTTCCACGAGTTCTCGCATGCCGAGATCTGGGAAGTGTTGCGCGCCTCCGACTGGCACGAATACAAGGACGGTGACGATATCGTTCGCGAAGGCGAGATCGACGATCGCTTCTACATCATCGTATCGGGCAAGGTATCGGTCGAAGCCAACGGCAGTTCGCTGGGTACGCTCTCGAACGGCGACTGCTTCGGCGAGACGAGCTATGTTCGCGGCGCGAAGCGGCAGGCCTCGATCAAGGCCAACGGCGCCGTCACGATCCTGCGGGTCAGCTCGACCCTGATGGAGCAGGTGTCGTCGGCTTGCCAGCTGCGCTTCAACAAAGTCTTCCTGCGCTCCCTGATTCAGCGCCTGCAGGGAACCACTTAAGCTACAATCCCCCCCGATAATTCGAATTACGGGGGCTACCCATGCGAAAAGTGTTTGCCGCGCTCTTGGGCGCGCTGCTGGTCTGTTCGTTTTCTGTTTCGGCAAGTGAGCTGGCCGAAAGTGTCAAGAAAGACTATGACGAACACCTGGGCGATCTTTGGGATCATTTTCATCGCAACCCGGAATTGTCGACGGTCGAATTCAAGACCGCGGCACGGATGGCAGAGGAATTACGAGCGGCGGGATTCAATGTCACCGAGAGTTTCGGTGGCACCGGTATCGTCGCGATGCTCGAGAATGGCGACGGACCGCTCGTCATGATGCGCGCCGATATGGACGGTCTGCCCGTCGAGGAGAAGTCGGGCCTGCCCAATGCGTCAAAAGCCCGCCAGATGAGTCCTTTGAGCGGCAAGGAAGAACCGGTCATGCACGCGTGCGGGCACGACGTTCACATTACGAGCCTGGTCGGCACAGCGCGCCAAATGGCGGCAAGAACGGATGAGTGGAGCGGAACCCTGATGCTCGTCGTGCAGCCAGCCGAAGAGGGGGGTAACGGCGCTGTGTCGATGCGCGAAGCCGGCATCTGGGAGCGCTTCGGGACGCCCGACTATGCGCTGGCATTGCACGTCAGGTCCGAAACCGTTGCGGGCCAGATCAATGTGACCGAGGGCAGCCCGTACGCGGGAGTTGATACGGTCGACATCATCATTCACGGCGTGGGTGCGCATGGCGCCTCGCCCCATGCGGGCAAGGACCCGGTGGTTCTGGGCAGCCAGATCGTCATGGCCCTGCAGACACTGGTATCGCGCGAGTTGCCACCGCGCACTCCCGGGGTCGTCACCGTGGGTTCGTTCCAGGCCGGCTCCAAGCACAACATCATCTCCGATCGTGCGCATTTGCAGCTGACGGTCAGATACACGAATCCCGAAACCCGGCAGGTCCTGCTCGATGGAATCAAGCGTATCGCCGAGAACATGGGGCGCGTCGCCGGACTGCCCGAAGACAAGTTGCCGGAAGTGATCGTGTTCGACGAGTTCGCGCCGCCGATGGTCAATACGCCGCAACTCGTTAGGCGCCTGCGGGTGGCCTGGGGCGAGTCGCTCGGCGAGGCGCGGGTCGAGGACGTACCGGAGCAGTCCATGGTGGCCGAGGACTTTCCGTTCTTTACGATCGATCCTGAGATTCCGACGGTTTACTGGAACGTCGGCGGCACGCCGGCCGAAGACTTCGGTCGCGCCGCGGCGGGCGGCCCCGCCGTGGCCAGTCATCATTCACCGTTGTTCAAGATTTCGCCGGAACCGTCCGTACGCGCAGGCGTCGAGTCCACGGTCGTGGCATTGCTCGAGCTGATGGGAGACCGTTGATCAGGCGAATCGCCAGTCAGTCGGACTAGTCTTCTTCCTCGACGTCGAAGTCTTCGAGTTCCTCGCCGCCGGCACTCTCGAGCAGGATCTCGACCTTCTGTTCGGCTTCCTTGAGCGCCGCCTGGCATGAGCGGGTCAGCTTGATGCCTTCCTCGAACTTCTTCATGGCTTTCTCGAGCGGCAGGTCGCCGGACTCGAGTTCCTCGACGATCGATTCGAGGTCGGCGAGCGCCTTTTCGAGGTGGAAACTTTGTCTGTTACTCATGTCGTGACTGTTCGCAGTTCGTGCAATCGAGGTACGCTACCTGCGCGTTCACCTGTCGTCAATCCAGGTGCCGCCGCTGACGTCTGCACGCGCGACGATTGACGTGCTGATGACACTCAATCTAATTACGATCATACGTATCGAGAGGGCAAGACATGTCATTGAAAGGCGGCAAAACGGAGCAGAACCTGAAAGATGCGTTCGCTCGCGGAAGCATGGCCAACCTCCGTTACCTGTACTTTGCCGCGAATGCCGACGTTGAAGGTTACAACGAAGTATCCGCGGTCTTCCGCTCGACTGCGGAGGGCTAGACGGCGCACTGGTTCGAGACGCTGGCAAAAGCCGAGCGCTCACACGCCAATCGCTTCCAGAAAGCCCTGGACACTCTCGACGACTGAAAGAAGCACGGGCCGGACATTCGTCCGGCCCGCACATCAACTACTCCTTGCCGCGCGCCCGGGCTAGACGAGATCGAAGCGATCCGCGTTCATCACCTTGTTCCAGGCGGCCGCGAAGTCACGCACGAACTTCTCCTGCGCGTCGTCCTGGGCGTAAACCTCCGAGATGGCCCGCAGCTGCGAGTTGGAACCGAAAACGAGGTCGACTCGCGTGCCGGTCCATTTCACCTCGCCGGTCTCCCGATCGCGCAGCTCGAACTCCTCTTCCTCGTCCGACGTCGGCACCCACTCGAGACCCATGTCGAGCACA
>WVYQ01000044.1:5218-8231 GCA_011772865.1 Woeseiaceae bacterium | reverse complement strand
GCGCTCGAATTACTCGACAGTCGTTACGAGATCGAGGTGGCCGGCGTCCGCGTACCAGCAGACGCCGCGCTGCGACCGCTTTACGATCCGCAAAACGAGCGCATTCATTCTTAGGCAGCGCTGCGCCGTGCCGTCGACAGGCAGCGAAAGTAATTGCCGCTGCGGAATGCCTGCTTATCCGACACTCAGTCTCGCCTCATCGCTTGCGGCGCAAGATGAATCGGGAAATCACTGCGTACTCTCGCATCGGTCTCGTCGCTGATGTGCTGCGGAAAATACGATCGCAAAATTTCGTTTTTCTTGTCGATTGCCTTCTCGAGCATCACCGGCTTGCCGCTCTCTTCCCAGGCGGCCGGGCTCAGCCGATCGCCGAAGTCCGGGTAGATGTACTCGCTCTGCATCACCTCGAGCGTCTCGTCCGAACCCAGGTAATGCCCGACGCCGTTCAAGCAGACCTCCTGCAAATTGTCGAATGAAAGAGTCCTGTCATTGACCTCGATACCGCGCGTGATACGCAAGACAGCGCCAAGCACGTCATTGTCGAGAAGGAAGCTCTCCGGACAGCTACCGAGCAGGCTCGCGTACATGCCCGCTGCCTCGTAAATGATGTTGGCGCCTGACAGCGCGGCCGGTACCAGGGTGTAAGCACGCTCGGCGCCGCTCTGATAGTCGGGGAATTTGGAGTCGGTCATGCCGCATGCCGTGCCGAACGGCAGATCGTAGTGAAGGGACATCTGCGCACAAGCCGCCGACAGCAAGCCTTGCTCGGGCGATCCGCCGCTCATCGCCCCCGTGCGAAGATCCGAGACGAACGGCCAGGCGCCGAGAATCGCCGGCGCACCAGGCTCTATCGCGTTGACATACACGAGTCCACCCAGGCACTCGGCCCATGCCTGCGAAACCGCGCCCGCGAGCAGGGCGGGGGTCGTCGCACCGGCCTGGCCGGCCGATAGCAGCAGCACCGGCATGCCGCCCTCGACGGCGACACGCAGGCATTCCAGTGCGTCCGGCGCGAATTTCATCGGTGGCACGACAAAGCAGTTCGACTGGCTGACGAAGGGCCGTGCCCGCCATTGTTGTTCGCCGCCGGCGATGGTGTGCAGCAGCTCGAGCGTCTTTTCGACATGCGCGGGCAGCGTCCACGAGGAACCCACGTGCTTGCTGGTGCCCGACACGGCAAGGTAGGTCGTGTTCAGATCGAGCTCGTAGTTGTCCGCGATATCCCGGGCTATGCAGGTGCGCTGGAACAGGTGGATATGCTCGCAGGTGTCGACGATGCGTGCCATGTCGTACAGGTCCTGCGCCGTCGAATCGCGATAGCTGTTGCTGGCCGAATCTGCGACCGTGACCGCGGCACCGGCCGTCGCAAAATGCACCCTGCTCCCGCTGATGTGAAGATCGTGGGCCGGGTCCTGGCCGTGCAGCACCAGATTCCGCTGTGCCAACTCGAGTGCCCTGGCGACAACCGGCCGTGGAAATCTGAGGCGCCCGTCGTCACCCAACACCGCGCCTGCGGCTGTACAGGTCTCGATACAGTGCGGTGTCGCGTCATTGAACCCGACCTCTGCAAGGATCCGGTGGATGTTGGCATCGACGGCGGCAATACCTTCATCGCTGAGAGGCTTGTACCGGCCACCTTGCTCGCCGCGGTGTACCGGCTTGATCGCTTCTGCCANNCCGGAAGTGTCGCCGGATCAGTGATTTTCGCAGCCGGTCTCGCCGGTTTCAATGACCATAAATTTGCGCCAGGCTCTGCACAGGTGTGCAAACCAGCGATGATCGACGCTTACGCGCCCGCTACCGGGCGCTCGCCACCTTGTGTCTGCATTACTTCCTTTCGCAGTTCCCGAATCAGGCTCACGCAGAGCATGATCAGGACCAGGCAAAACGGCAGGGCCACCGATATGGCGAGTGCCTGTAATGAAGCAATACCTCCACCCAGCATCAATGCAATTGCCACCAGGCCAACCAGGGTGCACCAGAAAACCCGCTGCACCACCGGGGCATTCATTTTTCCACCCGCGGTAATCATGTCCATGACGAGGGCACCGGAATCGGCCGACGTGACGAAGAATATCGCGATGAGCACGATACCGATCAACGACATGAGTCCAGTAAGCGGCAATCTTTCGAGCATTTTGAAAAGCGCAAGCTCCGGAACCGAATTGGCGACACCCCGGTAACCTTCAGACAATAACTGCTCGAGCGCCGTGCCGCCGAACGCTGACATCCAGATGATACAGAGCAATGTCGGAATTATGAGAACCCAGGTGATGAACTCACGTACCGTGCGGCCGTAGCTGACTCTTGCAATGAACATGCCGACGAATGGCGACCAGGCGATCCACCAAGCCCAATAAAACGTCGACCACCCATGATAGAAGTCCAGGTCTTCACGGCCGATCCAGTTGCTGAGCTGCGGCAGGTAGTACACATAGTCAACGACTGCATTACCGAACGTGCTCGCAATTACATACGTCGGACCGGCGAAGATTACGAACAGCAGCAAGAATGCCGCCAACAGCATGTTGATTTCGCTGAGCCGTTTTATGCCCTTGTCCAGCCCGGCGATGACTGATAGGAGTGCAATCGCGATGATTCCCGCAATGAGGCCTACTTTCACTGTGTTGGATGATGGCACATCGAACAGGTAGCTCAGGCCGCCGGCTATCTGCTCAGCGCCCAAACCGAGCGACGTTGCAAGACCGAACAAGGTTGCCAGCACGGCCGTTATGTCGATGGCGTGTCCCAACGGGCCCCACGCCGCATCTCCGAAAAGCGGATGGAAGGCAGAACGCAGCGTCAGTGGCAGACCCCGATTGAAGCAGAAAAAAGCCAGCGCCAGACCGACGACCGCATACACGGCCCAAGCGTGCAATCCCCAATGCAGTATGGCCGATGACATGCCTGCCGCTCTTGCCGATTGCGTATCCGTCGCATCGATGCCGAGCGGCGGCTGCAAAGTATGCGTCACGGGCTCGAGCACCCCAAAGAACATCAGGCCGATACCGAC
>WVYQ01000044.1:1070-5200 GCA_011772865.1 Woeseiaceae bacterium | reverse complement strand
CAGGCGACGACGATACAGAACACCACGAACATGTTTTCGGACAGCATGAACATCCAGTCGAACTTCGTGGTTATCCACACGCGCATGTCTTGAAAAGCCGCCCCCGCGGAATCGAGGAATACGAGCGTACCGGCGACGAATACGATTCCGAGGACCGCAGATACCAGGAACACGAGACCTTGTATATCCAGTCCGAGCAGGTGAATGTTGTCTTGCCCCGGCTCGTGCTGGACGTCAGTCGAAAATATTTCTGAAGATTTGATTTCCTGTGCCACCCGATGCCTCTGCCGGTCGACCGCAGCTATACACAGAGTTCCATATCAGGAGATATCCACGCCGTAATTGAGTACGGAGCAATCAATAGTTGGTCGGGACGCCGCCGTAAACGTATGGCTGGACCCGTTATACAGGCAGGTCACCACAAGAACTCGATCTTTGTGGGGTCCCCTGATTTTCAAGACACTTTGGCGGTCAGCGCTGATTAATACTAGACTATGTCGCGCGCGGATAAATAATTGTCGCAGCCAGAATAATCGCTCGACAGGCATTGGGGTAGCTTCAGCAGACTGTGGCGCGCGCCGTCGCCTCGTTTGGCGCAAAGGCGCGTCCGCCTCTGGCCGCAAACATAATTAAGTTAAGACGGGGGGATCTATGTACCAGAGAAAGCAAGTCAGCCAGGCCGTCATTTGTGCGCTGTACGCCGGCGCGCTCGGCGCCACGGCACAGGCGCAGGGGCAGCAAACCCGACAAATCGAGGAGATCACGGTCACTGCGACCAAGGTCGAGGAGTCGCTGCAGAGCGTCCCGATCGCGGTTTCGGCACTGACCAGCGAGAACCTGGAACAGCTCGGCATTACCAATTTCGCCGAGTATGTGCTGCAGCTTCCGACCGTGACCGCAGGAGGCAGCGGCCCCGGCCAGAATACGATCTATATCCGCGGTGTCGCTTCCACGACCCCCAACCTGACGACGGCGGGCGTCGCCGGGCTGACGCCGAACGTCGCCTTCTATCTCGATGAACAGCCGCTCGCGCAGCCGGGCCGCAACCTCGACGTCTACGCGGCCGACCTGCAGCGCATCGAGGTGCTGTCGGGCCCGCAGGGCACGCTGTTCGGTTCCAGCTCCCAGGCCGGCAACGTCCGCCTGATTACCAACAAACCCGATTTCGAGGGTTTTTATGGCAGCGTTCGGGTCGGCGCCAGCACGATCTCCGAAGGCGGTGAATCAGGCAACCTCGAGCTGATGCTGAACGTGCCCGTCAGCGATTCGTTTGCGATGCGTGGCGTGTTCTACACCGACACCAAAGGTGGCTGGATCGACAATGTCGCCGGCGTGCGCGACACGAGCGACAGCGCCCGCTTCCGGCCCGCGGGCACGGTCCGCGCCAACGGCGTGCCGGTCAGCGCAGATCGCGCAGGCTTCCAGTCCACCGCCGACCTGAGTGGTGTCACGTTCCTGGAAGCGGACAACAGCGCGCTGGTCGAAGAAGACTTCAACGAAACGACCTACACCGGTGGACGGGTGAGCTTCCGCTGGGATGTTAACGATCGCTTGCGCCTCGACCTGCAGCACACCCAGCAGGACATGGAGTCGGACGGCGTGTTCTTCTCGGATCCTAATGTTGGCGATCTCGCCGTCCAGCGATTCAGCCCCGACAAAATCGACGATAGCTTCGGCAACACGGCCTGGACCGCGAGCCTGGCAGTCGGAGAGCTCGAACTGCTCTATACCGGCGCGTTCACCGATCGCGATACCGACCAGATCATCGACTACACCGACTACCTGTTCGTGGGGCAGTACCTGCCGTACTACACTTGCGACTACTACGTCACCTATACGACGTTCAGCCCGACGGGCCAGCCCGACGGCACCTGTCAGCCGCCGAACCTGCTGGTCGACAGCCAGAACGACCTGGAGTCGATCACCCACGAGTTCCGCATTACCACGGACCAGTCCCGTTCGCTGCGCTTTACAGGCGGTATCTTTTATCAGGACCTGGAACTCAAGGAAGTCAATGACTTTACGTATCCCGGATCATTGCTTGCGACTTCTTATGAGCCGGACGGCATGGGCGGAAGGGTGCTCGGCTTCGGGCCCAATTATCCCCTGACCAATACCGCCGTCACCGGCGAAGTCGGCGACGCATTCCCCGGCTACTTCTCCGATCCCGGCCCGTTCCCGTCCGGCGTCATATTCAGGAATGACGTACTGCGCACCGACGAGCAGCTCGGCGTCTTCGGCGAGCTGACCTACGATTTCACCGAGCAGTTCTCCGTCACGGTCGGCGCACGCTGGTACGACATCGAGGTCGACTTCGAGGGCAGCGCAAACGGCTCCTTCTCGAACATGGGTCAGCCGACGGACGCGCAGGTGTTCGGCACCAATATCTCGAGGCAGTATGCTCCGGATAACCCGGATGGCAACCCGGACAAGGCGGCCACCGACGGCACGATCTTCAAGATCACGGCGGCCTGGCGGCCGACCGCAGACCAGATGTGGTATGGCACGATTTCCGAAGGCTTCCGTCCCGGCCTGCTGAACCGGCCCGGCGGTCGGGTGAACCCCGCGGGGACATTCACGGTACCGTTCGCGCTCGACACGGACGACGTGACCAACTACGAGCTGGGCACGAAGTCAACGTTCGCCGACGGCACCTTCCGGCTGAACGCGGCGCTATTTTTCGTCGATATCGAGAACCTGCAGACGACCATATTCGACCCGAGCATCGTCAACCTGTTTTTCTCGGATAACGCCGCCAACGCCGAGGTCACCGGCCTCGAAGCCGACTTCATCTGGCTGCCCGATTTTTCGGAGGGCCTGACGATTTCCGGCGCGTTCTCGATTCTCGATACGGAAATCACCGACGTGCTGACACCGACCAATGACGTCAGGGCGGGCGACAATCTCGCGTTCGCGCCCGACTTCCAGGGCAACGTGCGGGCACGGTACGAATGGGACTTCGGCAATTCGGGGCTGATTGCACATGTCATGCCGAGCATCCTGTGGTCGTCGGAGTCGTTCAGCGATGTGATCACGATCAATCGCGATCGCATCGACAGCTGGACGATGCTTAATATCAGTGCAGGAGTCAGTTCGGAAACCTGGAACGCGGAGCTGTTCATCGACAATGTCACCGACGAGCGTGCCGAAGTGTCGCGCAACTTCGTCTTTGACCGGACGACGGTGACCTACGCACAGCCGTTGACTGTCGGCGTACGCGCAGGGTTTAATTTCTGACGCAGGTTCCGCTGGACCATAAAGGCGATGCTGCGCCCCCGCCACGGGGGCGCAGCTCGTTGCAGGGTAGTTAATTTGCAGACAGCAAGTCCCGCAACCGACCTGGCATCAATACAGGATGTCATCGTCGCGAAACGCTTCGACGAGGCCCTCGCGAGCCTCGAGTTGCTGCTCGAATCCGATCCGGAGAATGTCGACGCACTTTACATGCGCGCGGTATGTTGCCGGTACCTGCGCAGGTTCGACGAGGCGCTGCATGTGCTGGAGAAGCTCAAAGCGCTGGCGCCGGATTACGGCCGGGCCCACCAGGAGGAAGGACATACCTATCGGGATTCGGGCCGGCTTGACGACGCGCTGCGCGCATATTCGAGAGCGTGCATCGCGAACCCGGCGCTCGAGGCAAGCTGGCGCGGCCAGCTCGAGATCTTCCGGCGCAGAGGACAAGAGCACCAGGCGGTCGGGGTCCAGGCGCAGCTCGAGCGCCTGCAGTCGTTGCCGCCACCCTTGGTCGGCGTCATGGACCTGATCGCCCAGGGCCGGTTATTGAAGGCCGAGGATATCTGCCGCCAGTTTCTGCAGAAAGTGCCGCACCATGTCGAGGGCATGCGGCTGCTCGCCGACATCGGCATGCGGCTCGGCGTACTCGACGACGCCGAATTTCTCCTCGAGAACGCGGCAAAGCTTGACCCCGAAAATATCCCGGTGCGGATCGACCATATCCAGGTGTTGAGGAAGCGCCAGAAATTCCAGGCGGCGCTGGACCACGCCAAACAGTTGCTCGCCCGGTCCCCGGACAATCCGCAGTTTCAGTCGCTTTATGCCATTCAATCCATGCAAACGGGAGATTACGAGACTGCCTTGGAGACTTTCGACCGAGTCCTCGACAAGTTACC
>WVYQ01000044.1:0-1052 GCA_011772865.1 Woeseiaceae bacterium | reverse complement strand
GGCGACCCGGTCACGCTGACGTCAAAAGGGCACGCACTGAAAACAAGTGGTCGATACGACGACGCCGTTGCCAATTATCGGGCGGCCATCAACAGCCAGCCGGGGTACGGCGAAGCTTGGTACTCGCTGGCCAACCTGAAGGTATACGAATTCAGCGATGACGAGATCGCTGCGATGCTTGCGCGCGAAAATGACGGCAACCTGTCGCATCTCGATCGAGTGAATCTTTTTTTTGCGCTCGGCAAGGCATACGAAGACCGCAAAGAATACGAGCTCGCCTTTCGTTACTACGAAAAAGGCAACAAGATCAAGAAGGCGCAAAGCCGCTACGACGCGGACGTGATGACAACGGACCTGCAGTCACAACGAGAGGTATGCACGAAAGCGTTCTTCGACGAGCGAACTGGCTGGGGCCACGACGCACCGGATCCCATCTTTATTGTCGGTCTGCCGCGTGCGGGATCAACTTTGCTGGAACAGATCCTGTCTTCACATTCACAAGTCGATGGCACGCTCGAACTACCGAACATCCTGGCTCTGTCGCAGCGCCTGCGGCGACGGGGGCGCAAGGGAGATGCGGGCGGTTATCCTGAAATCCTTTGCGAACTGGATGCCGCAGAGGTCAGGGAATTCGGGCAGGCGTTCATCCGCGATACCCGCATTCATCGCCACGGCGCACCGTTCTTCATCGACAAGATGCCGAACAATTTCCGTCATCTCGGACTGATCAAGCTGATATTGCCGCACGCGAAAATTATCGACGCCCGCCGGCACCCGATGGCCTGCTGCTTTTCCGGCTTCAAGCAGCTGTTCGCCGAGGGCCAGGAATTTACCTACGACCTCGCCGATGCCGGCCAATACTACCGTGACTACGTTGCACTCATGGATCACTGGAATGCGGTGTTGCCCGATTTTATTCTGCGCGTGCAGCATGAAGACGTTGTTGCCGATCTCGAGTTCGAAGTTCGGCGCATGCTCGATTTCTGCAATCTGCCGTTCGAGGAAGCCTGTCTCGAATTCCACAAGACGGAACGATCGGTTCGCACCCCGAG